>NZ_JNFA01000025.1 GCF_000766865.1 Listeria booriae
GGGGCTTAGCTCAGCTGGGAGAGCATCTGCCTTACAAGCAGAGGGTCAGCGGTTCGATCCCGTTAGCCCCCACCATTCATCTGTAATTGTTAATTAGGAACAGTTCTCTTGGGCGGTTAAACAGTGTTTGCTGTTTTGCCAACTTAGCTCAATCTGGTAGAGCAACTGAATCGTAATCAGTAGGTTGCGGGTTCAATTCCTGCAGTTGGCATTTGAAACGTTTTAATATGGAGGGGTAGCGAAGTGGCTAAACGCGGCGGACTGTAAATCCGCTCCTTCGGGTTCGGCAGTTCGAATCTGCCCCCCTCCACCATTTATTGGGCTATCGCCAAGCGGTAAGGCAACGGATTTTGATTCCGTCATGCGTTGGTTCGAATCCAGCTAGCCCAGCCATTATTTTTAGAGCCGTTAGCTCAGTTGGTAGAGCATCTGACTTTTAATCAGAGGGTCGATGGTTCGAGCCCATCACGGCTCATTTCAAAAAGCAATTGATTAAAAATCAATTGCTTTTTTTTGTTGCTTCTATTAATGTGTTATTTGCGCGTTCCAAAATGGAGGATAGCCAAGAAACTAACCGCTGTGTCTTATGTTAAGCCCTCTTTGTTTTTATTGCTGGTTGTTGGCCTACTTATGCTATAATAGGCGTAAATCTGCTTTACAGGGAGGAAAATTTTTATGACAACTTTTTCATCACATTTTTTCTCGGCAGCGCTTGAATTGCGTACTTCTTTGCAGGTGTTTATTCCTGACCAAGTCGATGAGGATAAGCCTATGCGGTTATTGTATTTGCTTCACGGGCTTTCTGATGATGATACTGCTTGGCTTACGAATACATCGCTTGTTCGTTATGCGGAAAATCGAAATATTGCTATTGTGATGCCGCAAGTTCATCGTAGTTTCTATACGGATATGCGGATTGGCAATCGCTATTGGACGTTTTTGTCTGAGGAGTTGCCTTCGCTAATTCATCGTTGGTTCCGCTTGCCTACTGAGCCTGAGAACACTTATGTTGCTGGGCTTTCGATGGGCGGATTTGGTGCGTTAAAATGGGGGCTGAACTATCCTGAGAAATTTGCGGGAATGGCTTCGTTGTCAGGGGCGCTTGATTTGGTTGCGCTTCGTCATCAGCGGCCGGAAATGGAAGTGGAGATGGTGCCTACTTTTGGGAGCATCGAGGATATGGAGGGTTCGATGAATGATTTGGTTGCTTTGTTGCCTAAGGTGGCGAACCGGGATTGGAAACCGCGTGTGCTGCAGCTTTGCGGGACGGAAGATTTTTTGTATGCGAATAATCTTGGTTTTAAAGCGGCGATTGAAAAAACGGATTTTGCTTACATATATCGGGAAATACCTGGGGAGCATAATTGGAAATACTGGGATCGTGAAATTCAGACGGTGCTTGATTGGATTGATAAAAAAGGAGATTTTGCATGAGTCATACTAGAAAAAATGCCACGGTTTTATTTACTTTAAGTGCTGTGACGGCGATTGGATTTCTTGTTTTTCTGATTGGCGTTGCAACGAATGCTCGTTTTATTGCTCGGTTTGATACGTATTGGATCGATATTGTTCGTGTGAATATTTCTACGACCAAGACGGATGTCATTGCTTTTATTACGAATTTTGGCGGTGTGGGGGCGATTGTTATGATGACGATTGCGCTACTGCTGATTTTTATTTTCTTGAAGCGTTACACGATTGCGATTTGGTTTGGTGGGACAGTTTTGATTGGTGGTGCGCTTTTGCCGTGGGTTATTAAACAGATTATTGCTCGGCCGCGCCCTACTGATATGCTTGTTTCGCAAGGTGGTTATAGTTTTCCGAGTGGACACGCGACGGGTTCAACAGCGTTTTATGGGATGATTGCGGCGCTACTTATTATTGCACTTTCTAAAATGTGGCATCGGATTGTGATTGGAATTGTCGCGTTTTTAATTATTTTGACGATTATGTATACGCGGGTATATCTCGGTGTGCACTATCCGTCAGACGTTACGGCTGGGCTATTGCTCGGCAGTACCGCAGTGCTTGCTTGTAGTGCCCTGTTTCTACTTTACAGCCAGTCTTGTCACCGCTATTTGCTTTCGCGAAATTGGAAAGATGTTTATTTGAAAAAATTAGAATGAAAAAAAGGCTATTCTGTCAGCAATGGACAAAATAGCCTTTTTGTTATTTCCGCTTATTTCGAGCGCTTTGTATCAAGTTCCAAATAATTAAAATCAGAACGACAACTAATAAAAGGTTGATTAACGCTCCACCAATGTGGAAAATTAGCCCGATAAGCCATACCGCGAACAGGATCACGATGATTCCCCAAATAATTCCTAGCATGTGTAACCCTCCTCGAATTATGCCATTGTTATCTTTACCACAATAAAAACAAGTTCAAACATTTTTTATTCAAAACGAACAACAATTTTTCCTTTTGCGTGGTGTGTTTCGCTTAGTGCGTGTGCGTCATAGACCCCTTTTGCGGAGAATGGGAATGTTTCGCCGACAATGGCTTTTACTTTGCCTGATGCCATTAGGTCTGATATTTTTTGCAGTTGTTCGCCGTTTGGTTGTAGCCAGATGCTTTTTGCTAGGATGTTTTTGGCTTTGGCTAGGTCTTGATCTGGTTCTGATACGATTGAGATTAGGCGTCCTGTGCCCTCTTTTAGCACTTGGAAGCTGTCTTTTTGGATGTCGCCGCCCATTGTATCAAAAGCGAGGTCTATGTCTGTTAGAACGTCTGCGAAATTGGTTGTGCGGTAGTCGATTACTTCGTCAGCGCCTAGCTCTTTTAGGAACGCAGCGTTTTTCTCACTTGCTGTTGTCACGACATAGGCGCCAGCGTTTTTTGCCAGTTGAATCGCCAATGTGCCGACACCACCAGCTCCTGCGTGAATAAGGACTTTCTCGCCTGCTTGCAAGTTGCCATGATCGAAAAGTGCTTGCCATGCTGTCAGGCCTGCTAACGGGATGGATGCGGCTTCTTCAAATGATACGTTGTCAGGGATTTTAGCGAGCAATGGTGCGTCGACCACTGTATATTCTGCGTATGTTCCAAAACGCGTCGTCTCTGGTCTTGCAAATACTTTGTCACCAACTTGCCAATCGGTTACGTCCGCACCAACTTCGGAAATAATGCCAGCCGCGTCCCAGCCAAGGATAATCGGAAATGGCCAGTCCATCATTTGTTTTAAGTAGCCTTCGCGTAATTTCCAGTCAATTGGGTTAATCGATGTAGCTTTCAGTTGAACCACGACTTGTCCTGCGCCTGCCTTCGGATCTGCAACGACTGCGTCTTTTAGCTCTTCTTTGCCACCATAATTTTCAATAATAACTGCTTTCATTTTAAAATTCCTCCTCTATCTCTTATTTCATATTGCGCGACATTCGTTCTAGCAAAATCGTAAAATCCGCTAGTTCTTGTTCGGAAAAACCGCTTAATAACCGTTTTTGAAAAGCTTTTTTCTGTTCGGTTAGGACGGTTAGCTGATTTGTGCCTTGTTCTGTGAGGCGTATAAAAGTTGCTCTCCGGTCTGGTGCTTTTTTCTGGCGGGTGATGAAGCCGTCTTCTTCTAGTTTTCGCAAATGCCTTGTGATTGCCGCAGCGTCAAGGCCGAGTGAATGTTGAAGTGCTTGCTGATTCTGCTCGTTTGCGCAAGAAATCTGATGAAGTAGCTCGACTTTTGTTGCGCTCATTTGTAATGTTGCTTCGAAGGTTTGATTCATGTTTTTGCATAGGCCGTGCATTTGTGTGAGTAGTTCTGCGCGCTTGGAGCAGTCATCGGACATTGGTTTTCCCCGCCTTTCTTATTAATTGATACGTCAATTATTTTACGCTTTTGAGATTTGGTTGCAAGTTATTTGCTTGTGGTGGGGAGAAAATATTGCTTGATGTATGATATTGGAAACTATATAATAAACTAGAAAAGCAGTTACAAATTTCAAAAAAGACAACAAGGAGAGAAATTGCTGTGGCTAATAAAAATTATAAATTATGGTATGAAATAGGCATGTTTTCATTAGTTATCTTATCTTTATTTACACTTCCCTTTGATAACTTATTCGTTCAAGTTTTAAATTTTATCATATGGTTTATATTTCTTTCTGATTATATCTATTTTTTTATTAAAGCACCTGAGAAAAAGAAGTATGTACAAGAACATTGGATCGAATTAATTGCATTGATTCCTTTTGATTCTGTATTCCGCGCCTTTAGAGCACTCAGATTGTTGAGATTGACTAGTATAGGCAGTAGGTATTTCACCCCTGTTTATTCATTTCTCAAAGAAAAAAACTTACATAAGGTGTTCATTGCATTATTAATTTTATTACTCATTATTCCTATCCCTATATTTATTTTAGAGCCTGGTATAAACTCTTATTCAGATGCTTTTTGGTGGACGATAGTAACAGTGACTACTGTAGGCTACGGTGATTTATCGCCAGTAACTATTTGGGGGCGATCTATCGCAGGCATCTTAATGCTTTTAGGAATTGGCATTATCGGAGTTGTTACTAGCATTACTACTTCCCTCTTTATTTCAAGTGAAAGAGATGTATCAAAGATTATAGCAGACATTGAGAAGTTGAACGAAGATGATAAGGATAAACTAAGACGTTATTTAAATTGAATATTTATCTGATGGTAGATTTTGATTCCTATTATTATGTGAAGAAACTAGGTTTGACAGTCTCAAATCCCTTGTGCTACAATAATCCTATCAAATTCGGGGTGTTAGCTCAGCTGGGAGAGCGCTACGCTGGCAGTGTAGAGGTCAGGGGTTCGATCCCCCTACGCTCCATTCGAACGAAAAAAGGAAACTGGACGGCAACACATCCAATTTCCTTTTTTTATGTATACGGGCGGTATTTTCTGCGCAGTTCGCTTTGTTCGCGTTTTCTTCGTTCCACGTCGTCTTTAAAGAATAAGCTGATTTTGCCTTTTTCGATGCGGTCTAGTTTGCCTCGTTTGACTAGGGATGATAGTGCTTGTTTGGAGATGCCTAGGAAGACTGCGGTTTCTTCAGTGGTTAGGAAGTATTTTTCTAGGAGTACGAGGGCTTTCTTTTTTTCCACGAGTGGGTCACCTTCTTTCTACTTTCTTATTTTACTGGATTCGGGGGTTTCTTTTCAAGTGTTGGCCTTAAAAAGCTTTATTCTCATTCGAAAAAAGGCTATACTTAGTTTGTTACGATTATTGAAATGGGGGTTTTCCTTTGAATTCGATTATTGATCATTTGAGGAGTCATCGGTCGTTTCGGAAGTTTCAGACGGACCAGGTGATTCCAAAAGAACAGTTAGACGCGATTATTCGTGCGACGCAATGTGCTCCTTCTTGGATTAATGGGCAGCAATATTCGATTATTGCGGTGCAAAATCCGGAACGGAAGCAGAAAATGGCGGAGTTATGTGGAAATCAGCCGTACATAGCAGAGAGTTCTGTTTTTCTTGTGTTTGTTGCCGATTTTTATCGGACGCATTTGGCAAGTGAAACGCATGGTGGGTCGTTAACGGCAGTGGAAAATGTGGACGCTTTACTTGTTGGTGCGACTGATGTTGGGCTGGCTTGTGAAAATGCGATTATTGCTGCGGAATCTTTTGATTTAGGTGTTGTTTGCATCGGTGGGATTCGGCGCAATATGGCGGATGTGATTGATTTCTTGCAACTGCCGAAATATGTTTTTCCGGTGGTTGGGCTTTGTATTGGTTATCCGGATGTGGAAATGCCGATTAAGCCGCGCTTTCCGAAAGAAGCGGTTTATTTTGAGGAGACGTATCAGACGGATGTGACGGATGCTATGGCTGCGTATGATGAAACGATTATTCCTTTTTCAGCGCGTGAAGGTGGTATTTCTTGGACGAAGCGGGTCTCTGCTTTTTATGACAAAGACTACTACCCTTCGATTGCGGAGACGTTGAAACAGCAAGGTTTTTTGATGAAAGATAAAAATTAGGAGGCTACTATAATGACAAAAGCTTTATTTTTAGATTCTGTTTTTCAAGATCGAATTTGGGGAGGTACGAAACTGCGTGACTTCTTTGGCTACACGATTCCATCGGAGACGACTGGCGAGTATTGGGCGATTTCGGCGCATCCGCACGGTCCTTCTACGGTAAAAAATGACGCGTATAAAGGCAAAACGTTGATTGAGCTTTGGGAGCAAGAGCCTGCGTTGTTCGGTAATCCGAAAGAAGCGGTTTTTCCGTTGCTTACGAAAATTTTGGACGCGAATACGGATTTATCGGTGCAAGTTCACCCGGATGATGCGTATGCAAAAGAGCATGAGAATGGCGAGCTTGGTAAGACGGAATGTTGGTATATTATTGACTGTGAGCCTGGCGCTGAGCTTGTTTACGGGCATAATGCGACGTCGAAAGAGCAGTTGATTGAATGGACGCGTGACGGTAAGTGGAGCGAGTTGCTTCGTAAAGTGGCGATTAAGCCGGGTGACTTTTTCTATGTGCCGAGTGGAACGATTCATGCGCTATGTACTGGGACGCTAGTTTTGGAGACGCAGCAAAGTTCGGACACGACGTATCGTGTGTATGATTATGATCGTGTGGATGACCACGGCAACAAGCGTGAACTTCATTTAGGCAAAGCGATTGATGTGACGACAGTTCCGCATCATGATGCTGTTTTAGATATTAAAACGGAAACGACTGGGGCGCTTACGAAGACAACGTTTGTAGATAGTGACTTTTTCGCAGTGTACAAATGGGACATCAACGGTAAAGCGGATTTCACGGCTACAGCGCCGTACACGTTGGTAAGTGTTCTAGATGGCGAAGCGACGCTAACCATTGACGGTGACACAACGCCAATCAAAAAAGCGGATCACTTCCTACTTCCTAACACGTGCAAAAACTGGACAATCAACGGCAAAGTAAGCTGCATCGTGTCTACGCCAGCTAAATAATTTGGAACAGAAGCCTTCACATTATTGTGGAGGTTTTTTTCACAAACAGGTGTGGGGACAGTTGGCTTCATGGTATGTTACAATTTAAATATTACATAGAGAGGAAGTGCTTTATATGAACGAAGCAGTTAAAACATTAGATGGCTGGTTCTCGCTACATGATTTCAGATCGATTGACTGGCCTGCTTTTCGCGAGGTATCTCCTGCTGACCGCGATTCTATGCTCAATGAATTACAAAATTTCTTAGGAGACATGGATATCACGAAAAAAATGGGCGAAGGGGAACACACAGTTTACTCGATTTTAGGTCAAAAAGCGGACTTGCTTTTCTTCACGTTGAGACCGACTTTGGAAGGCTTGAATGAAGTTGAAAACCAGTTGAACAAACTGCGTATCGCGGATTACTTGCTCCCTGCTTATTCGTACGTTTCTGTTGTGGAACTTAGCAATTACTTGGCGAATCATATGGCAAAAGGAGAAGATCCTTTCCAAAATAAACATGTACGTGAGCGTCTGTATCCTGAATTGCCTGCTCGTAAACACATTTGTTTCTACCCAATGACGAAAAAACGGAATGGCTTGGATAATTGGTACATGTTGCCGATGGAAGAACGCCAAGCGATGATTCGTAATCACGGCGCGATTGGTCGGACATATGCCGGTAAGATTAAACAAATTATCGGTGGATCCATTGGTTTGGACGATTTCGAGTGGGGCGTGACGCTATTTGCGGACGATGCACTTGATTTCAAACGAATTGTAACCGAAATGCGTTTTGATGAATCAAGCGCGCGATTTGCGGAATTCGGCTCATTCTTAGTGGGAAATTATGTTGCTCCGGACGAGTTAAGTCGTTTCTTTAGAATCTAAACGTAAAAGAGGAATCCAAACGCGGACTCCTCTTTTTTGTATGCTTATTTTGCTAATCGTTCGCTGTAATAGCTATTTTCATTACGAGCATCGAATTTCGCGGTTAGTTCTTCAGTCAATTGAATCAAATCTTTGTCCACCTCTGCATCGAAAAACGGGAATGCCGCTTGCAAAAATAATAATTTATCCAAGCCACTTTCAGATGCTAGCGCGGTTTCTTTGTTGATCGCGATAACATCTTTGGCTTTCTCATGCTGCCCTGACAAGTTTAAATATTGAATCATACTTGCCATCGGTGGAATTAGGCTTGATTTTTTCTCTACTAACGGGTAGCCTTTCTCAAAGCATTGTTGCGCCATTTCTAAATCGCCGGTTTTGAAATACGCAATGACGGTAAAACCATAGGTCAAATGCGGTACTTCTGCACAGCTTTGTTTGCCAGTCACGATTGGTTCAGCTTTTTTGAGCGCTTGTTCGTAGTCTTCCATGAAATAATGATAGTGCACGACATCGTTTGTTTCGCATGCGCCGCAGTCATTCATGTAGTCGGATTTCGCTTTTTGCCATTGCTCGAAATAGGCCTCTGCTTTCGCCCTATCCCCCATCCGCATCGCGCCTAATGTCGAAACTTTGTAGTAAGGCCGCAAAGAATAGCCCCGCTGCTCAAATTTCACTTTCATATCATTTAAAAGGGCATCGATTTGCGCTTTCGAAACTTCGTCAAACATTGGGACATGCTCGGCAATCCATTTATATTTCCACAATAAATCAAAACCGTCCACGTCCGGACAATCTTCCTCAAACTTCTTCACGAGCCAACTAAACGCTTGCAGTTGCTTCTTCGGAAAACCGACATAAAGGCATGTATCAATCAGCATATCGCGTGCCTCAATGCCATTTGGTATATCATTATACATGTCAGCACCTAATATCGCTTGCTCCAAAACTTTTATTCGCGCTGGGTCATCATCTCTCATTTGCCAAGCGGTTTCTAAATCCTCTAAATAATTCATGTTTGCTGCCTCCTATAACATTTCTAAAATGTGTATCATATTTTTATTCATCAAGTCCATTTCGGCTTTTTTCAGTGGATAATGACCGAGCAGTAACGCTTGAATATACAAAACGTTCACGATCACTGTTAGCGTCTCCGCTGTTTTGTTCGACGTGAATAAGCGCTTAATTAATGGGTTATCCAAATTCAAATAAAGATGGGCTAACGGTGCTGGGGCTTGTTCCTGCTGAATACTCGCCAAAATATCGCTAAATACCGCATTGCTTTCCTCTTTGGCACGTTCTAGTTCGCGTGAGCTTTGCGTGGCCGCCGAATGAATAAAAATAACTGGTAACGTCGCCGGTTCAAAATGCTTCATTTCTACCGTCACATCGAATTCTGCCATCCGCTTGTTCATGTCAGTAATCGTCACGCCATACATCGCCTCTTCTTGCGCCGAGACTGGCATCAACTTTTCCGTCATGTCTTCTGGATCAATTAACACGAACGATACAGCCAAGTCAAGTGACGCTAGTTCCTGCAAAATCGGCGTATCATACGAATAACCGCCATTAATCAGCGTCATGCCACTCGCACGCGCAATATCCGTGATTTGTCTAAAGTCATCGACCGAGTACGTATAATAAATCGTGTCCGTCTGCTCCATGATGTCCGCCAATTTCTCCTCACCGCGCAACGTCCGAAACGGCAAATAAGGATAAATCAACCGCAAAAACTTTGCATCATCACTCGCCAACGCCTTAAACCCAAGATAATGCGTCCGCAATAACTTCTCCAGCGCCTCATCAGACAACATCTCAATCCCCGTCTTAAGCGCCTCTCCAAGCTCCGTCGAAACCTCTTTTAACCGCTCATTTTTATAAAAAGATTCCCGTGAAGCAACCGGTTGCAATTCATCCGTCCAAATCACACAATGCGTAAAAAACGCCCAGTCTGGCACAACATCCCGCGCCTCGCTCGTCACAAACATATTGTTCAAAAACACCGTTTGCCGTCTCACCGCGTTCATCTGCACCGTATACGGAATAATATAAGCGATTCCAAACGTGCGCGCCGACTCATTCTCAATCAAGAAATAATCCTCAAAATGCGTATCCAATACCCGCTCCCCAAACGCCAGAATCTCATCCCGCGATTTCCCGACAAGCGCCCCCTTATCCGCAAACGTCCGCGTCCAGTCATTAATCACGCGCTCCTCGCCATGAACCTCCATCGTGATCGCACTTTCCAACGAAGCCCCGTATTTCTCCAGCACCTCCGCGAGCAGCGACTCGTCATAGCATTCCTCATGCCCGTCAAGCCCTTCCCGCAATCGCAAAAACACCTGCGTCCCAGGTTCCCGCTCCAGCGTTCCAATTTTCCGCACCGAATACGTTCCATCTGCCTTTCCGCGCCATTCCGTCGTCGTTCCTTCCTTCTGAGACGTCGAAATCATCACAATTTCATCACTAACGATAAAGCATGACAAAAGTCCAATTCCAAATCGACCGATAAAATCGTTGGCTTGATTTACGAAATTTTTCTCACCTTTAGAAGAATTCGCGATTGTAGCCAGAAAAGCATGCACTTCAGCTTCTGTTAATCCGATTCCATTATCCTCTACAATTAATGTCTTGGCATCATCCCCACCAGAAAGCGACACGTGAATGTTTCCTTCTATCATAGGTTCGATTTTTTTCCTAGCTCGAATCGCATCTGTGGCATTTTGCAGTAATTCACGAATATAAACGTCTTTTTCATCATATAAATGATTAGACAATATATCAATCATACCTGATAAGTTGACTTGAAAACGATTTATATACATCTGTTTTGCCTCCTGAACAATAGGTTTGTTATAGCATATACCAAGAAGTATACACTGATTTCACTCGCATCACAATCCACTTTTAGGATATATCAATCTAGCCTTTTCTTACATTCTTGCATGACAAAATTGTAAGTAATACGTCCCATAATGTCATATTAGCGAATGGAACGCCTGCAATATTACCTGTAGACTACTAGTATAAGTTAATTTTTTAGGAGGAGTTTACATGGAAATCGTTCTACATGCAAAAAATGTTCGTAAAGTCTACGGCATTAAAGGTAATGTATACACAGCTTTAGATAATATTAGTTTAGAAATCGCAAAAGGAGACTTTGTTGGGATTATGGGGCCAAGTGGTGCCGGGAAATCCACATTGCTAAACGTCTTTTCAACCATCGACAAACCAACATCCGGTGAAATCAAAATCTCAGGTCAGGAAATAGAAACAATGAACGAGCAACAAATGTCGACTTTCCGACGCGACCAACTCGGTTTTATTTTCCAAGATTACAACTTACTAGACACATTAAGCGTGCGAGAAAACATCATTTTACCGCTTGCGCTAGCCAAACACCCAGTCAAAGAAATGGAATCACGCCTTGAAAAAATCGCCGATACATTCGGGATTCGCGAAATTCTAGACAAATATCCAAATGAAATTTCCGGCGGACAAAAACAACGGACAGCAGCGAGCCGTGCCATTATCGCTAATCCAAGCCTGATTTTCGCAGATGAACCAACTGGTGCACTTGATTCGAAATCAGCGACGGATTTACTAGAAAGTTTAAAAGACTTGAATGAGCGCGAGCATTCGACAATCATGATGGTAACACATGACGCTTACGCCGCTAGCTTTTGCAAACGAATTTTGTTTATTAAAGATGGTGCTATCTATACAGAAATTTATCGCGGAACGAAAACGCGTAAAGAGTTCTTCCAGAAAATTCTTG
Source organism: Listeria booriae (assembly GCF_000766865.1). Classification (GTDB taxonomy): domain Bacteria; phylum Bacillota; class Bacilli; order Lactobacillales; family Listeriaceae; genus Listeria_A; species Listeria_A booriae. Next base: position 11,558 of record NZ_JNFA01000025.1, read on the forward strand.
ATGTGTTGGCGAAATTAGGAGGGGACATGAATGACGCTATTTGATTTAGCAAAAAAGAACATCAAACATAATTTTATTCACTACTTCCTTTACTTCGCATCGATGATTTTCTCAATTATGATTTATTATACATTCGTGTCACTGGCGCAAGACCCCGCGGTTATTGCCCGAATCGACAAGAGCGCCAAACTTTCAACAGCTTTTGATGCTTCGTCAATCGTACTTATCATTTTCGTCGCCATCTTCATTTTATATTCGAACCATTTCTTCACACGCAAACGCAAAAAAGAAATCGGCCTGTACTCCCTACTCGGTCTTCGCAAAAAAGAAATCGGCCGAATGCTCTTTTATGAAAACTTCCTGATGGGGCTTGGCGCCTTGGTTATCGGGATTGCACTAGGAACATTGATGTCAAAACTATTCGTCACCATTTTGCTCAGTGTGATGAACATTGGCGGTGTGAGTAATTTCGTCTTCTCAATCGATGCTGTGATTAATACGGTGGTCATTTTCCTAATCATTACGCTCGTAACATCATTCACCGGCTACCGCATCATTTACCGCACAACACTTCTAGACTTATTCCATTCCGAAAGCAAACGCGAAAAAACACCAAAAAGCAATATCTTCTTGGCACTACTATCCATTGTTTTAATCGCTATCGGCTATGTTATCGCGCTACAACCACTAGATTCCAAAGCCTCCATTTGGGCAAAACTTGGATTCGGACCTGGCGCACTTGTTATTTTGGTCACCGTCATCTTAGGAACCGCACTATTACTAAGCAACTTCCTGCCATTCCTACTAGGCCAAATTCGCAAAAACAAACGGATTTTCTATAATGGAACGAATATTATTAGTAACTCCCAACTCTCGTTCCGCATCGCATCAAATGCTAGAACACTCGCCGTCATCGCGATTTTGAGTGCAACAACACTAACAGCAATCGGCGCAATCGGCAGTATTTATTACGGCGCAAACAAAGATGCGGGTACGAGTTACCCAGCAACTTTTGAATATCATGTGGTTGATGAGAAAAGTAACGAAGAAGCCTTGCAATTAGTCAAAGACAGCAAGACAACACCGATGACAGGCAACCAAGAAACCGTCGTGAATTACGTCAAAGCAACAAGTGACCGCGAAATGCCTGTAGAATATGGCCCAGAAGAAGGATTCGCCATTCTTAGTCAATCGCAATACAACAAGCTTCTCAAACTAGAAGATAGCGACGTGAAAAAAGCCAACCTGAAAGACGACGAAGCCATTCTCATCGCGCCAACCATCTCGTACTCAGCTGAGACTGAGAAAAAACTGAAAAACCAAAGTTTCACATTAGAAAACAGTACAAAACAAAAAGTGACACTAACAGATGCACGACCAGAATCACCATTCAGTACAATTTTTGGAGTACTCATTGTTTCTGACGATGTTGCTTCAACAATAAACAGCGCCAAACCAACAACCGTCCAGTCGATCATGACCGAATCACCAAAAGAAGGCGTAGCACTCGGCGAACAAATGCAAAAAATCCTTCCAGAAGACGCCATGTTCACAAGCTACCCGAACGGTTATGAAGTAATTATGAGTACAACTGGCGTACTTCTATTCATCGGCATGTTCATCGGACTTGTATTCCTTGCAGCGACAGGTAGTATCATTTACTTCAAGCAGCTAACCGAAGCATACAACGATGTTCCGACATACGATATTTTGCAGAAAATCGGTTTAGACCGCAAGCAAATTCGCAAAACTATCGCAAAACAAGTTCTCGTCATCTTCCTTGTTCCGCTGATTTTAGGAATTGCGCATAGCTCGGTGGCACTAATTGCCCTGTCGAATATGCTGCAGATGGACCTGACTTTACCGGTTATTATGACGACAGGAATTTACACGTTGATGTTCATTGTGTATTACTTCTTGACGGTGAATACGTATACGAATATTGTGATGGGTAAGAAAAAATAGAGGGAGGACAACTCAGTGTTGAAGCAGTTTGCTTTGGTGCTGGGTTGTTTTTTCTCGATTTTACTATGCATCTTCCAATTCATTCATGAATAAATCCATTTAGAACCACTCTAATTCCCACAGAACGAGAAAAAGCACCAGCCAATAAAATGACCAGTGCTAACTATTTATAATTTGCGCTCCATTCCAATTTCCTAACTCATGTGTGCGCCCTTAGCCGCATATCCCGAAATAAGTCCCTGCAAAGAAATACCTTCCATTTTTCGAAATTTAAGTATCGTTTCAAACAGATCCTCTTTGGTGCAATCCAGCGACCCTTTCAAATAATGAATAAATAAAAACTCAATTATTGCCGTATAAAAGCTCGTATGATTGGAAACAATATCCTCAAGACTCGTCTCCATATCAAACCGATCTTCCCCAATTTCCACAGAATTCGGAACAGCATCTAAATTCGCCAAAGCGTGCTTGCAAAGAAGAATAGACTCATTGCGATGCGCCTCCATGTAGCCCGGAATATACTTTCTTTTCTGATATTCCTCCGACTCCACATAATACGTACTAATCCAATAATTCACCGCTTCCTCCACATGAATATTTAAAAAGCCCAAAACATTCGACATATCAATCCGCCCCTTCATAGCCCTATATTTCTCGACGACCAAATAACTGAGTCAAATAGGGAGTTAGTCTCCATTACAATTGCCTATTCGCAAAAAATGACACAGCAAATTCTCTATCACTCTTATTTCTGTATTTTACAAAATAAATTGTTTTTTTACAAATTTTAAAGATGCACGCGAAAAAAACCGCTAAGCCTTTTAGGAAATAAGGTTTAGCGATTGAAGCAGCATTTCTATTCAACTATTAAGTTGTTGGTTTCACTTCTTCATAAAACTGTCGGAGTTCTTTTTTTGTAGACGACGATAACTGATGCCAGCGTATGTTTTGAATCGCGCCTTCCAGTGCAAATAACATATTAACACAAGCATCAGGATAGCTAAGCAACGCCTTTTCAAAAGCAAGACAGGCACCATATCGCTTTAGTTCTTGCGGTGTTTCAATTCCAGCTGCACGAAGCCGCGTAGCGAGGACATCACCAATGTTCGGCATTTCTTCTAATGTTATTATTGATTCTGCCATGCCGGTAAACCTTTCAATTGTTCCGCAGCCACTTTCTTTGCCACATCCTCATTTAGCCCTTGCGTTTTGATGACAAATGCAACCATGCTTTCTAATTTCTCATCATAGGTTTGCATGCTGCCATCCTCATGGGCACAGTGTTTACAATAGTCTTTGCTTTCATCGCCTAACGGATAATCCTCTTTTTCGCGTAACGGCATACCACATGCAATACAATTCTTCATGCGAGTCCCTCCTAAATTTTGATTAAGCTATAAAAGTGTGCCACCAGTTCGTCAGCGTGCGTAGTCAAGACACTGCCAGCTGGTTGAAATAAGTCCTGGTTGGCTATGTAGTAATGCAACAAGCCAATCCATGTATTGAAAAACAAATACGGTTCCATCTTTTTTATGCGGTGCTGTTCCATCGCTTGTTGTGCAACAAGAAAAATATAATTGGAAACAATAGACTGCATTTCTAAGTAGATTAATTGTGCCGATTCACTCAATAGTGTGCGTTCAATGATGAGATGGCGATACAATGCTTCATGCTCTTGTAACAACTCTATGTGCCATGTTAACATGAAACGAATATCATCTTTAACCGCTCTCATCTGTTGATATACTTGATTCCCAAACTGCTCTCTTAACTGTTGAATAATCGTACAAATTAATTCGTCCTGCGATTGAAAATGAGTAAAAATAGTTCCTTTCGCGACACCTGCATGTTGGGCGATTTGCTCCATTGTTACCGCCAAAAAGCCATGTTCAGCGTATAAATGATGCGCACTTTGAATTAGTTTGCTACGCGTTTCCTGTTTTTGGATTGCTCTTTTATTCAATTAATGACCCTCCAGTCACTGACTATAAGGTCATTATAATTCGATTCAACTACTTTGTCAAGAAAGGCAACGTATCCAGCTACACTTTTTTATAGATTTATTCCATCTTTTCTGCTATGCTGATAAAGCAAAAATGAAAGGAGCCGATGGATATGGCCAAGACAATATCGTATTTAACTTTTAGTGGAAACGCAAATGAAGCAATTGATTTTTACCAAGCAGCATTCGATGTAGAAGTAACAATGAGGAATTTATATAAGATGTTACCGAACTTTTCCGGTGATGAAGCGCATGGTGAACTTGTAGCACACGCCCGTTTAGCAAAAGATAGTGTTGAGTTATTTTATGTTAGCGATGCTCCCAACGGCGAAGTAGTAATCGGTGACCAAGTGTCCGTTACATATTTTGTCGACAGCAAAGAAGCCCTTGAAAAAACCTTCACATCACTTTCGAAAAATGGCGTGGTAAAGATGGAAATTCAAGAAACTGGCTGGGGTGTTAGTTACGCGGAAGTAACGGACCAGTTTGGCGTGAATTGGAAATTGAATTTTCAGAAGGACGCATGATTTCACTAGGATTTTGATGCAAGGCATGAATGAATTATATTTTAAAACACCGATCAGCAAATGATCGGTGTTTTAGCTCATATCTTAAGCCCTATTTATCCCACAATGGGCAAGAATATTCAGGCGGCTCTCCATCTCTTATCCGTCTGCGATTTGTTAAAATTCTACTCTGCATGATGTTTAAAAATTGGTCCATTGCGTCGAATGGGTTTTCAAATGTATATTTCCCCATCACACTAGCACGGTCAGCTGTCATATAAACTTCAAAACTATCTTCACTTTTTTCCATTCTTACTTGGTATTCTTCCCTGTCGTTTTCTTCACCTTTAAAAATGGAATACCGCAACGTTTCGTACCCTAATAAATGAATATCATCCTCTAATAACGCTTTTACCTCATTTATATCATAATTCATTATTTAACCTCCTTCAAAAGTCCTAATTTTTCATACCAGTCTACAACAGTTCCTAATTGAATTTGAGAACCACCGCCTGCTCCAAAAACCTCTGCAATTTTACCTTGTTGTGGGCTTGCGATATCTTCAAAAGTAAACTTATAATCTTTCATGGATTCTAAGAGTTTCCTTTGGTTCCCCATATCCAGCTTACCAAACGCCTCTTTAACATTTTCTAAATTTATATCTTTCATAACTTTGTACTGATAATAAGGCTTTACGCTTTCAGGGTAGGGTAATCCTCTAGTATCGTACTCTAATATTTTGCCGTTTTCAACAGGACTTGTAAATTTACCAAACGGATCACCATATCTGTCAATAACCTGTCCAGCCTTCAATTTCGCATCAAACGTAATAGCTTTTCCAGCGCTATCAACAACAAACCCATCTGCTTTTGGCCACTTTATATTACCCGATTCATCCAAGTACTTAATCGAGCGAACAAGAGCTCCATTTTTAGATTGATATGCTATTTCTCCGTTTGCTAAACTGATTTTCTTCGGCGTGAACGGCTTTGCAACTGCTCCAAGTTCATCACTCAAGGCATTTACTTTAGAATTTGTATTTATTTTATTTACTTTTTTTATCTTCCCTAAATCATTAATACCTTTTGTAATTCCAAATAAACTAGCAAACAAAATTGTACTACTTGCTAGACCATAAGCATCCCCTTTTTTATAGGGCTCTAAATAGCTTTCTACAATACCATTCCAAAACATGCCTGCCGTTCCTGATGGGTCGCTTTTTAAATTTTTCATCAGCATAGCGATACTTTCTAGATGCTTCTCTGGATGTTTCAAGCTTTCTATCGCTCTTTTTCCGAATCCGAAAATAGAATCTCTTGTAGATGCGCCGATTTGTCGCACTTTATTCCGATCATATTGGCGATAATCTTTCTCGATTTCAGAAGCGTGTGCGTGATCCATTTCCATCAACCGTCGCATGTCTTGGCTAATTCGGTGCAATCCTTCGCCTTCTTCTTGCTGTAATTGCGTCAACTTTTGTCTCAGGTAATCATCCAAGTCTTCCATCAACCCTTGATTATGGCGCATGACCCAAAGCTCGTCTGGATCATCTGGCAAGGCTCCAATACTCGGTTGCGGCACGCGAAACACATCACTTTTAGCATGATCTAAAATATCACGCTGGGTTTCTGCCAGCCTTTGAAGTCCTCGGGCATCGACCAACATATCCCGATTCCGATAGGTCGGACTGTCAATCGATTTAAGATCCGATACATAGCTTTCCAGGTACGTATAAAGCTTCGTCACGGTTCCTCGTTGCCGAGAAATATCGTCTCGGTGGGCGCCGAATTCAATGGAAAGGGCATCCGCTAATTTTCCTTTTTGTTTCCCCACTGCATCTTGGACATTCACCAGAACACTATCCAGCGTTTCTAAACTTGCCTTCATTTTGTGCAAAGATGTCAGCACTTCCTCCAATTCCCCTATATTTAGTTTGAAATCCATTAGCCTTTGCCTCCTAACTTCGCATCTGTTTCTATAAATGCACTTACCGCTAGTTGGCTATCAACAAAAGCCTGCTTTAATTTTGTAAATTGGTCCGCTTTTATTTCTGTCACCAATCCTTCTTTTACTTCGATATAGCGTGTCATAAAATCAGGGGTGACTTGCTTATTCAATTTATCCATGGTGTGTTGGATGCTTGTGGCTTCGGCTTTAAAATTTGCTACTGCTTGCTCTCCCATTTTTAATTGCTTCAAAATCCAAGCGGTGTCTATATCAATTTGCGTTGACATATCATATCTCCTTCCGTAAAGCATTCTCTGTCTGCTCACAGTAGGAAATCATGTCTTTGGCTTCCGCTTCTATTTGATTCAGCCTATGTATCATTTTCTCCTCTATTTCGTGGTTTTCATCTTGAATCCCGTTTTTCCTATTTTTTAGACCGTCTACGATGCTCTCTAAAGTATGCTTTCTAGCAGATATCGCATGCCGAACTTGTTCGTAATGTGGCATAGGACACCTCTTCTCATGTTAGTATCTTCCACCTCTGATTATAGCAAACCTCGCTAAAATAAAAAAGTCCTCGAAAACTAACTCGAAGACTGCAAATCTATATTCCAATTAATAATGCTGCACAAAAAAAATCGCTAATCCAGCTATCCGAGCGGGTTTAGCGACTAAAAGGGAGTTTAAGGTAAGAAAGACTCTCAATTACTAAAAAGGGAGAAAAAGTAATTAAGATGTCGTTGCTTACATGTATAGTACCCCGTTAATTTAAATTACAATCCTCTTTTTCAATATTTCTTTGTTAAAGTTTGATAACAAAAATTACCACGTATTGACCAAAAGTCCGAAAACCGTTCTCCCATAGGCTTTTTTATATTACAAAATACTTTTTTCTTTGGCTACTGCAATGATGAAACATATCCATCCTGCAATAAATGCCACGCCGCCAAGTGGTGTAATTGCGCCGAGCACGGAAATTTTTGTAATGCTTAACACATACAAACTTCCCGAAAACAACACGATTCCTGTGGCAAATAAGTAACCTGCTGTGCGTAACAAGCCACGGTTCACTTTGCCAAGAAGCAGTCCGACAATCAGTATCGCCGTTGCATGGAACATCTGGTATTGCACGCCTGTCTCATAAGTCGTATGATAGCTGCCCAACGTTTCTTTCAACGCATGTGCCCCGAAGGCTCCAATTCCAACTGCCAAACCTGCAAAAATTGCGCCTAAAATCAACATTTTCTTCATTATAAATTATGTTCCCCCTTAAAAATCTAACAAGGAATCACCGTTCGCGCCGTCATCTGTTTCGATTTTCTGACTTTCAAGTGATGTCGGTTTTGATATTGGCAACTCACCAGTCATTGCTTTATATTCTAAATCACTGCTAAATGTCTTTGGTATTTCTTGTTTCGCACCACGTATTACTTCTACCAAAACTGCTAAGCCATGCAAATGTAATTGCTTCTCTTGTTCGGATTTCGCTATTTTTGCTTGTTGTAATTCCTGCTCCATTTTGGCAAATAGTGCTTCGTCGGATACTGTCATCCTTCGCTTCCTCCTTGTTCGCCTAGTTCGCGAATGACGCGTGCTGGATTTCCTGCAACGACGGTGTTTGCCCGAACGTCTTTGGTCACAACGGAACCTGAGCCTACAACGGCATTGTCGCCAATCGTTATTCCGGGATTAATGACGCTGCGTCCGCCAATCCAAACATTATTACCAATCGTAACGCTTTTCGCGTATTCAAGACCGCTATTACGTTCTACCGCGTCCAATGGATGATACGCCGTATAAATATGCACACCCGGTGCGAACATGCAGTTGTTCCCAATCTTAATCGGCGCACAATCTAGCAATACGCAATCGAAATTCGCATAGAAATCGTCACCAACTTCGATATTATAGCCGTAATCGCAACGCACATTCGGTTCCATGTACACATTTTTACCGACACGACCTAATAAATCACGAATATGTACTTCTCGTTCCTCTTTATCACTAATCACCGCATTAATCGCCGCACATGCATGTCTCGCGCGGTCACGATCTGCCACTAATTCTGGGTCCCCTGCATGGTATAACTCACCGCTAATCATCTTTTCGCGTTCTGTCATCATTACCTGCCACCATCCTTTTCTCATCTTCTCCTTCCATTATACTGGTTTTAACTAAAAAAACCTACCTAAAAAAGCCCCATTCAAAATTCTCCGTTTGAACAGGACTCATCTTTTTATTATTTGTCAGATGGCATAAATTGAAATACTTTCTTCAGTGGGCTTGTAATCAATGTTACGACTGCCAATACGACCAACACAAACTCAGGCTCAAAACCACCCAAAAAGCCGTCGGAAAGTTTCACAGTCACAATTGCCACACCTAAAATCCCAATAAATAATGCGGAAACATAAGGCACTAACACGCCAAACGCAAGCGCCAATCCGCCGACCAATTCAATACTTGCCACAATATATCCCATAAACCCTGGAATTCCTAAACTTTCGAAAAACTGTACTGTTCCGCCAATCCCGTTTGTGAATTTTTGTAGTCCGTGTAGGAACATCAATCCACCTAGTAAAATCCTAACAATTAAAATCCCGTATTTATTCATTTTGCAAAACTCCTTTGTCTGTAAGATGGGTTCATTATCCTCGAAAACTATATCCTACTGATTAACTAGGTATTAAATTTTTATTAAATCTGCGATGTTAAGCGTATACAGTTAGAATTTTACTTACTGCAATTTTCATAAAAAAGTGATATTCTAGTGGTGTAGGCAAGAAAATGGGAGGATTATAATCTATGATAAAAGTAATTGCTTCAGATATGGACGGCACACTGCTCAACTCGAAAATCCAAGTGGATGAAGAAGGCGTGAAAGCAATCGAACAGGCTCGCGCAAAAGGAATTCATTTTGTTCTCTGCACTGGACGGATGTATGACGACGCAACACAATTAATCAATCACGCGAATCTTTACGCTCCAGCAATTTGCATGAATGGCGCTGAAATTCGTGATGAACACGGTAAAATCCTGAAACAAATCCCAATTGACACCCCGTCGGCACGATACACGTATAAAGTTTTAGAAGATTTGGGTATGTACTGCGAATTTTTCACAGACATTGGTCCGATTTCGCCGAATAAAGACAAGGGAATCGCGCTGATGAAAGATATTCAACGCAAAGCCCATCCTAATTTTACAGCGGAGGAAGTCGAGCAATATGTTATCGAACGCTTTGAAAGCAAAGATGTGCATGTGATTGATGACCCAGAACGCATTTTTAATAATGATGAAATTACGATTTTGAAATTCATCGCTTTCTCGTCTGACCAAGCGGTGCTCAAAAAAGCCAAGGATACGTTGGAATCAGAAGGCAATCTGGCAATCAGTTCTTCGTTTTCTGATAACATCGAAATCACGCATATCGACGCGCAAAAAGGGCTTTCTTTACAATATTATGTAGAACGCATGGGCATAACAATGGACGAAACGTTTGCAATCGGCGATAATTTTAATGACGTCTCTATGCTAAAAATGGCTGGATACAGCGTCGCAATGGGAAATGCCGAAGCCCCTATCAAAAAACTTGCGAAATACCAAACCGACTCCAACGACGAACATGGCGTAGCAACGGCAATCCACAAAATGCTTGAAACAAATAACTAAGTTTTATAATTGGAGGTAATGGACATGACAATCAAAAAAACATTAACTATCGCAGGTTCTGATTCGAGCGGTGGTGCAGGGATTCAAGCGGATTTAAAAACTTTCGAAGAGTACGGCACATTCGGCTTCTCGGCACTGACAACAATCGTAACGATGGATCCAGACAACAACTGGAGCCACGGCGTTACGCCACTTGATGCGGACCTACTTCGTGCACAATTGAAAACCGTCCTTTCTGGTGGCCCAGTTGACGCAATGAAAACAGGTATGCTCGGTTCTGTCGAAATCATTGAAGCAACACGCGATGCCATCGACAAATACGATTTAAAAAATGTCGTGATTGATCCCGTTATGGTTTGTAAAGGCGAAGACGAACTTATCCAACCGGAAAACGCGGACGCCATTCGTGAACTATTATTACCTCGCGCTTTAATCACAACACCGAACCTTTTCGAAGCCGGCCAACTTTCTGGTCTAGGCAAATTGTCCACATTAGACGATATGAAAGAAGCCGCTAAGAAAATTATCGATTTAGGCGTGAAATACGTTGTTATCAAAGGCGGAAAAGCACTAAAAAGCGATAAAGCCATTGATTTAATGTATGACGGCACGACTTTCACTGTTCTAGAAACGCCAAAAATCGACACAAACTACAATCACGGCGCTGGTTGTACGTTCGCCGCAGCAATCACAGCTGGTCTTGCAAAAGGCTTAACTGTCGAAGAAGCTGTGCATAAAGCGAAAGATTTCGTCACAGCAGCAATCAAAGGCGGTTTTGCGCTAAACCAATTTATCGGCCCGGTATGGCATGGCGCTTACAACAATGCTGAAAACAGATAAATCTTGCCTTACTATTTTGAACCTTGTTTGGATTTTTCCAGCAAGGTTTTTTCTTTTAGCACCATTTCACAAACAATACATGATATAATAGTGGGGAAACTTATTTTAGGGGGATTTAAACTAATGACACAAAAAAAAGATGCGATGAGTAAACCGACATCTGAAAAAAATTATTTCTGGCCCATTATGATTTTGTCGTTTGTAGCGGTAGTCGTGATTTTACTACTGTTCTTCTCGCCAATCGGCTACCAAGGAAAAGTGGATTATGATTTGACGATTTTTCCGCGTTTAAATGCGATTTTTAACAGCTTCACATTTGTCTTTTTATTGATTGCTTTGTGGGCTATTATTGTGAAAAAGAATATAAAGATGCACCGTGGTTTTATTTTAGCAGCGTTCACATCGACATTGTTTTTCTTAGTTAGTTATTTGACGTTCCATTATATGTCTGCTGAAACGTCTACATTTGGCGGCGAAGGTATTGTTCGTCCGATTTATTTCTTTATTTTAATTACGCATAGTTTTCTTGCTGCGGTCGTTGTGCCACTGGCGTTATTTGCGCTCGTGTGGGGCTGGACAAATCAAATTGGCAAACATAAAAAGATTGTTCGCTGGACAATGCCGATTTGGTTGTATGTAAGTTTGACTGGTGTGCTTGTTTATTTATTCATGGCGCCTTATTATTGATTTTGTAACATTCGCGTAACAAAGATTCGCTATACTATTGGAAGACTAGGGAAAATCGTTTTGCTGTTGGCTTCAATTTAACAAATGAGGTGAAAGATATGGCTACTCGCCAAGAACGTAATACCCCAACAAAGAAGAAGAAACTGAGAAAAGGCAGAACTATTTTTACTATTATTTTAGTTCTAATTGTAGCTATTGCAGGATTGGGTTTCTATCAATATAAATCGAGCTTAAGTGCCGCCCAAAATGATAATCAGATGAAAGATTTCGAATTTAATGGAGAAAAGCCCGAAGATGTGAATGATCTCAATGTTCTTTTAATTGGTAGTGATTCACGTGGTAAAGACCAAGGTCGTTCGGATTCCTTGCTTATTGCCCACTATGATACGAAATCGAAGAAGCCGAAATTGGTCTCGATTATGCGAGATACATATGTCGACATTCCAGGACATGGCTTAAATAAAATCAACGCGGCCTATTCTTTCGGTGGCCCTGAACTTGTTCGTCAAACGATTAAAGAAAACTTCGGCGTCAACTTGGAGTACTACGTCGTTGCGAACTTCGAAGGCTTCCCGAAAATCGTAGACACGCTAGCTCCAGATGGTATTGAAATCGATGCCGAAAAAGATATGTCCAAAAACATCGAAGCAAACATTAAAGCTGGTAAGCAAAAAATGGACGGTGCGACATTGCTACAATATGCTCGTTTCCGCCACGATGCTGAAAGTGATTTCGGACGTGTTCGGAGACAACAACAAGTGCTAACCGCTTTGAAAGATCAGGCGCAAAGCATTGGTACGATTACGAAATTACCAAGCCTAGTCGGAACGATGCAAGGTTACACAAACACGAATGTGACAACTGGCATGATGCTCTCGATTGGGAAGGATTTTGTTTTAGGGAAAGCGGATGATATTGAAGATTTCCGTCTACCAGTGGATGGCACGTATAAAGGCGCACGAACTTCTCATGGTGCGGTGCTAGACATTGATGTCGCCGCAAATGCGAAGGCGTTGCAGGACTTTTTGAAAGATTAAAGATGTAGGAACTATCTGTCATTTGATGGATAGTTTCTTTTTTTGGACGCATTGGCTTTCGCTTGATATACTATTAGTCAAAGAAGGGCAGTGATGATAATGTCAAAAAATAAATTTGGGCAAGTTCCCCTATCGATTCTTGATTTAGCGACGATTCGTGAGGCTTATAATGAGGCAGATGCCTTTGTAAATAGCAAAAATTTGATTCAGTTCGCTGAGCAACATAAGTTCCACCGCTATTGGGTGGCGGAGCATCATGGGATTGCTGGTGTGGCGAGTTCTGCGACGGCGGTTTTGATTGGGTATTTGGCTGGGCATACGAAGTCGATTCGGGTTGGGTCTGGCGGAATCATGTTGCCGAATCATGCGCCGCTTATTATTGCGGAACAATTCGGGACGCTTGCTACAATGTATCCGGACCGCATTGATCTTGGGCTTGGACGCGCACCAGGAACAGATTTCAAAACGGCACGGGCATTACGCCGGGATGTGCACGGAGCTGTGGAGGAATTTCCGAACGCGGTGTTGGAACTGCAGGACTATTTCTCAGATTACGGGCATGACGGGATTGTTGCGATTCCTGGTCGTGGTTTAGGCGTGCCGCTTTATTTATTAGGTTCCAGTACGTACAGCGCCAAATTAGCCGCCAAACTGGGTTTACCATTTGCTTTTGCGAGCCATTTTGCACCGGATGAACTTGGCAATGCTTTGGAATTATATCGAAGCCGTTTTGAGCCTTCCGATGTTCTAGCAGAGCCATACGCGATGGTGACCGTCAATACAATCATCGCGGACACCGATGAAGAAGCGAACTATTTGGCGACGTCTGGTTACTTATCTTTCCTTCAATTGACACGCGGCGCCCCAACACCACTTCCAAAACCGATCGACAACATCGACCAAGTTTGGACAGACTACGAAGAACGCGCCTTAAAACATCAACTAAAATACGCTTTTATCGGCACACAACAAAAAGTAACCACTGATTTGCAAAATTTCATGGACATCTACGAACCAGACGAACTCATCGTCGCATCCAATATTTACGACCCAGTCCTAAAACAAAAAAATTACCAGTTGCTCGCCGAGTCATGGTTTGCGTAAAAAAAGCTTAGATGCGCACGCATCTAAGCTTTTTTCGTATATGTTTGCTCTATCCCATTTGAGCCAATAACAACACCATGCAACGCTCCACCAAAAACCGCCCCGCCGTCAATATCAATAATCGAGCGGTCCGCATTGTACCAAATCGCTGGTGACCCGTCAGGATTTAGCGCTTCTGTCGGAGTATGGCCAACAACGAACGTTTTCCCCGTCTTGTTTGTCCCCTCCTGAAACGGCTCGCGAATCCAAACCATATCATGTTTTGAAGTCTCCTTCCAATCAGCTAGCGTCAAGTCCACGCCTGCATGCACAAATACAAAGTCGCCCCATTCATAATAATACGGTCGTTCGCGAATAAACGCGAGTTCAGCGGCAGCCTCCTCTTCCACACAGCGCGCTAGCTCCCCCGGTGTCATTTTGGCATCGTGTTTATGTTTTAGCAAGCTCTCGATTGTTTCCATCCCGCCTTGGCTAATGTAGTACATCATCTTCTCGTTTGGTTCCGCTAGCCAATCCAGCAACATGTTCTCATGATTTCCCCGCAAGAAAATCGCGTCATGCTCACGAGTAAGACGCATCGCCTTGCGAACCACCGCGCCTGGATCTGGCCCGCGGTCTATCAAGTCGCCTACCGATAATAAACGCTCCTTCTCTGGTTGCCAATGTGTTAATAGTGATTCAAATAAAGCCAATTCTCCGTGAATATCTCCAACTGCAAATATTTTATCCATCTCACTTCACCTCGATATGTAATACCCCCAAAAAGCACCTGTACAAATGTTTCAGATGCTTCCAAAGGCTGACCTACGATTAGATCATTTCAGTTTGTTTAACTTCTTCTCAACCGAACGAATTTCTTTTTCTAAAGCGTTCATGCGTAGTTCTGTAGCAGAAATAGTTCCATTTACTAAGTTCGTATCATTAAATTGATCCGTTTCCCCTAAAAGTTCTTGGTGTTCGCGGCGTAATTCGATAAGTAATTCTTCTAATTCTTGTCTCTCAGCCATTGTTTTCACCTCCAGCATTTTCGAGTATTTCACCTTTAGCCTATTCCCCATTACTTGAAAAGTCAATCATTTTGATAAAATTATGTATTAAAGCTATCAATCGTGCGCAGATTATGGTATTTTTAAGGTATATTGGTTTTATTAACGAAGGGAGTTAATGTTTATGATGAGTATTTCAGAAATTAGAAAGATGACCAAACAGTCCTTAAAAGGTAACTGGGGTCTAGCGATTGGTGGTATAGTGCTGGCTTATGTCATCTTGATGGCTGTGTCAATGATTACATTTATACCAGTCCTTGGAGCGATTGCATATTATGTTTTTGCGGGTCCATTTATGATTGGTGTAACATGGTTTTTCCTAGCACTGACACGTCAGGAAAAGCCTGAGATTGGCTATTTATTTAGTGGATTTAAAACTTTTGGCCGGAATTTACTTGCCGCTGTTTTAGTTTTTGTTTTCACTTTCTTATGGAGTTTATTATTGCTTGTTCCTGGTATTATAAAATCATTTTCTTATTCGCAAACATTTATGATTTTACGTGATGATCCGAATATTTCGCCACTTGACGCGATTACGGAAAGTCGCCATCGCATGAACGGACATAAAGGACGCTTGTTTGGTCTGATTTTGT
Organism: Listeria booriae; assembly: GCF_000766865.1. GTDB lineage: Bacteria > Bacillota > Bacilli > Lactobacillales > Listeriaceae > Listeria_A > Listeria_A booriae. The sequence goes on from NZ_JNFA01000025.1 coordinate 26,957, forward strand.
CTTACATTTGGGTATTTTTCATTCCTGCGATTGTAATGTTTGTTTTTGGGATTATCGCGATGGTTTCAACCGCTATATTCCAAGAAGGATTTGATAGTTATGCGTATGATAGCTCGTATGGTTCTAGCGATTTCGCCCCTGTCTTCCTAATCGTATTCCTCTTAGTATACTTGGTCATGGGTGCCATTATGCTCGGTTTGGCGATTTGGATTTATCCACAAGTACTCGTGGCTTCTGCTGTATTTTATGATGATTTATACGCAAGCACCGGTACGTTTAGCGACGACATGGATGTTACTTCTTATCAACCAGAAGATGACACAACATTCGGCGCAATTCCACCAGTGGAAACGCCTGCGGAGCCAGAAGAAGCACCGCACTTCGAAAATAAAACGTGGGGCTCTGAATCGATGGTAGAACCTGAGCCACCGACTACCGTAGAAACGCCAGAAGTGGCACCTACAGAACCACCTGTAGAAGAAGAACCTACCGATGACACGATAAGTGAAGCCGTTCGTCCGTCTCAACCTGAAGAAACAACAACTGAGCCAAAAAACGACGATGAGCAAAAATAAAATCGTGCTTTCTGATACCACATTGACAATGCGAGAGGCTTCCGTTTCTGACGGAGGCTCTTTGCAGCAGTTAATGATTGATACGGCGACTTGGTTAAAAGAAAGCGGCTCTACACAATGGGGCGATATTTTAGAAGGCAAAGATGTTCATCAGCTTCGCGACCGCATTCGAGACGGTGAAGTATTTGTGCTTTGTGACGCGGATGAACAACTAGCCGCAGCCTTCATTTTACGAAAAACAGCAAGTGAGTGGGACGCGGGACTTTGGCGTAATCAGAAACAAGTTCCGGCACGTTATTTGCATCGTTTAATGATTGCTCGAAAATACGCTGGTCAAAATTTAAGCCTGACATTGCTAGATTGGGCGAGCGGAGAATCACAGCGCACCGGTTATGACTTTTTACGTTTGGACTGCATCGCTAGTAATCAGAAGCTCAATACGCTTTATCAATCAGCTGGCTTCACAAAATGCGAAACGGTTGATGGCTTTTGCATCTATGAAAAAAGAACCAAGGAATAGTTTCCTCGGTTCTTTTTTTGTTAACGAAACGCGCTTAAAGCAAATTCTCCGAACATATCTCGGATGCGTTCGTTCGCTAAATCATAGTCTTTTTGCTCGAAGGCATCGGCGATTTTGGTGAACTTCTTGACTGTTTGGTCGCGACGATCCTCTGAGCCTTGTTTTACAACGGTTTCCATTGAGAAATTATTGATGGTAAAGAAAACACGTTTCACATTCTCATAATAAAATGGATTTGGATCATGTTTTAAGATTCGGAAGAAAAATTGGTGCTGATTGAAAATGTAGTCCTCCATGTTTTGCAAATAAGAGGAACGGTCCATCGATGAAATGTAGTTACGAAGCGCGTCTATGTCTACATCCACCTGATTCTTCTTCATTTTTTGAATTGTTGCATCAATAAATACTTCAATTACTTCTAAAAGTTGCGCATATTTCGCGGCATCAATCATGGAATCACGAACAACTACACCGCTGTACGTACGATAGTCGAGAATTCCTTCTGAAACTAGCGCTGTAATTGCCTTACGAATTGGTGATCTACTCACGTTTAACTCTTTGGATAGCCGTTCTTCTGTTAAGTGTTCATTCGGTTTCAATTCACCGGTTTTTATTTTCTCAATAATACTAAAATACACCATTCTGTCTAGCGTCTTATATTCTCGTTTACTTTTCACTGGACTCGACACTCCTATCTTAATTACGAACATTGTAGCACAAAAAAAGGAATTTACAAAGTCAAAACATAACCGTTATCGGAACGTTTTGATAATAAAGTAGTTCACGGATTCCCGCACGAGCGTAGCGGCTTTCTCGAATTCTCTATTTTCTAGCGCATTTATGATGTTGACATGTTGCTCGATTAAATAGGCACCATTATGATATGGTATTAACGCAATTTCTTTCGGCGCTTTCGTCAAAAAATCAATGCCAATTCGGCGAACCGCGCTTTGCGCATACGTGTTACCCATATACTTCATGAAATTAAAAATCGACTCCCAACTCGCCTCTAAAAAACCATTCACATCTTTTCTTTCCAAACAACGCTCCATCGTATGTAGATAGGCATCCGTTCCCTGCTTTTCAAAAAAGATTCCTTTGTTCTCAATCTTTTCCATCGTTTTTGTTGTCAATATTTCCAACATTTCGAGCATCTCGATAAAGTGGCTCACCGTCACTTTACTTTCAGAAACAAAAGCGCCGCGATTACTTTCAATCGTTAAAAAACCTTCCGTTTCCAGCATGACCAACGCACGGCGCACCGGTGTCCTGCTAATCCCTAACTCTTTAGCGATCATATTTTCAGGCACGCGATCCCCGACACGCAAATGCCCATTTAAAATTTTTGCTTTCATTGCTTCATACGCTTTTTTCTCATAGTTTTGTTTATCCATGGCACTCGTTCCCCTCGAAGTCTTTTTAAAAGTATTTCTTCCGCCAAAAAACAATCGTCGTTACAATCGTGATAATTAGCGTTCCAATCATAATCAGACCGAATGCGTGCTCCTGATTCGAAAATGGCAATTTCACATTCATCCCGTAAATGCTCGCGACAATGGTTGGCAAGGACAAAATAATCGTAAATGACGTCAAAAATTTCATAACGCGGTTCAAATTATTCGCAATCACCGACGAAAACGTATCCGACATGCCGCCAACGATTTGCGTGTATGTATCGGTCATCGCGATTGCTTGCTTATTCTCGATAATCACATCTTGCAATAACTCCATATTATCCGTCCGTCTCGTATAATGTTCTGCAGTCGCCATCTTATCCAAAATCGCTTTATTCGACTGCAATGCCGTGGCAAAAAACACTAAACTGCGCTGAATTGCCATAAAGGCGTATAATTCTTCATTTTTCATCGACGCGCGAATATTTTTCTCCAAAAAATGCATATGGTCAATCAAATGGTTCAAATACTTCAAGAAATAATAAGATACCGCGTACAAAATTTGCAAAACAAACGCGATATGGTTTCCCGTATCATACTGCTCCATTCGCCGATCCATAATATCTTCTAGCACGGGCAACTGTTTGAGCGCTATCGTCAAAACGGCTTCTTGGGTCGTAATAATCCCAATCGGAATCGTCCGGAACTCCAAAAATCCCATCTCATCTTTCGCTTCCAAAGGACAATCAATAATAACTAACGAATGTTTAAAATTCTCTTCCACATGCTTTAGCTCAATTCGCGACCGTTCCTCTTTATCTAACGGATCTAAAATATGATCTTTCGGCACATCGAATTTCTTAGATAGAAAATCAATTTCTTCCGGACTTGGCGCAATAACGTTCACCCAACAGCCCTTTTCAAAACTGTCGATATGCCCCATTTCCCCGTTTTCCTTGGTTTTATAGTATTCAATCATGCTTTTTCCTCCCCAAAACAACTGGCGCTAAGTTTACAATACATTTCATTTGTGTTACAATAACAATTAATAATAACAAATTTGTAATAATAGTGAGGTGGACACGGTGACAGATATGAACTTAATGATGATAGGCTTTTGCTTTGCGATTTTCTTTTTTGCCCTGTCTTTTATTATTAGTAAAATGGGGAAATTGCCTATTTACTGGATATCACTATGTGCGAATACTGGCTTTTTTCTTGCCTTTTTACTTGTTGGACGGGCTTTCCCGGAAGACTCTCAAATAGCACTTTTTTATTTAAATCTTGGTATCCTGACCTTTGTACTTATTCAAGCTGCTCTTGGTTTGGCGCATTGGCTCCTAAAGAAAACAGCAACCCGGTAAAACGCTCCCTAATGCCATTATAGCAAAATTCGGTCTATAAAAGAAACAGAACGCAAAATAAGCTGAGTATACGCGAACTCTTTTGGAGAATTGGCGTACGCTCAGCTTTTATTTGTATCATTTAGTTCGTTATTTGTACGGCAATACCGTTCGGATCAGTGAGCAGGATAGCCCCGTTTTGCTGTTCGAAAGGGATTGCTTTTTCTTGTAAATGTTGGGTAACTCCGGCTAAATCAGCGGTGATGAGTGTGTAATACGCCAAACCTGTTTCGTTTGCCTCAAGCGGTGATAAGTTGCGGCCAGCCCAGACATTCGAACCGATATGATGATGATAATCGCCACTCGCGAAAAAGAGCGCAGATGGAATTTCCGTCTTAATCGCAAAACCTAGGAGATGATGATAAAATTCACGCGTTGCTTCTAAATCGGTAATTTGTAAATGGATATGTCCGACAGTCGTTCCCGCAGGCGCACTACTCCAGTCCAATTCCGCGCCAGCCATAAGCAGACCGTCACCGTCAACCGGATTTGTTGCCATTGGCAGATCACCGTTTTCATCGCGTTCCCATTCATTCATTGGGCGATCCGCGTACACTTCAATGCCATTTCCTTCTGGATCACGGAAGTACAATGCCTCACTAAAAATATGGTCCCCCGCCCCATCTAACGGATATTCACTTTCCAATAAATGTTGCAAAAAGCTTCCTAACTCGGCTCTTGTTGGTAATAGAAAAGCCGTGTGATACAGCCCTGTCTTCGCTTGTTTCGGAATGACTCCATCTGCCACTTCTAGTAACTCCAACAATGCAGTATCGCCAACGCCCAATATTGTTTTGGCGCTTTCTTGAGCTAGTATTTGCAAACCAATAATTTCATGATAAAAAGCAGCTAACTTCTTATGGTTCTTTGTTTTCAAAACGACCTTCCCGACCGTCATATCGTTTATCATTCCAATCACTCCTTTGTTGTAACTATATACATTACAACATACCCGTAAATAAAAGTCTACCAAAACAGCTTACATTTAGTAAGTGATTATTATTTCCCTCGATATTCCTTCAACTTCCTGTATAAAATCGAGCGGTGAATGCCGAGTTGTTCAGCGGATTTCGTAATATTCCCGTTGTTTCTTTCAATCGTTTTGCAAATGCAGTGTATCTCTACTTCGGCTAGATAAGTTTTTAAATCCTGAAAATGGTCGATATGCGTATCATAAAACAAATCGAGCGAGCGAGAAGATTCATTGATTTCCACTTTTTCCAAATGTATCATCCCTTTCGTTTGCTCATTCATGAACATATTATAACACATTTGTGTAAGAAGAAAAAATCATCGTTTTCCCGATTTATTTCAGCCATGACAAAAAGCCCTTCTCTAAAAAAGAAAGACTCCCTCTATATTTATTATAACATATAAAAAAATATAATATCAGTCTCCCATTTCATAAAAATTTCGCCTATAATAGGGAATACTCTCTAAGTACAGGAGAATATTTCTTGAATGGAGTGGATCGTTTGAACAAAAATCAAAAAGTTGAAGAAGCCCGAATGCATCACGTACATGAGGTTATTGAACAAAAAACGGCGCAACTAAAACAGAAACAAGGAAACCTAGCCACTGATGTCATCGATTTACGCAAAAACTTTTGGGATGAAATTAAGGTCAATTTGGAAACGTTTGACGATCGTTTGGAAACGGCACTCAGCATTAAGCAGCAAGCGGAATTTCTGGCGGAGCGGGAACTCACGCATCATCACCGGGATAAAGCTTTGCAAATACTGCGTAAACTGAAGGACTCGCCTTATTTTGCGCGGGTTGATTTTACGCCGGATGATACGAATGAGACGACGCCGATTTATATTGGTATCGCGGGATTATCGAATGAAACGGAAGATGATTATTTAATTTATGACTGGCGCGCTCCGATTTCTAGCATGTATTATGATTTTTCACCCGGTCCTGCGGAATATGCGTCTATGGAAAAGATCATATCTGGCACAATGGATTTAAAACGACAATTTATCATTCGTCACGGCGAACTGCAGTCCATGTTTGATACGAATGTCGCGATTGGCGATGAGTTGCTGAAAGAAGTACTCGGAAACAACGCCAGCGATAAAATGAAAAACATCGTCGCCACCATTCAAAAAGAACAAAATCAAATTATTCGTAACATCAAAAACAACTATTTAATCGTTCAAGGTGTGGCGGGAAGCGGGAAAACTTCTGTTGCCTTACAACGCGCGGCTTATTTGCTGTATCATTATAAAGAAAAATTGAACAATGACAACATGTTGCTCTTTTCGCCAAATCCGCTGTTTAGTAGTTATATTGCTTCGGTACTGCCTGATTTAGGGGAAACGAGTATTCAGCAGCTCACTTTCCAAGCATATGTGGAAAAACGTCTCGGCAAGCATTTAACTATTGAATCGCCTTTTTCGCAGATGGAATATTTGTTAACAACGGAAAATGCGGCGCGCAAAGCTGGTATTCGGTTTAAGGCGAGTCTTGCTTTTAAAGAGTATATCGATCAGTATGCCGAACAGCTTTCGACGGGTGGACTTGTATTTAAGAACATTGCTTTGCGCGGCAACATTATCATTAGTAAAGAAGCTATTGGCGCTTATTTTTATTCGTTGGATCACACGATTTCTATTCCGAATCGCATGAGTATGACAAAAGATTGGTTGCTTGAGGAACTCGCTTTTTTAGAGAAGGAAGAGCGGGATAAAGATTGGGTGAAGGATGAGGCCGAACTGCTCGAAATCGAGGATTACACCGAAGTGTACCATGATTTGCAGGATAACGCGGAGGACGACACATTCGATGATTTTGATAAAGAACTGAAAATCCTCACCGCCAAAATTGCTAGAAAGTACTTTCGCAAAATACGAGCAGCCGTTAGCAAACTCAAATTTTTGCATATTACTGCGTTGTATAAGAAATTATTTGATGTGCAGGCAGATGGCGCGTCCTTGCCGGAAAATTGGGATGCGGTTTGTGTCTATACATTGGAATCGTTGCGGCAGAAGGAATTATTGTATGAAGATACATCGCCATACATGTATTTAGAGGATAAATTAACACGACTAAAGACGAATACGCAAATTAAGCATTTGTTTATCGATGAGGCGCAGGACTATTCTCCGTTTCAGTTTTTCGTGTTGCAGCAATTGTTTCCGTCAGCGCGGATGACGATTTTAGGTGATATTCATCAGGCGATTTATATGCATACGCTAAATAGCGCAACGCTTTTTTCTGGGGAGGAAGTGCAGACGGATAACACCGAAAAAATCGAGTTACACAAAAGTTACCGTTCGACGAGGCAAATAGTTGATTTTACGCGGCATCTTTTGGTTGCGGATTTGGCGATTGAACCGTTTGAGCGAGACGGGGAGAAGCCGAGTTTTGTTTTATGTATGAATGAGCAGGAACGGGATGCGAAGTTGCGTCATACGCTGTCTGGGCTTGTTGGCAAGGAGTATGGGACTATTGCGGTGATTTGTAAAACGGCGGCAGAAAGCGCGGCGATGTATGAGCTGTTGTCTCCTGCTTTTGATGTGCAGTTGGCGACGGAGCATTCTTATTCGTATGATAGTGGGATTATTGTGTTGCCTGCTTATTTAGCGAAGGGAATTGAGTTTGACGCGGTGATTATTCCTGATGCTTCTGCGCACAATTATGAGAAGTCTTTTGAGCAAAATCTATTCTACACGGCTTGCACGCGGGCGATGCATGAACTTGTTTTGTTTGCTGTTGGTGGTAAGACGCCGTTTATGAATCGTGTTCCGGCGGATTTTTATACTTTAGCTTGAGATTTTAGGGCTGAGATAGCGCTAAGTCCCACACAAAATAAGCAGGAAATCACGAATCCCCTTTTTCGGGTAGGACGTGATTTCTGCTATACACAAATCGAGCGAAAGCGTTTGTATTCAGGGAGTTTGGTGGAAGCCGGAAGCGGAGCATACTTGTGTATGTGAGAACCGGAAGTCCGCCAAACTCCCTGAATGCGAGCGCTTGTCGCCGATTTATTTAGCTTATGCTCAATTTAGTCAAATTCGATGACTGTTCGGCCGACGTTGACGGCGTTGCAATCGTGGAAATCGGCGAATGCTTCGTTGATTTGCTCTAGTTTAATTTTGCGTAGCACGAGGTGGTCTAGGTTTAGTTTGCCGTCTAAGTAGAGTTGGGCAAGGATTGGGAAGTCTCGGAATGGTTGGGAATCGCCGTAGAAGCTGCCGCGTAATACTTTGGCAACTCGGTGGAAACCGCCTGCTGGTAGGGCTACTTGTTTGCTTGGATGGAAAGCGCCGACTACAACGGTGGTTCCGCCTTTTCGGGTTGCTTTCCAAGCGGTTTCGGTGGCAACTGTGTTGCCAGAACAATCGATGGCAAAGTTAACGCCAAGACCGCTACTTAAGGCTTGGATTTGTTCGATGATGTCTGGATCTAAGGAGTTGACCGCGTGTGTGGCGCCGAATTGTTTGGCTAGTTCGAGATTGTCAGGCTTGATGTCGCACGCGATGATTTTTTCGGCTCCAGCGATTCGAGCGCCTTGGATGGCATTGACGCCAACGCCTCCGATACCGAAGATGGCAACCGTTGAGCCTGGTGTTACGCCTGCAGCGCGAACAGCAGCGTTGTATCCTGTGGAGACGCCACAACCGATTAAGGATGCTTCAGCGAACGGCATTTCTTTTGGAATTTTGACGCATGATTTTTCTGGGACAACTGTATACTCGGCGAATGTGGATAACAGCGAGTAATGATAGGCTTGTTCTCCGTCGATGGAAAGGCGTGATGTGCCGTCTAGCAAGGTGCCGTCAAACATTGGTCCGAATGCTGATTCGCAAAGGTTTGGCGTGCCAGCTGCGCAATATTCGCATGTGCCGCAATAAGGAACCCAGTTCAGAGCAACGTGATCGCCTGGTACGACGCCCGTTACAGCGCTTCCAACTTTTTCAACGATGCCTGCTCCTTCGTGTCCTAAAATGCTTGGTGTCGGTGTTGTTGCGTCTTCGAAGGCATTTAAGTCACTATGACATACGCCGGTTGCTTTGATTTTGACTAATACTTCGGTCGCTTTTGGTTCTGCGAGGTCTACTGTTCTTATTTCGAGTGGCTCGCCTAATTTACTCATAACTGCTGCTTGCATTTTCATTAAAATATCCCCTTAAAAAGCGCTTCACCGTGAGGCTACAGCGCTTCATTCTATTTTTTAGTAAGCAAACCAGATTGCTTTTTGTTTCGTGTAAGATGCTAGGGAGTGAACGGCGAATTCTTTGCCCCAACCGCTTTGTTTCCAGCCGCCGAACGGGCTTGCGAAGTCGTAGCAACCGTATTTATTGACGAAAACCATGCCTGCTTCTAATTGGTTGGCTACGCGGTGTGTTCTGCTCGCGTCGTTTGTCCAAAATCCTGCGGCTAAGCCATAGGTCGTGTCGTTCGCGATAGCCACTGCTTCTTCTTCGGTTTCAAACGGAATGACACACAACACTGGGCCAAAAATTTCTTCACGTACTGCTTTCATCGAGTTATCCACATCGGAAAGAATAGTTGGACGGACGTAGAAACCGCGTGCGTTGTCACCTGAAACATCACGATATCCGCCTGCTGCAACGGTTCCGCCTTCTTCTTTGGCACTTTCGATATAGCCTAGTATTTTTTCCATATGGGCTTCGGAAACGGAGGCGCCTTGGTGGATTTCAGGATCGAATGGGTTGCCGAGTTTGTAGCTATCTGCGTATTCGGCTAGTTTTGCGACGACTTGATCGTAAATTGGTTGTTGCACGATGAGGCGGGTTGGTGCGGAACATTTCTCGCCTTTGTGGGTGAACAAGCCGTAAAATGATGTTTCGATGGCTTTGTCTAAATCAGGAGCGTCAGCAAAAATGATGTTTGGTGATTTTCCACCTAGTTCCAGTGATACGGCTTTCAGGTTGGAATCTGCGGAGGCACGAACTAGATCGCGACCGATTTCGGTGCTTCCTGTGAATGCCACTTTATCCACATCGTTATGGCGAGCAAGTGCAGAACCTACGAGACCATCGCCGAGTAATAAATTAATCACGCCTGCTGGTAAAATGCCTGCTTCGTCGATTATTTCAAATAAGCGAATCGCTGAAAAGGATGTTTTTTCAGATGGTTTTAAAATAACGGTGTTTCCCATTGCGAGTGCTGGTGCTAGTTTCCAAGCTGCCATGTCGATTGGGAAATTGAATGGGACGATTTGTCCGCAAACACCGATTGGGTCGCGCGTTGTGATGCTTAGGAAATCGCCTTCTACTGGGTTGTTTTCGCCGTAATATTTGTTTGTCCAGCCAGCGTAGTATTCGAATAAATCAGCGGCTTCTTGAACGTCATCTTGATAGGATTCGGTGTATAATTTGCCGTTATCCAATGTTTCTAATGTCGCTAATTCTGCTTGGTGTTCTAAGATTAATGCCGAAATTTGACGCATCATCGCGGCACGTTCTTTGCGTGTGACTTTCTTCCAGTCGTTATTTAATGCGAATCGCGCGCTTGCTACTGCTTCGTCGACTTCTTTTGCGCTACCTGCGTAAATTGCGCCGATTTCTGCGCCGTCGATTGGGCTAATGGATGCGATGGTGTTTTCAGTAGCCACCCATTTTCCGCCGATATATAGTTTTTTCGGGGTGTTTAGCCAATTTTTTGCCCAGTCTAATTTCGGTTGTTCGATTCCTTCAAATTCTGCTATCATCTATTCGTCACTCCTTTTAAAAGTTCAACCAGTTCGGTTTTCGTTTTGGTTGTCAGTAATGTTTGTACTTCTGTGTAGCTGTAATGCGCTTTCAAATCAACGACTAGCGGGATGAGCGCGTTCGCGTATTCGGCACATTTGGCTTGGTTGACCGTAATATCTTTCAGACAACGTTCGCCGAGCAAATCCGTAATAGCACCGAGTTCCGCAATGGCTTCCATCAAAGTCATGCCCGCCATATGTTCAAAAACGTTTAAATCCGTGTCGCTATGTCGGTAACAAAGATGAATCGTCTCTATTTTGCCAATAATGCTAAAAGCGCCTTGCATCACGGTTTCTGGCACCACTGGGTTTACTTTTCCAGGGAAAAAGGTTGAGCCTGCCATGAACGCGGGTAAAATAAGTTCCCCGACGCCAGCCTCGGGTCCAGAAGACAAGAACCGCAAGTCTTGGCAAAATTTAATCAATGTTTCCGCGTACAGTTTCACCACATCGGCCAAATCAGCCAGCAAATCCACATTTTGCGCCGTATCAAAGCCATTCGCCGTCATCACAAGCGGCAGCCCCGTCACATCGCGCAAACACGCCGTAATCCCGTCGCGATACGCGTCACTGGCACCAACACCCGAACCAAGCACTGTCTTCCCAAGGTTCACCGTCAACAATCGCGGCATTTCCATCCTGATTTTATCACGCCGCCGCCGAAGCACTGCAGTATACCCACTGAATCTCTCACCTTGCCGAATCCGCATCGCATCCTGCATACACGTCCTACTTATCGTCTCAATTTCCGCAAAACGCGCCGTCACGTCCGCCGTCACATCCACAAGCCCAAGAAGCCTCACGTCCAGCTCCGCAAACTCCCGATATAGCGCAATATACAGCGCCGTATGACACGCGTCCGCCGTCGATTGCGAAGCATTCACATCCTCCGTCGCACGCACCGTCATGCCCGCAACATGCGCTACCACCTCGTTCACATTCACATTCGTCGCAATGCCGCCACCCCCATGGTACGCATCGACAACAAAATCCGAATAATCCCGCGCATCAAGCAAAGCGTCACAAGCCCGCACAATCGCTTGCCCTTTCGCCTCACTCAGTTCCGCCGTCCGCATATTCATCATAGCAGCCGCCTTCTTCACTTCCAGCATCGCCCGAATAAAGGACTCCTTCTGCGCCAACGGTTCCCCCGAAAAAGATAAATTCTCCATCGCGCGCACCGTCAACACCCCATACCGCTTGCCGTCTGGAATTTCCACTTCACCAAAATAATCGCGTTCTACTCGTGATGCCTTCCCTTCACTCATAGTCTCAGACCTTTCTCACATTTCTGCTTTTGATTGCGTTCAAATCAAGAACTCCCGAAAAATGAAATCGCTTTCTATTCTCGTTGCCGTTCGCCGTCCGAAAAAACAATCCCCCAACCATTTTGTTCGTATTACGAACTTTATAATTCTTAATTTGAATTCACAGCCATTATAAAACAGAATTTTGGTAGCGTCAACATTGTATTTTTATTCACGAAGATAAGTAATAAGTACCGTCATTCCGCCACTTCAGCGACTCTAAATTGAAAAAAAGCCATTTTATCGTTATAATAAAAACATGAAGAAAATAATAGAAGATTCACCTAAAAAACATATTTCTACTGTGCAATCCGTTGATAAAGCGCTTTTATTATTAAGAATGATCAGCGAAAGTAAGATAGGACTTTCCATTAATGATCTAATCGACAAAACGGGATTTAACCGTACAACCATTTGGCGATCGCTTAATTCTCTCGCAGAGCAAAGCCTTATCGAACGCAATCCACAGACAAAACTGTATACGGTCGGAACGTTCTTTTATTTACTGTCGAACAAAAACAATTATCACCAGTTCTTGATTCGGCGCACACATCATCTGATGAAAGCGTTGTGCGAAGAGATTCACGAGAGCGTCCATCTCAGCTTGCCGCTGACGACAACAACGATTACTATCGAACAACTCGTGCCAGAAGACCAAGTGAAGCTGATCGACTACATCCATGTTGAACTCCCGCTCCACTCGACTTCCAGCGGTAAAATCGTGCTTAGTACGCTAGAAAAAGGCGATTTAGAAGCGATTCTGTCGGGTCATCTAACAAGCTACTCGCCAAGCACAATCACGGAGCCTGATAAGCTACGCGCAGAAATTGCCCGCATTAAAGAAGACGGCTATGCGACAGTATTCGGAGAACTAGAAACCGCAGAAAATGGCCTTTCGCTTCCTATTCTCGATGCAAACGAACAACTCATCGCAGTTTTAAGCGTCTCCGGTCCAGAATTCCGCTTTACAGAAACAAAGATGCAAGAAGCCCTTCCGATTGCTAAAAAATATCGTGATCTCATGGCAACTGCAATATTAAGAGACACAGATATGGAATAATTCAACGCTCTTTATCGACGAACAACGATGAAGAGCGTTTATAATTTCACAATATTTTTGTACACTTTATCACATAAAAACCTTGTTATGACGCTGTTTTTCGTGATTAAAAATAAAAGCATTGACAAAGTTTGTGATTTTATCGTAGGATAGATAGCAAATAGTGAAATGTACTTTTCGTTATTTGAATTTTTAACAATCCCCCAACTCGTTTTTTTTGTAAGCCTTTACACTTTGAAATTAGGAGGATTTACTTATGACTACTGGAGCAAGCATTCGCCTAGACGATGCGCCGCTTAATAAATTTCATATTAAAATTGCCGGGTTGACGTTCGGTGCGCATTTCACGGATGGCTATATTATTGGGGTTATCGGATTTGCTTTGACGTTAATTCAGCCGCAAATGGGACTTACACCGCTTTGGGTTGGTTTGATTGGGAGTTCTGCGTTAATTGGTTTGTTTTTAGGAAGCTTGGTGTTAGGCTGGGTTTCTGATTATATTGGGAGACAGAAGATTTTTGTGACGAGCTTTATTATTATTACGCTCGGTTCAGCGTTGCAGTTCTTTGTTGATACGCCGGTGGAACTGTTTTTATGTCGGGTGTTGATTGGGATTGGGCTTGGCGGTGATTATAGTGTCGGCCATACGATGCTGGCGGAATTCGCGCCACGGAAACATCGCGGTGTGCTTCTCGGCTCATTTAGCGTTATTTGGACGTTTGGCTATGTTGCTGCAAGCTTCGTCGGTTTCTTCATGCAAAATTTAGGACCGGATGCGTGGCGGTTAATGTTGGCTACTTCGGCATTGCCTGCGTTCTTGATCTTAATTTTACGAATTGGTACGCCGGAATCGCCGCGTTGGTTGATTAGTAAGGGGCGCAAAGATGAGGCACTTGCGATTGTGCAAAAACATGTCGGGCCAAATGTGGTGCTGGATGATGAGGCCGAAGTGGATTCGCATAAAAAACGGAGCTTTATGGCACTGTTTAGTAAGGAGATGCGGAAACGGACGGCATTTAATAGTTTGTTCTTTGTTTGTTTGGTGATTCCTTATTTCGCGATTTATACGTTCTTGCCTTCGATTTTGAATTTGATGGGGCTTAGTGAGAACTTTGGAACGGATTTATTGTTGAATGTGATTCTGATTGTCGGCGCTGTGCTTGGGATTTGGTTTACGGTGATTTTTTCTCGTCGTGGTTTCTTGATTTATTCGTTTATTTTCCTTAGTGTGATGTTGGTGCTTCTAAGCGTATTGCCGACGAGTGCGAGTTTCTTGATGATTCTTGTGTTTGCTGGGTTTACGCTGATTATGTCGGCGGTTAGTAATTTGGTTGGGGTATTCCCTGCGGAGAGCTTTCCGACGGAGATTCGGTCGCTTGGTGTTGGTTTTGCAACGTCGATGAGTCGGCTTGGTTCGGCGATTGGGACGTTTTTACTGCCGATTTCGACGGCGAGTTTTGGGATTCAGTTTTCGACGATGGGACTTGCGATTGTGCTTATTATCGGAACAATTGTGTCGATAGCTTGGGCTCCGGAAACGAAGAATTTGACGCTGACCGAAGCGGCTACGAAGGACGAACGTACGGTCAAAACGGCTCTTAAGGAGGAGAAATAAGTCATGAATGGATTGCAACTTGTGATGCCTTCTTCTGGCGGACTGCGATTGACGGAGAAAGAACGGGACGAGCTTGGCGTGACGCCATTTATGCCGCGGCGGGTGCTGACGGTGGATCAGGAAGTGACGCAGATGATGACGCGTATTCGAGCGATTCCGACCGATATGGCGAAGTATTTGTTTTTGCGGTCGCTTAGGAGTCGTGATGTGGCGTTGTTTTTTGAAATTTTGAAGGCGCATACGGAGGAACTTTTGCCGATTGTGTATACGCCGACGATTAGTGAGCCGATTCAGGCGTTTAGTCATTGTTTTGATGGTACGGCTGGGGTATATTTGTCGATTGATCGGGTGGCGGACATGCCGCGGTTGATGGAAATGGTGAAGGCGCGCTATGCGGAGATTGATATTGTGATTGTGACGGATGGTGAGGGGATTTTAGGAATTGGCGATTGGGGCGTTGGCGGTAGCGAGATTGTGGCTGGTAAAGGCGTCGTTTATACGGTTGCCGCGCATATTCCTCCGGAGCGGATTTTGACGGTGATGTTGGATGTTGGGACGAATAATCAGGAGTTGCTGGAAGACCCGTATTATCTTGGGTTGCAGGAACCTCGGGCAACGGGGGATGTGTATGATGCGTTCATTGAATCTTTCGTTGCGGCGATGCTTCACCATTACCCGGACGCCTTACTTCATTGGGAAGATTTCGGACGGGATAATGCCAGCCGTTTATTGCAAAAATACCAACATTTGTTTACGTTTAATGATGATATTCAAGGAACGGGAATTATTGTTTTGGCGGCGCTGAGTGCGGCGTTTAAGCGCATTCAGGCGGATATTCGAGCGCAGCGGATTTTCATTTATGGTGCTGGTAGTGCAGGTCGCGGGATTGCGATGCAAATAAAGGAATGGCTCGTTGGTGAGGGCTTGACGCCAGACGAGGCGGAGCGGAGCTTTTATTATTTTGGCGTTGATGGATTGATTTCTGGGCAACGTGATATGGCGGGACTTTCTTTGGCGGAAGCTGTGACCCGGATTCAGCCGACTGTGTTGATTGGGACTTCGACGGCGAGTGGGGCTTTTTCAGAAGTGATTGTGCGAAAGATGCGACAGTATTGTGAGACGCCGATTATTTTCCCTATTTCGAATCCGACGACGCTTGCTGAGGCTAAGCCGCAAGATTTGTATGATTGGACAGATGGCAATGTGCTTGTCGCGACGGGAAGCCCGTTTCCAAATGTTCATTTTGCTGGGAGTGAATACCGTATTGCGCAGGCTAACAACGCGCTTGCCTATCCTGGACTTGCTCTTGGCGCGATTCTTGGCGATGCGAATACGATTGATACGTCGATGCTTTCAGCCGCAGCAGTTGCGATTGGCGATTTTGCAGCAACGAGTGACGCTTTGTTACCATCGGTCGCCCAGCTATTCGAAGTCTCGCTAGCTGTAGCCAAAGCAGTTGCCAAAACGTGCGCAGAACAACGCGGAGAAATTTTTGATGATAACCTTTTCCAACAGCGTTTAGCAGCATATATCCAATAAAAACACGCCTAGCCCAGTTTTGCGGGTTAGGCGTTTTGCTTTTAAGCTGTAATTTCGACTTGATTTCCTTCGCTGTCTAGGATGACACTTTCATAATAGCCGTCACCCGTCGTACGTGGACCGCTTTCTAATGTGTAGCCTGCGTCTTCTAGCTCTTTCGTTAAGCTGTCGACGCGTTCTTTACTTCCTAAAGAAAAGGCAATATGCGCCCAGCCAAGCATCGCAGTTTCTTTTTGCGCGGTGACATCTGTTCGTGTCATGACTTCTAGGCGCGCGCCGCTCGGATATGTGATGAAGTAAGACGCAAAGCCTTTCGTTTCATTCACATATTTATCATTGGCAACTCCTTCAAAATAACGCGTATAAAAATCCTTCGCACGCTCAATATCTGCCACCCAAATGGCTACATGTTCTATCTTCATTTCGCTACTCCCTCTTTCGGTACTCTTTTTTTAAACTCAAAATTCTTCATCCACGGCTTGCCTTTCTTAAGCGCCCAATAACCGATGAGCACAAAGACGAGCGAACCGATGACATCGACAATAATATCACCCATCGTATCTGCTAATGCGGCACGTCCAACGAGTGGTGTTCCGTTTGAAAGCTCATAACGCTGCATGTTCAAATTCATCAAGCCATCGAATGTATATTCATAAATTTCCCAAAAAGCACCTAACGTCACCGCAAAACAAAAGGCAAACACAGAAAGGAATCCTGGCTTCATTTTCATCACGACATGTTCATCATTATTCAATAAATTCACAAATGAGAACCCAATCGCACCTAGCATTGCCCCACTGAACGTATGTAGAATTTTGTCCCAATGCGGCACAGTAGAGTAGAATTTCTGAACAGTTCCCAAATAAATCGATGCATATAAGAAAACAAGGAATAAAATATAAACAAGACCTGGAATTTCAAATTTAAATCGACGTGAAATAATAGTTGGTAATAGCAAAATAATAACACCTAAAACACATTCAAACAACAAGAAGATATAGTCGCTTCGCAATGTTTCTTTTGGCTGCCCCGCCGTCTGTTTCACTGGTGCTAAGAAAATCTCAATGGTAATAAAAATCATCGAAATACCCATCGAAACAAAAATAAAGATCGCAATCCACTGCGCGATGCTCAGGCTTTTTAATTTCTTTAACATGGCTTTCATCTCCAATTCTTCCAAAATACACAATTGTCATTTTTATTATAGCAGAGTTTAGGAAAATACTCCTGTTATACCTCCAGTTCCTTCACAAAAATGGCCGTTCCTGTGATGGCAACTTTCATTTCTGACGCCTGCTTCCTAATATGAACGATTACGCGCCCATCTCGACCTATCTCCAACCCTTGTTCTACCGTCAAATCGGTCTCTCCTGGTTTTATGTATGTCGCAAAATAGGCGCCCATCACACCGGATGCAGTTCCTGTCACAGGGTCCTCGATTGTTCCAGAAAACGGCGAAGAAAAGTGTCTCCCGTGCATATCCGCCGCTGAATCTACTGTTTCCAAACAAAACGGATGAATCGAAGCCCGCGGTTTTTCCGTTAATATCTCTGGAAAACTCGCATTATTTGGCTTCATCTTCTGAAACGCCGTCAATGTTTTCACAGGCACAATCACCGTCCAAATCCCCGTACTTCCATACACAATCGGCATCGCCTTATCAATATCCTGCTCCGTCAAACCAATCACTTCCGCAAGCGCCGCAGGACTCCCCGAAAATGCTTCAAAAATTGGCGCCGCTTGTTGCATCGTAATCATTGCCCGACTAGCCACATCCTGCGCTATGTTCACCGTCAAAATCCCTGCTTTAGTCTCTACCCGTATTTCCGCATCTTTAGACAAAAGCTCGCGATCAATTAACGCCCCAATCGCCGCCATCGTTCCATGACCACAAAGATTCATCTCATGACCTGGTGTGAAATAACGTAGCTGAATATCCGCCACATCCGATGCCAACGCAAAAGCTGTCTCATTAAAACCAACTTTTTGCGCCACTTCCTGCATTTCTTCTGTCGTTAAACCGTCCGCATCCAACACAACACCTGCCGGATTCCCCATATTTGGAAGCTCACTAAACGCATCATAATGATACACCTTCATACTTGCGCCAACTCCTTTTCCACAAATTATACCATTATTCCCCGGGAAATAATTAAAAAAAGACCAAGCAGCAAGCCCAGCCTTCTTCATTTCTATTTATTAGCATCTATCTGTTTCTGTAATTCTCGTTGACGTTCTTTAAACATATCGATTGTTTGTTGTAAACGTTGTTGCTGATCTTCCGTTTGTTGACGCATCCGATCAATAATAATTTGAAAAGCTTCGGCGCAGTCACTCCATGTCGTGTCCTTTTGGCCATCTTTTAATGCATCATCCCGCGATTGCATATGAATAGCACCTTCCTTCAATTTCTTTTTTTATCTATCTTCCTCCTTGATTATAACAAATTATGACTCATCTCGCCAAGCAAAAAATAAATATTTTCCAAAATAAGAGTATGGCAGCAAAAACACCATACTCTAAGTTTTATTTATTTCTTCTTCATTCTGCCTAAATAAATTTCATATAAGACAAAAGCAATCAATGCGAACACGACTGGTCCAGCGATCATCCAGATAGTACTATTGTAATCGCCTGTAATTGCTGGGTTGATAATTGTAAAGATGTTTGCAAAGCCCACAACGACAAGCACGACACATGTTCCAAGATATGTTTGCCATTTCTTTTTGTAAATGACGAACTCGCGTGTTAGACCTTCTTTTGCTTTAAAGAATGGGAACGCGAATGCTAGGAAAAGATAAGGTAGTGTCATTGAAACGTTCGCCATCAATGTTAATTTGTTATAGAAAGCAGAGGCATTATCGCCGCCAAATGATGCGAGTAAAATAATAACAACAACGGCTAAACATTGCATCCACATCGCAAATTCTGGCATGTTTGCTTTGTTCATTCGTGTCATTTTCTTCGGCCAAACTTCTGCTGGCGTTCCTTGAATCAATGTTTTAAGCGGTGAATAAATCAATGTGAAGAAGGCACCCGTGTACGCTAAGAACATCGATAAACCGGTAATACGAGCAAACCACGTGCCCATTTGACCAGCCGCCGCAACGCTCATATGGAACGCGTTACCTAATTCAAACCCAAGATTGTACATCAAAACGTACGTAATATTCCCTAAGTTCGTTGTTTTGCCGCTAAGCACTTGTAGCCAGTTCGCGCTTACGCCCCAAAGGAAAATCCCAAGCGCGTAGCCAACCGAGATGATAATCGCTGAAATAATAACTCCTTTTGGAAAGTTCTTCTCAGGATTTTTCGTTTGGTCAACTAAACCACCGACAGCTTCAATCCCGCCATAAGCAAAAATCGCAAACACGACAAAGGAAAGCGTCGCAAGTGGTGTCACATACGATGGATTTGGCGATTCAACAAACGATGTCCAACCCGTAATTGGCTGTGCAAATTCCCCGCCGTTTAGCGCTAAAATAAGTAAGCTCACAAGTAACAAAACCACATTCAAGCCTGTTACTGCAATACCTCCAACTGCTGTCACTTTCGAAATCTGTTTCAAACCACGCGATGCAAAGAAAGTAATTACGATAATCCAAAGAATCGCTAGAATACCTACCGTTTGCGTCGGTGTCAGTGAAAATAAGCGCCATTCCTGCGTTTTATCCCCACCAAAAATAAAGGTCGATAATGGAATCCAAACTTTCGAAGATGTACTTACCATCCAAATAACGTAAGACGCAAACCACATAAACGTGCCGATAAAAGCAAAACGCGGTCCTACGCTATCATTCATCCAAGAAAAAATGCCCCCTTGTTCTTTCTTGTATGTTGAACCAAACTCAGCCATCATAAGCGCGTATGGAATGAAGAAACAGATGGCAGATAAGATATACCACGGAATCGCTCCATATCCCATTAAATAAAACGCGGACGGACTGTTGGCAAACCCGAAAACCGATGTAAAGATCATCAGGATTAGCCCAATCAATGTTAACTTTTTCACTTGTGTTGTCATTTTAATTCCCCTCTTAGTTCGTCTTTTATGTCTATATCTAAGGCAAATGGCACGCCGATGTTAGATAATACACACAAAGTAGTCTGAATAATTAAATCATGATTATTTATAGCTGTAACAAATAGATATCGTGTGAATTATACCATATTTATGTCTCACACGTCACCTGTTTTTTAAACTATCTTACGCAACATCAAAAAATACCAACCAGTTCACTAGACACCAGTTGGCATTTCTCACTTATAAAATTGGTGATAATAAATTCGCTAACGTCTCGCGCATCCGCTTCGTTCTTGATTTCGAAGTCATTTCTGCTTTGGTATACAGATGACTTTCCAAGAAATCGGCATTGAAATCACGTTCCATTTTCACAATCGCGTCACTTCGGTTGTACAAGAATACCATCAACTCATGGTTTAGTCGGAAGCTTCGAATATCAAAATTCGCCGTTCCAACTGCTGCGCGCTCCCCGTCAACAAGCATCAGCTTCGCATGAATAAACGAATCATCGCGGTACGAATACATTTTTGCACCGGCGTCAATCATTGTTTCGATGTAGGCGTTACTGCCGTAGAAGGAAACACCGCGGTCGCCTTTACCTGGAATAATCACGCGTACATCGATACCACTCATCGATACGCGGCGAATAACAGCGAGCGATTCTTCATCAGGGACAAAATAAGGACTAGCAATCCAGACTGATTTCTTCGCAGAATCCATCAAATCAAGCATCGCATCACGAACCCATTTCTCTTTGTCATATGGGCCGCCATACACGATTTGCACCCAATCATCGGCTTCTTCTGCTGGTTTCGGATTCAAATAACGCGCAATGCCAGCTTTACTAATATATTCATCCGCTGCACCAGCCCGATTCTCCATGTACACCCAATCCGTTAGAAACGATTCTTGCAACTCGATAATACCAGGGCCTTCGATTTTCACATGCGTATCGCGCCACACCTCGAAATCTGGCGTGTTACTACGATACTCTTCCCCAACATTCAAGCCACCTGTAAAACCAATTTGGCCATCAATGACAACCATCTTGCGGTGATTTCGTAAATTCGCGGTACGAGCAATCCAGATAGAACGAACTGGGTCATACGCATGAATCGTCGCACCTGCTTGCTTTAATGGCTCTAAAAACTCTGGCTTCAAATGCGCCGAACCCATACCATCGTACATGAAACGCACGGTCACACCAGCCTTGGCTTTTTCAATTAAAATATCGCGGATTTCTGTGGAAATGTCATCTTGGCGATAAATGTAATATTGAATATGAATATGATCTTGCGCTTCTCGTAATGCCGCCAAAATGGCAGGAAACGTCTCCGAACCGTTTGTTAAAAGCGTGACTTTATTACCGTTCACTGGCCGAATATCCGTGAGCGCGTACAAGCTTTTTGATAGTTCCGGTACTTCCTTGTCCGATTGGTTGATTGGCAAATTATGTACAGCATCAATCAACTTCTCTTTTTCTTTGATTTGGTTCGCTGTGAAAATACGGTTTTGCGGGTTTCTACCAAAGAATAAATATAAAACAACGCCTAAAACTGGTAACACAAACACTGCTGCGACCCATGCAATTTTCGATGTGGTATTGCGCTGATCCCAAAGAAGTAGCCGCACGACTATGACAAGCGCCATAATTTCTGCTCCGATTGTCACTACCGTTAAAATGGCTCCAGACCAAGTGTATAGGAAATAGCCTACCGCTGAAAAAAGCACAACAATAACGATAAACTGTATTAATTTCTGCATAAAATCGCTCCCTTTTCTTCATTGTGTTCCCTTATTATACATGGAAGTGCATGTTTTGTCCTCTTTCAATCCCAAAATAGGAATTTGGAGCAAAACTCAAGATAGAGCAAAATCGCCCTGCCATCTCCTTGGGTAGGACGAAAAATTTTGCTGTACACAAATCGAGCGAAAGCGTTTGTATTCAGGGAGTTTGGCGGAAGCCGGAAGCGGAGCATACTGGTGTATGTGATGACTGAAAGCAGGGAGGGAGTCGTATCCCCGACCATGCGAGAAGTTATGCGTAACGTTAGTGTAGCAGAACCGCTTGGAATTCACCGTCTGAATCTTGATGGAACGCCTACTCGAAAACTCGTAGGCATATTGAGGCTGTAACTCAGTTCCTTCGAACAGCCTCAACAATGCGAGCGCTTCTCGCCGATTTATTTGGGTTATGCCCCTATTATTCATATTTCCATAACTTGAAACGGCCCGCGTCGTGAAAATCCTTGACGATAACGGTGACAATTGGTGCTAAAATTAGGCCGATAATGCCGAATAGTTGCAGACCAACATACATTGTAAATAAAGCCACTACTGGGTTTAGGCCAAGTTTTGTACCGAGGATTTTTGGTTCGATGAAATTGCGGATAATCGTGATGACGGTGTATAAAATCAGTAATTCAATCGCAAAACTGAAATCTCCGTTGATGAATGTGAGAAGTACCCACGGAATCATGATGCCGCCAGTTCCAAATACCGGTAACATGTCGAAAACTGAAATTCCTAAGGCAATCCAAATCGCGTTAGGAACACCTAGAATCGTCAAGCCAATAAATAGCTCGACACATGTAATTCCCGCGATGATAAGGTAGGCTTTAATGTATTCGACCGTCGTTGTTTTGAAATGCTGGTGAACATCGTGAGCTACTCGGTTAACACGATCTGGCAGTTGACGTCGGATAAACGCGCCGACCTTATCGAAGTCCCAAACGATAAAGAAAGAGAACAACATACTAAACGAGAAGAAAATGAACATGCTCGGTAAAGACAAGGTTACGTTGGCAATCCAGCTCGCGATACTTCCTGATAACGAGATTACAAATGCCCCTGCTTTTGCAATAATCGTGTGGAAGACATCCAAATATTGATCGGCAAGTTCTGGCGCCACATTATGAATCCATTCGGCACCCCAATCTTCAATCCGCTGTAACGCTGGCAAAATATCGTTTTGGTAATAGCTCGGAAGATTCCCAACGGAGCTTCCCAATAAATGAAATAGTTCCAAAATGCCAAAGATTAGGAGCGTACTCACGATGGCGTAAAAGATTAACATGACCATTAATCCCCAGGCTTTGCGATTTCGCCATCCGGTCTTACGGGCTAGTAATCGCGTGAGCGGCATACACATCCAAGCAAGTGCGAATCCTATCAAAAATGGATATAAGAGTGGCAAAACATATTTTAGCGCTAAGAAAATGATGCAGACAATGCTAGCAATATACAAAAAGCGGATCAAAAACTGTTTTTGCTTCTGTAAATCGTGTTTTTTTGTCACTGGTGGTTTGGCTTCCATGATGGTGATCCCTCCTGTTTTTTGCGATTTTAGAAGAAATCTTTCATCATGCCTTTGATTTCTGATACCGAATTATCCATATCGGCTTGCTCTTTTTCATTGAGCGGCATTTCGATAATAAACTTGATACCTTCACGGTTAATGACTGCGGTTGAGCCAATGTAAATGTCGGAATGGCCATATTGACCTTCTAAATAAACCGAAAGTGGCAAAATCGCATTTTCGTCGTTGAAAATGGCTTTTGTGATGCGGGCCAGTGAAATGGCAATGCCGTAATACGTCGAGCCTTTATGTTCAATGATTTCATATGCAGCGTCGCGAACTTTGTGGAATAATTCATCCAGAACGGCGTCGGTGATTTCAGGATGGTCTTTCATCCATTCTTTAATTTGCAAGCCGCCGATATTGGCATGCGACCAGACCGGGAATTGGCTATCGCCATGTTCACCAAGTGTGTAGGCCTGCACGTCACGCGCATCGACGCCAACTAATTCTGCTAACGCTTGTTGGAAGCGCGCGCTGTCCAGTGAAGTTCCTGAACCGATGACGCGTTCTTTCGGTAAACCAGAATATTTCCAGACGGCGTACGTTAAGACATCGACAGGATTGGTGGCAACGAGAAAAATACCATCGAAGCCGCTAGACATGACGCTGTCCACAATGCTTTTCGTTATTTTTAAATTTTTGCTGATGAGATCAAGTCGAGTTTCGCCGGGAGCTTGTGCGGCTCCAGCTGTGATGACAACAAGGTCGGCGTCGGCGCAATCTTTATAATCTGCCACATAGATTTGTTTCGGTGATGTATACGCCAAACCGTGCGATAAATCCAACGCATCTCCCGTTTTTTTGCCGACATTTAAGTCAATAATCCCGATTTCCCGAGCAATATTTTGCGATGTCAACGCGAACGCATAACTTGCTCCAACATCTCCAGCACCAATTAAAATTACTTTTTGTTTATCTTTACGCATTTTTACCGTCTCCTTTTTTGTTTTTTACTGCTTTTTGAATTTCTACAAAAACCAATGGGAATACTGATAAAAGAAAGGCTAGCAACCAGTGCGTTAAGCTTAGCGGTACAAGATAGAAAGTGCTAGCAACTGGCGGTATGATTACCATTAGCAAAATAATGACCATCGATAGCATCGCGCTAAAGAATAACGGTTTGTTGGATAAAAAGCCAATTTTGAAAATCGACTCGTCGCTACGAACGTTGAAAATATGCGATACAGACGACCAAGCCAAAATAACAAACGCCATCGTCATGCCAACTTCCGCACTCGCGCCAACCGTTGCATTAATGTCTACGAATTTCCCGATATAAAAACCGACCAACGTAACAACTGTGAACACAACGGCTTGCGTCGCCACTTTTGCGCCTAAACCATTGGCAAAAATACCACTGTTTTTCTTCATCGGTGGGCGTTCCATCACGTTAGCATCCGCTTTTTCACGACTGAGGCAAAAACCAGGAATCCCGTCAGCAACAACGTTAATAAGCAATAACTGCACGGCAACGACCGGCGCACCCCATCCTAATAAAATCGCAATGAACATAATGAAAATTTGTGAAAAGTTCGTGCTGAGCAAGAAGTAAATCGTTTTGCGAATGTTCTCGTACGCCGTCCGACCTTCTGACACCGCATCGACAATTGTCGCAAAATTATCATCCGTAATGACCATGTCCGCAGCATTTTTCGAAACGTCCGTCCCGGTAATTCCCATCGCGGCACCAACATCTGCTGCTTTCAAAGCCGGCGCATCGTTCACGCCATCCCCTGTCATCGTCACCACTTCGCCGTTCTTCTGCCACGCTTGTACAATCCGGATTTTGTCCTCTGGGCTCACACGCGCATACACCGCATAATCACGCACCGTGCGCTCTAAGTCTGCCTGTGACATCTCGGCAAGCTCCGCACCCGTAATCGACTTGTCGCCTTCTTCCAAAATACCGATTTCCCGCGCAATCGCAGAAGCCGTCACAATATGGTCGCCGGTAATCATTACAGTCTTTATTCCCGCTTGTTTCGCCGCCAAAACCGCCCGTTTACTCTCAGGACGCGGCGGATCAATCATACCTACCATCCCCGCAAACGCTAAATCATGCTCCAACGCTTCGGCGCTAAGGTCCGTTGGCATTTCCGTATACCGCTTATAAGCAACCGCAATCACACGCAACGCCTTCTCGGCAAACCGATCATGAACCTCCCGTGCCTGTTGCAAAAGTTCCTCCGTAAAAGCAACCGGTATCCTATCAAAAGCTCCTTTTGTAATAGCCAAAAAGCCATTTTCCACTTCATGAATCGTCGTCATCAACTTACGCTCCGAATCAAAAGGCAATTCAAAAACCCGTGGCGATTTCGCTTCCAAATCCTTTTTCGTCAAACCTTTCTCATTTAGCAATCGGATAATCGAAGACTCCGTCGGGTCCCCAATAATCGTCTCCTCACCGTCACGCACCTCAATCGTCGCGTTATTCGACAAGCTCAACATTTCCAAAAGCTGATTTTCCGTCTCATTAAACGTTTCTTCCACCTTCGTTGGCGTCCCGTCCACCGACCAAATTTGCTGAATCCGCATCTTGTTCTGCGTCAACGTCCCCGTCTTATCCGAACAAATAACCGACGTGTTTCCAATCGTTTCAACCGCTGGAATCCGTCTAATAATCGTGTTTTTCTTCACCATGTTTTGCACGCCATAAGCAAGCGTTATCGTCACAATGACCGGCAACGTTTCCGGAACCGCCGCAACCGCAAGAGAAACCGCGATCATCAGCATTTCAATCATCGTTTCACCGTGCCATAACCCAATCCCGAATACTAACACACCAGCAACTAGCGCGACAATACTTAAACGTTTCGCCAGCTCCTTCAAGCGTTTTTGCAGTGGCGTCTCGGTTTTCTTCGTCTCATTAATCAGGCCAGCGATTTTCCCCATTTCCGTCTGCATTCCCGTCTCCACAACGACCGCCCGTCCACGACCAGCCGTCACCAAGCATCCCGAAAATAGCATATTAAAACGGTCACCAATCGGCGCTTTCTCCGAAACAACAGCGTCCGTATCCTTCTCAACCGGCACACTTTCACCAGTCAGCGCTGACTCCTCGACTTGCAAACTCCGGCTTTCAATCAAGCGCGCATCCGCTGGAATCATGTCCCCCACATTCAACTCAATAATGTCTCCCGGAACCAATTCCGTCGCGTCAATTTCCTGTTTCACGCCGTCACGAAACACCACCGTCATATGCGCATTCATACTTTGCAACGCCTCAAGCGCCTTCTCCGCATTGTTCTCCTGATAAATCCCAAGCACCATATTCAGCACAACAATCGCCAAAATCACGATCACTTTCGGATAACCGTACCCCGTCGTAACTGCCAAGTAAAGCGAAATCGCCGCAGCGACAAGCAAAATAATCGTCGTAATTTCCAGCAAATGATGCCCAATTTTAGAAAGTAATGATTCCTTCTTTCCTTCTTCAAATTTGTTGGCCCCGACCTCAGCCCTCTTCTTCGTTGCCGCGTCCGTCGTTAAGCCCGTCTCTGCATCCGTCTGCAATGCCTTGTAAATAGCATCTAACTTCTTTTCTACCCAGTTCATTTTCATGACCTCCAGATTTCCAATTTCCCCATTTACCGATATCCCATTTGTATTTGCGCATCTATGTAGCCCACAAAAAA
Organism: Listeria booriae; assembly: GCF_000766865.1. Lineage (GTDB taxonomy): Bacteria > Bacillota > Bacilli > Lactobacillales > Listeriaceae > Listeria_A > Listeria_A booriae. The sequence continues at coordinate 54,114 of NZ_JNFA01000025.1, forward strand.
GGCTAGAACCACTCTAATAAACATGTCTTGATTAAAAAACCAAGATTTACGAGCTGTTCTAACCTTATTATGTTTTGCTTCATGGTAGTTATAAAAGAGTTATCCGCGCTCTTTATGTGACTTGGTTCGAGAAGAATAAATTATATGAAAACTCGAATTTCAATAAGTTCCATAATGTTTATTCATCTCGATACAAGTCTTTTCACAGTTCTCCCTTTTATCTTACCATAAATCATCAATCATTCGTACTATTTTATTCCCTTTTTGTGTATATTTTAATGTAATGAGCCAGCGACTTCAAAGCCTACCATTTGCTTCAATGCATAAATATCCAAAATTGTAATTGGTTTTGGTGTTAATTTGACAAGCCCCTCTTCTTCAAACTTGGATAAAATCGTCGTTGCGTATTCCCGTGTAATTTGGCAATAACTAGCAAGGTGATGTTGGCAGATTTCTTTTGGTAACTGCCCTTCTCCTTTACCCAATTTTTTCGATTCTAAATGCAATAATGCGGCTGCAACCTTTGCTTTTGCAGGTAAAAGGTTAAATTGACCGTAATAATTAACAGATTGTGTTAAGTTTTCAATAATTTTAAGCAAAATCGAGGTCCCCCAACCAGATTCATCGATGACATTTAAAACGAAATATGGATCAATGAAATAGGCGGTTGTCTCCGATATTGTTTCTAACGCAAATTGACTGCTTCCTCGTGATAATAACGAAGCGAACCCGATAAATTCTCCATCCCCAGAAAATGATATCGTTGTTTCTTTCGTATTATGGCTTGCCACAATTTTGGTTACTCCTTTTTCTATATAAATGAATGAACGATTCTCTGTTACGCTAGCATCAATAACAGTTTTAGCTGGTAATACTTTCTTCTTGGAATATTTATCGAATGACTTGTTGGAAAATAAGAGTATTTCCAGAAAATTTTCGTCTATTTCAACTCCAAATGTTTGTAGCATATAAATGCCTCCTTTTATATTTGCGGTTCTAGTATTTGAAACTCCCTTTTTTAGGATAGGTGCTTCCTTTTGGCTTGCTGCTGTTTTAGTCCATATTTATCGGTACCACACGTCTTATGGTTGTGACGTGATCCAAAAATAGTTGCATCGCGTAAAACGGTGTGTTCGAAACCGTACGTATTGGCGTAATTGTCCAAGTACTTTTCGCTTGCATATTTGGTGATGCATACGGGGAAATACATTGAGGAATGGTGTTCTCTTTCGATTTTTCAGTGGGGAACACAGCACACAGTGGTGACTAATACGAAGTCTCTTAAATCTTACCTTACTTTTCGTGTGCTTGTTGTAACGTCATCCACCAATCTTGCAAATACTAGCCAGTAATTCATGAAATTTCGTCAAAAATGTGGCAGATTCCATGAAGAGTCCGCTGAAGATAGTGAAGACCCAGAGAATGGCAAGGTACAGGATGGTTGATTTTCGGATAGCGCCGTGTGCTTTTTTTGCGCTATACGCATGTGATGTATCAAGTTGCTCTACGTTGGCTTGGCGTTTCTTAAGATTTTGTTGGTATTCTTTCTTTTCTTCTTTGGATAGTTTGTTGAAATGATGGACGAATTTGCTGTACTCTAGGCCTACTTCATCGGCTGGACCATCTAAGCGGATTTCGCCGTAGTGTAGCCAGATGATGCGGTCGCACAAATCGCGGACTTGGCGAAGTGCGTGGCTGACAAAGAAAATGGTTTTTCCTGATGCTTGAAACTCAGCGATTTTGTCAGTACATTTTTTGTAAAACGTGGTGTCGCCAACAGATAATGCTTCGTCGATAATCAAGATGTCTGGGTCGATTTGAACGGCGATGGCAAAACCAAGTCGGGCTTTCATACCGCTGGAATAGCGCTTGATTGGTTGATCGATGAATTCGTGTAAGTCGGCAAATTCAGTAATAGCTGGAATCATCTTGGCAATTTGTTGATTGGAATAGCCGAGCATGATACATTTCAAACGAATGTTTTCCATGCCAGACAAGTTCGGTTTTAAACCTGCACCGATGGCTAATAAAGAAACTTCCCCTTTTGTTTCGACGGTGCCGTGACTTGGCTGGATAATGCCTGCTAAAATGTTGGATATGGTTGATTTTCCTGAACCGTTAAGTCCGATTAATCCTACCGTTTCACCTGGTTGAACCGTAAATGAAATGTCTCGTAATGCTAGAAAAGCCGGTTTGGATTTGTTGGGACGAAGTAATGATCGTAGTTGCTTTGCTGGGCTTGTAATCATGCTATATTGTTTGGAAACATGCGCTACACGCACGATAGGTTCTGTCATTTTTGCTCGTCCTTTCTTATAAGTAATCCATAAAGCGGTCTTTAAAGCGGAGATGTAAGATAGAGCCAACGCCTAAGACTAGTAATGTAACTCCCCAGAAGTACGCTGTCCACCACGGTTCTTCGAAAAACCACTGCCGTGAGAAGAAACTGTCGCGAAAGCCTTCAATGATATACACAAACGGATTTAATTTTAAAATTTTGGTGAGTAGTGAGTCTGGATTGGCGGTTACATCGACCACGGCGCCGGATACGAAGAATAAAAGTCGCATCGCAGAGCTGATAATCAGCTGGTAATCGCGGAATAAAATCGTAATAGTGGCATTGAATAAAGACACGGCGTACAAGAATAAGCACATACATACGAAGTAGTAGAAAAATTGTGTCCAGTAAATCGTTGGAAAAATATGATTAACTAATAAAAATCCGAGTAATATGACAAGCATCGTCGCGTAGCTGTAAAGTGATTTAAAAATCGTAATTGACGGCAAAATACTCATCGGGAACTTCACCCGCGAAACCATATTCAAATTGCTATATATCGAGTTCGCGCCAGAAACAATAATGGCACTGATGAAAAACCATGGAATAACGCCGGCAAGCATCCAAACAATGTATGGCACACCCGCTTCCATTGACGCTGCTCCGTTCATTCGAATCCCGAACACGAAATAGTATATCAACACTTGCAATGTCGGGCTTAACACTTCCCAAATCATCCCCAAGTAATGGCTTTGATACACCGCTCGCTGGTCGTACCTTGCAATCCGCGCAATTTTACGAAAATGCTGTGCCTGCTCTTTTAAAATTTGAACCGTTTCGCGCATCGTTTATGTTCACTTCTTCCTTTGTTTTTAGATCATTTTAGAGACAGTTTCAAATAAGAATGGTGTAAAATATTGTCCCGTCTGATTGTGTTCGGTGTAGTCCGCTAAATCCAGACGATAGGTCACTTCCCGTTTATCCAGCTCTTTAAATAGTGGTACAAGATGTTTTGGATAATGGAAATCGCCTTTTCCTACATGAAAATGTAATTCTGGAAATTGCGTGGCTTTGGCTACTTGGTTCAAAATCAACTGATTCCAAAATTGTTTGCCCAGCTCATGGTTGTCACCAAGAATCCGATAATAACGTTCCAGCATCGAATCAGAAGTCGCACGTTGGTTCAAGTAATTGGCAATATACACTTGCGGAGCGCCGATAATGGCTTTGCCGTAACGATATTTCAAGCTGTAGTACAATGCTGCGGCACCACCTTTACTAGAACCTGTCGCAATAATATTTTCAGCAGAAATATGGAGTTGATTCGCAATCGTCGTAATTAAACTCACCACGCTACGCTCAAATTGATGCTCTCTTCCAAAACCAACATAATAACAAAATTGATCTTGATACGAATCTAAAATAAACAACTTATTCGCATCCACCGGTTCTAACGTCCGAATGTGGTTATACACTGGTGCGCCGCCACGAAACTCTGTGGAATAAAGACCTGAAAACGATAAAATTAAATGCTTCGAAGGCTTCTTCGCTGGCTGGAATAAATACTTGACCGGCACATCATCAAAGAAGATTTTTTCACCTGGAAACGTAACTTCCAATTCTTTTTCTGCGACACAATCGATATACAGTTCGTTGGAAACTTGCGCGAACACGACTTCTTCTCCTTGGCGAACAAAAAGTCTGATTTTGTAAGCACCGCTAAATAATGGTCGGAATTGAATCTCGTTCTTTTTGCTGGCTGGTTCATACCAACGTTTCTTGATGAGTTGGTTATCTTGATACAAGTAATACGCAAATTCACACGGTTCGGTGGCTCCTGTCACGGTGAAAGAAAGCGCTAGGTTGGCATCTTGATATCGGACATCGTCCATTGTGATTTTCATATAGCTTATCTCCTATCTATTGTTCCTTTAGTACACGAACGGAAGGGGCAATCTTAATCGCTTGTTGGTCCATCCGATTTTCGCTTTGGTCAATTAAGTCTTCTAAAGCCCCGTAAATAAACGTGGTGTACTGATTGACAAGGCGTGTATGTCGTTCATCACTGCGGTTTAGAAGTAGCTCACTCGCAATCCCTTTTTTCGTTAAAAAGGTTTGGTAGCGAAGCAATGCCTCGAATTGGATGTCGAAAATGCCGGAGTACAAGTACAGCTTCGTGTTTTTATAGCCCGCGTACAGCTTATCTGCAAACAGAAATTCATCTACTTGCTTCTCGAAACCAGGCGTGTTCCCGTAAAACAAAGCTTTCTCATCAGGACACAGACGGTTAATAAAGCGCCCGACATGTATTTGCGGAATGAGCGAAAGGACATCGGTAATGAGTGGGTTCATGACACCGTAAAGTAGCGCGCCTGTCCCACCTTTACTTGATCCAAAAGCGATGACACGTTTGTAGCCATGTTGTTTAATAAATGTTGTCAGTGCATCGTTGAAAGCTTCATGAATGAATGTCCCATGATCCATGAAATACCAGCCGTACACACTCGAAAAGTGATCCTTCACGAAGAAATAATCAGCCTTAGGCACGCGCTCTGCGAACTTCATCCACGTATAACGCTCATGCATTTCGGCGACTTCTTCTTGCGTCACCTTGCCGCTATAAATATCTGGTATCGCATCGTTTAGTGGCTTGGCGGCGTTTTGGAAGACAATCACAAGTGTCTTACTTCCATTGATTAAATGTTTTCCGTGTAACATGTTCCATCTCCTCTTCGCTCAGTAGTCCTTGATCATGGTGTACTGCACGGTTTTACTGGATTGTGTCATGACTTTTCCTGTATTTTTGTTTTTTGCAAAGACTTTCACGCGGTACTCACCTGGTGCTGTAATTTCTAGTTGGTGCGTGTCGAATTTTTTGTAGGCTGATTTTTCAATCGCATCCACCTCACCCGTTTTATACACATAAAAGGCATACATCAATTCTTGGTTTGGATCTGTCGACATCGCTTTAATTTGTAGATAGGCTTTGTTGAAAAAAACTTCTACGTGTTGTATCGATGCCTGTTCTATCTTGTTTTCCATGGAAATTTCTATCATCCTTTCTTATTTCGCTGCGGTGAGGCTGTCTCGTACTAGAACAGCAACCTCACGGACAATTCTTTTTCTATCAAATTTCGTTTTGGCAAACTGCTTTCTTTCGGTCATTTCGGCTTCTGTTAATCCGTTTTGTTCCACTGTTGCAATCGCGTCTTCTAACGTGTGCACGATGTATTTTTCAGGATAAACGGTATCGGCGCCTTTCCAATCACGAATCACTGGTACAGAACCACTGGCCATCGCTTCGGAAACCGAAACGTGTGAGCCTTCGTAATCACTTGGCGATAACAAATACCCAATCGTGCTCATCCATTCATTGACATCATCACCGTGCGGTTCAAAAATAACATTGTCTTTCCAAGGTGCATTCTCAATTCGTTCAAAAATGGCGTCATAATAAGCACGTTCTTTCTCACGAGCCATTAACCAAGCCACATCTTTCGGATGCTTACTCTTAATCGACAACTTGTAGCGCGGGTCTTTTTTCCACATCGCTTCTAGTAAATCAACGGCTAAGTCTACGCGTTTTCTCGCTGGTAAAATCCCGCAAATCCCTAAACGAAATTCTTTGCCATCTTGTTTAGGAAGATCGAATTTTTCGGCGTCCAGTAAATTATCAATATAGACCATCTTATGACGTGGAATCCCGAAGATGCGGTGAAACTCTTCTAGCATATATGGCGTAATCACAATAATTTTGTGAATATTGTCTAAGTTCATCAAACGTGGAAACTTCAAATCTTTCTCTTGGAAATGCATGCGTACGATGATTTCTTGATGCGGTTGTTTATGATTCGAGTACCAAACGGCATTTCCTAGTCCCCATTCACAAAAGACAACATCTGCCCATTCAGAACAGGCCAAGCTATGCTTTTCATCATGTTTCTCATGCGAACTCCACACATCGGTCCGTACTTCAAAATGCGGATGCCCTTCAAAATGTTCGATTAACATACGAGCAAATTTCAAATCATGACCGGCGAATACAATTTTGATAGGTTGTTTTTGGAATGACCAGATAAAGTCTTTCAAACGCTGATATGCCGCGTGGAATGTAAAGTACTTACTTGCTTCATACATTTGTTCTGCTGCTTGGCGGTAAAGCGTTTCGTCTTGTAACACACGCGCGGTTTTCTCAATAAAGTCAGCTTCTGTATCTACAAATAGCGGATAATCTGCTCCCAAAATGGCTTCATGCATCTTTGTTTTCCGAACTAATGCTGGTTTTCCTAGGCGACCGTATTCCAAAAGTTTACTAGATAGTTCAACGCTATCGTCATTGTCTAATCCAGGGCTTCGCCAGCTAATGCCAACATCGGCTTCTTCGATCAAGTCTTGGCAATGTTCCCTAGAAACAGCGCCTACCCAATCAATCGATTCTTCTTCATTGAATGCTTTTTTGATGCGGAGTTGGGCTTCACGTTCTCGCAAACGTTCCTGAAATTTATCGCCCACAATTTGTGTATGAATCCGCGTATCCATCGCATGTAATTTTTCCGTTGCAGAAATGATTTCTTCGGTGTACCAATCTTCGTGGAACTTACCGCTATAAATTAATCGGCTATGCTTATTTCTGAAACTCGGGATGCTGTCAGACTCAGGAACCATCGGATACAATAAGCGAATTTTCTCGCCATCGACGGAAATCAATTTTTGGAAGGCTTCTTTCGTTTCTTTCGTTTGTAAAAAGAGATGGTCAAAGTGATCGTAGACGCGTTTTAAATCGGCACGCTCTTCTGGTGTGGAGCGATCATCGTGCTTGAAATCTGTTAAATATGGCACGGTGATGTGGCGGAAAGCTTCGTGCTTCATCATTTCACGCACGAGATCAAACCCACGAACAATGACTAATTGATACGGGTTTTCCTGATGTAGCTGCAACATGATGGACACGGCTTCTTCCACTTTCAAACGTGTCGGTTGCTTAAAACTCATGGTCGAAAAACGCTCAAACGGCTGAATCAATTGCAAGTTAGCCTTCCCTTTTAAAGCACTAGTCAAGCGATCATTTTGCTCCTTAGCTTTTAAAAGTAGGTCTACCTGTATATGGGGATTCATACTTAGCACTGGCGCGATGGAAGTTAGCCACACCGCAGAACCGTCCATAAAGTTTAAATCAATATCTCCATATAACAGAATTCGTAGTTCACTCATTCCTTTATCTTCCTCCTATATTTCAACGTGGCGAATCCACTGCTCTTCCGCGCATTTCCCGTTGTGAATAAAATTGTATTTGTCGGCACTAAACAACTTGGCGCCTTGTTTCAAGTAGCTGGATAAATCCGCTCCCTGCGTAAATTCCGTAAGCAGTGTTTTCAAGTCTTTTCGGAATGTAAAATGACTGTTTAAAATGGCTTGCGTACTAGATAACTTCGTCGTAAAGGTGTATTCCTCTGTCTCTTTGACACCCCAGTACTTGCCGTCTTTTTTGCGAATATAATTTCCTTTTCCGATAAAATCAGCATCGGTATACTCTGTCGCAATCATCAAATCCTCTAGATAGTTACGTCCGTAGAAATGATTTTCTCCCAAGAAGGCTACAAAATCAGAAGCTACTAAGTCGTTCAAACGTTGATAATTCGTAACATAATCGAGTAAAGAAATCGAGATTGTTTCGCTTTGATACGTGTTAATAATCTGGTTGATATTTTGGAAATCGAATACATTGCGGACAAAAACATGTAATTTCTTCGCAGTATAGGTTTGTTTATGGAATGTTTGCATGACTTGTTGTAGTGCTTCTTCTGATTCCACAACGCTGATAACCGTTACTTCTTTTTGCTTCACTGGTAAGGAAATGCCCATATTTTCTAGCATGAAATGTAAGCGATGTTTATACGTGTGCTTGTTGTAAATTTCGCGGATACCTGCTAAAGATAACTGGCGGTAGCGCTGTTCATCATTTGCAATAGCCGTCATCTGTTGGCGTAAGTCATCTGGATTTTGAGCAATCATTACTAAGTTGCCAAAAATTCGTTCGATGCCCTCTGAATAGCTGCTCAAAATTGGTGTTCCTGAGGCCAGCCCTTCAAAGACGCGTCTAGAAAACATCGTTGGTGAATGGATCACACTGTTGACATTTAGCATGAAACGGTATCCTTTATATGCTTTATCAATCTCGTTGTAAGCTAGGCTGCCCACGACATTATGCTCAAACTCTGCTGGGAAACGAAATTCTGGTTCGGTACGCTCGTAGTTCCGGTCGTAAATCGTCAAACCGAATTCATTACTAATAGCAAGCATCTCGTCCATAATCTCGCGGCGCTCTGGATGGCGGTTCGCATAATACGATCCGGCGAAGCAAACACCGTCTTCTCGTGGTGTGTCCAATTGAATTGGATTATGATGTTTTGGCTCCGCTGCAAAAGGAAGCGCATAGACATTTTTATGTTTCGCATGCTTTTGATAGTCTGGAATTTTGTTCGCATCGGTCGTGTAAATATGGTCAAAGCGTTTCGCTGAATCAATGAATTTGTCAAAGTGAATCGGATCTTCTTTGTTCCAGAAAACCGTTGGAATGCCATTGTCTCGGCACCATTGCAAGAGTTCAAATAGTTCCTCACGGCCAACGTTCGAGTAACGTCCAACTTTGTATTGCCAAGTACCGAAATTACCGTGCCAAGCTGATTCTACAAACAAGAAGTGCGGACGATTCTCTGTCAAAACTTCTTTCCAATTCTCTGGTGTGAATGTAATCAGTTCGACTTCTTCGCGGTAGCTTGTCATCGTAAACTCGTCGAAAATACAAGCCACTTTTAGCTCTTTAAAATCCCGCACATTCTGGAATGAATCTTGTGGTATGATTTGCGGCACTGGTTTCTTAGCAGTACTAAAGACACGTTTAATATTCATTTTTCTGAGATAAGCTTTCCCTTTACCGGTCACTTTCATGGCGACACGAATGTACTTCGAATCTTTTCCCAAGGTTATCTGCGTCTCCTTATTCACATCGACCATCGTTGTCGTTGTTTTGTCACGACCGCTGTATTCAACGATAGCGATTTTGATAGATACTCCTTCAGAAGGCTCTGCTTCGGCATAGACGCTTATTTGTTCTTCTGGAAAAACTTCCATATGATGTGCTGGCATCCGCTTAAAGGCAACATTCGTTTCTTTAAAGGAAGTGTAATTCCCGCGTTCTGTATTGTTAATAAAAAGTAAGTCGCCATTTTCTTCACGCGCTTCTAGACCTTCTTCACGGATATACCACCAATTGGCAGCATTTTTTAAATCAGCGTCATCTAAAATAACAGGATGCAGTTCTGCCACTAACTGTTGCTGAACTGTATCAATCGAACGAAAAACTTGTTTTATTTGTTGTTTGATCGTAGTTTTTTTCTTATTAGCCAATATTTCCCAGTCCATTTCATAATTTTAGTTTTCATGATTTGATTGTAACGTCCTTTAAAGTGATCACGCTCAGCCCTAACGGAAACCAAAGCTTTTTCTTGTTGCTCAAGCATCTGTTGTTGTGCCTCATTTTCTTTTTGAATCGCTTCCAGCGGTTCTTTTTGACTGTCTAGTAAAGCTATGATCTGAAGCTTGTGTTCTGCGAGTTCTGTTTTTGCGGCTTGTACTTGTTGCATCAGGCTTTCTTCGCCTCTTAGTTGGGCTTGCATTTGTTGCTTTTCTTCTGCCAATGCCTGATGTTTTGCATCTAGATTCGCAAGTTCTTGATTTAGTCGTTCTAATGTTGTTTTTTGCGTTTTATTGTTCTGTTCTAGTTTTTTCATTTCTGCTCGAAGTGAAATTGCTTCGTGAATTTGTTCTTCTAGTTGTTCTTCTAGCTTCTCTTGGGCTGTTTTTAAGGCTTGGTTCTCTTCGTCTGCGCGCTGTATTTGTTCTGCTAGTTGTTGTTTTAGTTGTTCGTTTGTCTCGTTTAAGGTTGTGATTTCGAGTTCTCCCATTTTCTTCTGCTTTCTTGACTTTTTCGTTTGTTTCTTCTTTCGTTTCTGATCTTGCATCTCTACACCTCTGTTAGCCTTTGATAGATTTTCAAGAATTTGATTTTTTCGTTTGTCCAATTATATTTTTCTCTCGCTTGGAACGTGTTTTGGTGCATTTTCTCCCGTAGTTCTGGCTGGTCGATTAATTGATTGACACCAGCGGCAATCGATAGCGGATCATCGGATTTCACAAGCACCCCTACTTCATCATTTGTCACCACTTTTTTAATCTCTGGAAAATTACAAGCGACAACTGGTATGCCAGCCATGATATACTCGAAAAGTTTATTCGATGCGGCTGAGTAATGATTAAAGGACGTATTGTTCAGTAATTGAAAGCCAATATACGCATTCTTTGTGTAGGCAGGCAGTTGTTCTACAGGGACTTTTGGAATAAACTTCACGCGATGTGATACATTTTGACGTGCTGTTTCGGCGACTAGAAACGGTTTCCATTTGCCGTCTCCGATAAAGACCACTGTGCCTTTCTTGATGTGAGGAACGGCTTCGAGTAATTTATCAAGCCCCCGTCCTTCTTGAAGACCGCCCTGATAAAGTAAAATCAGTTCATCTTCTGGTAAATCTAATTGCTTGTGTAAGTTGATTGGTTCGATATGTGTTTGTAAAAAGGGATAGTTATAAATCACGTTCGGAGAGAATTTGTAGATGCGCTTGATAAATCTCGCTCGTGTATAATTCTCATGAATGCAACTATCGATATACCGCATCAAAAACTTCTCCGCTATTGGGTAAACTTTCGAGTTATACCCTGAACGGCTGACATTCACTTCATGAGAATCAAATATGACTTTCCGTTTTCGTACCCATTTCCCGCATACAACGGCTTGGAATAGTGTATTTAAATCGTTTGCGTGATAAATATCGGCATCTGCCTTTAATCCCCAATAAATCATTTTGGTGATCAGTGCTATTTTGCGAATAACGTATTTTACCTTGGTTTTGTAGAGCACAAGATATGTGCCGATGAAGCAGATTACTAAAAGAGGAGTATAAAAAATGGCAGCAAGGAGGAGTAAGCAAATAATAATTTTGTGCCATCGGTGTGGAAAGGTGGGGAGTTTAAAGCCAAGGCGCCTAATTTTAAATGGATCGGGCCGTTCTTCTACTGTTGTTTTTTCTTGTCCTAACGCCAACAATTGAAGTTCATATCCCGCCTCGGCTAGTGCCGTACATTCTCGCAATACACGTGCATCATTCGTAAAATGATTCCAGACAAACATGGTGACTTTTTTTGACATAAGTGATTACCTCATTCAAATCCAGCAATAATTTTTTCAATACGTTTGAAATTTTCCTGCCAGTTATAGTTTGCTTTGGCGTAGTTTTGGCCGTTTTGGCGTAGTTGGGCGCGTAGCTCGTGGTTTTCGATTAAATGGGTTAGTCCGTTGTACATCGCCTTTTCTTCGTCATGACCGTAAATAAATCCGGTATTTGACTGATTGATAATTTCTTTACTATAGCCCGAAACCATGCCGATAATCGGTAGGCCGATGCCCATGTAGTCCACGATTTTTCCAGGGATGACTGTTTCAAAAACGGGATGTGGTACTAGGCTGACAAACGCGACGTCTGCTTGGGCTAATTTTGTGAGGACATTGCCTCTTGTGTCTGGCGGACTCACATGGATGTTTGCTAATGCTTTTTCTTTTACGGAGTCGATTAGTTTTTGGTAATTCGTTCCGTAGCCAATCATTTTAAAACAAACATTGGGGTCATCGTGGAAGTGTGCTGCCATTCGGATGAAACTGGCCAATTCTTGTGCTAGCCCAATGTTTCCTGTGTAAATAACTGTGATTGGTTCATTAATAATTGGTCGTTTCTTACTTCCAAGTGCCAATTCTTCATTCGTCAATGCATTCGGTACAAAGGTTATTTTATCTGGGTCAATGCCTTGGTCTGTGATATACGTTTTGAATCGTTCGCTGTTCACGATAATTTGGTCTGCTTTTTTGTATATGCGCTTTTCTAATCGATACGCCATGTAGAGGAAAAATCGTGAATTGAACTTTCCCACCCCTTTTAATGACTCTGGCCATAAATCGCGAATATCAACAATCAGTTTTGTTTTTAGTTTCCGTTTCGCTATTAAACCGGCAAGTGCTATCGAAATGGGTGGACTCGATACGTAGACGACATCGAAAGATTCTTTTGTTCGAACTATTTTCAAAATGAAACGGCATACCGTCTCCAAGTAGAGGAGAAACCGAAATAACATATTGGCTTCGTATTGGCTCGTTCTCGTTTTTACACGGACAATTTTCTCGCTTTCGAGGTCTGCATCCCAAAACTTTTCCTGCTCGTAAATGTCACGATTCGGATATTGCGGTTCGGTTGTGTACAACGTTGTGTCGTACTCTTTGCTGAACAACCGAAACAACTGCTTCATGCGATTCGCGGCACTTCCGATTTCAGGATAGAAATTTTGAGATATTAAAAGTATCTTTTTCAATTCATCATCCACATTTCTATTTTTGATCGCAGTTCTAGTAGCAAAATCGGTTGGTTAGGCGATGATGCTGACGGCTTGACGTTCTTTAATTTTCGAAAGTGTGCCAAGGTCGTAGTAGTTCTCCATGTCTTTACATTCCGTTGCCACATTTTTTGTATCTAAAATTGCTTTTGTACGCATGTTATTGAAATCTGCACTTGTTAAAGCTCGGAATTCAGAGTGATCTACAAGTACTAATACAAGGTCAGCGTCTGCTGTTGCTGTTGCCATGTCTTGTTCGATAAATGGTGCATTCACGTGCGGGTCATAGGCTACTACGTCGAATTGTGACATCGCGTCTAGTTCGTGATAGATTTCTAGGGCTGGGCTTTCGCGGATATCATCAATGTCGCCTTTGTATGTTAAGCCGAATACAGCGATTTTTCTGCCTTGGATTTTGTCCATTAAAGCCACGGTGTTTTCTACGATGAAGTTTGGCATGGTGGAGTTAATATGACGTGCGCGTTGAATCAGATGTGATTGTGCTGGTGCCTTTGCTGCGATGAAATAAGGATCTACGGCTAAACAATGTCCGCCAACGCCTGGTCCTGGTTGGTGTAAGTTAACACGTGGGTGTTTGTTGGCCATGCTGATAACGTCTAGTGCGTTGATGCCTAGTTCAGCAGAGATGTGTACTAGTTCGTTTGCTAGCGCAATGTTTACGTCACGGTATGTGTTTTCCATTAGTTTAGACATTTCTGCTGTAGATGCTGCAGATTCGATTAATTCGCCTTGTACAAAAACGCTATAGATTTTTTTGCCGGCTTGGGTGCAGGCTGGTGTTACGCCGCCGATGATGCGGTTATTATAGATCAATTCGTGGATGATTTGACCTGGTAGTACGCGCTCTGGACAGTGAACAAGGAATACATCCTTCCCTACGATAAGACCCGTACTTTCAACGAGAGGTAAAATGTGATCTTCAGTAGATCTTGGGGCGATTGTAGACTCAATGATGATGGTATTGCCTTTTTCTAAAACTGGTAAGATGTTGCTAACGGCTGATTGTACGTAACCTAAGTCACATGATTTTAGCGCGTCGTCATTGTTTGGTGTTGGTACAGAGACGATGAACGCATCCGCTGGTTCTACTACTAAACCAGCTCGGAATGTTTTGTTCGTAAGTGCTCTATCTAACTCGGCTTGAAGTCCTGGTTCTTCAATGTGAATTTTTCCAGTATTTAATTCTTTGATGACGTTCTCGTTAACATCAATTCCTAATACATCTTGCTTATGATTGGCAAACATAATGGCCGTTGGAAGTCCGATATATCCTAATCCCATAACAACTATTTTCAATTTATGACAATCCTTTCTGATTTCGAATTTAATGGCTTATTTGGCTTCTGGAATAGTGATGGACCAGCTTGCTTTTTCTTTATCCATCGGTGCGTAAACAAGTGTGCCTTTTTTCACTGTGTTTGGTAGTTCGAAATATGCTTTTCCTGCTAGTTTTTCGTTTGGTTTGAATTCATCACCGAAGTTGTTTCCTTGTGGGTAAACGTCGAATGTTTTACCGTCTGCTTTTATTTTGAAGTCGCCTGCGCCAACGCCAACTGGTGCGTTATCGTTGTTTAGGAATGACATGGCAATGCTGACCATATTTTTGTCTTTTTTCGTGCTTTCTGTTGTTTTGATTTCGCCAATCTTCATGTCAATGTTGTCGACTGTTTTTGTTTTGAATTCTTGTTTTGCTGTTTCTGTTGTTTTTTCCTTGTCGTCTTTTGTTGCCGCGTTGCCACATGCTCCTGCAAAGACTAATGTTAATACTGCTGCTGTTGCTAATACTATTTTTTTCATTCGTTTGTACACCTCATTCATTTAATAACTAAAGGGGAATAGTGCTATTCCCCTTTAGTTGTGTTATACCATTGTGTCTGATTCGTGTTAGTCAGCGATTGTTACGTTTGATGTTGAGATTTCGTTACCTTTGTTGTCGTAACCAATTACTTGTACATCGTCTGTTGATTTTAAGTTCAATGCTTTGATGTAGTATCTGTATGATCCGTCTGCTTGAACGATTGCAACACTTGTTTGAACAGTTCCGTTCACTTTAAGTGCTACTTTGTATACGTCACCTGTTGCTGTACCGTTTAGGTAGCTATCGCCAACTTTTACGTCAGCTGCTGCTACAGTACCTGTTGCTGCATTGATTGTAACTGGTTTGCTGTCTAAAAGTTTACCTGCTGCATCATATACTTTTACGTTTACTACGTCGCTAGCATTTGTGATAAGAGCTCCTGCATAGTAACGGATAACGCCATTTGTTGCTGGGATTGCATTTTGTAAGCTACCATTTACTTCTAGTGCTACTTTTGCTACGTCGCCAGTGTATGTTCCTTCAACGTATGTGTTTGTTCCGATTTTGTATGCTGTTGGTGTTACTGTTCCTGCTGTTACTACTGGTGCTTGTTTGTTGATTTTTACAGTTGCTGTGCTAAGCTCTGCGCCTGTTGCATCATAAGCGATAACTTCTACTGAGTTTGTTGCTGAAGTGATTAGTGATTTTGCGTAGTATTGGAATGCTCCTGCTGTTGCTGGGATACCTGATTTAAGAACGCCATCTACTTTAAGAGCGATTCTAGTCACGTCACCTGTAAGTGTTCCTGTTACATAGCTATCTGTTCCAACTGTGAAGTCGTTTGCTACTACAGTACCGTCAGTTGTGCTGATTGCTACTGATTTGATGTTTACAACAATGCCAGCTGAATTGTAAGCAACCACTTTAACATCGTCCGTTGCGCTTAGAATTTTAGATTTTGCGTAGTATTGGTATGTGCTACCTGATACGTCAATTTTTTGTCCTGGAGCGCCGTTCACTTGTAGTTCTACTTTTGCTACATCGCCAGTTAGTGTTCCTGTTACATAGCTGTCTTTACCAAGTTTGAAGCTGTTTGCTGTGATTGTTCCTGCTTGGCCGTTATCAGTAGTTACTGTTACTGGTTTTGTATCTAAAACTTTACCTGTTGCATCGTATGCTGTTACTACTACTATGTCTGTTACGTTTTTGATGTTAGCTTTTGCGTAGTATTGGAATGGTGATGTTGGTGTGTTGATTGTTTGGTAAACTGTTCCGTTAACTGTTAGGCTAACTTTTGCTACGTCACCTGTGAATGTTCCTTTTACATAAGCATCTGTTCCAAGTGTAAATTTATCAGGTGTGATTGTTCCTGCTGTAACTGTTGCTGCTTTTACGTTTACTTTTGTTCTTTGTAGTTCTTTACCTGATGCGTCATAACCAATGATGTAAACTTGATCTGTTGGTTGTTTGATGTTGTTTTTAGCGTAGTATTGGTAGCTTGAACCAGATACGTCGATTGCTGTTAATTTAGTTCCGTTAACTTCTAGTTGTGCTTTTACTACGTCGCCTGTTAGAGCGCCTTTAACATAGTTGTCTGTACCGATTGTGAAGTCATTTGCTGTGATTGTTCCTGCTGTTGCTTTAATAACGTTTACTTTTGTTCTTTGTAGTTCTTTACCTGCTGCATCGTAAGCTACGATGTAAACGTCATCTGTTGCTTTCGTGATGTTGTTTTTAGCGTAGTATTGGTATGTGCTACCAGATACAGTAATCATTGTTAGTTTCGTTCCGTTAACTTCTAATTGTGCTTTTGCTACGTCGCCAGTTAGGTTACCTTTAACATAGTTGTCTGCGCCAATTGTGAAGTCAGCTGCTGTGATTGTTCCTGTTGTTGCTTTTGCATTTACTTTTACTTCTGTTTTTTGTAGTACTTTACCGTTTGCATCAAGTGCTACGATGAATACTTTGTCTGCTGGGTCTAAGATAGCTGTTTTAGCATAGTATTGGTAGCTTGAACCAGATACGTTGATTGTAGTTAACTGTGTTCCATTAACTTCCAAGTATGCTTTAGCAACGTCGCCTGTTAGCGCACCTTTAACATAGTTATCTGTACCGATTGTGAAGTCGTTTGCTGTGATTGTTCCTGCTGTTGCTGCGATAACTTTGATTGTTACTGATAATTCTGTTGTGTTACCGTCTGAGTCTGTTACTGCATAACGAACTGTGTAGCTACCTACTTTGTTCATGTCTACATTGTTGCTTAAAACTTTAATATCTGCTGTTAAGTCGCCATCTTCTTTATCTTTTGCTGTTACATCTGCTAATGGGTCAAATGAATCTCCCACGCGGAATGTTTGATCGTCAGCTGTGATGACTGGTTTTTGGTTTGATTCAACGATAACAACTGCTGGGTTACCTTCAAGGCCGTTGTCACCTTTTTGTGTTACTGAAAGAACTGCGTCTTCTTTTTGTTCTGGAATTGCGATAGAGAAGTCGCCTTTATCGTCTGTTGTACCAGTTACTTTTGAACCGTCTGGAAGTGTGATTGTGATTTCTTTGTTTGGTTCACCTTTACCAGTAACAACTTTGTCACCTTCTTTTACTTTGTCAACATCTGGAGTTCCTGGTACAGATAGATCTTGTTGTACTTTTGTTGTTACGTTTGCACTGTCGTTTACACCATTTGTTTGGTAGGTAACGACTGATTGATCTTTAGCAAGGTTAACGCCTGCTGGTACGTTTACTGTCCATTTACCGTCTGGGCCAACTGTTGCTTTTGCTGTTGTTCCGTTAGGGAATGTAACAACAACGTCGTTTCCTGGAGTACCAGTACCTGTTACTGTTTTCGCACCAACATAGATTGGGCTAACTACTGGACGAGCGATAGCACTAGAACCTTCTGTTGAAAGACGTGTGTAATCGAATAGGTTGAAGCCGTTAATTCCTGTTACTGGACCACCGTAGTAGTTAGTTGTAACTGTGCCGTTTTTGCTTGCTAATGTAACACGACCAGCTTCGATATCAGTCCATACGCTGTTTGTTGGTTCAGACCAATTAGAACCGTGATTCCATCCCATTAGATTTTTTACGTTGTTGATTTCTAGACGTGATTGGTTGGCAACTGTTGCGGAACCATAACCTTTCACAATATGACCCGTTTTAGTTGATGCATTGTTGTTATTTTGACGGAAATCAATAAGTTTAGGGCTGTTAAGAACTAGCTTAGAGTTTACTCCGCCACTTAAGTCAAATACAGATGTTGTTGATGATGGATAAAGTGATTCAACATATGCCATTGTATCTTTTTGGAATGTTACAACACCGTTTGCTTTTACTGCTGGTTTTGCTGTTTTTGAAGCTGCACGGATGTTAGCTTTAGAGTTAGTAGCGAATGTTGCAGAGCCTGTAGTGTAGATACCGTAGTCTGCTGCTGCAATTTTAACTGTTGAACCTGTTCCAACGTTAAGTGCTGCTGCTGCGCCACCTTCTTGTCTAATACCATCTGTTCCGGATAGGTCATAGCTTGAGTTAGCACCGATGTTAATTGCTGAACCGTAAAGTGAATGAATCGCATGGCTGTTCAATGCTTTAATGACAACCGTGTTGTTTTCTCCGAATGTTGTGTTTTTGTATGTGTAGATACCATCGTGGCTAGACGCTGTGATGTTTAAATTAACGTTTTTACCTGTTGATACACCTTCACCACTTGTATTTGTAGTCCAGATACCATCTGTGTAACCTTTGATATCCATTGAAGCATCGTCAGCAATTACTACGCCGCCTGCATCAATACCTCTACCAGCAGAAGATGAGATAGTAGTTTTTGTGTTTGAACCGAAGTTTACACGTGAGTTTCCTGCTGCATAAATTGCTCCAGCTTTTGCTTTTACGTTAACTTCTGTGTCGTCACCGAAAATAATTGGTCCGCCAGAGTAGATACCGTAGTCAATACCAGAATCGATATCAATTTTTACGCGATCGCCTGGTGCTTTTGCTTGGTTAGATACTGAACCGAAGCGGATAGTTGCTGCTCCTGCTGAGTAAATAGCTTTATATTGTGTTCTTAATTTTAGAGATGAACCGTCACCGAATGTGATAGATGCATTACCGTAGAAACCATAGCCATTATCACTTACGATATCAACTGCTGCATTTTTACCTACAACGATTGATGCTCCTGTGTTGTATGCATAAACGGCAGTACCTGTACCAGTTGCTTTAAGTTTTACGTCATCGCCGATTGTAATGTTTCCAGATACGTAGATACCGTTACCAACATCACCTGATGCTAGTGTTAAGTCAGCGCCATTTTTAACAACTAATGTTGCTGCTCTTACAGTTCCGTATTTAGATGCTGATTTCAATACTGTGTTTTCACCAATAACAAGGGCACTAGTTGATACGTCAAATGCGTAACCTTTGCTTGAGTTCATGTTGATATATGCGTTGTCGCCAATACCTACACTACCTGATGAACGAACTTTAACTGCTGTGTTCAATGCTGATAATTCTTCGATGCGTGTGTTGTCTTCAATAACTAGCTCATCAACGTCCATACCGTATTGATCTGGGCTGACGATTTTATTGTTTGTTCCGCCGATAGATAGGGATAATTTACCCGATCCACCCATGATCATTCCCCATACTTGTACGTTGTTCGTCAAGTTAACAGTTGGTGCTGCTGCTGAGTTATAACCAGTGAATACACCTTTTGTTCCAATGTTCGTGATGCTCAAGTCTTGTACATCAACAATAGAAGTAGAGCGCATAATCATTTGGAAGTTACCAGCAGTTACTGCATAGCCGTTACCTTCGATGCGGATGTTGCTGTTGATAGATACGTTACTTGTGAATTGGAAGTTACCAGTGATTTCGATAACGTTGATTGTTGTAGATTCTGCTGCTGCTTTAAATTCTGCGAATGTAGAAACTTGTGCGCGTTTCTCTGTTACGCCATTATCTAAAGCTAGTGCTCTTGATTCGATTGCAATTTTGCTTGCGGCTTGATCAGCTGTTGGCAATGTTGTTGATGCTACATCTTGCCCAGTCGCTTCTGCTGCAAATGATCCTGTTGGTAATACTGTAAATACTTGACTCGCAATAACTGTAGCTACTAAAAGTGATTTGGCAGCTTTCTTGACCGACGCTTTAGATAAAACGTTAATAGGTCCCTTTTGTTCTAATTTCATGTTTATTTTTCTCCTTCTTCCTTCAAAATGTCTATTTGTCTATTTGCTTCCCTACGTGAAACGAGCTGTCTTCACATAATAAACACCCCCTATAGTAGATACAAAATGTAGTATTTCTATATTAAATCAAAAATATAGAATTATCCGTATAAAACATTATTTATTGGATTGGATAATCTACGTTTTGTATTTTCCGCAAAAGCAAATGTTTCTTTAGTGCTGTTACGAATTATATCACAATATTTTTTGCCTACTTTTCGATATTTTCCTTTGTAAATCAAGAGTTTAGAGAAAAAGAAATGTAGTTGGGTGATATATCCAACCAAAAAAGTAAACTGTTTTACTTTTAGGTGTCTTGGGTGAAATCTTTGTTAAATTTAGCAAAATGCAAGTATGAATGTTTTAAAAATTCTGATTTAATATTTTCAGGAAAGCTTTATCATGTGCTTTCATTTGGTAAATACTATATATCCTATGCAACCATGCGCTTCTTCTCTGAAAGTATTTTTATTAATAGTAAATATTTTCATAGCTTTCTTACATTGTTTCAGCTCGTTCTTTCTCAGATCAATTATTTTTTTCTAGTTATTGATCTCATTTGGTACTGTTTTTTTGGTAACAAATTTCACTTAATTTTTGTTCTAGTTGTGCTTAAAATACTTATTTTGTGAATTTGTCATTGGTTTGGTGTGAACTGGTCTTGCTTCGTGTGTGAGAACTGAACTTACACCAAGAACAATTCTATCTTGCTGCCGCGGTTAGTTTGGCATCACCTCCTTTACATTGGGTGTATTTCTTTTTAGCGGGTGTGCTAGGTCTTGCTTTAGTTTTGGAATTTGATTTGTTTTTTTGTGGGGAGTCTGGGTGTTTTTGTTTGAAGGCGAGTATTTTGGGATACTCTTTTGGAAGGGAGGCTTGTGGGTGGTATGGAGCTCTTCATACCTTGGTGCCTCTTACACATATAACAATACTATAAAAAGAGGTGAAATTAGGCATATTCTCAAAAACTTCTTTATCTCGGAATTTTTTGATTTGATGCTTGTCTTAAAACATGACAAATGCGGATTATGATGCTATATTGAGCTTGAAGAAAAAAGGAGTGCGTTTCGATGAAAAACTTAGTAATAGCCTCAGAATATCGGAAGTTACGCTTGTTGCACATCTTATTTACAGCCGATGCCAACTACACAAAAAAAGAGCTTGCGGAGATGTTGCATTGTTCTGTGAAGACGCTAGATACGGATATTAAAGGGTTGCAAGAGATTTTTGAACCGCATATTGCGCATGTGTATGAAAATGAGTACTATGTGTTGCTTGATGTTGGGGAGCAAGTGAATTTTACTTATCTATATGCAGCAACGGTTAGTAATTCTTATCTTTATTTGATTTCTAAGGATATTTTTGAAGGGCAGCATTTGTCTTTGACTGAATGGGCAGAGGCGAATTTCAATAGTTTGCCGACGACGTATCGACGGATTAAGCAGATTGATACGTATTTGGCGGAAAGTCGGTTAGTGCTTGAGACGACACCACTAGATATTAAAGGGACGGAGATTCGGTTACGCTTTTTCTATTTCCAGGTGTATAGCCGGACTTATCCGTATACGAAATGGCCGTTTCCTGATATGCCGTACGAGCGAATTAATGCTTTTATCAAAAGTGTGGAACGTTGTTTCGGCATTTATTTTTCTTTATCGGCGCGAATGAATTATGCGATTGCGATTGCGGTTTGTTTAACTCGTTTCAAGCAAGGTTATCGGTATGTTATGTCGGATGATGATGCACAAATTTGGGCGACTTTGGCTGATACACAGCGCGAATTTTTTCCGGTGGATCATGCTATTTTAGATGAACTTGCTGGAAAACCGCTACCGCAAAGTGAGCAGTTTATTAATGTGTTAATGTGCTTTTGGACGCATTTTTCGTATGTAGACGAGGGGCAAGCTAATAGTCGTATTAAGTATGGAAGAAAAGACACGCCTGAAAAATTTAAGTTAGCGTCGGAATTAGCTACTTTGTTGGCGCCTTATCCGATTCGAAATCAGCAACTTATTTTGGCGGAAACGCTTGATTTTCTGTCACGTTTTCTCTTTATTGATAAGGTAAATGTGTTGCCTGAGATTCCGTATCCGCATATCGCTCCTGATAAACTCGTATTGAGCAAGCAAATTCGCGATATTTTGACGAAATATGAAACACATCCAAAACATCACTACATTCGTTCCAACAAAGCGATGATGGTGAACTATTTGACAAACCTCTATAATGTGATTGTGCAGCAAGAAAAACGGCACCAAATCCTTCATTTGAAAATTGTTTCGGAGAACGGCTATTTTTGGGAGGAATTTTTGCGGGCTGAGATACGGAAAAACTATTCGGAGGAGCAGATTATCATTTGTGATGAGCTACATTCGCATGAACATTTGCAGCACATTGATTTAATCATTAGTGATTTCCCGTTTTATGAGGAAGTAAGTGTGACGACGAATCGGCTTGTTTGGAATATGCCGCCTACTAAGAAGGACTACGAACAGTTGGATTTGTTTTTGGCGAAGTGGAATGAGAGAGAATAAAAAACACGAGAGTCCGCAAAAATGGATTCTCGTGTTTTTGATGTTCCTATTATGCTGGTGTGTCTGTTAGTTCCCATGTTAATGTTGCTTCGTATTTGCCTGGAACCTTCGATGTTTTACCTGGAACGCTTAATGTAATACTTTCTGCTGCTTCTTGGTTATCGGCACCGAACATTTCAACCCATGTTCCCATACCTTCGTTTTCTTCTGCATTCATAACGTCAGAAGCAATTCCTTCTGGGTTTAATGCAAAATCAGATACTTCTGGTGCATCGCTTTCTGATGCGGAATTCACTGTTGGGTTAGTGAAAGCAAGAACGGCACCTGTTAATTCAGAACCACCATTTGTGAATTGACCATCTTGTTTTACTGTTAAATGCCAACCAGCGTTAGAACCACGGTTATCTGTTACTTGCACAAAGTTCGGTACATCTTTAATTGTTTCGTCTACACCAACTTTGATTTGATCCAGTTGCGCTTTATATACTTCGTTGTTACCGGAGATTTTTTGTTCACCGAAATGGATATTGGAGATATAATCGATACTTAGAGGACCTGCAGTACCAGCGGGGTGATCGGGGTCAACGGGAGTGATTGGACCTGGACCATCTGGATCTGTCGGGTCAACAGGATTCGTAATTGTGTCATTAGGTATGAAGTTCACATCTGCCTTAGAACCTAGTGTTCCGCCGTCTGCCGCCAAAGCGTGCGTTCCTGTTCCTGCTAATGTTGCAACTGTGACCATGCCAATAATTGCGAATTTTGTTAATTTCATGTTATCAATTCCTTCTCTCGTGTATTATTTTTCTTACATACCAAGAATACTACGAGAAAAGTGAAAAACACGCGTAATGTCAAAAGTTACTCCAATTAAGAAAAAAATGAAAAACTGGATTTCCTTCCTATTATTATATTAATTTAAATTTCGCCATACTATCGACCGATGCTAAAATGACTTCCTCATTCGTTGAAATCGGTTGCCAGCCCAGCATTTGTTTCGCTTTATCGTTCTTCACATTGCGATTCATGACGTGCATTAATAGGCCTTCTTTTGCTTGTTTGTTCACTAAAGCCGCTGTGCGGAGTGCCGCGTTTGGAAGTTTTTTCGTCGAGACATTATGAGCGATTTGTGGGCGTTTTGCTTTTAGTAGTTCGGCAATTTCTTGTAGTGATGTTTGGCCGTCTGCTGAGGCAATAAAGCGTTCGCCGTTAGCTTCCGGTGTTAGCATTGCGCGAATATGAATGTCTGCAACATCACGAACGTCAACGATATTCAGCGGGATTTCAGGAATGCGTTTCATCGATCCGTTCAATAAATTATTGATGAGCATGAAGCTACCCGAAATATGTTCACTTAATGAAGGGCCAAAAATAGCAACTGGATTCACCGTCGCAAATTCCAACGTAGTATCTGGTTGATTTACAAAATCCCATGCTGCGCGTTCCGCCAATAATTTCGATTTTTCATAAATAGATAAGCCCGCCGCATTTTCGTCCGTCCAGTCTTCCTCCGTCGTTACGACACCCGTCCCAGCTTTTTTACTAAACCCAACAGCGCCAAAATTAGACGTCATCACAACGCGGGTCACGTTCATTTTTTGGGCTGCTTTTAGAATTCTTGTAATCCCTTCTACCGCTGGCCGAATTGCTTCTTCTTCACTTTCAGGCTCGTGAAAGAAAACCGGTGAAGCCACGCTAAACACGTAATCGCGGTCCTCCATTGCTTCTTCCCAATTACGGTCTTCCGATAAATCTGCTTCAATAAATGACAACTGCTCCAAGTTTTGAACGCCATTTTCTTTTAAAGTTTCTATAATCATGTCTTTTTTCTTCATCGAACGCAACGTTGTTTTCACGTCATATCCTTTTTGTAGTAATTGCAAAAGAATGTGTACCCCGACAAAACCTGTTCCACCCGTAACTAAAATTTTATGATTCATTTTATTTTCCTCCAATTTGTGTTTCGATTTCTTTTGAACTATACTTAGTGTAAATCCTAAACCATGGTCGAGGTCAAACTTTTTTTGAAAAGGAGTTTTTAAAAATGTATCAAACTTACTCTATTAAAGACGTTGCGGCGTATTTTGATATTTCCATTTCATCGATTCGCTTCTACGACAAGAACGGTTTACTACCTTTTGTTTCCAAAAACGAATCTGGTCATCGCGTATTTACCGAATCCGACATGAATTTCATCCATACGATTTGTTGTCTCAAAAATACCGGTATGCCTATAAAAGACATTAAGCGCTACATCCAGCTTTGTATGAACGGCCCGAACTCGATCAGCGAGCGCAAAACCATGCTCCAAGAACATAAAGCACACGTCCTCCGCGAACAAGAGAAATTGCAAGAAAACCTCAAAGAAATCGACATCAAAATTGCGCGCTACGACTCCAAAGATGCAACATCGATTATCCAAGCGCAAATCCAATACGTCACCGCAGAAAAGAAAGCACATGATATGCCAAACCCATTCCATGTATAAAAAAATCCATGATACGCCATTTCCCGGCTGCATCATGGATTTTTCGTTCGATTATGCTTTTGTCAGACCGATAAGTACGCCGCCAATAACGACTAAAATAACACCGATAATCACAAATATAAGCTCTTTCTTCGTCTTGCGTTCGCCGAGTAGCAAAATCGCGCCAAGCGTTGAAATAACAACACCCAATTGCGATAAAGAAAACCCAGTCGCCACACCAACAAGACTATTCGCATAAAGCATCGCCACATTCCCCGACGCCCAAAGCACACCCGGAATAATAAGCAACGCCGTTTTTTTCACGAATCTGCTTTCCGTATCTTCCTTGCTCCGCGCTGTCATCACCAGTGCTGCTACAACCATTCCGACCGCCTGAGGCAAAATCGCGTCGAAGCCATTGATTGAAAACCCTTGAATAATAACAACATATCCGATATATCCTAAAGAAGAAATAACTAACACGACGAGTCCACTATTTAATTTTGACTCCCCAGAATTATCTTTTTCTGCATACGATGTCATGAAAATACCGATAATAATAAGTGCTAAAGCAATGAAACCGAGCGTAATTCGAAACGCCGTATCCCATTCATGAAAAAGTAAAACACCAAACAATGTCGTTCCTACAAGTTGCATCCCCGTTGAAATCGGCATCGCTTTTGAAACACCAATCAACTTAAAGGATTTGAGCTGAAACATTTGTCCAACCGCCCATAAACACCCTGTAATAAAACTAATAACCAGCGTCTCCATCGTGTACTTAGGATCTGTAAACGCCAATGCAATACACGCAAAAACAAGCGCTCCAAAAGTAATCCCCATCGTCTGTTGTCTTGTCGTACCGCCAATCTTTGTAATCAATAGCGGCATAATTCCCCACATCAACGCAGGTATTAGCGCAATTAAAATATTCATCTAACAAGCTCCTCCCATTTTCTCACAAGCTAGCGAATCATGATCTCTCCAGTGATTATCCCACAATCCGCGCCATCTGTCGACAAGTCTACTTCCTACCTCTCACATTATAATAGATGAAAGGCGTTTCATAGCAACTCTTAAAAAAAATACAATTTTGTACATTTAATCACTATTATGTGAAGAATAGCACGCCTACAATGGCTCTACTTAACAAGTTGGTCCATCAAATTTGTCTAAATTCCGAACAATGCCTAATTCTAGAATAAAGTTTCAGTTTTCCCTTGCTAATTAAAACAATTTGTATTAGAATATATGTTCGTGCTGGGTTTGCAACACACAAAAAGGAGGTCTATAATGAAAGTTTTATTTCAACACTTAAAGAAATATAAGCTTCAAACCACGCTTTCCACACTGTTTATCGTCGTCATGGTTATCTCACAATTATGGCAACCGAAATTATTACAACAAGTTCTGGAAGCAATTATTAAAGACGATATGGACGAAATCACAAACATTGGTATTTTACTAATTATTATTGCAATTGTGGGTCTTATCGCCGGTATCCTAAACACTATCCTCTCTGCAAAAGTGGCACAAGGTGTAGGAGCCGACATTCGTGAAACTAGTTTCCGCAAAATTCAAACATTCTCCTTCAGCAATATTGAGAGACTTTCCACAGGGAACCTAGTTGTTCGTCAAACGAATGATATTACGCAAGTTCAAAACTTAGTGATGCTATCTTTACAGTCACTAACTCGAATTCCGATTATGTTTATTGGTAGTTTTATTTTAGCGATGTATACTTTACCAGAACTTTGGTGGATTATTATCGTGCTTGTCGTGCTTGTTTTCCTCATCGTTTTCCTGATTTTCGGAAGAATGGGTAAACATTTCGGCAAAATTCAAACTTTCATCGACCGCGTGAATGCTATTGCGAAAGAAAACTTGGCGGGTATGCGCGTTGTGAAATCATTCGTTCAAGAAGACAATGAATTGCAACGTTTCACAAACACAAGTGATAAATTAACACACCATACAATCGTTGTTGGTCAACTTTTCTCCATTATGATTCCAGCATTTATGCTCGTTTCTAATATGGCAGTTGTTGCGGCGATTTATTTTGCTGGTGATTTAGTGAAGGATAATCCCGAAGTTATCGGGGCTATTGCTTCTTTCATGAACTACTTAATGCAAATTATGATGGCAATTATTATCGGTGGTATGCTGATGATGATGGCTTCACGTGCGATGATTTCCCTTCAACGGATTGGTGAAGTGCTAGACACAGAACCAGACATCAAATACGACGAAAACGCGCAAGACAAAGATTTAGTCGGCAGCGTAGAATTCCGCGATGTTAGCTTCCAATATGAAGGCGACGAAACAAAAGCACTAAAACACGTTTCCTTCCAAGCTCGCCCTGGTGAAATGGTCGGTATTGTTGGCGCGACTGGGTCTGGTAAATCAACCCTAGCACAGCTCATCCCACGACTTTATGACCCAACAGAAGGCCAAGTACTTATCGGCGGCGAAGACTTGAAGAAAGTAAGCAAGCAAACACTTCGCAACACAGTGTCCCTTGTTTTACAACGTGCGATTCTATTCTCAGGCACAATCGCTGAGAACTTGCGCCACGGTAAAAAAGATGCTACCTCAGAAGATATGGAGAAAGCAACACGTATCGCCCAAGCGAAAGAATTCATCGAGCGTCAAGCCGATGTTTACGACGCACCAATCGTAGAACGCGGAAACAACTTCTCCGGTGGGCAAAAACAACGCCTTTCCATCTCACGCGGTATCATTGGCGATCCAAAAATCTTGATTCTAGACGATTCCACAAGTGCCTTAGACGCGCGCAGTGAGAAACTCGTGAAAGAAGCATTAAACAAAGAATTAAACGACACAACCACTTTCATCATCGCTCAGAAAATCTCTTCTGTTATCCACGCAGACAAAATCCTAGTACTCGATGCTGGGGAACTCGTTGGCGTTGGCTCACACAAAGAACTACTAGAAACAAGTGAGACTTACAGAGAAATCTATGACACACAAAAGGGAAAGGAGGTTGACGCGTAATGAACGAATTTAAACGTATCGTCCGCTTTTTCTGGCACTATTTAAAAGCTTATAAATGGCAGATGACCGTCATTATTTTAGCAGTTATTGGTGCTACGTATTTACAAGTCAAGGCTCCTGAATATATCGGTAAAGCGATTCAAGAGTTGGCGAACTACGCGCAACGCCTCTTCACAACTGGTGTTGACGACAAGACCGACTTTGTTCATATTATCTGGATGCTGATTCTGTTCTACGTTTTACTAGCAGCAGCAACATTTATCCAAACCATCCTAATGGCCGGTGTTTCAGGTCGTGCTACAAACCGGATGCGTATTGGCCTTTTCCGCAAAATGGAGAAATTATCAATCCGTTTCTTCGATGGACATAAAGATGGCGAAATGCTAAGCCGTTTCACAAGTGACTTAGATAACATCTCGAACACGCTGAACCAAGCGCTTGTCCAAGTTTTATCCAACGTGGCACTAATGATTGGTGTTATTATCATGATGTACCAACAAAACGTGAAGCTTGCGTCAGTAACGTTGATTTTGGCTCCTGTAGCTATTATCATTGCTGCGTTAATCATTCGTAAAGCCCGTAAATACGTAGATATGCAACAAGATCGTCTTGGCGAACTAAACGGTTATATCGATGAGAAAATCTCTGGTCAAAAAATCGTTATCACAAACGGTCTAGAAGAAGAAACAATCGAAGGCTTTGTGAAACATAACAATATCGTGAAAGACGCTACCTTCAAAGGCCAAGTTTACTCCGGTTTACTTTTCCCGATGATGCAAGGTATTTCCTTAGTCAACACAGCCGTTGTTATTTTCTTCGGTGGTTGGTTGGCGCTTGATGGTAGCATCGAACGTACAGCAGCACTTGGCTTAATCGTTATGTTCGTTCAGTATTCACAACAATTCTATATGCCGCTTACACAAATCTCGTCTCAGTACAGCATGCTACAACTCGCAATCACTGGTGCGCGTCGTGTCAGCGAAATATTTGACGAAGAAGAAGAAGTCGAACGCGCGAACTTACAAGAAATCGACGGCGTTCACAAAAGCGTGAAACTGCAAAACATCGACTTTGCTTACACACCTGAAAAACCAGTCCTAAAAAATGTCTCCATTGACGTTGAAAAAGGTAAAATGGTTGCCCTCGTTGGCCCAACAGGTTCCGGTAAGACAACCGTCATGAACTTGCTAAACCGCTTTTACAACGTGGATAACGGCGCCATCCTGTTTGATGACATCGATATTCGTGATATCAAACTCGCGTCCCTACGTCAACAAGTCGGTATCGTTCTTCAAGATTCCGTCCTGTTCTCCGGAACCATCCGCGATAATATCGTGTTCGGTAAACCAGAAGCAACAGACGCCGAAGTAACCGATGCCGCAAAACAAGCCAACATTCACGACTTCATCATGACGTTAGAAAACGGCTACGAAACAACAATTAGCGATGAGAACAACATCTTCAGCGTTGGTCAAAAGCAATTGATTAGCATCGCGCGTACCATCATTACAAATCCGTCCCTTCTCATTCTCGATGAAGCGACAAGTAATGTAGATACCGTAACAGAAGCCCGTATCCAAAAAGCAATGGATAACGTCATTTCTGGACGCACAAGTTTCGTCATTGCCCACCGTCTGAAAACCATTCTTGATGCCGACCACATCGTCGTTCTTCATCAAGGAGAAGTCATCGAACAAGGCACACACGAATCATTACTACAACAAAAAGGATTCTATTCCGAGCTGTATCATAACCAGTTTGTGATGGAATAAAGATACGTACCTCGCTGATTTTTTGGCGAGGTACTTTTTTCAAACTCAAGTTATTTAAAAAAACAATTTACTCGCCGTAATCGACAAAGCTAGCAACGCCACCGAGCCAATCGTTGCCGCTAGGAAAACACGACCACCGCGGCGAATAATCACTTGGAAATTCACGCTCATACCAAGCGCCGCCATCGCCATTCCTAAGCAAATATAAGCAACCGAAACCAAGCCATTCAAAAGCTCAGCTGGCATCGCAACAAACGTCCCGATTGCACTAGTCAACAGAAATCCGCCCATAAACCACGGGATTGGCAACTTACTTTTTTCGTCCGTCGTTGCTTTTGCTTTGCGTTGCGCGATAATCCCAACAATCACAGCCACTGGTGCCAAAAGAAGTACCCGCGACAGTTTCATAATAATCGAAGCATCAAGCGCCCGCGTTCCACCAGCACCTCCAGCCGCAACGGCGTGTGCAATTTCATGCAACGAAGAACCCGTCATCACACCAAATTGCGTCGGCGTCATCCCAAGCACAGGCTTTAAACCGACCTCAATCAGCGTAAACACCGTACCCAAAATACAGACCACAGCAACCGCCAACACCGCATCATCATTCTTCGCCTTCACTTGTGGCGACACACCCATCACTGCAGCGGCCCCACAAATCCCGCAACCACAAGCCGCCATTAGTCCAAGCGAATCCTCGACTTTTAGCCATTTACAAAGAAAATATACCGTCACAATCGTAAAAGCCACAACCACAATCGCTAGTACAATCGTCTTTATTCCCGAATCCGCCAGCGCCTCCAAGTTCAATCGGAACCCCAACAAAATAATCCCCAATCGCAAAAACTTATTCGAAATAAATCCCGTCCCCGGCTGCGCGCTCACAACAACAGTCCGACTTACTTGCACGAGCATCCCAAGAATCAGCGCAATCACAAGCGCGCCAATCAATTGCAAGCCCGGCAGTAACGCCAAATATTTCCCCGCAAGCGAACAAGCAAGCGTCACTAAAATCCCAATCCAAAAACCTGTTTCTTTCCATCTCATTTCCAAATTCCATTCAACTCCTAATCTTTCATGCTATAATAAAACCAAACGGGCAAAAATTCCCGATATGTATAAAAAAGGGGGCGAATCACATTGTTCCACCTACTCCAAACATTTATGGCCGTCTACGAAGAACAAAATTTCACACATGCGGCCCAAAAACGCTTTATCTCACAGCCAACCGTATCACTACATATTCAAAAACTAGAAGAACTCACCAATACGACCTTATTTTTGCGAAACGGCCGGAATAAAGCCGTCCCAACAGAAAGCGCCGATCTGCTTTACGTCCGCGCGAAACAAATGGACTCCTTATGGGAAGCAAGCTTGAACGACCTAGAACAACTGCGCGGTAAGACGCGAACAGCATACACCATTGGAGCCTCCCAAACCATCGGCGTTTATATGCTCCCTCAAGTCCTGCCACAACTCCACGCCCATTTTCCAAATTATGATTTCATAGTCACCATCGCCAATTCAACCGCGATATTTCATAACGTCGAAACCCATGACTACCAAGTCGGCCTTGTCGAATCCCCCATCATCGCGCCAACCGTGACCCGCGAAGTTTTTGCGTACGATTCATTAGTTTTAGCAGGCGATATGAAAAGCGAGCTCTGGCTGCTGCGCGAAACTGGTTCCGGCATCCGAGCATACACCGATCAATTTTTCCAACAAGAAAACATTATCCCACAGCAAAAAATCGAAATTGCAAGCAACGAAGCCATTTTGCAACTACTCGAACAAGGCACCGGAAAAACATTGCTTTCCGACTTAAGCGTCCGCGATTTTCCTTACGAAACGCCGTCAACACCTATCACACGACCACTTTACCAAATTAGCAATCACGCTTTTCCTACCGACGACGTCCAAATCAAGTTACTCGACCTCTTACAGCAAACGTTTCGCTAACACATCTATAGCATACAAATAATTCAGCAATAAGTAAAATAGATATTTTAAATACTTATTATTACAAAACATAATAAATAAGACGCGAAACCTGTGCTAAGATTTCGCGTCTTATTTTAAACTGTCTGATCTCAGCATCATCACTCTTCCATCAACCACTTCATCCAAGACGGCATCGGCACACCAAAATCATCAAACAACATCATAACTGCCATCTGAAATAACTCCAGCCCAATCACAAAACAAACTATCGCCAAAGGAAATCGCACCCATCTATTCCACCGTTTCCCATGATATAAATAATCCGCCAATCCCGCAAACGTTAAAAACAAAATAACCAATACAATAAACTTCAAAACAAGCATATCCTAGTCCCTCCGCTGCAATCGTTCCATTGGGAGTAAACGAAACGCATCCGTTCTCCCAAACTGCTGATAAATCTCTCGCTGCATTCTTTGCCCCTTCTTCACAATCTCCGCTTTTTTCACATACGTCATACAAGCCAGAACAACAAAAACCAGCCCCAAAACAATCAAACCCGCTGCAACCCATTTTCTCACGTTCCAGCTCTCCCTTACTTTTTAATACTATACTACCACAAAAACATAGCCAAAAATCATATCTTTCCTAAACGATGCAAATCACGTCTTAAACGCTGACTTCCAATATAATAACCAATAATTTCATAGTAAAAATACATGTATCTCCATTTAAACACATCTGTAACAAAATGTTCACAAATTACAGCCTATCATTGTGATTTTTATTATTTTTTTCTGAAATAAAGTAAGTAAAATTACGTTATAATTGGAGCCAGATAGTTGAAATCAGCGCATTATCATGAGTTATCAAACGCTTCACTATACATACATGTGTTATTGCTCTATAACCAAACAAAAAGGCACACACGAAATATTGTTACAATTATAAAAATCAATAATCGTGTATACGTATTTCCGAAGCCTACAACTCATATAGTGAAGCTTATACCAATTATCCTTAATTTGTGGCATCTGTTTATAGGAATAAAGAGAAGTTACATGCTCAATTGGACACAACTTTAATCAACGGAGCATACAGTCAATCCTTTTCCCAAAAAAACACTAAACATTCACAAAAATATACTTGCAGAAGGAGTTTTTCAATTGATTAACAAAAAAAGCACAAGCAAAGTAGCAAAAATCGCATTCGTAGGAGCTATCGCTTTATCCGTAGTAGCACAACCATTAAGCTCTGTAGCACACGCAGCAACATTCTCAGGAAATAGCGTATCAGCAACATCTTATAAACTTGGTTCTCCATTAGTTGATGCAGTAGCACCAGGAAGTAAATATATAACAGGAACAGCAATGCCAGGCGCTATGATCCACGCTAAAATCAATAATAATTTCTATTCAGCATTCGTAGATAATAACGGCCAATTCTCGCTCAAACTGCCAACACTGACAAACGTTACAAACGTAGAAATCAGCCAAACATTCGATTTCAAAACGTTCTCTGTATCAACTGTAGTTACAGTATCACCTTACATTACACCATCTGTTACTCCACCAACTCCAAGCGAAAACCCTGGACTCGTAGCACCAACAGTTAACCCTGTATCAGCAGGCGACAAATACGTAACAGGAACTGCAACTCCAGGTTCTGTAGTACAAACTAAAATCAACGGTGCTTACAATACTGATTTCGTAGGTAAAGATGGCAAGTTCTCTATCAATATCCCATTCCTATATGCCAACACAATCATCGAAGTTTCTCAAACACTTGACTTCAAAACATTCTCAGCAGCAAGCATAGTAGTCGTAAAATAATAAAAACCGTAACTTTGTGTGCCTAAAAAACTACGCCAAAATCTCACATCAGATTTTGGCGCAGTTTCTATTTTTGACTATTCAATTGTGAATGTCTTCTACCGTAAACAAAGTAAACCGCAATCCCAACAACAAACCAAATCGCGAATGAAATCCATGTAATCGCGGATAAGTTTAGAATCAAGTAAACACATAGTAAGAACGACAATGCCGGCACCACTGGATACAGCGGTGTTTTAAAGCCATCTTGCGGCAAATCTTTATTTTTACGTAAGAAGAAAATACCTAGTGATACCATCGAGAAAGCAAATAGTGTCCCAATATTAATCAACTCAGCCAACTGCGCTAGCGGAACAACACCCGCAACCAAGCCCATCGTAATCGCAAAAATAAGTGTATTACGAACTGGCGTATTGCGTTTTCCTAATGTCGCAAAACTCTTCGGCAACAAGCCATCACGCCCCATCGCGAACAATAAACGTGTACCACCATAAGACATAACAAGAATAACTGTTGTCATCCCCACAATCGCCCCAAGCGACAATAGACCTGCGAACCAATTTTGGCCAATAGCTTGTAGTGCAAACGCTACAGGAGCGCTAACGCCCGTCAAATCAGCGTAAGGAATAATCCCTGTCAAAACACCCGATAACAAAATATACAACAGCGTACAAATCGCTAGCGAAGAAATAATCCCGATTGGCATATTGCGTTGTGGATTCTTCACTTCCTCCGATGCCGTTGAAACAGCGTCAAAGCCGATATAAGCAAAGAATACCATCGAAGCCCCTGTTATAACCCCACTGAATCCAAATGGCAAGAACGGCGTCCAGTTGTCTGGTTTCACGTAGAATACCCCAACTATAATGAATAGCACAACAACTGCTACTTTTAGAAGCACCATCAAGTTGTTAACACGCGTCGATTCTTTAATACCTAAACATAATAGAACACCAATAACGATAATAATTAAGAATGCGAATAAATCAAAATAAGTGCCTTTGTCCGGATTATACGATCCTGAAATAGCCTGCGGAATATGAAGACTAAACCCAGCGAGCAAGCTTTTCACATAAGCCGCCCAACCACTGGCAACTGCCGCAACAGCGAGCCCGTATTCTAGCAATAACGACCAGCCCAGTATCCACGCAATTCCTTCACCAAATACATGGTAACTATATGTATACGCACTACCTGCAATTGGCAATTTAGAAGCAAATTCCGAATAGCAAAGCGCCGCCAAACAACAAGCTAAACCTGCAATAATAAACGAAATGATAATCCCGGGTCCCGCAACCACCGACGCAATTTCACCTGGTAAAATAAAAATACCTGCACCAACAACCGCCCCAACACCAAGCATCGTCAAGTCAAAAGCGCCCAACGTTTTATTCAGATGTCGCGAACTGTCCGTTTCTAAGTGAAATTTCTTTTTTCTGAAAAATGAATTATTGTTTTCCATCAAATCCCTCCAAATCTATAATACGAATTTTAGCATAATTTTCGGAATACTTCAACCGAGTTTCGCAAGAATTCTCCAACTACTTGCGATTTTCTGCCATATACTGATAACCAAGCCTCCGAATCACTGCATTCTCATGCGTCACACTTTTGCGCAACAAGTCCGCAACCATTGGTCGATCCGCAAAAACCGCCAAATCCTTGAACGCCTTCCCAAGCGCGTCCTCATCCAGTAGCTCCATCTGCACCAACTGCTTCCACCGACTAAGCGCCAGTTGCAAATTCTCCTCCACATTTTCCTGCGCCCCAACATACGCAATTTCCTCACAATAAAACGAAATCCCGCCGTGCTCATAATCATGCACATAAAAATGAATATCCTCAATCTCTTCCGGTGAAATCTCGATATCTCCCAAATACTCAAAATGCATATCTAGTTTCAAACTACAAACCCCAATAAAACGCAGCGTCACATCATACGCCTTCCCATCTAACTCCTCCAAAAACACCGAAGTCAAACAAGCCTTCCTCTCATAATACGGCGGCAACTCCAAATAGTCATGCGAAAAGCGCAACATTGTGTCGAAATACCGCACTTGCATCCCAGGAAGTTCTTCTTGCATCCGCTCCCAGTCACGCCAATGTTTCATCAAGCCTCTGCCTCCCTCATATCCATTTCACATACAACAAATTCGCGCCCAAATAAACCACCGCAAAACACGGAATCAAAATAATCGACGAAATATCCACAACGAAATACAAGTACACCGCCAACACAAAACAAATAAACTGGCAAATCGCAACGCACTTCATCTTCCCTAGATTCACAGCCTCCTCATGATGCTCCCGCAAAAACGCCTTCGTCTTCTTCCAAAACACCACATCATCTATTTTCGCAGGCCTTCCTGTCACGCAAAAATAAACAACCATACTCAAATAATACAACACAAAAAGACCAATCAAGCCAATAAAAATAACCAATATCATATCCATCTAAATCCCCCACTCCACTTATTCATAACAAATCGCAACTTCCCCGTCGAGCGCCAATACGACACACTTGCCACCATCATTCAGTTCAAATACTGGCTGAAAATGCGACGACATCAACTTATTCCAAAAACGCTGATTTTGCTTTTTCTCGTAGCTCACTTTTGGTGTACTCCCATAAAACAAAAACGTCAATTCAATCAAAGCTTCATTATGACACCGCGATAAAATACGCTCCCGCTTCTCTTCTGGAATCGCCTCTGAAACAAGCCAGCCATTTTCTTTACGAAACGGAATTTTCTCCTTTTTAAAGAAATCATCGAGGTCTTCTGATGTAATTACTTGTACAAGTTCGTCTGTATAAATCGCGTTAATTTCGCCGCGAGCTCGTGATTCTTTAATAATAGACGGATCTGACAAAACCTTCCCTGTCACGCTTTCAAATGGCGCAGATACCGGCAAATTCAAATCGATTAGTAGCTCGTCAGTAATCTCAAGTGGTTCCGCCTCGCCGAGCGTATCAATCAACGGAACGCGTTCCCCTGCAAGACGTCGTTTCGCCACCTCAACAAAATCTTTCGTCACCGTATCATTTTGCCCACAAACAAGCGCAACTGCCTGGTCATCCATTAAGAACAACACAATTCCCTCATCCTGCAAATAAAAATGAGGCTGCCATTCTGTTTTCTTTTTATGTTGTACTTTCAAAAGCTTTGGCTGGGCCTCTTTCATCAAGAACACCGACATGCTCGAAACACCTTCCGTCACATAAAAGCCTCCGATTAAAAATTCCGCGTCACGCAAACTCGGCATTTGCACAAATATTTCATGTCCAGAATATTGATATGGTGTCCCTCTTTCTTTTAGCGCGGCTTCCAAATGCTTGTCATACTCCATCACAATCATAGCTACATCGTTCCCGCAAATAGCAAGAATATCATCCGCCCCATCGTCACTGAACTCCCAATCAAAGACGATTTCCATTGTGGACGCAGCATTTGGAATAATCTCCATCATGAAGTCTTCCGTAATCTTTTCTACACCTTCTATTTTACTCATATGTATCTCCCCTTTTCTTCTATCATACCGAGTTTCCGCCACATCTTCAATGACAAAATGATAGAAAACAAAAAAAAGACCAGCTAGGGGTGCTGGCCTGAAAAAGGAGTTTCAAGGTATCACAGTTAGAAAAAGGGGGGAAACTAACTGCGTCCTTATTACAGTTTCTATATTACCGTACTCCCATGAAAGTTTTCAGAAAGGTTCATGAGAATTTCATGAAGTTTTGTCTGGTGTTTTCTCAGCAAAGTCGCTCTCGGGTTGTTCCCCGTAAAGTCCCGATACGCGCTTAAACCAGATAAACATATGTGTCACAATGACTTTCAGTACTGCATAACCCGGCACTGCAAAAATAACACCGAGTACGCCGAACAGTTTTCCGGCGACTAAAATAACGAATAAAATCGTAATTGGGTGGACTTTGAGCGTTTTACCCATAACTTGCGGCGAGATAAATTTCCCTTCCAGTAATTGTACGACTACCCAAACGATGATTAATTTTAGCAACAACCACGGGGAAGTCACAATCGCAATAATAATCGCTGGTGTAATCGCAATCGCAGGCCCTAAGTAAGGCACGATACTCGTACACGCCGCAATAATCGCCAGCGTCAGCGCATACGGCAAGCCAATAATGAGATAACCGATGAATAACAACACACCGATACAAAAACTAACAATGATCTGTCCACGAATATAAGAACTAATTTGCGCATTGGATTCATGTAACACTTGGCGCGTATGCGCACGCGAGTTCACTGGTAACATTTTTAAAAGGAAATCTGGCAACTTCTTGCCGTCTTTCAGTAAGTAGAAAAGCACGAGCGGTGTCGTTACAATCGCTAACACGACTTCGGTAACTGTACCAACCACGTTGCCGATACTATCAATGGCACTGCTTACAACGCCAGCCCCTTTTTCCGAAATGGTTTTCGTAATATCGCTTAAATTCTCCTGTATTTTCGTTTTTGCCTGGTCGAACAACGGTGACCGGGAGAACTCGTTGAATTGTGAAACTACTTTGTCCCAATAGCTCGGGAACGTTTTAACTAAACTTACAATTTGGTCTCGCACTGCTGGAACGATAAAACTAAATATTAGTACCAAAATCCCGATAATAACAAGGTACAAAAGCCCAATCGACCAACCGCGGCGCCATCCCTTTTTCTCGAGCCAATCAATTAATGGGTTTAGTAAATAATACGAAATTCCCGCTAAAATAATTGGTGCCGCTACGGTTGAAATGATGACCATCAATGGATGGAAAATAAATGAGATCTTCGTCAACACATAAATATCGAGTGCTACTAATAGAAAAATAAGTAACCCAAGCACAAATTTGTTTTCTGTGATGAATTTCTTGAATTTGGATAATGATTCTTTCATTCACTCTAACCCCTTTCTTACGCTTTGTTGAAAATTATACAAGTAAATCCCGATAAATTCACGTGTCAGCCCTTATCCAACGACCAAACCTTCTGGATCAAGTTCTAACAAAGCATGCGCAAAGTAGAAATGATACCGATCTTGGAACTTGTTAAATAGCTCTGCGCCCTCTTTTTGGTACATCACTAATGGATCTTGTTGGCCGTAAGCCCGCAAATGAATCCCTTCGCGCAGTTGCACCATTTGATCGAGATGAACGACCCACATTTGATCAAGCAAATTCAAATAAACTTCCTTCTCAATATGGTGAATCGTATCTGCAGGAAACTTCGTCCGTTGTTTGCGATGCCAATCAATCAGCGCCTCCACAGCCTCCCGTTTCGACATCAGCGTCACCTGGTCAAAAGAAAACGGAAATTTCGTGCCGCCGAGCAATTCCGCCATCTGTTCAAAACGCGCGTCCTGATCCTCATTCGGCGCAAAGACATGCTCCGCCACTTCCCGCAAAATTCGCTCCGAGAACGCGCCCAACTTCTCAATGCTAAGCAGGCGATCACGCTCTTCATATACTTTTTTGCGTTGAATATCAATCACTTCGTCATAAGAAAGCAAATCCTTACGGATATCATAGTTCCCGCTCTCCAAACGCTTCTGCGCATCTAAAATCAATTGATGGACCTTGCGCGACCCCACCGGCTTATCGTCAAAATTATATTTCTGCTGCGTCCGGCGAACATATTTCTCCCAACGTTTGTTATCAAAATGGTCAATCAGTTCATCATCTAGCGACAAAATAAATTTACTAAAACCAGGGTCACCACGTCGACCGGATCTACCCATTAACTGCAAATCAATTCGGCGACTTTCATGACGTTCCGTTCCAATCACGGCAAGCCCGCCCAGCTTGTAAACCCCTTTGTCCAGCTTAATATCCGTCCCGCGCCCAGCCATATTCGTAGCCAGTGTTACCATGCCCTTCTTCCCAGCACGCGCGATAATTTCGGCTTCCTGCGCATGGTTTTTCGCGTTTAGCACTTGATGCGGAATTCCCGCCTTCGTTAACAAGTCGCTGACCCACTCATTGCTCTTAATCGAAGACGTCCCAATCAAAATTGGCTGCCCACGTTCATAACGCCACGACACTTCATAAATAATCGCTTGCCCTTTTTGTTCCTTCGTATAAAAAACTTCATCCGCATTGTCCACCCGATTCACACGTAAATGCGTCGGAATGACCACAACATCCATATTATAAATATGTCGGAATTCCTCTTCCTCCGTTTTTGCCGTCCCCGTCATACCCGCAAGCTTCTTATACATCCGGAAATAATTCTGCACCGTAATCGTGGCAAGCGTCCTTGATTCCTCACGAACCTCCACGCCCTCTTTTGCCTCAATCGCTTGGTGGAGCCCATCATTAAACCGCCGTCCAGGCAGCGCCCGTCCCGTATGTGGATCAATAATCAACACTTCCCCGTCCAGCACCACATAATCCTTATCCTTCTGCATCAAAAAGTGCGCCCGCAAAAGCAGCATCGTAATTCGGTGAAGCGGCTGATTTTCCTCGGCATACAACGAATCAATTTTCCAGAAACGCTCGGCCTTCTCAATTCCCGCATCATGCAACCAGACAAGGCGTTTCTTCTCCTCGACCTCGTAATCATCCTTCAGCATTGTCTGCACCAACTCATTGGCAATCCCGTATAACGTCAAGTCCTCTTCCTTATGATCTGAAATCAAAAGCGGCGTCCGCGCCTCATCAATCAAAATCGAATCCGCCTCATCAATCAGTACAAAATCAAGCCCTGTCTGCACTTTATCATCGATTTGCCTCACCATATTGTCCCGCAAATAATCAAAGCCAAACTCAGAAGCCGTCCCGTAAATAACATCTGCCTTATAAATCGCCTGTTTCTGTTCCTTCTCAAGCCCAGACACATTCAAGCCAACCGACAAGCCGAGGTATTCCAACACTTGTCCAATTTCCTCACGGTCACGCTTTGCCAAATATTCATTCGCCGTCACCAAGTGCACCTTGTTCCCGCGCAACACTTCTATGTACATGACAAACAACGAAACCAGCGTCTTTCCTTCCCCCGTCTTCATCTCCGCAATTTTCCCGTCACCAAGCACAAACGCCCCAATCAGTTGCACCATCACTGCTTCCAGCCCAACAACCCGGCGCGCTGCCTCTCTCACCAACGTAAAAATATAAATCCGATCACGCTCCGTAATTTCACGGTCTTTAAACTTTTGTAACCAATGTTGCGTCTGCTCACGCAATGCCTCTTGGTCCATCATTCTATATAAATCTTCCCGTTTCACTACCTCACGAGCCAGATTCCGATATGCTTTTACAATTTTTCGATCATCATAACTTTGTGCCATATTTGCAAGCCTCCTATCCCCCCATTATAACCTAGAAACCCTTGTAAAACCAAACAAACTACAGATATTTTTTCAAGCTACAGACAACCCGTTAAGAGCTTTACAAAAAGAAATTATTACATTTTGATTACAAATTTCTATTGTTATTCGCAAATAGGTTTCGTTTTGCGCAAGTTTTATTGCGTGAATATACATATTGGTACAACATTAACCCCAAGCCCATGCGTCTAACGAAGACTTAAAACAGGTGTTCTAATTTCTACTCTTTACAGCAATGTTACAGAAAATACCGCGTGTTCATAGATTCGCTCCAAATCCTTATTTCCCCATTTGTAATTTAAATTAATTCCCCGTAAAATGGGTATTACATGAGTATGTAAATAAAGACCTAGAATTAAAAGAGTGGGAAGGAGTTTTAAAAATATGAAAAAGGCGGCACTAGCAACGGCAACAGCGGGAATCGCGGTTACAGCCTTTGCAGCACCAACTATCGCATCCGCAAACACAGTCATTGTACAAGCAGGGGACACACTATGGGGCATTGCACAAAAAGCAGGTACTGACGTTGATACCATTAAAAAAGCAAATAAATTAACTTCAGATACAATCCATCCCGGTCAAAAATTAGAAATCGTAAAACAAACTGAGGAAGCAACAAAAGCTGTTAATTCAACATGGCTAAACGTTCGTCAAGGTCCAAGCGTTGATAATTCTATCATCACTTCTATCAAAGGCGGCACACAAGTCACTGTTCAATCAACAGAAACAAACGGCTGGAACAAAGTCGAATACGCAGACGGCAAAACAGGTTATGTAAACGGTAAATACCTATCTGACGTATCCGAAGTCACTGCTCCTGCTGCTGACCCAACACCAAGCACTCCATCGACAACAAACGAAACAGTAACAGAACAAGAAACAACAACACCTGCACCAGAAGCACCGAAAGCAGAAGTAGCACAACCAGCAGCAGAACAAGAAGTCTCTGCCAATGCAACAACCTATACAGTAAAAAACGGTGACACACTTTGGGCGTTATCTACCAAATTTGGCGTGTCCGTTCAAAAATTAATGTCTTGGAACAACCTATCTTCATCTTCTATCTACGTTGGACAAGTTTTAGCAGTAGCAGAAAGCGAAGCAAAAGCACCACAAGCTGAACAAGAAGTCACTGCACCAACACCGAAAGAAGAAGCTCCTGAAACAGTAACAGAAGAAGCAACACCTCCTGTTCAAGAAGAAGCCAAGGAAGAAACACAAGCGCCAACTACACCACCAAAAGAAGAACAAAAAGAAGTAGCTCCGGTCGTTCAAGTAGACACAAACGCATCTACATACACAGTTCAAGCCGGTGATTCCCTAGGCAAAATCGCGACCCTTTTCGGAACTAGCGTAGCTAACCTAAAAGCGTTGAACAACTTGTCTAACGATACCATCATTGTTGGTGACGAGTTGAAAGTTAAAGGTTCAGCACCTGTCAAAGAAACAGTGACAGAACAAGAGAAACAAACACCAGAAGTAAAACCTGAAACACAACAACCAACTGTAAAACCAGAGACACAAAAGCCAAGCAATCCGGCTCCAAGCGTCACTAAACCAAGCAAACCTACTGTAGACACATCTAACACAACGAACTACACAGTCCAAAGCGGCGATTCTTACTACACAATCGCACAAAAATTTGGCACAACAGTAGATAACTTGAAAGCACTAAACAACGCGACAAGTGATAGCCTACAAGTCGGCGATGTATTAAAAGTAAAGGGCACAGCGTCTAACACAACAAACGTAAACAAACCTTCAAGCAATAACAACGCTAGCAAGCCTTCAAATACAAATAATAACAGCAGCAATAGCAGTAGCTCAAACACAAACAACAACAGCAACTCATCATCATCGTCTGCAAGCTACAGCTCACTAATTAACGAAGCAGAAAAACACCTAGGCAAAGCGTATTCTTGGGGCGGTAACGGTCCATCAACATTCGATTGCTCCGGTTACACGAAATATGTCTTCGCTAAATTAGGCATTTCTATTCCACGTACATCTGGCTCACAATACGCTGCAGCAACTAAAATCAGCGCAAGCCAAGCACAACCAGGCGACCTAGTATTCTTTAACTACGGAAGCGGTATTGCGCACGTTGGAATATACGTTGGTAACGGTCAAATGATTAACGCGCAAGACAATGGCGTTAAATATGACAATATCACATCCGGCTACTGGGCTAAATACCTTGTTGGTTACGGCCGCGTAGCAAACTTCTAAAAAACAAACAAAACCGCGACGGGCATTCTCGTTGCGGTTTTTTATTGCCCATTATGATATAGTAAAAGTATTACTTTTTAAATGAGGATGAAACGAATGAACGAAATAACATTGAAAATAAAAAAGAAATACGCCAACCAATACATACAAGGCTATCCCCTACTAACAAAAGACGTCCTGCAAAGCCTGCCTGAACTAAAAGAAGGCACCATTCTGCGACTCACAGACGAAAATAACCGCTTCATCGCCAAAGGCTACCACGGCAACCAAAATAAAGGCAT
Organism: Listeria booriae; assembly: GCF_000766865.1. GTDB lineage: Bacteria > Bacillota > Bacilli > Lactobacillales > Listeriaceae > Listeria_A > Listeria_A booriae. The sequence continues at coordinate 97,324 of NZ_JNFA01000025.1, forward strand.
CGGCTGGATACTGACGCACGACGAGTCACAACCATTAAATCAAGCGTTCTTCACAACCCTATTCAAAGAAGCCTTCGCAAAACGACAATCCTTTTTTCATGACGAAGCAACTACGGCATTCCGTATTTTCAACGGAGAAGGCGACGGTTTAGGCGGACTGACAATCGATTTTTACGACGGTTTCCTAGTTTTGCAATGGTATAGCCACGGTATTTACGAATGGAAAAAAATGCTGATTGCAGCCCTACACGACGTACTAGAACCTCGAGGTATCTATGAAAAACGCCGTTTCGACGACAAAGGCCAGTACGTAGAAAGCGATGACTTTTTGACAGGCGAAGTTGCTCCTGAACCACTGATCGTTAAAGAAAATGGTATTAACTACGCAGTGTACCTAAACGACGGCGCAATGACCGGTATTTTTCTAGATCAGCGCGACGTTCGTAAAACCATTTGCGACACATATGCAGTCGGCCGAACCGTTTTGAATACATTCTCGTACACAGGCGCTTTTTCCGTAGCCGCAGCATTCGGCGGTGCCACGCACACAACCAATGTCGACGTTGCTAACCGCAGCATTCCAAAAACACGCGAACAATTCAGCGTCAATGGCATGGACCCAGCAGCACATACCATCATGGCCGAAGACGTCTTCCAATATTTCAAATACGCCGGCCGCAAAGAACTAAGCTTTGACCTAGTCATCTTAGACCCACCAAGCTTCGCCCGCACCAAGAAAACAACATTCAGCGTCGCCAAAGACTACGGCAAACTCTTAGAACAAAGCATCCAGATCACCAACAAAAACGGCATCATCGTCGCATCCACCAACTACGCAGGATACGGCATGGATAAATTCAAAAAAGTAGTCCAAGAAGCCTTCACCAATCAGAACCGCCGTTACAAAATCGTCGAAGCATTCACCCTCCCAGCCGATTTCGCAACACGCAAAACTTTCAAAGAAGGCAATTATTTAAAAGTCTTGTTTTTAGAAGTAGCCTAAAAAAATAAACCTGCGCGCTAGTCTTTAGCATTCGCAGGTTCTTTACTTATTTACGCCAAAACGTTGTGCATTCCGCCTTGTCCGCAATATTAAAATCAATGATTGTCTTGATTAACGTGTAATCCACCGGTTTGTCCCAAGGCATCTGAATAAGCATTTTTGTCGTAGGATAGCCAGAAGCAGCAATCGCGTCCGCCAGACGAGCCATGCCTTCCCCTTCCGGAGCAATCGCCATATGTTTCTTCGACACACTAAATCCGATAATAAACGTCCCATGATCCGTAAACATTGGCTGATTCCAAGCAACCCGTTGCCCCAAATCCGGATATTCCGTTTCAATCCACGCCAGCACTTCCGCCATACGCGCCTGATGCTCAGGATTTTCAATATTCCCAATAAACTCTTCAAAAACTTCCACGTGTTTCCCTCCTAATGGTTGCGCTATAATAAAACTAGATTACCTCTATTCTAACGTAAACAAAGCAAAATACAAACAAAAAAGGAGCGATTTTTCATGAAAATACAAGTAGTCGCCTATTCCAACACATGGCCAGCGATATACCAAAACGAATCCGAGCAAATTTCCGCGATTCTAGAAGATAACCTCGTCGCCATTCACCATATCGGCAGCACCTCCGTGCCAGGCTTACAAGCAAAGCCAATCATTGATATCATGCCAGTCGTTCGAAATATCACCGCTGTTGACGCTCATAACAACGCTTTTGAAAAGTTGGGCTATGAATGCATGGGCGAATTTGGCATGCCTGGTCGTCGTTATTTCCGTAAAGGGAGCGAGACGCGTACACATCATATTCATATTTTTGAAGAAGCGAATCAAGTGGATATTACCCGCCATTTAGCCGTCCGTGATTATTTGCGTTCACATCAAGACGTTGCCGACGCTTATGGTGAACTAAAAGCCAAGCTAGCCCTCGAATATCCGGATGATATTGATGGGTATTGTGATGGGAAAGATGCGTTTGTGAAAGAGATGGAACGGGAAGCAGTCCGTTGGAGGACAAATCATTAAGTTTGTTTTTTTGAGCGACGAATGAACCAATAAATAAAACCACCTACAAGAGCCACTGTCATTGCAATAACTATAATTGTGTATATCATGTCAAACATATTATATATTGCCTCCTCCGAATGTGTAATTTATAGAGCACCTATTTTCTATATTATCATAACACGGAGAACACTCTCTACTAAATGTATAACAAAAAGACACAAACAAAGTTTCAGAAGGAGATGACCAATTTGGAAAAAATATTAGTACTAGGAGCCACTGGTAACATCGGTTTCACAGTCGTTCAAACATTAACAGCGGCTGGGCATCAAGTTCGTGCCGGCGTTTCCAATCCCGAAAAAAGCAGAGCATTATGGCAAAACAATGATTTGGTGGACATTGCGCATTTTAACTTTTTAGATACAGGCACGTATCCCGCTGCACTAGAAGGTATCTCAAAAGTCTTCTTTGTTCGCCCGCCGCAGTTATCGACGCCTAAGGAAGACATGTTCCCATTTTTACAATTTCTAAAAGAAAGGCAAATCGCGCATGTCGTTTTTGTTTCACTGATTGGTGTTGAGAAGAATCCGGTGACACCACATCACAAGATTGAAAAAGAAATGATGCGCCTAGATCTTCCGTTTACTTTTTTGCGTCCTAGTTTTTTCATGCAGAACCTTAATACGACACATCAGGAAGATATTCAGAAACATGATGATTTATTCATACCTGCGGGCAATGCGCGGACGAGCTTTATTGATACGCGTGATATTGGGGAGATCGCTGCTATTTGCCTGATGAATACACCCCAACATATCGGACAAAAGTATAGTATTACCGGAAAAGAAGCATTGACGTATTATGAGGTGGCAGAGAAAATGACAGCCATTCTAGGGAGAAAAATAACATACAGCAAGCCGTCCCTATTACGATTTCGCGCAACAATAATAAAACGCGGAACCCCAAAAGCATTCGCCAACGTCATGACCATGCTTTACTTCATTACCCAAATGGGAAACGCAAAACAAATAACCCCAGCAGCACAGGAATTGTTGCAACGAGAGGCTACTTCATTTGATCAGTATGTTAAGGATTATCGTGAGGATTTTTTGTGAGCGCTAGAAAGTAGAGTCTATTGGCTGCGAACATTGCTTGGTAGACCGAGAGATTGTCTGCCAAAGCAGTCGTAGCTAAATGGATTGATTTATGTTTCATAGTACTTTGGGAAAAGCAGGGTGTATAAGTGCGCCCTTTTCCTAATTTAGATTTCATATTGCTTAGATAAAAACTAATAACACAAAATCAAAAATTGGCGATCTTGGCAATTTACATTTCACATTTACTTAGATAAAAACGTATACCATGAAAACATTGCTCGAGCGATGAACGAAATTTACATTTCACATTACTTAGATAGAAACAACGGGATAGCAAAAGACTAATCCAGCAACACTTGTATTTACATTTCACATTACTTAGATAAAAACGAAGTTAAGGACGAGCTAGCAGAACATCGCGTAAAAATTTACATTTCACATTACTTAGATAAAAACTTCCCTGCGCCCATATAATTGACGATAGCGCCTTGATTTACATTTCACATTACTTAGATAAAAACGGTAGTACCGTCGGGGGCCTTGTCCTATATGAGGAATTTACATTTCACATTACTTAGATAAAAACATGGGTAATTATACCGTTAAGCCTAAATTTGAAGTATTTACATTTCACATTACTTAGATAAAAACTCTGCCCCAGCTGCGGCGCTGAAATGAAAGCGTGGATTTACATTTCACATTACTTAGATAAAAACGGCTTCCAGTTTGCTAGAAAAGAAGTATTGGAGCATATTTACATTTCACATTACTTAGATAAAAACAATGATATTTATGAGTTATTGGCATGGTTACAACGATTTACATTTCACATTACTTAGATAAAAACCTTGTTATATGACGCTTAAATGATAGGTTCAGACGAATTTACATTTCACATTACTTAGATAAAAACGAGGTACTAACTTTACCTAGTGTTACTTTTACAGTAATTTACATTTCACATTACTTAGATAAAAACTATTTTGAGTTCTTCATCCCCCGCAATTTTATCCTGATTTACATTTCACATTACTTAGATAAAAACCTTTATTTGAATTAAAACAAGATATGCTAACAATATTTACATTTCACATTACTTAGATAAAAACAGGTACCCCATCAACGCCTACTCCCATCATACCTCAAACACCCAAATCTGTCGACCGACAACCAAATCCTAAATTTTCGCTCTCTAACCTTACAAGCCGAACATCAAAAACAGCCTTAAACCCAATCACACCAACGCTTAACAAAAATCTGTCGATGCCCCCATTATTTTGCACTACTGGAGGTCGACAGATTTTTCTACATACTAAAAGAAATTCGAAGTTTTCTCATCCGTAACACCCCAAAACTCCTTTTCCAGCCATCTTTCATTTCTGCTAGAAAACACAATGACGGAATCTTCTTCGTCACGAATATACTGGTCTAATTCCATTCGCAATTTGGCAAGTAGTGCTGGTGTTATTTCGCCTTCGAATACCGATTTTTGCACGTGGGTTAAATATTTTTTGCAGATTTTGAAAATATTTCTCGATACTTTCGGGCCGCCGTTATCCATTGCTATGTCGTAAATCAAGATAATATACATATCTCACCACCAAATCTTGAAGCCTTCATACGGCTTATCGTTCATTAAATGCTTGATGAGTTTGTAACACTCAAGCCTAATCAAATGACGATATGATACATTTCGAGCTAACTTACGATGCTTCACTGTCTCTTTCATTCGTAAATCAGAATACTACTTTTTCTTGTGATTCTTCTAGGATAATGCCAATTTCAGAGCTGTAATTATATTTAAAAACACTAATTGTCTCGTAATCATTAATTCTCTTCTTATCCACATCGCCCTTTTTGACGATATATCCAGGTGCATCCATCATAAATTCGGCTAACCTAGTTCTGGCCTCCATTCTGCTTCGTTTATTTTCTTTTCCAGACTTTGCTATTTCCGCCATATATTCATCAATTTCAGCTCGATTTTCGTCAAAAACTGGCTCTGGAATGACGGTCACCGAATTAATATTGCGGAATTTTTCGCGTACGGTCTTTTTGTCAAGCTCGTATGTGTGAAATGACTTTACGTAGTTGATATTGCAAATTACGGTTTCATAATAATCGCTACCTGCTAGCGCTTCGGTAGAGTAAACGCAATCAATAAGCGCCAACTTCTCTGCTTCTGAAATCGCACCTCCCACTTCTTGCAACGCTTTTCTCGAATTTTGATGAATTAGTGGGTCAATGACGCTATTTTTCCCAATTCCGGAGCATTTTTCATCGAAAACATAGACGTTCGTCGCCACATCTAGCTCGCGATTACGATAGCAACGACCCATGCGCTGGAACAATCCGTTCAAATCAGATAACTCGGTGAACAGCAAATCAAAATCAATATCTAGCGAAGCCTCGACAACCTGCGTCGCCACCCAAATACAAGGTCCTTCGCTCGTCTTATGTCCATCCGCCAAAATAGCATCCGATTTCGCATTCCGATCCCGCTTAATAAATTGACTATGAATCAACTTCACTTCATCACCATATATTTTCTCCAGCTTTTCATACATCTCTTTAGCTACACGAACCGTATTACAAATCACCAAAATCCGATTTCCATCATAAAAATCGCTAATAAAATCACTATTTATCTGTTCATGCACAACTTCCAAACTATGGCGAATCCGATCCGAAATAAAATCCTCTTCGGCACGCGTAAAAGAAACACCATTTTTCACTAGCAAATCTGGAATAATTCCCGGTAATGTCGCTGTTAAAATCGCAAATTGACCGCCCACTTTTTGAATATAGGAAAGCCCCACGATGAGGTAGGCAAGCAAGTCCGGCGAATACATTTGCACTTCGTCGATGATAACTTTAGAGTAAGATAACGTCGCCAATTTCGGTTCAAATCCTGCATATCGGAAGACAAAGTCAAACAATTGATCTAACGTACAAACAGTGATTGGCAGCGACATCTGGCGTGTTTTTGTAAAGTACTCCTCGATGTCTTGAATATCCTTTTCGCGTTGCAAGTACTGCCCGTAAGTTTCCGAATGCAAAAGTCCGACCCTATCCGTCACGTTTTCGCGTATAATGCCCGTTTCGCTGCTCGCAAGCCTGTCGTAAATCGCGTTAATCGCCGTGCGTAGAGGTAGCGTGAAAAATCCTTTATTATTTCCGAGCCATAACAAACCAGCCTCTGTTTTCCCCATTCCTGTTTCTGCGACGACGATAATATTATCCTGTTGATGGGCATACATGTATTTTTGTAAAGGCTTCCAATCCGCGGCAGGGTTTGATTTGCGGAAGGTTTCGAGTTGCTTGTTTAATGCGGATTCTAGGAAGTCGTTTGGTTTTTCGACGTCGATATAGGCGCTCGCTGCGAAGTCAATGCGGTTTAAGAGACCTTTTAGAAGAACATATTGGATGAAAAGTTCGAAGCTTTGCGCATTATCCCCTTCAAAAATTCGTACAGAAACTTGATAGTACTTGGAAGGAATACGATTTCGATAAGCCTGATTATCCCCTAATGCCTCATATGTAAATCCGTTCCATTCTTGTTCCAACTTTTGCATTTCACTCGACCATTCTTCCAATGTAAAATGAATATCACGCTCATGATGACGCGCAACTGCTTGAAATAAAAGTTGAATTTCCTCTTTTGAGTAGCCTTCTTCCTTCAATTTCTTATAAGGGACGAACGCTACAGAAAGATAATTATGTGGAATTTCTTTTTTGTTTCGCCTTCCACCAGACACTTTTTCTTGAAAATATACATTCATCTTTCCAAGATCATGCGTTAGACATGCCAACTTCAAAAAATACCAGTTAACCGGAATTTCAGGATAAATTTCTTGCAAGATTTTGTAGTTTGTTAATAAATTATCGGTATGTTCTTGGATTGTTTCTTCTGGATTGGATTTCGCTAAATATCGGTTCATATTATACCTCCAAAAAAGGAGAGAGATAACCTCCCTCCTGACTTATTTAAGCAAACTCTAAAAATACTGGTTTTCCATCCTCGTCTAAGAAAAATTCATCCTCTTCTGATACCAAAATCGAAGTCGTGTAAAAAACATCTTTTTTAGACCAGTTTCGGTACATCTTAGGCGCTTTAGCCGTACCTCGATTTACCAATTCATATTTATCAGTGAGTAAATAACGGGTTCCTAGCATGTCATTCCTACCGATATTACTGTGCATATCAGGTGTAAAAGTTAGCTTACCTAGTATAGAACTTGGAACATAGGCACCATAGTCTCTATCTAAACAAATATCATCTTCTGCCTCGACTTCACGAATCTGGACTACCTTTACTTCTTGTATCGTCGCAATATCTTCGCGTCGACCAAGCGATGGATATTCTTGTGGCACTTCAAATGCTTGAGCAATTTCCTCTATTAGACTTTGATCCTCAGGAACGATATGCAATAATAATTCTACATCCACAAGCAATTCCGCCGTAGCAATCCCGCGTCCAACGCCATACTCGCCTACTTCTAACTGATGGCGACTTTTCTCATATTTCATACCATTTTTAAATTCATATCTCGTGTACAAATCGTTTACTTTCGAGAAATATTTCCCTTGAATACTAATCTCCATCGGATGATAGCTCGTGAAGCCACACATCGTATGCACCATTCCAATAACAGTGGAGTACGGCGGCAATGGGTATGTTTCTTTTAACTGAAAACTAGTTGGTTTCTTGTAATTCACTAAATCCTGCCATAACTTAATTCTAATTGCTTTCATAATATGCATCAATCTTTTCTTTAAGATCTTTGAAAAATGCTGGTACGGATTCTGCGTGAAGTTCTGTTTTGATTTCTGATGTGTTCTCAAACTGTCCATCGATGACGCCACATTTTGTATTTTCTTTAATGCCAGGATAGTCAATGACACCCAAGATATTATCCACAAGAATCTTGTTATCTTTAATATCCACAACATTTTGGAAAACTGGATTTTTTACATCATATACGCCGCCAACAATGAATAGCGGTTTTAAATCTTCACGACGACCACGAATATCTCGATATAATAATGCAATTGTGTCCATCAATTTTTGAACACGGCGGCTTTTTTCTTTGTTGTCAATTTCAACTTGTCCGTCGATACCAATTTGGTCTAAATCGATGGTTACAGTGTAGCGATAGTAAGAGCGATGAATTTCTGCTTGGGCAATATTCATGTTCTCACCAACTTTATCGGCTTGTCCTTTATTCGTTAAGAAATCCAAGTCAGCCTTGAAAGTTTCGAGCGAGATAGCATTAGACAGGCGTACTTTTGCAGAACGTTTTTGTCCTTGTGTACCTTTTTCGGTTTTTAAATAGCCGAAGAAATCTAATTCTGGATAATCTGTAATGGTTGCCTCGCTTAGGAATTGGATAACTTTCTTGTCCCCACTTCCTTCTGCCTTTACCGGAGCAGGATTTTCACCCACCTGCTCCATCATGTTATAGCGAATTGCTTGGCGAGATATGTACGTGTACTGATCGCCGTTGTTTCGCGATATTTTTTTTAGTGCTGAGATGTTTCCTAGACTCTCCCCGTAGTTCGCACTTTCTGCTTGAAAAATAATTGTCATTGCTAGTCCTTTACTCTTCATCCTTATTTCCCCCGTTTTCGTTATTTTCTAATGGCCCATTTACGCCAACCATAAAAGCATATCCGACTGTTTTAAAAGTCTCGTCATTTGTAAATGCTTTTAAAAAGAAGTCTGGTATTGCTTTGCCCAAATAAGAGTAGCTGTTTAAAATGATATCCATGAACGCATCACGATTATTGGTTTTTAGCGCGTTTAGTATTTTGTAATTAAAACCGCTTAATTTGTTTTCAGGATATGCTTTTTTGAACTCCGTACCGCATTTATTAATGTGCCAGATTTGCCCTTTCGAAATGTCTGTCATCGCCTCTATCTCCTTTAAAAAATTAGTGTTGATGCTAAGCAATGCGCCTACATGCCCCATATGGTAATAGGTGTTGCTAACATTAGTTACTTTTAAATACATCGTTTTGTGAATAAATGTAAATAAATTTTCATTATTCATAAGACGGCGAACTGTTTCTTGGTAGAAATTAATGTTCAGATTGCCTTCTTTCAAGCCACATTTTTGAATCGTTTTCAATGCTTCTTTGGATTCTCGAAATATTTTCAAAGCACGTTTTGATAAAATGTTGAAGCGGTACGTTTCGTTTTCATAGCGAACTACTTGAATATCTGCAAGTTCATAGTGACGCTTATCTTCTGTTTGATTCGTGATTGCTTCGATTAGTGCGCGATACGGACTCGTTGATGTTAGATTGTCTGTACTATGGTGTAGAATTTCATTGTGAACCTTCTTATTTACTGCGTGCAACGTGTCTATATTTATGGAGTCATTGATGAAAATACCGTTACCATATACATATGTGAACCCAGCTGGAACGCAAGAATAGATGAGTTTACACATTGGGCAAACTGCTATATCATTGTTGAAATCCCAGACATGTGATGTTTTTCTCGCTGTATCAAAACCTGTTTCATTCATAAAACTCAGATCCAGTTTCATATTTTTTATTGGTTCGTTACAAGTAGTACAGTTGAATTTCGCTTTTTCTAAGTCTGTCTCAAGATGCTCCAATACTGGGTCCACAAAATTTGTTCGATAATCGATATAGCAATCTTTTTCTTTCGTCTGCGGGTTTAGAAAACTAATACCATTCCAGCCATTTTTAATAACTGTATAAATCACGTTTTTAGCGGCTAAATATTTCTTTCCTTTTTGGCAAAAGTCGATAATTTCATCCAGTTGAACATAGACTTGTTTTACATTCTGGATGATTTCTGTACGCTTTTCCTCGAACGTTTCTTTCTTTTTCAGTTGGCCGACTTTAGCAAGGTTTTTTCCCCATTCAACGGGATCTTTCGTTGCGTCAATAAGTGGATATGCGCTAACATAACTACTACTTTTCAAATAATATTTAGCAACATTCGCTATGTAGTCATTAAGCCTATCTAGCGACAACTCGTCAAAATCCGAAAAGTCTGCTTCGCGATGCCGTTCCATCTCTTCTTTGTACGAAATGATTTTATACCAAGAAAGTGTCTTTTCGTAAGCTTTTATGAAATACGCAAAGTAGGATTCCTCAAATCCATCCAGCAAAGCCGCATTAAAAAATAAACTTTGGCCTTCTATTCGAACATTTTCTTTGCCTACAATATTCAAAAATCCGACGAGGCCAGCGTTAAACAGCCAATCTCCAGTTCGACATTCTATTTCTCTCATGATTTCACCTCCCTATTGTTGCGCAAGCATGCCGAATCCCATGCCAGTAAGCGCGCCGAATCCTGATTCAACAATATGCTCTAACAAATATTTTTCTGCTTCGATCTCAATTAATCCCAAAGAACATACAATGGAAATATCGTAGTGTTGCGCGACTGTTTTTTTCATGTTGATTGGTTTGATTTTCATGTTTTCAATGTCTTGCGCAATAAAACTTCCATATTTGCCTTCTAGTTTGATACGTAAATTTCGTTTCAAAATCGGGATAAACTGCTCGTCTTCGAACATATAGAACCAGTCTTTCTGTGTTTCTCTGTTATGATCGCGACATACAATTGGAGATAGCGTATGGAGTACAATGCTTTTCGTTTCAATCGGAGCAATTCGAACCATATCCACTGACTTCACTTCTAGCTGGCACACATCTGAAATCTTGATTTGCTCTCTTCTTAATTTCATAAATGCGTTATAAAACATGATTGCCTGCTCTGCATTTCCTGTTGAAAAATTAATTATTAAGCGCTTACCTTTTACTGTAATGTCTTCTTTTCCAAACACCGCATCTTGGAAATAGACCGCAAAAGTAAAATCTTTTTGCCGGTTAGCTCCATATAAATCTTCAAATACTTCTGGATACGCTTTTTTTAGACCCGTTTTGAAAACCATCAATATTTTTCGTCTAAAATTCAATGGAAACTTTTCATTACTTAAATCACACATAATCTTCAGTCTCAAGTAATCACCTCATTTGCATCTCGTCAGTCTGTAAAAATTCATACAGCCAATTATATTATAAAACATGGCATCTATTCCCTGCACCTGATAACAGGCAATTTCATACGCTTTATTTTCAAATGTTCACAAAATAGACACCTAATTCCATACAGAATTAGGTGTCTATTTACCAACTATATCACTTCAAAACCAGCTTCCCAGCTACTTTCTTCTTATCAATCAACTGATGCGCTCCTATTACCCCACGCAAATCAAATGTGAGAGTTTCGGCAGTTTTGAGTCGTAATTTATGCGAGCGGTACAAGTCTGCCAAATAACCAAGTGCCTCTTTATCCTTCATATCTTTCGTCCGCATCATCCGCATCGCTTTCACTTTCTTCTCCTCCGCATTATCTGGAAAACTAGTAAGCGAAATGTAACGCCCGCCTTTTTTCACGAACTGCAAACCTTCTGCCGCACCTTTTCCGCCAAAACTAGCGTCGAGCACGACATCTGCTTTATCAGCCAATCTGTTCGCAAGATTTCCTTCATCATACGCCACGACCTCATCGGCTCCTAACGCACTGACGTAATCGCGATTTCTACTGTGCGCGATTCCTATCACGTGAATCCCTGCTTCTTTTGCAATTTGGACGGCAATGGAACCGACTGCTCCGGAAGCGCCTTGGATGATTAGCGTTTCATTCTTTTTTAATTTTGCTAATTTTATTGCGAAATAAGCTGTGGTTCCGACGGATGCTAGGCCTGCTGCTTCTTCTAGACTCATTTCTTCGGGTTTCTTCACGATTTTTGCACTGGAGATAGCCACGTATTCGCCGTAGCCGCCGATGCTGGGGTGGGCGATGACGATATCGCCGATTGCGTAGTGTTTGACTTTTGAGCCTACTTCGACGATTTCGCCGACAACATCGCTGCCTGGAACGATTGGGAATTCGAGTGGTCTTATTTTTTGCATGGTTCCTGCGCGGAGTAATGCGTCGTACGGGTTTATTCCTACGGCTTGGGCTTTGATTAATACGTCTTTTTCGCCTAGTGTTGGCTTTGGTAGTTCTAGTTCTTCGAAGACTTCTGGTGCTCCGTATGTGGTGAATCCGAGTGCTTTCATTTTGTATTCCTCCCTATTTGTCTACTTGCTCTGTTTCTGTTAGCCAATCAATGATTTCATCTTCTTCTGCGGCGTTGACATTATGCTGTACGTAGTAGGTGCGCATGGTAACATTGTCGCTCATCGTTTTGAAAAAGCGGGTAATGCGCTCGCCTTCTTCGACTGGTACAATAGCATCGTCCACACCATGTCCTACAAAAATTCGCTTGTTCTTGAGTAAGAGGTTTTTCGGTGATTTTTCAAGGAACGCTGGTAGTTTGGCACTTAGGAAAATGCCGCCGTGGTACATGCCACCATTGCGCACAAATTCGGTCATGGCAACGATGCCGCCTTGTTCGAAGCCTAGTAAATACATATTTTTGCGGTCGATTGTTGGGTATTGTCTGCTGATTTTTTCGATAAAATTGTGGATGTCGTTTGCCGCATATGTAATCGACTCTTCGCTTGGCTCGCCATCAACGACCGGTTTGTAGAACGCATAACCAGGCCCTTTTTGAAGACCGCCTCTGATTCCGACAATAACAAATCGGTCCATAATCGACTCTAGAATTCCCGGTAAATCCAGCTCGTCAGCGCCTAGACCGTGTAGTGCGAAGACGGTTGGAAATACGTCATTTGTTTTGCGATTAATTGGTTCATAAATATCATATGCAAACATAAAAATACCCCCATTATTTCGCTAGTTCAGCGATTTTCTTAAATTCTTCCTCCGTTAACGTGATACCTTTGCCCATTTTCTCGTTTCCCGGAGACCAATCACGAATATCATATTTCGGCGCGCGACCGTTCCAGCTAATTAGATTCACTTCTTTTCGCCAGCCTTTCGCGTTTTCCGATAATACACCAATATGTTCTACAATTTCATATTCAATACTGCTCATCTGCCAAAACTCCTTTATATATGTTCTTTACTCATAGTTCATATTACCAAATCTTTACCCTCAAATCGCCTCTTGGAATCGTCATTTCGAAAAATCTTTTTATTTTGACTAGAAAAATCGTGGTAGGTGCGTTAGGATGGGAATAGAGATTGCTTGGAACGGAGGGAAATTGGATGGAAGAGACTTCGGAAGATCTGTTGTTAGAAACGTGTTTACTCGCGGGAAAAATTATGATGGAAAGTGGCGCGGAGATGTACCGCGTAGAAGATACGATGAGCCGAATTGCGGAGACTGCGACGGAGACGAAAGGTATTAGTTTTGTGACGCCGACGGGGATTTTTATGGCACTTCAAGGTGGCTCTACGGTGAAAATGGAGCAGATTCCAACGCGGACGATAAATTTGGAGAAAGTATCGATGGTCAATGATTTATCACGAGAATTCACCATGCGCAAAATTTCTTTAGGGAAACTGTACACGCAACTACGGTCGCTGGATAAGGAAGTGAAGTTCTTTCCTGTTTGGCTACAAGTCATGGCTTCGGCGGTTGTCAGTGGGACGTTGATGATGATTTTTGGCGGTGTTTGGAAGGATTTCATTGCGACTTCATTGATTGGTGCGATTGGATTTGTGATTTTTTATTATGGGACGGAATTTTTCAAGGTGAAATTTTTGGCGGAGTTCTTGGCTGCTTTTTCGATTGGGTTGTTATCGGTTCTGGTGATTTCGATTGGCTGGGGCGTGAGCTTGGATAAGATGGTGATTGGGGCTGTGATGCCGCTTGTGCCTGGTGTGCCGATTACGAATGCGGTGCGCGACTTATTGGCTGGACATCTTTTGTCGGGGATGGCTCGTGGGACGGAAGCTTTGATTACGGCTGGAACGATTGGGATTGGGATTGCGGTTGTTTTCCGATTCTTTACGTGATGCGACAGGAAAGTTAGGAGGTTAGATAATGTTTTGGACGGTTTTAATGCAATTAGTTTTTAGTTTTCTAGCCACAATGGCGTTTGCGATTACGACGAATGTGCCGCGCCGATCACTGATTGCTTGCGGATTAACGGGAACGTTTGGCTGGATGACGTATTGGATTTTGTCGCATTTGGATGCGGGAACAACGATGAGTACGCTGGCCGGGGCTTTTATTGTCGCCATCGCGAGCTTCTTTTTTGCAAAATATAAACGGTTACCTGTGACGATTTTTAATGTGCCGGGAATTGTGCCACTGGTGCCTGGGGGCTTGGCGTATCAAGCTGTTCGGAATTTTGTGCTCGGTGATTATATTGAGGCCATTTCTTTTTCAGTTCGGGTGGCGTTAGTTGCTGGTGCGATTGCGGCAGGACTTGTACTTTCTGAGGTGCTAAATCATAGTATTCGCCGTTTTCGTGAACATAAAGAGAATATCTGAGTGTAAATCATTGACTTACTTTTTGTAAGTTGTTAATATTAAGTTATTAAGTCAATGAAATGAGGAATGTAAAGATGAAAGTAGCAATATTAGTAGGTAGTTTAAGAGAGAATTCGTACAACAAAACATTAGCCACATTTATTCAAAAACGTTATGCCAAAGATATCGACGGGGAACTATTAGATTTGAATTTACCGCTGTACAATGAGGACTTGGAATCTGATTTGCCAGCTGATGTCGTTGCTTTTAAGAAGGAAGTTCATGATGCAGATGCTGTTTTATTCGTGACACCGGAATACAATCACTCGATTTCAGGCGTTTTAAAAAATGCGATTGACTGGGCGAGCCGGATTACTCCTGACCTTAAAGAAAAACCAGGATTTATTGTCGGCGCTTCGATGGGTGGACTTGGAACCGTTCGCGCACAAATGCATTTACGCCAAATTCTCGATACAATGGGCATGCGTATTTTGCCAGCAAATGAAGTCTTCATTAGCGCAGCGCATACGAAATTTGACGAAAAAGGCGATCTTATTGACGAAGGCACTGTTGCTTTTCTTGATTCGGTTGTGGCTAATTTTGTTGCGTTTTACGAACGAAATAAATAATATAGACCGGGCAGGAGAAATCTTGCCTTTTTTAAATGAATCTTTTTGCTCTTGAATATATACGTATATACATGTATACTAATAGGTGAAAGGTGATGATAATGATGATGTACGCATTGAAGCGATCCACTAGAAAATCTGGACATAGCGTAATTACGACATTACCGCCCGATGTTATGAAGAAATTAGGTATCATTTCCGGAGATAATGTGGAGTTTGTAATCAAAGATAATGAAGTAGAACTAAGAAAAGCCGCCGAGAAGAAAGAAACCGTATCACCAGAATTCTTAAAGATGGCCGAAGAAGTGTTGGACGAGTATGACCAAGCCTTCCGTGGACTTGTTGATCGATGACCATTCGTTATTTAACGGAACCAGAAATCATCATGCTAAACGGTTTGTTGATCAAGAAATATAGCCCGATGGAACCAATAGGCGTCGTGGAACCGAATTCTCTTAATATGAGTGTAGAGCTGCCGAAACAAGTTGTTTTTAATCAGGAACTCTACCCATCCATCCCAGAGAAAGCCGGTATTCTATACAAAAATTTGGTCATTAAACATTGTTTTGCAAATGCAAATAAGCGGACGGCGCTTGCTTCTTTAGGTTTATTTCTGAAATACAACGGCTGGCAACTCCTCGCTGGCAACAAAGACGCGGAGGATTTCACCGTTGCCATCGCGCTTGACAGTAACATGGCGCTTACAACGATTTCTAATTGGATTGAAAAAAATTCCGCGATGCCTAAGATAAGGTAGCGCGGAATTTTGCATTATACGAAAGAATTAACGCGTGCATTTTTAGTAAATTTATAGCTGGCAATACAGAAGAACAGTAACGCATAACCAAGCAATATTGCGATGTTCAGACTAATTGATGCCAAATTACCATTTTGCTGTAATGTCGTAATTGCGTCCATCACCCAATATTGCGGCATGAATTCAGCCAATTTTTGCATGAAGTTCGGCATGATAGCAACGGGAATAAGTGCTCCTGAAAGCAAGCTCGTCAAGGTGAACAAAATCATCTGCAAACCGCTGACGCTCTTCCTGCTCGTCGCTGTGAAACCAAGTGCCAACGATAACAACACCGCCATCACTGCAAAAATAAACAAAATACCAAATAGCGCAAAATAAGAAACACCAGGATCAATCCCGAAAGCAAAGCGCATGGCAACTAAACAAATGACAATCTCCGTCACAACAACCGCTAATGAGAACAACGCGTTCCCTAGCAAATACACCTTGCTACTAAGCGGCGTAGACATCAACCGGTAAAACGTCCCGTCCTCTTTCTCTTGTAAAATCAATTCTCCTAAATTTCCCGCCGCGTAAAGCAACATCATACATAGAAATCCTAAAATCTGCATGGACATCATCAAAACAACATCTTGTTGGTTGCTTGTCGTTTTTTGCGTAATGGTAATTTTGGATGTATCAAAAGTTTTCGCGTATTTAGAAAAACTTTGCCCGCCGTCATTACTCGCCTTAATCATCGTCATCATGTTTGTAAGCGA
Organism: Listeria booriae; assembly: GCF_000766865.1. Taxonomy (GTDB): domain Bacteria; phylum Bacillota; class Bacilli; order Lactobacillales; family Listeriaceae; genus Listeria_A; species Listeria_A booriae. Next base: position 113,955 of record NZ_JNFA01000025.1, read on the forward strand.
AGCATTGACCGCTGATTTCACCGCATTATTAACCGTATCACCTTGAATCGATTTCACCGTAATATGTTGCGGATCAAGCACGGCGATACTTTTTTCTGAACCTTTTCCTAAAATCACAAGCGCATCCAGCGAACCGCTCGTTAACTTCTCATTTCCGTCCTTCAGTGACACCGATGTCGCCTGCGTATTCGCATCTTTCATCCAATCCACCAACTGCGTCGTATACACGCCCTGATCCTGATTCACCAGACCAATCTTGAGCCCGCTCGTATCCGATTGCGCACCGTACGAAAGGAAATAAATCAAAATACTCAAAATCGGCAAGCCAATAATCATCAGCAGTTTCGCCTTACTCTGCGTCAAACTCTTCAAATTATGCCTAAAAATCCATCCAACTTGCTGCATTTTAATACACTTCCTTTCGTCTGATCCAATAACTCATGGCAACAACAAGCACTAACGTAATCGCAATGTTCAACGCAATCGGCCAAAACGCCGCCGAAATGACATCATTATACATCACATCACGCACTCCGACACGCACCCAACCAATCGGCGAAAGTTTCGACATCAAGCCATCTCCCGTCGGAAAATAAGCTCCTCCAAGAAACGCAAACACTTGCACCAATATCGAAGCAGCTCCAGTTGCCGCAGGATTCCCATTGCTAAACACATCAACCGCCATCCCAATCGCCACTGACAAGAACAATAAACTAAAGTAAATCACAAAAATCAGCAACGCATTCTGGCCCCAATGAACCCCAAAGAAAAGTTGCGAAACAATCATTAACAAAATCAATGCAACGACTTGCATAAATATCGCACCGAGGAAATTCCCAATAATCGCTGTTGATTTTCGAATTGGAGCAATAAACAATCGCACATCCGTATGGCGTACCTTCTCCTCACGAAACACGCTAATACCACTATTTATCCCGAACATCATCACCATTGCAATCATCGCAATCGCATAATATTCAAAGGCCGTAATCTCATTTCCTGACGCCTGTTTCTCAATTGTAACCGCTGAATCAGAAACTTTAGGCGGGTTCTGCAAAATTTTAGCCTGTGTCGGATCCACTTTAATAATCGTGCTCGCCAATCGATACTGCGCTGTAAACTGCGTCAAATAGCCGTTTAAAACACTCATCTCAATCTGACTCGGCGAATTCGTCGTCACCGTCAAATCGTTCCCAACCGCGACAAACCCAACCGCATCGCCATTTTCCACTGCACTTTTGCCAGCCTTGGCGCTTTTTGCTTCTTTAAAAACAATCTGCTTCCCACTCGCCGTCTTCGCGAATTGACTGAAACCCTCACCAATCGGACTATGCTGCTCCACCACGTATTCCACCTTCATCTTATCCAGCTTCACATCACTGCTAAAGCTATCCTGCAACACGCTTCCCAACACAAGAATTAGCGCCAACGGAAAAATCAGCATATAGAGAAAATAACCCTTGTCACGCAGCGTAAGCTTGATTGCCTTAAACATTATATGAAAAATCATCATCTGCCTAACATCCCTTCCCTAATCCCGTAATTTCCGACCAGTCAAATTCAAAAAGACCGTCTCTAAATTCAATGTTTGCTGGTTCATTTCAATCACTTCCACCGACTGGCGAATCAATGCTTCCAACACCTTATTCAAATTATTCACTTCACTGTTCGACGTAATTTTCACCGTATTGCCCGCCATCACTTCCACAAGCTGAATACCCGAAATCGTCCGCAAATCTTCTAAATCAATTTTTTGCACATCATCAACAACAATTCGCATTTCCTTCATGTCAGAAACAAGGCTCACCAACTGCTCTTTCGTGCCTTCTGCAATCACTTTTCCGTGGTCGATAATCGCAATGTAATCGCATAATTCCTCCACTTCTTCCATGTAATGACTTGTATAAATAATCGTGCAACCAGAAGCGTTCAATTTCTTAATCGACTTCAAAATATAATTCCGTGACTGCGGATCAATCCCAACCGTAGGCTCATCCATAATAATCAACGCTGGTTTATGTGCAATCGCACAAGCAATATTCAAACGACGCTTCATCCCACCAGAAAAAGTTCCTGGCTTATCTTTCCGCTTATCCGCCAAACCAACGAATTCCAACGCCGTTTCCGCCGCCATATCCAGCGCTTTCCCACGAAGCCCGTACAACCCCGCAAAAAAACGTACATTCTCAAACGCCGACAAATCATTATACAGCGCAATATCTTGCGGAACTAAACCAATCCGCTGCTTAATCTCGATTCCGTGCTGCTCTTGATTCTCACCAAACAGCCGAATCACACCACTGGTTTTCTTCAAAAGCCCGCACAAAACACTAATTGTCGTACTTTTTCCCGCACCGTTTGGCCCTAATAAACCAAAAATCTGTCCTTCTTCAATTGCCAAATCCAAATTATCCACAGCAATATTTTTCTCAAATTTCTTTGTTAGCTGCTCAATTTCTACGATTTTCATTGCTTTCCCTCATTTCCATTTCTTATCTTGCTTCTAGTATAGAAAAAAAGTGAGCATCGCAACAGTGCAAATACTCACTTTCTTACCGTGAAGATTTCACGAATTTCTTCACATTCGCTAGTCATTTTTCATTGTTTCCAGTGGTACCAACGTGATAATTTGAAATCCGTCGGTCGAATCGATAATCAATTTTCCGCCAAGCTTCGCCGTTCGCTCTTCCATCCCCGTCAAACCAAGGCTTTTCGTCACCGAATCTGCGCCAACACCATTATCCTTCATCTCCATCCGCACAAATTTATTCAAAATCGTCAATGTCACCTCAACACGACTCGCCTGACTATACTTCAACACATTCGTCAAACCTTCCGTCAAATTTTGAATAAATACATACCACATCGCTTGCGTCACCTTACTAAGTTCCCCCTGCATTTGAAAAATCGTCCGAATCCCGTACTGCGTCTCAAACGCTTCTAATTGTGCCTTCACACGATTAATCGCAAGACTTTCCTGCGCCGGTTTCGTCGTTTTTAACGTTTTGCGAATCTCTTCAATCCCCGCCTTATTTATCAAAATCGCATTATCCAGTAGTTCCGCAGCTTTTTCCTGATTCGTGCTAAGCAAAGCCTTCGCCGCCTCCAGTTGCATCAAACCGCCCGTCAACGAATGCCCCAACTGATCGTGAATTTGGTGTGACAACACATTGCGCTCTTCCAATTTCGCCAAATATGCCTGCCTGATTCCAGTCGTCTCCGCAGCCTCTAACTTTGCCGCAAAACCATCCAATTTCACGCGCATCTCCTCATTTTCCGCAACCAAATCCGCCGTCACATACGCAGCCCGATTCAAATACCAATAAAAAGCCCCCACAAAAATACTAATCCCCGCATAAATCAACGAATACCCACTAAAAAAGAACGGAATCCCCGTCAAAATAAGCGCCAACCAAACTCTTGTCGCCTCCAATTTTTTGCCATAAAGCAACAAAGCCAGCGTACAAAACGGCAATAACAACCCCATCAGCGGCAAATACCAAACACTGACCAGCCAAACAAGCCCAATCAGCAACAATCGAATTCCCAACTGGTATCGCACCAAAACAAACGACAACAACGTCAGCGATAAATACAATAAAAAGTGCAATAAATAAATGGCCACCAACCCGTTAGCCGTATCCACTTGAAACAAATAAACCACCAGCAGTAAACAAAACGTGCTATCCAGCATCAACTTATAACGCGTCACATCTCACCGCCCCCAACTTTGCCCGTCAAATACAAAATCGCCAGTTGCGTCCGATGATCCAGCCCCAATTTACCGAGCAATGCCGAAATATTGTTCGCCACCGTCCCTTCCGAAATAAACAAATTCTTCGCAATCTCCTTATTCGAAAGCCCACTCGCCACTGCCTTCATCACGTCCATTTCACGCGCCGTCAGCCGCAAGCCGCTCAAATCAGGCGTCACACCCGTTTTTTCCGTCCCAAGCGACTGTTTCACTTTATCCCAAATCTCCTCCTGAATGATGCTCTGATTCCGCATCACGCTCATCACCGCATGCCGAATCAACTCCGGATCATTGTTTTTCAACAAATAGCCCTTCGCACCATTCGCAATCGCCTTCAAAATAAACGCGTCATCATCAAACGTCGTCAAAATAATCACTTTCGCATCCGTCGTCTCCGTTATTTGCTTCGTCGCCTCCACCCCGTCCATCACCGGCATCCGCACATCCATCAACACAACATCCACCGCCTGCGCCTGACAAAACGCCACTGCCTCCGCCCCATTCTCCGCAGAACCAACGACCTCTATCCCATCCATCGTCCCTAAAATAATCTCCAAGCCACCCGTAATAAACGAATTATCATCCACAACTAAAACCTTAATCATCAAACCTCGCATCCAATCCTTTTTTCATAAAGTCAACATAGCACATCCACCCCAATTTCTCCAATAAAAAAGAGTTTGGAGCATAACCCAAATAAATCGGCGACAAGCGCTCGCATTCAGGGAGTTTGGCGGACTTCCGGTTCTACTTCGCATACGCTACGCATAACTTCTCGCATGGTCGGGGATACGACTCCCTCCCTGCTTTCAGTCATCACATACACAAGTATGCTCCGCTTCCGGCTTCCACCAAACTCCCTGAATACAAACGCTTTCGCTCGATTTGTGTATAGCAAAATTTTTCGTCCTACCCAAAATAAATGGTTTGGCGATTTTGCTTTATCTTGAGTTTTTTCCAATCTCCTTATTATCGTCTCGCAATATTCACCGTCGTAAACACGAATTTATCATACCGATGGCGCGACTTCGAATACTCAAACGCCATCCCATTATTCAAATAAACCGTCTGTTCTACTTCAATAACCGGGTCCGTATTCTCGCAATCCAAATACTGAAAATCCATCTCCGTCGGCTTATCCGCGCGAATCTGCTTATACGAACTCGCAATTTTCAAGTTCAGCTCTTCGCGAATATATGAATAAATCGAATGCTCCAGCACTTGCTGCGTCACACCAGGAATAAGCGCCACTGGCATACTCGTATATTCCAAAACATACGGTTCACCGTCCACAAGCCTCGCCCGAACAATATCATAAATCGGTGTCTCCAAATCTATATTTAACCGTTCCGCTACATATTCATCCGGAAACGTCACCTGAAAATGCACAATTTTACTTTCCACATCGCGCCCCTCAAGCAACTTCGTAAATCCGTTAACCTCTTGACTATGAATATTTAACCGATCCATATCGAGTGCCGATTTAATAATAAACGTCCCGTGCCCCCGCTTCCGATACAATAACCCTTCCAAAACAAGAACTTCCAGTGCCTTTTTCATCGTCATACGGCTACAATCAAATTCTTTCGCAAGTGTCATTTCATCCGGAATCGGCTTATCAAGCGGATATTCATTAGCGAAAATACGCTTCTTCAACTCTTCCGCAATAAAACTATATTTTGTCTGATTTTTCGCCATGACGCTAAACACCTCTTTTTCTTTCTATTCTACCATAAAATTAACCTTCAAAACCATGATTTTCAGACAGTTCTTTGTACCAACGACCCGAAGACTTAATCGTCCGTTTGTAATTGTCATCCAAGTTCACTTCCACTAAACCATAACGATTTTTGTAAGCATTGGCCCAAGACCAGCAATCCATAAACGTCCACAAATGATATCCTTTACAGTTCGCACCCTCATCCATGGCTTTGTGCAACCATCTCAAATGGTCTTTAATAAACGCGATTCGGTAGTGGTCATCAATCGAGCCATCGCTTGTGCGGTAACGATCTTCACCTTCCACACCCATCCCATTTTCCGAAATAAAGAACGGAATGTTGCCATAGTTATCACGCAAATTAATCGCAATATCATAAATCGCCTTCTCAAAAATTTCCCAACCGCGATACGGATTCATTTTCCGATATGGCATTTCATAGTTATCAAACAAATGCTCTGGCATAAATGGCGCATCTGGATGAGCCGCATATTCCTTCGCTTTCACACGGCGCGGTTGATAATAATTCACACCTAAAATATCGATAATATTGTTCTTAATAACCGCCAAATCTTCCTCCGTATGCACTGGCACAGCATCATGCTCTTTCAAAATAGCCACTAAATCAGCAGGAAACTCGCCCTTTGTCACCGGATCCAAGAAACTACGATTAAAAATTAAGTCCGCAATATGAGACGCACGCAAATCAGCAGGATTTTGACTACGCGGATAAGAAGGCGTCAAGTTTAAAATAATTCCAATTTCGCCACCTTGATTTAACGCATGATATTCCTTCACAGCAAGCGCATGAGCTACCGTCGTATGATACGCCACTTGCGCCGCACGTTTAAAGTCCACGACATTCGGATAATGCATATCATATAAATAACCCGCTTCCACAGGAACAATCGGTTCATTAAAAGTAAACCAATGCTTCACCTTATCCCCAAACAACTCAAAACACGTTTTTGCAAAAGTCGCGTAAGCAGAAACCACTTCACGATTTTCCCAACCGCCCAGTTCCTGCATCGACATCGGCATATCAAAATGATACAAGTTCATAAACGGCTCCACACCATTCGCCAACATCTCATCAATCACGTTATTGTAGAATTCCACCGCTTTCGGATTCACTTCTCCAATACCATCAGGAATTAAGCGTGACCATTGAATCGACGTCCGGAACGAATTATGCCCCGTTTCCTTCATCAATTGAATATCCTCTTTGTACTGATAGTAGAAATTCGATGTATTAGTAGGCCCAACATTATTGAAAAAGCGCCCCGGCTCCTCTTGATACCAATGATCCCAAATACTCGCCTTTCTTCCATCTACATCTGCCGCACCTTCCGTCTGTGGCCCCGAAGCCGCACTACCCCACCAAAAATCTTTCGGAAATTCATATTTCATTTTAGCTACCTCCAAATGACAAGCCATCTAAGCCTGTTTAATAACTTTATTATACCCTATTTAATTAAAAGTATAAACTTATAAACGAATAAAGTAGTATATAAAAACAAAAAACCATCATCATGACGGTTTCGGAAATAACAATTCAATTTGTGATGAAAAATACAAAGAATCTTGCTATAATGAACTTAGTAGAAAAGTGAAGATGGTGGCTATCAACATAAAGGCGGTGATGCTTATGAAAAATAAGATAATCCCTTTGGAAAGGTTCAGCATTGTCAGTTGCAGAAGCAATTGCGCTCATGATTGGTTTTGGAAGCTTTACGGTTTCCTTAATCGGTTTAGTAGTTGTGATTGTTAAATCTGTGGACAAAGACAAAGAGTAACCGCCTATCTCACTTTGACGAGGTGATAGATGGTTACTCACATTTAAACTAAGTCACCGTCTTTAACGGTTTCTACTTATTAGGGAGACTGTGTGTCGAGCACAGTCTTCTTTTCATGTCCATTGTACCAAAAATCCATTTTCTCCGCAAGGCTCAAAGAGAAACAATCCCTCAAAATCTACTTGCTAACCTCTGTCAATTGAGCTAAAATAAGAAGATGTCGTATATGTCTGGGAATAGGGCCCGGACGTTTCTACTCAGCTACCGTAAATGGCTGAACTACGAGCAATAGCATATGCAGTCTCTTTTGTTCAGGGACCGTTCTTTTTTGCGATGGCTCATCTTTGAAAAATGTGCGACAACACAATTCAGGGAGGCTTTTTTTAATGGAGAAATTGTTTAAACTGCAAGAAAATAAGACAACGGTTAAAACGGAAATCTTGGCGGGGTTAACGACTTTCTTGTCGATGGCGTACATATTATTTGTCAATCCATCTGCGCTTTCTACAACAGGAATGGACATGAGCGCAGTGTTTGTCGCTACGGCTCTAGCGGCTGTGGTTGGTTCGCTACTTATGGGACTTATCGCAAACTATCCGATTGGGTTGGCACCTGGGATTGGACTTAGTTCCTTCTTCGCGTACACGGTTTGTGCACAGTGGGGCATTCCTTGGGAAACGGCATTATCTGGTGTTTTAGTATCAGGTTGTGTGTTTATCGTTCTTACGGTAACAGGTATTCGTGAAAAAATTATCAATGCGATTCCAACTGAACTAAAATTCGCTGTTGGGGCTGGGATTGGCTTTTTCATCGCTTTTCTTGGTTTGAAAAACGCGGGAATTATTGTTGGGAATAAGGCTACGCTTGTGGCACTTGGTGATTTACATAACAGTGCGGTATTGCTAGCTGTTTTTGGTATTGTTGTAACGATTATTTTAATGACGTTAAATATTAATGGGGCGATTTTTATTGGGATGGCGGCAACGGTCATTGTCGGGATGATTTTTCAACTGATTGATGTTCCGACGCAAATTGTGGCGCCAATTCCAGATATTACGCCTACTTTTGGGCAAGCGATTTTCCATCTTGGTGATATTTTTACGCCGCAGATGTTAATCGTGATTTTGACATTCTTCTTTATTGATTTCTTTGATACGGCGGGAACGCTTGTGGCTGTGGCGAATCAGGCTGGTTTTATGAAAGATAATAAAGTGCCGCGCGCAACTCGTGCTTTGTTTGCGGATTCTTCGGCTACGATTGTTGGGTCGATTCTTGGGACTTCGACGACAACTTCTTATGTAGAGTCTACAGCGGGTGTTGCGGTTGGTGGTCGTACTGGTTTGACCGCGATTGTGATTGCGATTTGTTTTGGGTTATCGATGTTCTTCTCGCCTTTACTCGGGGTGATTACAAGTGCGGTGACGACGCCAGCTCTTGTGATTGTCGGGATTTTGATGATTGGCAATGTCGCACATATCGATTGGTCAAAATTCGAGATTGCTGTGCCGTGTTTCATGGTTATTTTGATGATGGTACTTAGCTTCTCGATTGCTTCGGGGATTGCATTAGGATTTATTTTCTATCCGATTACGATGTTCTTTAAAGGCCGTTACAAAGAGGTTCACCCAATTATGTATATTTTGATGGTCTTGTTTATTTTATATTTTGTATTTATTGTTTAACAAAAAGAGGCATCGCAAAAATCGCGGTGCCTCTTTTTTATTGATGTTTTTCATAATAATCATAGCCTCGACCGATGTCTTCTAGGGCATGTGAGTCGGAGCCGTAGATGAGTTCGATGCCGAGTGATTGGGCAACTTGCGCGATGTCTAGTGGTGGATAGGTTTCTTGGCAAAATTCTTTGTAGAGTCCTGCGGTGTTCCAATCTAGTTGGTATTGCTGAGCTTTTACTTCTTTTAAAAGTTGGGATACTTGGTCACGCGCGGCGCCTGTGATTGCTGTTTGTTCGTTTTTGAAATAATGTTGGAATTTCTGACATAGTGAAATATGGCCGAGTCGTCGTGGTTTGGCTGGTCCTAAATCGGCAAACAACGATTCGCGGATAATGCTATAGTACGCCTTTTGAATCGCGGCAAAACTTCCATAATGCTTCCAAATTCCCGCTTCGAAATCAGTTGCTGAAAAATCGATGAAACGCCAACCATCCACGCCAGGCATGAAATGAAGCGATAAAACACTGTCATCCATCTGCGAACCATATTCCCGAAGTAGCGCTCGTGTATCTGCTTCAAATCCTGGCAAGAAGTCGACTTCAAGACCAACGTGAATGCGAATTTGATCTTTGTATTTCTGTTTCATTTCGTGCGCTTTCTTGAAATACGCGTCCAACTGATCCCAGCGGAGTACCGCGGTTGCAATGTCTTCTGGTGAATTCGCAATCTCCCGTTCGAAAGCTACAGGCATTGGTGGGTGCTCGGTAATCGAATAATCGGTGAAGCCAAGCCCAATTGCTTTTTCAATCATCGTCTCGACTAAATCTCCAGAACCGTGCGGGCAAAACTCTGTATGCGTGTGGCCGTCCCATTTCTTCATCTATCATCGCTCCTCTTTTCCCTCATTATAACATTGCTGAAAATTCTAGTCATGCTTTCCTTATAAAATATTTCATTTTTCTGATATAATGGACAAAAGAATAATTGGGCTTTATCTATTTACAAAAACGCTTTACTCTGCTAATATGCTAATATGTTAAAGTTTATTGAAGAAGGAGCTTAGATATGAAATGGAATCGGAATTTACCCATCGGGACTAGAGATAAGCTTTTTAAGGAAGCGGCGTCGGCTTATGATATGGAGCATCAGGTGAATCGGTCGTTTCATGCGCGAGGCTATCAGCGGATTGAGACGCCTGTCATTGAATTTGATGATGTTTTTTCGGCAATTAATGATATGAATTTGTATCGCTTTTTTGATAAGAAAGGTCGGTTGACGGTGCTTCGGCCGGATATGACTTCTCCGATTGGGCGTGTGATTAGTACGACTGGGGTGACGCCACCTTTGAAACTTTGCTACAGCGGCAAGGTTTTTCGGGCTAATGAGGAACTTGCGGGTGAGCGGAATGAGATGACGCAGGCTGGGATTGAGATTATTGGCTTTGCTTCGATTAAGGCGGAGATTGAATGTATTACGAGCGCGATTGGCGTTTTGAAACAGCTTGGGATTACGGATTTCCAAATTGAAATTGGGCATGCGGCGATCTATCAGGCGATTGTGCAGACGCTCGGTTTGCAGGAAAATGATGAGGAAGCCTTTCGCCAAGCCTTGCAAAATAAGAGTTTGTTTGGGATTCGGTCGTTTGTGGCGAGTCATCCGAGTGCGATGGATGCGTTTATTTTGGCATTGCCGCGATTGTTTGGTTCGGTGGATACGATTCAAGAAGCGCGGGATTTGACGGATAATGTCGTGATTTTGGAGGCGCTGGCGCAGATGGAGACGATTGTGCAGATTGTGGATGCGCCGGAACATTTGTCGGTGGATATTGGGCTCGTGCAGGAATTGCATTATTATACGGGGGCGATTTTTCGGGGCTATGCGGATATGTCGGCGGTTCATTTCTTGAGCGGCGGTCGCTATGATTCGCTGTTCGCGCAATTTGGCGAAGATAACTGGCCTGCGGTTGGGCTGGCGCTGAATTTGGATGAGATTGTATCCTTGAAACGCCGTACGTTGAAAAATAAAGATGCAGATGCGAAAGTTTTTATTCATTATTCGCTGGAAACGACGCAGCTCGCTGAAGAAGTGCTGGCGCAGACGCCGAATGCTTCGCTTAGTTTTTTCGATGAATTGTCGGAAAGTATTGCTTACGCGGAAAAATGGCAATTTAGTAAACTCATCGATGTTAGCAACAATACGATTCTGGAATTGGAGGTCACATCATGAAATCATTACAAATCGCGTTAACGAAAGGACGCTTGGAGAAATCCGCCGTGGCACTTCTTGAAAAGGCTGGTGTCAATTGCGATATGCTACATGAGAAAAGTCGAAAATTGATTTTTGCGAGTGAGACGGAGCCTTATTCTTTTATTTTGGCAAAGGCGCCAGATGTGACGACGTATGTGAAGCATGGCGTCGCGGATATTGGGATTGTTGGAAAAGACGTCTTGATGGAGCAGGACAAGGAACATTACGAGATGCTTGATTTGAAAATTGGGCAATGCCAGTTCTGTTTGGCTTCGACGCCAAGTTATGATCCGAGTGATTACCGACGCAAAATTATTGCAACGAAGTACCCTACTGTCGCTACGAAATATTTTCGCGAACGTGGTGAGGATGTCGAGATTATCAAGATTGAAGGTTCTGTTGAGATGGCGCCGATTCTCGGTTTGGCGGACGCGATTATTGATATTGTAGAAACTGGTTCGACATTACGGGAAAATGGTTTGGTCATTTTTGATACGATGTACGCTATTTCGGCACGCCTGATTGTGAATAAGGCATCGCTGAAACGGAACAAGGCGCAAATTTTTGAGTTGATTGATCGGTTGGAAAATACGTTGGAGGTGGATGCGTAATGCGATTTATTACTGGAAGCAAAGAGGAGATTTTAGGACAGTTACATAGTTTTTCTGGCGATGATGTGCAAGCGGAAACGGAAGCCGCAGTGAAAGCGATTATTGCGGAGGTTCGCGCGGATGGTGATGATGCCTTGTTTCGCTTTACGGAGCGATTTGACGGGGTGAAATTGACTGATTTTAAGGTACCACAAGATGCCTTGGAGCAGGCGTTAGATCAAGTGGAGCCTGATTTTATCGCAGCTTTAGAGCAGGCCAAAGCCAACATTCTTTCCTACCACCAAAAGCAAAAACAATCGGGATTTGTCGATACGGAGAAAAACGGTGTGTTGCGCGGGCAGTTGATTAGACCATTGGAAACGGCGGGGATTTATGTTCCGGGTGGGACGGCGGCTTATCCTTCGTCGGTATTGATGAACATTTTGCCTGCTAAAATTGCTGGAGTGCCGCGGATTATTATGGTAACTCCGCCTGGTAAGGACGGGATGAATCCTCATATTTTGGCGGCTGCTGCCATTGCTGGAGCAGATGAGGTGTATCAGATTGGTGGTGCGCAAGCTATTGCGGCGCTGGCGTTTGGGACGGATTCGATTCCGAAGGTGGACAAGATTGTTGGTCCGGGGAATTTGTTTGTGGCACTTGCAAAACGGGAAGTGTTCGGGATTGTGGATATTGATATGATTGCTGGCCCTTCAGAGATTGTGGTTGTGGCGGATGAGACGGCGAATCCTCGCTTTGTGGCGGCGGATTTGTTGTCTCAGGCGGAACATGATAAGTTGGCGCGCGCGATTTTGATTACGACGAGTGAGCAGTTTGGGACATCCGTGGCGGACGAAGTTGAGAAACAGTTGCAGACGCTGCCTCGTGTGGAAATCGCTACAGCTTCGATTGCGAATTTTGGGCAGGTGATTGTGACGGAGACGCTGGCGGATGCTTTTGAGATTATGAACGAGATTGCACCGGAACATTTGGAAATTCAACTGGAAAACGCGATTGATTATTTAAGCTATGTTAAAAATGCGGGCTCGGTCTTTTTAGGCGCGTATGCTTCGGAACCGTTGGGCGATTATTTTGCTGGTCCGAACCATGTTTTGCCGACGAGTGGAACAGCGCGCTTCTTCTCCCCGCTTGGTGTCGCTGATTTTTGCAAACGGACATCGTTTATTTCTTATACAAAAGAAGCACTGGCCAAAGAAAAAGATGCCATTGTCCTGCTCGCTGAAAAAGAAGGCTTGACGGCGCATGCTCGTGCTATCCAAATTCGCTTTGAGGAGGAAAACTAAATGAGAACTGCTAAAATGGAACGAAAAACGGCGGAAACATCGATAAAAATGGAAGTTTATCTGGATCAATCGGAGAAATGCGAGATTAATACTGGGGTCGGTTTTCTCGATCACATGCTGACACTTTTCGCGCGTCATAGCCGGATTGGTTTCGTCTGTGAGGCCATCGGTGATTTGGAAGTAGATTCGCATCACACGGCGGAGGACGTCGGGATTGTGCTTGGGCAATGCTTGAAGGAAGCGCTTGGAGACAAGGCGGGTATTAATCGTTATGGTTCGGAGTACGTGCCAATGGATGAGTCGCTTGGCTTTGTGGCACTGGATTTGAGCGGTCGGTCTTATCTTGTTTTCGATGCAACGTTTGATAATCCAAAACTCGGTGCTTTTGATACAGAGCTCGTGGAAGAATTTTTCCAAGCGGTGGCTTTTAATGCCGCGATGAACTTACACTGCCGCGTGCTTTACGGCAAAAATACGCACCACAAAATTGAAGCCTTATTCAAGGCGTTCGGCCGTGCGTTGCGTCAAGCAATTACGGTGAATCCTGATATTCAGGGCGTCAACTCGACGAAAGGTGTGTTGTAAATGCAGATTGCGATTATTGATTACGATGCGGGAAACACGAAAAGCGTCAGCAAAGCATTGGATTACATCGGCATTGAAAATACGATTACAGCTTCGAAAAACACGATTTTAGCAGCGGATGGCATTATTTTACCCGGTGTTGGTGCGTTTCCAGAAGCAATGGCATCACTTGAGGAACGCGATTTGATTGCAGTTTTGCAAGATGTTGTGGCACAAGGAAAACCACTGCTCGGCGTATGTCTCGGCATGCAATTACTGCTCGACTCCAGCGAAGAACATGGCTACACACAAGGTCTCGGCTTAATTCCGGGCCAAGTCAAATTACTACCAAACACTGCAAAAATCCCGCACATGGGTTGGAATCAACTCGAAGTCACGCAAAACTGTCCTTTAACGCAAAATCAAGAGGGTAATTTTGTTTACTACGTCCATTCATATTACGCAGACTGCGACGCTAAATATGTCATGGCAAGCAGCAGCTATTCTGTCCAAGTTCCCGGCATTATCGCGAACAAGAACGTCTACGGCGCGCAATTTCATCCCGAAAAAAGCGGCCAAGCGGGACTTGAAATTTTACAAGGATTTAAGGAGGTAATCACATGCGCATCTTCCCAGCAATAGATTTGAAAAATGGCCGTTGTGTTCGGCTGTATCAAGGTGATTTCGCCCAAGAAACGGTGGTAAATCCCGATCCGATCGCACAAGCTAAAGCCTTCAGCGAACAAGGTGCGACCTACCTACATATCGTGGATTTAGACGGCGCACTAGAAGGCAAACCGATTAATCTAGACGTCATTCGTTCCATGAAAAAAGCAGCGAATCTTCCCGTTCAAGTTGGCGGCGGCATTCGCCACATGAAGCAAGTGACGTTTTATTTAGAAGAAGCAGGGATTGACCGCGTCATTATTGGCTCGGCGGCTCTCGAAAATCCTGACTTCGTTCGCCAAGCCGTTACCCTTTACGGTGACAAAATTGCAGTTGGCATTGATGCGAAAAATGGCTTTGTCGCAACGTCTGGCTGGCTCGATGTAAGCACGACGGATTATCTCACTTTTGCAAAAGAAGTCGAGAAGATTGGTGTTCAAACGATCATTTTCACCGATATTGCTAAAGATGGCACGCTAGAAGGTCCGAATTTGGAGCAACTACAAGCCATGCAACAAGCTGTAAACGTTGATATTATCGCATCTGGCGGCGTTAGTAATAAACAAGATTTGGAACAGCTAGTGCAACTCGGTCTATACGGCGCCATTTGTGGAAAAGCGCTCTACAACGGCAATATTTCCATGGCGGAAATCACGGAGGTGGAGAACCTTGCTAACTAAACGCATCATTCCATGCCTCGATGTCACAGATGGGCGTGTCGTCAAAGGCATTAACTTCGTATCTTTAACGGATGTTGGTGACCCTGTCGAAATCGCCAAAGCTTACAATGAAGCCGGTGCTGATGAGCTCGTATTCCTTGATATTACGGCTACGCACGAAGAGCGGCGCACGATGATTGACGTGGTGGAGCGAACTGCCGAACAAGTCTTCATTCCACTTACGGTTGGCGGCGGCATCCATTCCGTGGCAAACATGAAAGCCTTATTACAAGCCGGTGCCGACAAAATTTCACTCAATTCAGCTGCACTTAAAAATCCAAACTTAATCGCAGAAGGCGCCGCAAAATTCGGCAATCAATGTATTGTTGTTGCTATTGACGCCAAATATCACGCCGAAGATAAAACCTGGCATGTCTATAGCCGCGGCGGTCGTGATGACACTGGGCTTGACGCCATCCAATGGGCAAAAAAAGCAGTATCGCTTGGCGCAGGTGAAATTTTGCTAACGAGTATGGATGGTGATGGAACGAAAGACGGATATGATATCGCGCTCACTGATGCGATTTGTAACGCCGTCACCGTCCCTGTCATCGCCTCTGGTGGTTGCGGAAACGCTCAGCACATGGTGGATGTTTTCGAACAAACGAGCGCTGACGCCGCACTTGCCGCTTCTATTTTTCATTACGGTGAAATGACGATTCCAGAGGTGAAACAAATTTTGCAAGAGAAAGGGGTTGCGATTCGCCAATGACACTCGATTTTTCAAAGGGGCTTATCCCGGCAATTATTGTGGAAGACACGACCGACGAAGTCCTCATGCTCGCCTATATGAACGAAGAAAGTTACGGCAAAACCCTCGAAACAAACACCACTTGGTTCTTCTCGCGTTCTCGCAATGAACTATGGAACAAAGGCGCGACATCTGGGCATTTCCAACACGTCAAAGAAATTCGGTCTGACTGCGATGGCGACACCCTCCTCATCCGCGTCGACCAAATCGGCCCCGCCTGCCACACTGGCGCCCATAGCTGTTTTTTCAATCTTGAAAAGGAAGTGACGACAAAATGAGCATCCTAAACGAACTCTACGACCAAATCAACGACCGCAAAACTACACCGAAAGAAGGCTCCTATACGAATTATTTATTGGACCGCGGACTCGATAAAATTTTGAAAAAAGTAGGTGAAGAGGCAACGGAAGTCGTGATTGCTGCTAAAAATCAGGACAAAGCAGAGCTCACGTCGGAACTTGCCGATTTGACATACCACGTCCTCGTCTTGCTCGCAGAACAAGGGCTAACGCCAGCAGACATCGAACGCGAACTCGAAAAACGCGAAGGCAAACTCAGCGTCACAAAAGACCGCAAGCCAATCGACGAATTATAAGGAGGTCCTCCCATGCAAACAAAACCAGCTTTGGACGCATTGTCCGCATACAAACCCGGCAAACCGCTAGAAGAAGTTCGCCGCGAACTCGGTCTTGAAAAAATCTACAAACTGGCATCCAACGAAAACCCATTCGGCACATCTAAAGCCGTCACCAAACTACTAAAAGCAGGCGATATTGACTTATCGTATTATCCCGACGGTGCCGGTCGTATTTTGCGTGAAGCGATTGCGGCATTTCATGATGTACCAACCAATCAAATTCTGCTTGGCTCAGGGCTTGATGATGTCATCCAAATCATTTCCCGCGCCGTTTTGACACCTGGTGATACGATCATTGAAGCCGCTCCGACTTTTTCGCAATATTCCTTGCATGCGACGATTGAAGGTGCCGAAACGATTCGCATTCCTGTCGATGAAGCAACTGGGACATCTGACCTTGCGGCAATGGCTAACGCCGTGAATGCACGAACAAAAATCATCTGGCTATGCAATCCGAACAATCCGACTGGCACGATTTCTAGCCAAGCCGAAGTGCTCACGCTCCTAGAAGCCGTTCCGAAAAATGTCCTTGTCATCAGCGACGAGGCTTACTTCGAATACGCGACTTCTGAAGATTATCCAGATACACTGGCGCTACTTGATCGCTTCCCGAATCTCATCATTATGCGTACCTTCTCCAAAATCTACGGTCTCGCGGGCTTACGCATCGGATACGCGATTATCCCAGAAGCGCTTCAAGACGCATTCAACATCGTTCGGCTCCCGTTCAACACGTCATCCATCGCCCAATCCGCCGCAATCGCCGCATTAAACGACCAACATTTTGTCGACACATGCGTCCAGGCAAACAGTGCGGGATTACAACAATGGTATGAATTCCTAAATCAGCGTGGCCTCTCCTATTACAAATCCGACGCCAATTTCATTTTCTTTAACGCCGAACGCGACGCAACCGAGCTTTTCAACCAACTTTTGCAAAAAGGCTATATCGTCCGCGCTGGCTTAAAACCAAACTGGCTTCGTATCACAATCGGCTCCAAAAGCGAAAACCAAGGCTGCATACAAGCGCTGGCCTCGATTTTGGATAACGAATAATTACACATACTTCTCGTGAATAGCGCGTAAATACGCCTGGAAACCCGTATAAAACGAATCCCGACTACAAATTGTGACATGTGTACCGAGTTGCAACAAAAATCGATACCCAACTTCATGATTCGGCAAGTTCACAACAACCGAGAACTGCTCCTCATCCACTTGCTTCATGGAGGCAACATCAAAACGTTCCACAATTTGCTCCCGAGCTACCTTATCCACAAGCAAATCCACCTCACACAATTGAAAATGAGGACGGCTCGGCATACTTTCAAATGGCTTCACCGTGAAATTCCGCGATTCAAACACCTGATCCAACACATCCATGCCGACAATGCGCGAAATTTTAAACGTTCGGAAGTTTTCACGCTCTAAGCTATACCCTTGCACATACCAAGACCGATTTCGAAAAAGCAGATGATACGGCTCAATCAGACGCATCGTTTGCTTTCCATCGCGGTCAATATAACTAAGTTGCACAAGCTGTAGTTTCTTGATGGCTAGGTGCAACTTTTCTACTTTTTCATTGAGTTCCTGCTTCATACTCCAATTCGAAAAATCGAGCGAAATCGAATTAGCCGGCAACACATCATTTTCTCCCAACATGTTTTTCATTTTCAAAACGGTTTTCTTAATTTCAGGCGATGCTAGCAATTGTTCTAAGCCATCCAAACTAGCCACAATCGCGCTTAAGTCTTCCACGGTGAGCAGTTTCTTATCTATTTTATATGTAGGCATAATCCCGATTCCACCTTTAGCGCCCGGCAATGTGTACACCGGAATATTCGCCATCGAAAGCGTATCGACATCGCGGTAAATCGTTCGCTTGGAAACCTCAAACATCCGCGCCATTTCCGCAGCACTTACAAGTTCGCGTTGCAATAACAACATAATCATACTAATCAGACGCTCAATCTTCATCTTTTTTTCTCTCCGTTCTACAATGTTGACAGTTTATTGTCATCATTCCTGTGGTATATTGCTATTATAACAAATAAAAAAATTAAGTTGGAGGGAACAAACCATGTCATTTGAAATCGTAAAATTAAGTAAAGAAGTTTTTTCTGGAGAACAAGTCGAAATTCCTGTCTTCGATCCACGCGTAGAAGGATTCGGTCCAATGAGTGAAGTAAAAGCTGCAGCCATCGCTAAATACGCCGCAAACGACACAGATTACGTTGCCATCAACGCGAGCATCGACGGCAAACAATGTTATCTAGTAGCAAAAGCCGGAACAGCAGGCTCCACATCATTCGAAATTCCAGAAGGAGAATACGCTAAATTCGTATCCAAAGAAACCGACCGCACAGCACTGGATGCCTTCATCGGCCAATCTTACGGCGAACTAAGCCAAAGCGAAACAGTCGGCATCGGCGGCAACTTCAATTTAGAAGACTTAAGAGAATCTTCATTCACAGTTTACATCCCTGTTCAAAGCAAACAATAAACGCAAAAATTTGTATAAAAAACCATCGATAGGTTCCTTCGTCGGAGCCTATTTTTTTGTCACGCAATTGCCTTCTAATCCTACTCTCATCACATTTTAATCTAATATCTGAATCCTGACAAAATTGTCACTTTGCACTTCAAAATTGTAAGCCAAAGCGATGTTTCCAAACCCTTTTACACGCTATACTTAATGTATTGGAGAAGTCATCTTTCCCCGAGATGATGTGGCCAGTGGCGATAAATAAAATGAGCTTTCTTTAAAGTCTAATACACACTTCAAAGAAAACTCATTCCTTATTCCAACTACTGTGAGCATGACTCGCTTTGCTCATGTACGACGAATACATCCCTATACCATATTTAATTCCCTGATATCCCTTTTAATATCGCCGCCCCACAAC
The DNA here is from genome assembly GCF_000766865.1 of Listeria booriae. Taxonomy (GTDB): domain Bacteria; phylum Bacillota; class Bacilli; order Lactobacillales; family Listeriaceae; genus Listeria_A; species Listeria_A booriae. The sequence continues at coordinate 133,282 of NZ_JNFA01000025.1, forward strand.
CTCCTATAACTCCCTACTTGCACACGCTTCCCCGGCGTGTGTTTTTTTATTGCTAAAACGATTTGCCGACATTATCCTCGATCCATTTATCAATGCTCGCTTTAGGATAATATTTCGTCCCATCTATCGTGATTGTCGGTAAATTTCCTTGCTTCTGCAATTTCGCTAGTTCTTCATCGCCAATTCCTAAATAAGTTGCCAAATCTTCCTCATACAGCAGTTTGGTCTCCTCCGCACTCACTGCTACATCGAGCGGCCCATCATTAGAAAGATTGACATGATTCATCCCTTCATCATCCGATGTCGCCGCGCCATTCCCAATCGCGCAACCACCAATAATTAAACACCAACCAATAATCCATGCATGTTTTGTCTCCATTATGTTCTCCCTTTTTGCTTTATTTTATAGAGGCTTTACAACAGTCGGCTGATAGTCAATCAAAATCATCGAACGCTCGCCCGGTTCATCTTGTTCGCCTTTATGCACCGAACTTACGTAATGACTCACTGCCTCATCCGCAACACCATAAGATTCCAACGCTTTCGTCAATGCAAAATCAGCAAAAATATGACTCGCATCAATCGCTTCTGGGAACTGATCCACATCATCAATCGTCGCAATCACATTTTGACCACCGTTCACATTCTGACGTTTCACTAAATGCGCAAACGTAAACGGCTCGCCGTCCCGATGCAAACAGTTCGGCGAAGAAACCGCCTCTTCCCCATCACGTTCCACTTTCAACTTCACAAAATGCACGCCAACATTGACCGGCATCACCATATCCCGCTTGTCCCAATACGTCTGCGCAAAATCAAATTGAATAATCTTCTTCAAAAGCTCATTATCCAACATCGCTTGCTCAAGCATTGGGAAACTACGATACGCGTCGCGAAACTCCGGATTAAACGCTCCTTGAAAATACTCCGCAACTTCTTCCCCGTCCTCATTCACCATCGCAGGCAACCATTCCACCTGATTGGACCATGGCAAAATAACCGCACGCGAAAAACGGCGATAACGATGAAGTCCAGACGCGTAAGTATCCGTTGGCAAGTTTTCAAAAGCCGCCTCAATCTCGGCGAACTGACTTTCCACCCATGCCGCATCCTTGTTATATAAACTAGCAATGTCCGCACCAGCATCAAAACGTATAAATCCTTTTTCCAACATTTCTTCTTTGTACACAACGATTCCTCTTTTCTTTTGAACTCCTTATCATTGTAACATTTTGTCCCATCTCAAAGAAAGCGTTTATAAATTGCGCATCTTATTAAAAGAATCTGAAAAATTATTTTTTTATCTTGTATCCTCGGCGTATTTCATGTAAACTAACATTATAAGTGAAATTTCAGAATAACCTTTTCCTGAAAACAAAGAACACACATGGATAATTATCTTCCACGCCATGATACGTTTATTCTCACTTAAATTAAGAATATGGGGAGCGATTCAATATGGTACAACCAACCACAGTCACGAAAGAAGTAGAGGCAGCAGAGAACTATACAGCGCGTATCTTTGAAACAGTAAAAAGACGCAATCCTTCTGAGAGCGAGTTTCACCAAGCAGTAGAGGAATTTTTACAATCCTTAGTTCCTGTCTTAGCGAAAGAGCCGAAATACGAAGCGGCTGGAATTCTAGAAAGATTGACCGAGCCTGAACGACTTATTACATTCCGTGTGCCTTGGGTAGACGATAATGGTAATGTACAAGTCAACCGTGGTTTCCGCGTACAATTCAATAGCGCTATCGGTCCATACAAAGGCGGCCTGCGTTTCCACCCATCGGTAAACGGCAGCATCGTCAAATTTCTTGGATTCGAGCAAATCTTTAAAAACTCCCTAACAGGTCTTCCAATCGGCGGCGGTAAAGGTGGCTCCGACTTTGATCCTAAAGGTAAAACAGACAACGAAGTTATGCGTTTTTGTCAAAGCTTCATGTCCGAGTTACAGAAATATATCGGTCCCAATACAGACGTTCCAGCAGGCGACATCGGTGTTGGCGCCCGCGAAATCGGTTTCCTATTCGGTCAATATAAGCGCCTAAACGCGTTTGATGCCGGCACATTAACAGGAAAAGGTTTGAACTACGGCGGAAGTTTAACACGTACCGAAGCCACAGGTTACGGCGTAGTTTACTTCACACAAGAAATGCTCCAAGACAAAAACGATTCCTTAAAAGGCAAAAAAGTCGTCGTTTCCGGATCAGGTAACGTAGCCATTTATGCCATCGAAAAAGCCCACGAACTCGGCGCAACAGTCATTGCATGTAGCGATTCAAGCGGCTACATCCTAGATGAGAACGGTATTAACGTCGCAACAGTAAAACAACTAAAAGAACAAGAACGTAAACGGATTAGCGAATACGCAACACACCATCCAGACGCTACTTTTGTGGCAAACGGCGACATTTGGTCAATAGCTTGTGATATCGCCTTACCTTGCGCAACGCAAAACGAAATCAATGCCGATCAAGCAGCAGAGCTTGTTAAAAAAGGTGTCATCGCTGTCGCAGAAGGCGCGAACATGCCGTCTACACTTGACGCGGTAGCTGTCTTCCAAGAAAACGGCGTATTATTCGGACCTGCAAAAGCCGCCAATGCTGGTGGTGTAGCCGTATCCGCACTTGAAATGGCGCAAAACAGTATCCGTATGAGCTGGACTTTTGAAGAAGTGGACTCTCATTTGAAATCCATTATGAAAAACATTTACAAAAATGCTAGTGCTACAGCGTCCGCGTATGATGCAGAAGGAAATCTCGTTGTTGGTTCCAACATCGCCGGCTTCCTTAAAGTTGCAGATAGCATGTTGACAGAAGGTATTATCTAAAAAAGGGACTGAATTGGAATTCTACACACCAGTTCAGTCCTTTTATCTGTAGATAATCTGTCTACATATACACAAAACTCATCCATTTTTCCAAATTTCATGTCAACAAACCGAAAAGAGCCTGACTTTACCAGATCAGACTCTTTTCATTTGGGGGAGTTAGTGCAAAAATCTATGTGATGAGTTTCCGGCCATACTTGATTTCTATGCCATGTTAGCCTTCCACTCTTGTTGCAAAAAACTTATTTTGTGCTTAGGAATTGTGTTGCTACATAGCCTGTTTTACCTTTATAAGTAACTTGGCTCCAGCCACGGCTTTCTTTTACAACAGTTACTTTTTCGCCTTTTTTAAGTACGCCTAATACTTTCGATGTTTTGCTTTGGCTAGCGCGAACATTTACGGCTGTTTTTGCTGTTACTGTTTTTGCTGTTACTGTTTTTGATGCTTGTGCTTTTGATGTTGTTTTCTTTGTTGGTGTTACTTTTTTTGTGGAAGCTTTTGCAGGTGTTGCTTTTTTCACGGGTGCTTTTTTGGAATCGACTTGTTTGCCTGGGATGTTAAGATAGCGTGTGCCGACATAGCCTGTTTTGCCTTTGTATGTTACTTTGCTCCAGCCGTAGTCATCTTTTACGAAATAGACTTTCTCGCCTTTCTTAAGTATGCCTAGCACTTTGGATTTGGTGCTTTCTCCTGCGCGAACTTTAACGTCTGATTTTGCTGTTACCATTTGCGGTTTTGCGACATATTTTGTTGTTTGTGCGGCGTCTGCGTGGATTGTTCCTGCTCCTACTGTTGTGAATGCTAATGTCAATGCCAAACCTGCTGCTGCTACCATTTTAGTTGATTTTCTGTTCATTACGTTGTTCATTGTAATCTCTCCTTTAAGTGCTATTTTTTATTTTTTCTAAGGGGCGCCCTTTCGATATCTTTATATTACACTACAATTATTTCAAAGTCAATACTTTTATTACATTATTGTTACAACATTTTTGTAAGGTTGTATTGGATTCTACTAAAATAGCTTTATGAAAGGGTTTTAAAGTTCATTTTTTATTTCTATTTTGCATTTTCGGGCTAAAAAGACAATCTCCCCTGACATTTTTGTAACATTAACGTAACAAAACTTCATAAGCCTATACTTTTCTCTGGCTGTGCTATAATGAGAGAGAATAGAAAGCTTAAGGAGGAATTATGAATGGCTAACAAAGAAGCGATTGCCTACATTGGTACATACACCAAAGTAGAAAGTGAAGGGATTTACCGTCTTCACATCGATAAAAAAACTGGTGAGATTACGCAAAATAAACTGGCTGGTAAGATGGATAACCCAACCTACTTGAAAATAACAGAAAATCAAAAATATATTTATTCGGTTGCAAAAGATGGCGATAAAGGTGGCGTTGCTGCTTTTAAAATCCAAGAAGATGGCTCGCTAGAATTGTTAAACCAAGAAGTGAAAGCTGGAAACCCGCCTTGTTACGTGGATTCTTCTCGTGATGGCGATTATGTTGTTTCGGCGAATTACCATTTAGGTACAATCATTGCTTATCCAACACATAAAGGTGCGCTAAAAGAAGCTAGTTCTGAGGTGCAACACATTGGTAAAGGCGTTAACCCAGAGCGTCAAGAAAAAGCGCATGCTCACTTCGCTGGTTTTACACCTGACGAAAAATACGTTATTACGTGCGATCTTGGAACAGATTTCGTCACAACGTACGCAATCAAAAATGGCGTTCTTGAAAAGGTAAGCGATTTAAAAGTAAAAGCTGGTAACGGTCCTCGTAACCTTGTTTTCCATCCAAAAGCTAGTATTGCTTATATCATGACTGAAATGGCGGCAGACGTTATTGTGGCGGCTTATGATGAAGCTACTGGCACGTTAACAGAAATGCAAAGTATCCCGTCTTTACCTGCTGATTTTGAAGGCGAAAACAAAGGTAGCGCGATTCATATTTCTAATGATGGACGTTTTCTTTATGTTTCTAACCGTGGACAAGATGCGGTTGTTACTTTTGCAATCGATGAAGAAGGAAAATTGAGCTTGGCGGCAACTACTCCTGTAGAAGGCGTTGGCCCTCGCGATTTCGACCTTGATCCAACTGGCGAAATTCTACTTGTTTCCAATGAAAACACGAACAACGTTACTGTTTTCGGCGTAAATCAAGAAACAGGCGCCCTTACTTTACTACAAAAAGACATTCACGTTCCTGAACCGGTTTGCGTGAAATTCATTAACGAATAAAAATGAAGAGGCTCCTCACGCGGACAATACGTTTGGAGCCTCTTTTAAGGAGGAAATAGTATGCTTACAATTGGTTATATTGGTTTTGGGAAAAGTACGACGCGGTATCACATGCCGTATACATTGATTCGCGATCATATTCGCATTAAAACGATCTACAATCACAGACGCAAGCCAGAACTAGAAGCAGATTACGCGAAATATGAAATTCAGTTTACAGATCAGCTGGATGAGCTTTTGCAAGATACAGAAATTCAGCTCGTTAGCATCTGCACGCCCGCAAATACACACTATGAACTAGCGAAAAAAGTGTTGGAAAGCGGCAAAAATGTCCTCGTTGAAAAACCGTTCTGTACAACTGCATCGGAAGCCGCGGAACTTTTTGCATTGGCGGAATCGAAAGGGCTTATTGCGATGGCTTACCAAAATCGTCGTTTCGATAGTGATTACTTGGCGGTAAAGGAAGTATTGGACAGCGGTAAATTAGGCGATCTTGTGGAGTTAGAATCGCACATGGATTATTATCGTCCTGATGCGCCAAGGTTTGACGGGGAGCATTATGATGGTGCTTTTTACGGGCTCGGTGTTCATATGATGGATCAAATAATCGACTTGTTTGGTCGTCCCGACGAAGTTAGCTACGACATTCGTTCTGTCCGCAATCCGGGAAATCCTGATGATACTTTTGAAGTTCAATTCTTCTATCCGAAACATAAGACGATTGTGAAAACGAGCCATTTGGTGAACATTCCTTATCCGAAATTCATCCTTCACGGTACAAAAGGCAGTTTCGTAAAATATGGCATCGATCAGCAAGAAACATGTCTAAAAGCTGGTATAATGCCTGGTGATACAGATTTCGGCGTTGATCCTGAGAGTCATTATGGCACGCTCGTTTATGTTAATGATGCTGGCGAAACCGTACAAGAAACGGTACCTACACCGCTTGGCGACTATGGCCGTCTTTATGATCATCTACACGATGCTATTTTAAATAATACAGTGAAATTAGTGGCTGACAAAGAGACGCTTACTAATATGGCGATTTTAGAACAAGGCTTCACAGCAAAAAATCCACGCATTATTTCATTGTAATATAAAACCACCGCTCGCATTTTTCTGCAAACGGTGGTTTTTCTCTAATTTACCAAACAAATTGCCATGTCACACCGAACTTATCGGTAATCCACGTTACTTTTTTAAATGGACCTATCGCTTCTGGGCCCATCATGACCGAGCCGCCGTCTGCAAATGATGCAAATAAGCGGTCAAATTCGGCCTCATCCGTGCAATTCACAAGAATCGACGCTGCCCAAGAAAAGGCTGGTGCGTATTCTTTTTCCATATCCATAACCATGAAAGACTGTCCGCGAAGCTCGAACGTGCCATTCAGCAGTTTACCTGTCTCGCCACGGTCTTCTTCCCCAATATATACTTTACTTTTCTCAACGGCCTCTGGAAACTGGCTTAAATAAAAGGCCATTGCTTCTTCTGCATCCCCACTAAATGTTAAAAAAGTAGAAACGGATTTCTCTGGTTTATACATGTCTCATTCCTCCATCTTCTATTTATTCGCTACATTACACCCATCAATATTAACAAGAAAAACACAAGCCAAAACACAATATACCCCATCGAAATAATAAAACCAATCACTGGGAAAAAATTACGCTCTGTCTCTTTTGCAATTCCTATTAATGACACAATCAGCGTAAGAACAGCAACACCAAAAATAACAAGAAACCAATTACTTGCTGTAACAATACCAAACTCCACAGGTTTTATAAAAATCATCACAATACATAGAATCCCTAGTAAAAATGCTAAAAAGCCTAAGAAAGTTGTTCGTTTTTTGATCGGTACATCTTCCATGTTTCTTCATCCCTTATCCTAATTTTTAATGACACCGCGAGCTACGTATTGCATATCGTTCGCAGATTCTACTGAGTAGCTCCCATTTTCAAAGCTAATTTTTGTAACACTTGCGTTTTCAATTGGTACAGCAACCGAATCTGGATCTAAGAGTGATAGCAAAATATTGATTACCATGCCGTGACAAATGACCAACACATTGCCATCCGTTACTTCACTGCAAATCAAGTCCAGCGAAGCAAGCAACCGGGTCGTGAAAATATCCCAATTCTCCGCCATACCTGTTTCATCCATTTCCGCAACCATATCAATCATCAATCGTGGTGCATCATGCTTATGTACTTCAAAAAATGCTTCCACCGTCGGAAAACCGTGTACTTCACAAGCTTTTTCCCACATCACACGATTCAGTTCCCCTTCAAACTTCCCAAAACCGAACTCGCGCAACCCTTTTAGCTGATTTAAAGGCAATTCAAATGCTGCGTGTCGCATCACAATATCCGCCGTTTCAATCGTGCGGCCACGATCACTCGTATATACCGCTTCGAATTTCGTACCTGCTAAACCACGACCGAGCTGTTCTGCAACAACAATTCCAGCTTCTGTTAGTGGACTATCTGCCCATCCTTGAACCCGATCAATCGTGTTTAACATCGTCTTGCCATGCCGCGTGACATATAAAGTTACTTTACTACTCATTCCCTTTTGCACCGCCATTCTTTCAATTATATTCCCAGTGTATCAAGCCAAGCCGCGTTTTGCAATTCTCATATCACGAAAATGGCGTTTCCCCGCAAGAAAACGCCATGTCACTTTATTAATCAACACCACGCATATTTTTTTTCAGAAGTGGTGCACCTAAGAATAGTAGAATCGCGAACGCCACAGCGCCAAATCCAAAAATACCAAAGTACAAAATTTCTGTATCTGCGTTGAAATATTGCGTTGCCTGTGCGTTGAAAGCCTGTGCCATCGAATCGGATAAGAACCAGACACTCATGGTTTGTGACGCAAAAGCAGCCGGTGCTAGTTTTGTCGTAGCGGAAAGGCCGACTGGTGATAAGCACATTTCCCCGACGATACAAATGAAGAAGCTAAATACAAGCCAAAGCGGACTCACAGCCGTCGTCGTATTACCGGCCAGAATACCTGGCAACATCATAATCACAAACGATAGCCCTGCAAAAAATAGCCCTAACGCAAACTTACGCGGTGTCCCTGGTTGCCGTTTCCCCATCTTCGTCCAAATCCAAGCAAAAATCGGTGATAAAATAATGATAAACATCGGATTCAGCGATTGGAATACACCCGGATTTAACGTAAACCCACCAACACTTAAATCTGTTCGATTCGCTGCAAATAAAGCAAGCGTTGTCGAGCCTTGCTCTTCAATCATCCAAAACATGACAGATATCAAAAACAGCGGTATGTATGCAGTCAAGCGCGCCCGCTCGTCCTTCGTCGTTTTCTTGCTCGTCATCATTACGATAAAATACAGCAGCGGAATAATAACACCAAGCACCGTCACCGTCATGATAACCGTTTCTAACGAATATTCCCCTTGAAGCAACCCGATAACCGTGAAAATTGCTGCAATTCCAATAGCTAATCCAATTACAAGCCCAGACATTTTCTTCTTCTCTGTGCTCTTTAGTGGATTCGGAACTTGTTTTCCAGCATCGCGCAAGTACATTTTTCCAGTAATCACGTAGACGACTAAGCCAACCGCCATTCCGACAGCTGCAACACCAAAACCAGCATGATAACTATTCGCCGAATCCGATACAGATGTCACGATAAACGGTGCAATAAATGCGCCTAAGTTAATTCCCATATAAAAAATACTAAAACCAGCATCCCGTCGTTGATCTTTCTCTGGATACAAATCCCCAACAACGTTTGACACGTTTGGTTTCAAAAATCCTGTTCCAATAATGATAAAGAACATCGACACAAATAATGCCGTCGCGCCACCCGGAAATGACAACGCAATGTGTCCTACCATAATCAAAACCCCGCCATAAAAAATCGTCCGTCGCGGTCCTAAAATTCGGTCAGCCGTCCAGCCCCCGATAACACCTGACATATAAACAAGTGAGCCGTAAATCGACATAATCGCCGTCGCAGTAGCCTGAGAAAAACCGAGCCCACCGTCCACAACTGCCGTATACATATAATAAATAAGAATAGCACGCATCCCGTAGTAAGAAAAACGTTCCCAAAACTCAGTAAAAAACAGCGTCGCGAGCCCTCGTGGATGTCCGAAAAAAGTTTTGCTACTACTATCTTTTATCTCCATCATACTCCCCTCTTCCCTATTAAAATACACTCCAGAGCATGCTCAGCTAACAAAGAAGCACACTCCAGAGTTTTAAATGATTATCTTATAATGCGTTTTTGTAAATTTCACGGCTTACTTCTGGTGTTTGATCTCCACGTTCGGAAATCGCCGTCAAACCATGGCTTTCCAATTGCGAAACAAGCGCATCCACCACTTCTTCACCCAGCTCATAATCGCTGAAATGCGTCGGAGCACCTAGAGATTCAAAGAAAGCACGCGTTTTATCAATCGCTGTTTGTACTTTTTCATCATCAGTTCCTTCTGTAATATGCCATACCCGTTCTGCGTATTGCAATAACTTGCCATATTTCTGCTCCTTACGAATCTCAAGCAACGAAGGCAACACAATCGCAAGCGTCCGCGCATGGTCAATATGATAAAGCGCCGTAATCTCATGACCTAAACTATGGCTCGCCCAGTCACCAGGAACCCCTTTATTTAGCGTTCCATTAAGCGCATATGTCGCTGTCCACATGAAGTTTGCTCGTAAATTATAATCATGATTCGATTCATCCACAACATCAGGACCGATTTCAATCAATGTTTCAAGTAACCCTTCCGCAAAACGATCTTGCACCATCGCACCAACTGGATACGTCATATATTGTTCCATAATATGCACGAACGAATCAATAACACCGTTCGCCAATTGACGTTTCGGCAACGTATACGTAAGTTCCGGCTCAAGAATCGAGAACTGCGGGAAAGTAACCGCACTACCAAAACCAAGTTTCGCTTTTTTCGCAACAATGCTGACAACACCGCCACTGTTCATTTCAGAACCAGTCGCAGGAAGCGTTAAGACAGTACCAAACGGCAATGCTTTCGTAATCGGAATTCCTTTTCCAATGCCACTACCAAAAATATGAATTGGCTCTTCATCGAAAAGTGCCGCAGCCGCAATGAATTTCGTTCCGTCAATAACAGAACCGCCGCCAACAGCAAGTAAGTAATCGAAACCTTCTTCTTTTACTAATTTCACCGCTTTAATTAACGTTTCATACGTAGGATTTGCCTCAATCCCGCCGAACTCACCGAATGTATGCCCACTCAAAGCCTCGCGCACTTTCGCAAGCGTGCCAAAGCGTTCCACACTACCGCCACCATATAAAACAAGAACTTTCTTATTCGTTGGTACAAGCGTGCTAAGTTCCTTGATTCGATCTTTCCCAAATACGATACGCGTTGGATTGTAATAATCAAAATTTGCAATTTCTTTATTCATTTTGTCCTTACCTCGCTTTTCTCATTTTGTATTGTGGTGCTTTTCTTTGTTTCACACCAATACTTTACACTTATATACCCGTTATTACAAATGACTACACTTGATGATAACGGGAAATGAATCCCGTCTCTACATTTTCTAAAATAGCCAGCAAGAAAGCGCTGTCTTTGAGAAATTTTTCCTTGATTTGTCCACACAAAATCTACAGACAAAACCGCCTATATTTAGTATTCTATAGATAGACCTCTTCATCCCTTACACCTATAGATTACATGCTTGTTAGGCCGTCAATGGTTCCCTTCTGTTGACGGCTGTTTTATGTAGAGAAAGGAGTAACACGATGCATAAAAAGTGGAAAAAACATGATCTTAGCTTGATAATGGGTATTTTAAATATTACGCCTGATTCCTTTTTTGATGGAGGAAAGTATATGAAAGTACAACACGCCGTTGCCCGTGCGATAGAAATAGCAAATAATGGAGCCTCTATCATAGATATCGGTGGCATATCAACACGCCCTGGTTTTTCTGAAGTTAGTATCGAGGAAGAACGACGCCGGGTCATTCCTATTATTAAAGCTGTACGCCAAGCTTTACCCGACATATGGATATCCCTAGACTCTTGGCGTAGCGAAGTTGCTGAAGAAGGTATTTTAGCAGGCGTTAATTTCTTAAATGACCAATGGGGAGCAAAATATGATCCTAAAATGGCGCAACTTGCCGCAAAATACGATTTACCAATCTGCTTAATGCATAATCGACAAAATGCGAACTACACAGACTTCCTATCAGACGTAAAAAATGATTTACGAGAGAGCGTTCAAATCTGTCAAAAAGCAGGGCTGGCCAAAAGAAATATTATTCTTGATCCAGGTATCGAATTTGCCAAAACGCCAGAGCAAGATTTAGAAGTCATCCGCCGAATCGACGAAATTGTTGACTTAGGTTTTGAAGTGTTACTTGCCGCGAGCAGAAAATCTACTATCGGAAAAGTACTAGACCTACCGGTGAATCAAAGAATGGAAGGAACAGGTGCTACTACTGTGTACGCCATTTCAAAAGGATGTAGCATCGTGCGTGTGCATGATGTGAAAGCAATGTATCGCATGGCACGTATGACAGATGGCATCATGGGGAAAATCCCATTATAAGACAACTCGAATCACAAGAAATAAAGGAAGGATATATCTTTGCAGCAATTAGCAATATATCCTTCCTTTTTAAACGTCTAGAAACACAGTGTACCGCTATTCTTAAACAAATGAGAATCATAAGCTCCAATCATGACATGTCCACTTTTTCCCCGTGTGTTTTATTCCTATACAAATCCCGAAGCTGATGAAATAGAGAGAAATAAAATAAACCGATACATATCAAAACCCCAATATTCACTAGCACGCTATAATAATCAAAAAAAGTATTATAAAAAGCCACCAAAAAAAGAAGTACCACTGTACAAAGCTGCTTCGTAAGAGCAATTCCTTCCCACTCCCTGTTGGAAAGGACGGAACGCAATACATAGTAAATAAAATAAGCAATTCCCATACTAAGCGCTGCCCCCTTCGCCCCATAATAAGGAACCAAATACAGTGCCAATGTTATATTGGTAATTATCGCTCCAATCGAAACATATATATTCAAATATGTTTTCCGACTAAACACAATCCCCAAAGTCGTTGTTTCACTAATCGTATAGAGAATCGGCACAAAACATAAAAACGGAAAAATACTGACCGCACCCTGGTAAGCATCCGTAAAAACAAACATAATAGCTGGCTTAAAAATAAGAATTCCAATAAAAAGAAACGAAAATCCACCGGCAACAATATCACTCACCAATTGAAAATGCTGTATACTCCGTTTCTCCGCATACCACCGATACGCTGTCGGTACCCAAAAACTTGTAAAACTCATCTGTACAATCTTCAATAAGCTAGCAATTTTAAAAGCTGCCGTATATAAACCAAGCTCCGTATACGTTGAGCGCAAGCCAATAATGAAACGATCACTTATTGTAAAAACCGCCTCAATAGCGAGCGCAATAAACACTGGAAAACCAAAAGTCCACATCTTCCGAATCATTTGCCTATCTATTTTAAAATTCGCTACATTTAAAAGCGGCAAACAAAGCAGTACAATAACACAGTCACCAAGCATCTGCCCAATTAAAGTGCCATAAACAACAACCGTAAAATCTCTATCCCCAAATAAAATCAGCAAAACCGTGACGCCCAACACAAATACCCGAATAATAAACGTTAAAAAGGAGTATAGTTTCGCCTTTTCTTCCATCCGAATAGATAGTAGGCAAAACCGCTCCAAAATAAGCGTAAACATACTAATACAAAGCAAGTAAATAGGTAACTGCATCGACTCATCTTGAAAAAGCCACATTGCTAGCTCTTTCCGAAATAAAATCGCGATGACACTAAGCAATGTGGACATTAACAATGGAACAAACATGGCATTATGAATTAAATTTTTCTTATCTTTATTTTCATGATAATCACGTGTATATGCTTGATCAAAGCCCAAATACAGATACACAGTTAAAAATGTCTGCACCATAATAAACATACTTGCTCTCCCATATTCATCAGGCGACACAAAGTAAGTCGTAATTGGTACAGTAATAAAAGAGATAAGCGCGCCCGCTATTGGCCCAAGTGAGAAATAAAAAAAACGTGTCAACGTATTTTTCATCTACTATTACCAATTTTTCGTTGTTCTTTCATTCATTTCATACCTCTTTCTTCAAGTCGCTCATACGTTTCATAAATATCTATAAAACGTATCCTAATTTTCACGATCTACTTTATTAGCCAGCAATTGGGCAAGCAGTTCTTTAATAACATACGCTTGTTGTGATTCAGACATCGATGAGCCTGATGGTAAGCATAGTACTTCTTGAAAAAGTTGCTCGCTAACATTTTGCTCATGTGCCTGATAACACTCTGCGCCTGCAAAAGATGGTTGCAAATGCAGTGGATTCCACATCATTCTTACTTCAACTCCAACCGCTTCCATCCGTTGAACTATTTCCATTGTGGATAATGCTATTTTCTCAAAATCTAATCTAATCGCAGACAACCAACAATTTGGAACTGTTTGAGCTAAAACTGGCATCATAGATACACCATCAATTTCGGAAAATGCTGTTTCGTACCTTTTAAAAATAGCTTGGCGTTTAGCAATATGACTGTCCAATACTTCCATCTGTCCCATCCCAATACCCGCTAATACATTGCTAAGCCTGTAGTTATAGCCAATTTTTTTATGCAAATAAAACATTGCTTGTTCTTTTGCCTGTGTTGCTAGTTTAAACGCCTTTTTACGTGTGGTTTCTTTTTTGCTAAGAAGCATGCCTCCGCCTGATGTTGTGATGATTTTATTGCCATTGAAAGAATAGATTCCCATTTCGCCAAGCGTTCCTGTCATTTGATTTTTATAGGTGCTACCTAATGACTCCGCTGCGTCTTCAATTAGTGGAACATCATATTTGTCACAAATCGACTGAATCGTGTCTAAATCAGCTACTAGTCCTAATAAATGGACTACTATTACTGCTTTAGGCAATCTATTTCTCTGTGCGGCGTATTCCATCGCGTTTCCCAATGCAATAGGACACATATTCCACGATTTCTCATCAGAATCAATAAATACTGGTTCTGCGCCAACATATACAATTGGATTCGCACTTGCTGCAAAAGTTAATGTCGAACAAAAAACGGTGTCTCCTCTTGTCACGCCTAAGGTAAGCAGGGCTAAATGAATAGCAGCCGTTCCTGAATTCAGCGCCAATACGTGTTCTGCCTTTGTATAATGCTTCATTTTTTGCTCAAAGCTGTCGACATTAGCGCCTAGTGGAGCAATCCAATTTGTTTTAAAAGCTCCGTTTACATAGTGCTGCTCCGTGCCTCCCATATGTGGCGGAGATAGAAAGATTTTCCCTTCATTCACAACATAGTCGTCCTCTCTTTTCTAATATTTTGCAAAATATTGTTTAATTTATCTAGCAAGTCTTCTTTTTTATACTGTGTGGCTAATTGTTCGACATACTGCTGGACTTCCTTGTAGTTTTTTTTATGGGTGCTTAAGTTTTCAAGATATAGCCGGAGTCCATCTAGATTTTCATAATCAAAACCTTGGCCAGCTTTGAATTCACGCATTACTTTGTCTTGCCAACCTTTGTAATTAATTAATGTCGGCTTCCCTGCAGCCCAGAAATCAAATAGCTTATTTTGACTATTGCGATTTAGTATTTCTTTATTTCGAACAAAACACATACCAACATCGCTCATCGTCATTAAGGTATGCGCCTCCTTTTTTGAGACAGCATCTAGGAATAGAACATTGCTTAGCTTTGCTAGCTTGGCTTCTCTCACTAGCTTTGGTTTTTCTTTGCCGTCGCCAACAATGACATAGAGAATTTTGTCATGTGTTGTGTTCTCGGCTAGCTTCAAAATATAGTCAATATGATTCACGAAACCGATGGTACCAGCGTATAGGCTAATAAATTTATTTTGCAATTGTGGATATTTTGTGTAAAGCTGAATTTGATCCGTGACACTGATGGCCTTAAATCTATTGATATCTGCGAAATTGGTGATTACCTCGATATGATCTGGATGGATGCCTTTTTGTACGATATCCATTTTCATTCCTTCAGACAGGGCAATAATTTTATCTGCTTTGTTGTAAATACCAGACTCTATTCGGAAAAGTATCTTGATTAGAAAGTTATTTTTAATAATGCCTAACTGGATTGGCACGTCTGGCCACAAATCACGGACTTCGAAGACAAAGGCACATTTTTTTATGTTTGCTACCCATTTTCCAACAAGGCCAACTGTTAGAGGAGTAGATGTGGCATAAACCATGTCGATATCTTTTTCTCGAAGCGCGTAAAACAAGCTTTTTAGCATGTAGATTAAAAAGGAGAAAATCCTGCGAATATAACCGTATTCTTGGCGATAAGGTGTTTTTGTTGAGATAATTGTAATGCCTTCACAAGAAGATACCTCATTTCCAGTAATCATTGTCACCTGATGTCCCTCAGAAACAAGCTTTTTGGCAATTTCATACGATCTTGTTCCACCTTTATCCTTCTCAAAATACTGATGTAAGTAGACTACTTTCATAATGTCACATCCTCAAAATTCGTATAGAAAGAAATCAATTTTTCTTCTTCTGTTTGCCAATTATAAGCTTCTTGAAAAGCACGGAAGCCACATTCACCCATTTCTTTTGCAACCTGTCTATTCTCTATAAAAAATAAAGCTTGATTTACGACGGCATCTAAGTTACTCGTTTTGGCCGATATACCGCATGGATAACGCTTCAAATCTTCTTGCATCAGAAAATCTGAAACGATAAATGGTATTCCTGCAGCCATATATTCCATACATTTCGTTGGTTTGCATCCTCGAAAATTCGCATTGTCAAGAAGTAAAGACAGGCCAACATGCGAGGTTTGTAAAATCTGAAATGCTTCGTCAAATTTTTTAGGTCCTTCAAAAGAAATCCACTTGCTGACGCCTCTTAACTCTACTTCTGCTTTAAAAATTTCTACTTCCTTTCCCGTTCCTATTATCCGAATTCGAAAATCATCGCGCTTAGCAGCCAGTTTCTCCGCCAAGTCAATCATCAAGCGCGCCCCTCGCAATTCGGAAATGCTCCCTATATACACAAACGTAAATACATCACTTTTTGGGAGCGCCTGAGATTCCGACCTGATTGCTGGGTAATTGTATACGTCCACTGTTGGACATGTTAAATTCGGATAGTTTTCGTGGTAATGTTCTTCTGCAAAAATAACACCATCACATGATTGCATCAGGTTTTTCTCCATTATTTGATATGGGCGCTTCATTATCTTACGGAAAATACTTGGAATTGCTTGTTTAGAGGCAATAATTTGCGGCACATTTTCATGCATATCATAAATAATAATCGGTGCTATCGGCATTCTTTTTTTGATAAACCATGCTAACAGTAACAGCTCTGGATCATGTAAATGGATAACGTCTGGTTTTTCGGATTGAATCTTCTGCCATATGCGTTGCCAATTCTTATATCGCTCTAATCTAGGAAGTTTAGGTAATACATGAATACTTATTGGTGTGTCAATATTTGTACTCACTTGATTTTGAACAGCAATGTGTGTCACTTGATAATCAAGATTTTCAGCGATGGAGGTTGCTTCTCGAAAAAAAATACGCGTGTCACTCCATGGATGCACAGAGCTAATATTAAACATTTTTTTGAGCATGTACTATTCCTCCTGCGCATGAAGCAATAAGCGTGTCATTCAATTTTTTAATATTAAACTCATGATGTATTTTATTTCTCGCCTGCTCAGAAATTTGCGCCCAGATTTCTGGATGATGGATCACTTCTATAATTTTTTCAATCGTTTCTGGCACGCTGTCCTCTGCCACAAGCCATCCATGTTTATTATTTGTAATCAATTCTGGAATGCCACTATGATGTGTTGAAATAACCAACTTACCACGCGCCATCGTTTCCATTAAAGCGACCGGCACGCCCTCCTTATCGCCATCTGAAGCCGTTTTACTTAATTGTAAGACAAAATCAGCTTTTTCAATGGCTTGCTTAACTTCCGTCTGTGACTGCCAGCCTAGCAATGTTACTTCTTTTTCTAGGTTTTTATTGATAATAAGTGCTTCTAAATCGTTTCTTAGCGCCCCTTCACCAATGATTTCTAGCGATATTCGCAAACCTCTTTTTTTTAGTTCATACATCGTTTTGATAGCGACATCCATACCTTTTTTTTCCGTTAAACGCCCTATGGAAAGGAAATTGACTGTTTCACCTAATCCAGAAGGCTTTACTGGATGAAATTTGTCTAGATCAATCCCCATTCGGTGTACTTGAATCTGTTCAGAATTTGCACCATATGCTTTTAATAAACGTGCGAATTGGTGACTCACTGGTAGTAGCTTGATATCTGCAGCAAATAAGCTATCATATACGTTACTCCCATGCTTTTTTACAAATGTCGTAACATCATTTCCATGAAAAAATGTCATGACGTTTTCGGGTAATAGCTTTTGATTCTGCAAATAAGCAGCAATAATACCGCTTGGACCATAATGACAAATAACGGCGTCGAATTTTTGTCTTTTAAGAAAATACGGCAAAGCGTATAAAAATCGTACGGTAAAAATCATCTTGCCATACTTTCTATAATTAAATGCCTGACATGTTGCTTTTGGTGCCTTCCAAATACTTTTGGATGCTATTTTCAAGCCACCGATGAGACGTTGACTTTTCACCGAATTATTATTTAAAAAATAAGTCTTTTCTAATAAACTGTATTTTTCTATTTCAGGATGATTTTTTTCATTGTTTACCTTATTCCATGCCACTATCTCAACGTCGACTCCTCTATCAATGAACCCCGTAATTTGATTCAAAATAAACGTTTCCGATAAAGCTGGAAATGAAGATATTAAAAATAGTACTCGCATATTTTATACCTTCCTCTCATTATTTTAGAATCATGACCCCATCGATATATTTTGAGGAATGCTTTGATTGGCTACTAAAAGCAATTTTTGACGCAATGTCGCATTGTCCATCCCTTTATAGCTGGCCATTAAATCCTTGATAGCCAGTACTTCATCCATACTTGTGTAATAATTCCCCTCATAAATTTTATTGCTAACTTTAGATGAGAATTCTTCTTTATTGAATAATTCCTCAGACATTTTCTCACCTGGACGCACACCTACGTATTCCATCACAATATCTTGTTTGTTTCTATCGGAAAGCGCAATTAATCGATCTACCATCAAATCTAATCCCACTTGTTCTCCCATATCCAATACAAAGATAGCATTGCTTTGCGCTAACAGACTCGCCGATATAACTAATTTACTTGCTTCTGGAATTGTCATAAAATAGCGTTTCATCTTAGGATTCGTTATAGTAAGCGGTAAACCACGATGAATTTGTTCCCATAATTTTGGAAAAACACTGCCACGACTACCTAAAACGTTTCCGAAACGCACTACGTTACATCTTGTTTTGCTTACTGTATCCATTTCCAATGTTAATTTTTCTGCTAATCTTTTTGTTGCGCCCATGATATTCTCGGGATTCACAGCTTTATCTGTCGACACCATAATAAAATTTTCTACTTGCATCGCTTTACTTGTTTGGATGATATTGTAAGTTCCAACAATATTATTTTTCACCGCCTCATAAGCATTGTTTTCCATCAGCGGAACATGCTTATGTGCTGCCGCATGGTAAACAATATCTGGCTTATGGTGTTTAAAAAGCCGAAACAACTGCTCAGCATCACAAATATCTGCGATAACAGAAATTACCTCACCTTGATAAGATTCATCTTTTTTTAGTTGCTCTAGTAATGTACTAATCTGAAAAATACTGCCTTCACCTTTTCCTAATAAAATAAGCTTTTTAGGATGGCATTTTAAAATTTGACAAGCAAGCTCTGAGCCAATCGAACCTCCTGCTCCTGTGATAAGTACCGTTTTTTGTCTTATTTCCTTATGAACCTCTTTGTAGTCTAACTGGAATTCGAATCTATTTGGAAGTAGCTTGCTATAATTTAATTCAGGCATTTCTACTTTTGGGTTCTGTTTGGTTGACGACACATCCGGAAGAACTAAATATGTTATATTATAAGACTTTATTTGAGCAATGATTTTTTGTCTTTTCTTGTCGTCAAGTGTTGAGATTGCTAGAATAATATGTTCTACTTTATATTTTTCTATACAAGCATCGAAGCAATCTAAACTGCCAAATATATGAATTCCTTGTAACCTAGAATTCCATTTATCTGGATTATCATCTAAAATAGCCACCGGTTCATACTCACTATTAAGTTCATTAAGTTGCTTAATAACAAATTCTCCTCCCAAACCGGCTCCAATAATTAAAGTTTTTTTCTTATTCTTCATTGTCATCCATCCTTTTATAAAGACTAGCCTATTATTTTTTGTAGCGTTCCGCTGAAACGTGTCCATCTTGACTGATACCTTCTTTTTTTAAAACGACCATAATTGTAAGCAAACTAATTTTCAAATCGAACAGCAACGAGTACTTCGTGACATACATCACATCTAATTGAAATTTAGCTTTCCAATTAACATTGTTTCTCCCGTTAACTTGGGCCCACCCAGTCATGCCCGGTTTCATCTCTAACCGCTTGCGTTCTTCTATTGTGTATAATTCATTGTATTCTGGCGGCAAAGGTCTTGGCCCAATCAAGCTCATATCGCCTTTTAAAACATTCAATAACTGGGGCAATTCATCTAAGCTCCAGCTTCTAATTAATTGCCCCAGTTCTGTCACCCGCTTGCTATCAGGCTGTGGTTCATTGTTACTATCTACCGCACTACGCATTGTTCTAAATTTATACATAACAAAGCCGTCCCCTCGGTACTTTGCTCTAACCGATTTAAAAATTGGATTTTCTTTAAAATGAAAAGCTAGAACAACATACAAAATTCCCATTGGTATACTGAAAATAAAGAGAAATGCGATAGACATCATTATATCTGCGCTGCGTTTTATCATTTTCTGTATCTTCATTCCATACCTCCCACCCTGGACCTCTCACATTTTACAAGTATAGCTCTCTATTTATTTTGTTGTTTGCAATTCTGTTTCTAATTCCTCCCTGCGGTCGAAAGGTCTATACTTTGTTCTTAGCATTGGTTGATTATTTAATCGCTCTAAAATTTCTTCTTTAAAAAATAGTACTGCCCCATCTTTTTTTATTCTGGTTATTTTCTTTCTGCTAATTAGTGAATAGAAATTTTGACGGGATATTTGTAATATATTAATGGCCTCTGTTGTTGATAAGAAATAACGATCTAGCATTTCCAGTTGTTCCTTTCTGGGTAATTCTTTCATGACTGCATCTCCTTAAATAATCTAACCCTCAATATGAAGGCACTTCTTGCGATTTTTGATTCATTTGGTTGCCAATTTTACCGTATGTTCGTTTCTTTTCTTCATAGCTATCTTTTAAAATATCTTTTGTATCTAAAATCAATGTGCTATTTTCACCGATCTTCGCAATATCAAATACATCATGTTTTGTTAGCAAGACAACTAAATCGTAGCTACTAAAATCATCATAATTTAACGGGATAGAATAGTGCGCATCTCCTTGATTATCAATAAATCTCGGCGCTTTTGGATCGCAAAACGAGACACTAGCACCGCGCTTTCGTAATAATTCAAAGATTTGTAACCCTGGGGATTCGCGTAAGTCATTACTATTTTCTTTATATGCCATCCCCACTAAAAGAATATGTGAGCCATTGATTGATTTTCTGTGTTCATTTAGTGTTTCAACCACGTGTTCTGTCATTTTTTCTGGCATTAAATGATTGATTTCATGTGCAAGCTCAATAAATCTGCTATAAAAATTTTTAGACTTTGCTTTCCACGATAGATACATTGGATCTAATGGGATACAGTGGCCTCCAATGCCTGGACCTGGCGTGAATTTCATAAATCCAAATGGCTTTGTGCTTGATGCCTCAATGGTTTCCCAAATGTCTATACCTAATTTCTCGCATAATAAAGCCATTTCATTAATGAACGCAATATTGATACTCCGGAATGTATTTTCAAGTAACTTGCTCATTTCTGCAACTTCTGTGGAATTTACAGCAACAACTTCACGGATGACTTGGCTGTATAATGTTTCTCCTAATTCCTTAGATGCACTATCTAAACCTCCCACCACTTTTGGTGTATTTTCTGTTTGGAATATTTTATTCCCTGGATCTACACGCTCTGGTGAATAGCAGGCAAAGAAATCCGTGCCTAAAACAAAGCCTTCTTCTTCCATAGCAGCACCTATAATTTCGCGGGTCGTACCTGGATATGTTGTGCTTTCAAGAGAAATCAACACCCCCTTTTTAGCATTTTTCTTAATTGTATCTACAGCGACCTCAATGTAACGCATGTCTGGTTCCATTGATTTTGTCAATGGCGTTGGAACACAAATGATAATGGCATCCGCGTCTAATAATGAGTTAGGATTGGTTGTTAGTTGCAGTTTGCCATTTTCTAATCTTACTCTGAGCGTCTCATCGGAAATATCTTCAATATCGGATATTCCCTGACTTAGGCTATCAATCTTCTTACTATTGACATCGTACCCAATCGTTTCAAAACCATTCTTAGCGAACGAGACTGCTAGCGGTAAACCTACATAGCCCATCCCCATAATTGCTATTTTCGCTTCTTTTTTTAATATTTTTTCTTTTGAAATAATTTCCATACTCTCACCCATCCTAAATTTGATTTGATAATTCTTTTCCGTCTCTCTCTATATAGTAAATATTTAGTATGCTCATTCCTATACCGAGTCCTAACCCTAAAAACATTTTATCGAATGTCCCACTCAACCCGATACTTGCAAATACAAAAGCAACCCCGATTAAAAACGGAACTGCACTCTCAACCTTCCATCTTGCTATTACCCAGTAGTACAAAGAGGCGATAAAATAGAGAATAAAGAAACTAATTAATGGGATAAACGCAATAATTCCTCCATTTGCCAAAACCTCCAACCAATAATTATGCGGGGACCAATAACTTGCGGAGGCATTTTCAAAACCATACATGACCGTACTTAAATGTGTTGGCAACATACCTGCTCCGATTCCTATAAAATGGGAATCTCTAATCAACGACCATGTAGCTTTATACATTTCCATCCGTTCGAGTGTAGAGCCGTTCTTATCTGTAAAAGCTCTTGTAATATCAGAAAAAAGCTGTATTATCAAACTCCACTTAAAGTAATAAGAGACAAGAGCAACCCCTAATCCACCCAAGATAATACCCACAAAAATCCAAATTCTCATCCAACTAACTAGTAATATAATGACTTCAATTAAGATAACTAGCATTGCCATTCTGGAGAAAGTGACAATAACAAGATATACCGCCACAACCGATATAATACTAATAGCTATAATCGCCGCTCTTTTCTTCCATTTACTCATTTCATTAATGACCACTGGAAAAAGAATAGTCAGCAATGCAGCATAATCATTTGTATTAAATTGAAAGCCCGTTGGTTGGTGCTCACTCGTTGTTGTGATATAAAATGTTGATCCAGAACGAGGGAGATGCATACCTGTAATAACTTCCCATAACCCAATAGATATAAAAAGAATGTATAGAACAACCGTACATTTAGCGAATACCCGATAACTTTTGACATCCTTTAGAAAATAGACACAGATAAAAAAAATATATAGCCATTCAAAAAGAAAATAGATGTACCGAAGACTTTCTCCCAGGCTATCTGTCCAAAATAAGGTTATCCCCATTGCAAAAATAAAGAAAATATACAACCATAAGAAAATCCTAACTTTCCGTATTCTCTCCCAGTCTTTCTTGTAGAAAAAGAGGAATAGTACTAAATGAATTGGCAATAATACGCGGAACAAAAAAATATTTTCCATAGCCGGTAAACCCAAATATGGACCAAAAAAACCAGCACATAATAGTATAATCGAAAGTATAAACATACATTTTTCCATATTAATTCGGATGCATAAAAGGATAACTACTACTAAGAGTAGAACGACTGGGACATAACCATAAGGAAGAAACACACAAATTTCCAATATAATGAAAGCCATCAAAAAGAAACTGACTACTTTATAATTACCTAATAACGATTTAATAATAGGCATAGACTTTCTTATCTTTCTCACTGTATTTGCTACCGTTCAATATAGCACCTACAATTGGTGTCCCCGTTTTATCGATATAATCTTTTGCTTCTTTAAGCTCGTAAACTTTTGTTATACCGCTGCGAATAACCATGACTACCCCATCACATAACGATGCAATGACCCTTCCATCCGATAATACTCTAACAGGTGGTGTGTCAATAAATATATGATCAAATTCAGACTCTAGTAATTTTAATGTTTCTGCAAAGAAATCTGAACTGATAATACCTAAAGGATTAGGCGGTAATATACCCGTTGGCAAAACATATAAATTTTCAGATATATTATAAATGCACTTACTACTATTTATGTTATGCTGTTCTTTAATGATGTTCATCAGCCCACGCTTTTCTCTCGGTAGTAGACTTTGTGATAATCTCGGCTGATGTAAATCTAGATCAATTAATAATACTTTTTTCCCTTGGTTTGCAGCCTCTTTTGCAACATTGATAATGCAAAATGTCTTTCCTTCACCTTTGTTCGCCGATGTAAACATAATCTTTTTATGTTTCATTTGTGCCAATAACGAGAACTGCATATTCACCTGAATGGAACGAATTTTCTCTGCTTCAAATGAATTTGATTCTCCTTCAAAAAAAAGAACCTTGTTTTTACTTCTGGTCTCCATCATTCCATATCTCCTTTTATAAATGGCATATCTCCGAGAAATGTTAGTTCCAATTCATCAATGACCGTTTTGTGACGAATTGTATTGTCATAACTAGCCTGTAAAATAACAATGACAAATGCAAGTACAATACCGAATAGTCCAGCCAATATATATTTAATTAAATTGCTGACTTGTGCAGGTGCACTTGCTTTTTCCAAAATAACCATTTTAGTGGATTTAAACAATTTCGCAAAATCTTTTTGTGACACTTCGGCGATGCCATTAGTCAATTGCTCAATTTTCCCAGGATCACTGTCAGTTACTGTAATCTTGTAAACCAAAGAATTCTCACTGCTTGTTACTTTTACTTGTTTAGCCAATTCGGTAGCGTTTTTGTTTAACTTATACTTATCAATAACGCCTTGCATTGTTCTTGCACTCCCTAATGTCGTGCTGAAAGTATTGCCAAGTTGTATAGATGTTCTTATTTCTTCAAAACTAGGCATTTCATCTCCTTTCGTTGCTGTGGTTACCAACACCTGTGTAGATGAGGTATAAATCGGTTTCAGCCACAATGTACTAACAGCTAGTGTCACTACTATTAATAGTATTGGTATGACAATTAATAGTGACCATAATTTCCTCAAACTTCTTAAAAAGCTGTTAATCGTTATTACTTGTTTCATCTTACGCCTCCATCTTAACGTATCTATAGATTCCCTATTTTTCTTTCACATGCTTGTTGTTTATTTTTTCGTTAATTCCAAATTTTATGTTTATTTAAAGGTTCACATGGTAGTATATTGCATGGACTGTTAATAATCATTTCATCTCCTCACATAAGCCCGATATATACATATAGTCTACACCTATTTAACGTATAAATCTGTAGACAAATTACAACTATTATCGCTAAAATTGGTGACTTACCGATAGGTTAATGAGTCCTTTTCAGTTTGAAAGCGTTCTCTCGTTTCCTTGTATCTCTTTATTGTGTAATTCATATCCCTTTAGAAAGTTATTTATTTTTACACACCTTAAATAAACAAGTAAATGCGTTCACAGAACTTTGGGTTATCTCTATGGTAGCCTATAACAGTTCTGACATTTATCTTGTTGAAACGGAACTTATATTTTCGTTTACACAATATTGGTAAAGATTATATAGAGTGACAAAATAAAAAGATTACCACCGTCCTTCGTGACAACGCTTTCATATTCGTTTTTTTATCATTAGCTTGACGTTAATGCTACTTCCAATATAAAAAAGTTGTTTTTTGTCTACAGATTTTCATAGATAAGTACTATAGAATGTAAGTATGAACAGTGTTAATATTCGTAAGCTTTTTACTGTTAATCGAAGGGAGCGAGACTATGTTGGCTATTTGTGAGTTTTTAACCGCGTCACCAGAATTAGCAAAGGAATATACAAAAAAAATTACCTTTCATGATAACGAAATTATTCATAAATATGATTATGTAAAAAACAACCAATTTATACTAATAGAAAAAGGTGTCGGAAAATTAGAATTTTACAGAAAAAGAAGATGGGAATTTGAAACTTTTATTGCCCAGGATGAATTTGCCGGAATTGAAAATTTGCTCAACTCCCAAAAATATGAGTGCTCTATGAAATATAGAATCGTTGGTGCATCCGAAGGAACTGCTTTTTTAGTCAATAAGAACTTTTTTCTGGATCACATGTATGCGGATCCCACCATTTTCCACACAGTGCTAGAACACATTGCTTTACGCCATGTGTTAACCGCTCATAATTTTCGAGAAAAGAAGTCACCTTTAAAGCAGCGCGTTGCCGACATTCTATTGGAATTTGCAATTATTAATTCTCTCCCAATATTGGATAACCAAGTTAGCTTTCCAGATTATTTTGCTGAGTCTATGTTAGTTAGTGTGCTTCGAGCCCCTTCTCATCACGTTTTCGCTATTTTGGAGTTTCTAGAAGAGCAACAAATAATCAGCAGATTACCTCAATTTATAATTAGAGATTTTGCACGACTCAAACGATTATCTAATCTTCACTTGGCACTCATTGAAAATACTGCTACACCTGCTATCTAATCTATGAAAAAGTCTCTGAAATTGACTATTCTTAACCAACTTCAGAGACTTTTTTTATTCTTCGTGTTTTAAAATCGAGCGACCACTTAAAGGCTGTACTTTGCGGTTATTTCCATCATAGTACTTATTAAAAGTTTCGATTTGCTGCTGTGATACTTCTACTGGTGTTGCCATTACATACCATTCTACATTTTCAGTAAGCGGTGGGGTTGTCAATGAGCCGAGGTAGTGATAGTATGTCCGGTTGTTGGGTAACATGCTTGCTACATCAACGCTTTCTGCTGAAGGACTTTCTTGCCCCTTTTTAATATGCTCTAAGATAGCTTGAAATCCTGGATTTGCTTTTCCTTCTTTAAAGAACACACCAATTACTGCCAAACGCCCTGCTTGTGATTGATTTACAAAATGAACCTCTAGCGGATAATATTCTCCATCTAGCGTATGTTCACTCTTAGCATGAAAATGAAATTGCTTTAATTCGAATTGGCGACCATTAATTTCAGCAATGCCCTCATCATTTACCTGTATACTGTGTCCATTATCGACCTGATTTAGCACTTTATCATTATAGTTTAAATCTAATTTCCCCGCATCTTTCATAGAGGTTGATTTTGTGGTATCGATATTAATTGGTGATTGAAATTTTCCTGATTCTACTTCCCAGTCAGCTTGTTTACCATAGTCCAAATGTTTCTCATGCTCACTCGAGGCTACTTTTTCTTCCTTTTTCGGTTCCGTATCGCCGCCACAACCGGATAAAACAATACCGAAAGCTAGCAAAGCTCCTGATAGTATTAATTTTTTCATAGTTACTCCTTTCTTTTTCATATTTTTATAAATAATGAATTTTTATAAAACAAAATATTTTATCAGCCATTAACCTCCCTATACAATAATTATACATAATATAGACATCGAGGTATGTAGATAAAATCCAAACATATTTGGCTATTTATATGAAAAGATGGCGCTTTCTTAGTTGTTTTTTGTTAATTAGTGCATACTCCTCTTTATGTATTATTATACAAAAAATAAAAATACTAATTTTCCACTTTGCTCAAAAAAACCGCTAAGTTCTCTTAGCGGGCTCGTCATACACTGGCATACTATTTTATTGGCTTTGGCATTTCAATTTGCTTCTTGTAAATCTACTTCTCCAAAGGTATTGTTGCGACATGTTTCAGGGTTAAGATTCGATAGTTTGCCGAGCCTCACGTAATCGATTACTTCAAATTCATGTTCTCTGGTTATTATTTTCTCCTTTTCCAAAAAATTCAATATTGATTGAATATGATGGATTGGAACTTTTAGTGCAGAGGAGATTATTTCTTCTGAAAATGTAAATGGCAACGTCACATGGTTATCTTTGATAGGTACAGAAGCAAACATGATAAATTCTAATACGATATCTGCCAGACGTTGTTTCAACGGCGACTTCTTTTCACGAAAATTATGGGCCGTCATTATTTGGTGTAATGTTACGTTTTCAAGTACTTTATGAAATAAAGCGGGGTTGGCGTACATATGATCTAAGAAAAACTCTCTATCTACCATCAACGCTTCACCATCTGATGCTGCAACAATTCGGTATTTAATGTTCGTACTAAAAAGTCGATTTTTTATTAGGTTCTCTATGCCACCGAATTCATCAATAGAAATGAAAGTATCAAATTCCCAACGCCGTTTTCGATAAATTTCAATTCTAGCGACCCCTTGTCTCATTAGTAAAAAATGATTATTCTTTGACCAATCGTACTGATAAATTATCTCATCCTCACTAAAATGAATTGTTTCTGTATATTCCTGTGCTAATCCTTGGGAAGTTGTTAAAAAGTCGTACACCTCTAACATAATTTTCACTCCTCTTATTAGAACCCCACTCTATCACTTCTCTATTTCACTTTAAACAAGCATTTATTACTTGTATTAGTATACACTTTCTACTTGATACGAACATGTGAATAATATTACAAAATCAATAAAGGACCTTACATTTTTGTAAGGTCTGGCGATATCAAGACTGGAGAATAGCCTTTTCTTATGTTACTAACTTGCACTATCTATCTCCTAGAATGTCACGCTAATTAAACATAAATAAACGACTTGCTAATGTATTTTTTATCAAAACACATAGTAAGTCGTTTATTAATAGGTTGAAAGAATGTATAAGTATTATTTAGCCTGTATAATACCTACTGTTCCATCACTCACCGATCCATTTTCGCCGAAAGCCTTGACCGTAAAGCTATCTCCTACTACTTGAAGTGCTTCAATGCCATTCACATAAATCTTAAATGTCCCATCTTCATTCACTTGTCCATTTTTTAATATTACTCCTGCCTTGTCAAAAATACATATTCTCTTCACTTCTTTACTCACAGTCCCTGTAACATAACTCTGACTTACTCGATACGGATTAACAACTGGTGGTTCCAGACCTTTTACTACTCCAATCACGGGCTCACTTGCTACATTGTTTCCATCCAAAGCGCTAATTTCAAATGTTGCGCCCACTTGTTTTAATTCTGCTCTGTCATTTACATAAATACTATAGCTTCCATCCGATGAAACGGCAGCTACACGGATAGCTACACCATTTACACTCAAGCGCACTCTAGTAGCTCCTGTGGATGCTGTCCCTTTGACATATGCTGAGTTTAAATAGAAGTCATTAACAGTTGGTGCTACAAGACCATGCGCTTCAACCGTTCCTTGAACTGGGCTGCTAATTGCACCACTTGCATTGAAAGCTCTAACTGTAAAACTCTCTCCTGCAACGCGGAAAGATTCTTTATCTTCTACGTAAATCTTAAACGTACGATCGGCATTAATTTGACCATATCGCAATATTTTCCCAGATTTGTCGTATACTGCAATTCTTGTAACTCCTTCGGCTACTAATCCAGTAACATGTGCTTGACCTACTTGATAGCGGTTAAGGGTTGGTTCTAGAACAGACTTCACTTCGCTAGTTGCAATTTCGCTAACTAAGTTATTACTATCTCGCGCCACAATGCTGAATGTCGCTCCTTCTTTTTGGAGTGCAGCTACGTCATTTCCGTAAATGCTATATGAGCCGTTCGCTGCTACATTCACAGATCTAATTTCTTTGTTGTCTACAATTAAAGCAATTTTTACCGCTTCAGCTGGAGCTGTTCCTCGGATGTAGGCGTTACCTATGAAATAATCATTAATGATTGGAGCCGCCAAGCCTTTGATAATTGTTACCTCCACTGCTTCACTCTCGTCACTTGCTTTTGATTGTGTAATCGAGAGCTTGCTGCCTTCTGCTTGTTTTGGAATAGTTATTTCAAACTCCCCGCTGTCGCTTGTTGTTGCTGTACCAATCTCTGTCCCGTTATTCTTCACGCTAATTGTCGACCCAGCGACTCCTTTACCTGTCACTTTTGTACTGTGTGAAGATAGTTTGTTAATTTCTGTTACTTTTTCAATCCCTTTAACTACTGTTGCTTCTACGGGTGCACTTTCATTTTCTGTATTTTGTTGGGTTAACGTTAGCTTTGTTCCTTCCGCTTGTTTCGTGATAGTCGCTATGAAGTCACCACTAGCGTCTACTTGGCCTGTACCAATTTCTGTTCCATTTACTTTGATGCTGATAGTTGCGCCTGCACTGCCTTTTCCAGTTACTTTTGTGCTGTTAGTTGTAACTGTGCCAATGTCGCTTAATTTATCTAATCCTTTGACAGCGGTAAACTCTGTAGAGACACTGCTCAAACCATTTTTAGATTGTGTAATGAGTAATTGTTGCGCATCTAGTGCTTGTTCAATAGTCAGTTCAAATTTGCCATCCTTATCTACAGTTGTTGTAGCTAAATCTTGTACTCTATTTATTGTTGTTTTTAAGTTGATACTAATTGTTGCGCTTGGGCTTCCTTTACCAGTAATTTTGGTTTTTCCATCGGCAACTATAGCTCGAATATCAGTTGGATTTCCTAAATTAATAGCGTATCTAATACTATCTTTATATTGATTGAATGCAAGTGATGCTCGAACTTGAACTGCATTTCCTGCTACTAAAGCTGGAACCGTTGCAGACCACTGCCCTGTTAATGCATCTGCTTTTGTTGTAGCAGCGATGTTTGCTCCACCTGTCCATACTGTAATATCTGCTCCTGGATATGCGGTTCCAGCAACTGTAGTCATTCCATCTGCTAATTCTGATGTTACTTCTGGCGCTTCTTGTCCTACTGTTACGCTTTCTGGTTCACTGACATCCACAACTCCAATATTTTCTTCTTGAGTTACTAATAATCTAGTACCTAATGCTTGTTTTGGAATAGTAACTTCATATTGTCCATTTTCGTCTGCTGTAGCTGTTCCTAGTTCATTTCGATTTCGGTCTTTCACACGGATTTGTGCACCTGCTTTTCCATATCCAGTGATTTTTGTATCGTTGTTTGATACCGCGTTGACTACTGGACTGTCGATTCCCTGTATAACAGATAGAAAGACCCAAGTAGATGAGAGTGTGTTCCCAGCGCGAACCACTGATTGCCTAACAGAAATGCTACTTCTCCTTGGTAGTTGATTTATTGTTGCTTCGTAATGTCCTGTGGCATCTGCTATAACCTTTTCAGAGAAATACTGGCCTCCAGCACCATAGTACGCTACTTCCACAGTTGCTCCTGGAATGGCACCTTCTCCATACACTTTCGTACTGTTCGATGTTACAGGCTTTACTTTGGTTACATCAATGAGTGGTATATTTATCACAATATTCTGTGATTCGTATTGTGAGCCATTTAGTTGGAAAGAAATTCTTAAAGCATCTGATATTTCTAACTCCGTAACGTCTATTGTCCAATTTCCCTCACTATCGGCTGTAGCTGAATGCGTTTCTGCAACTGTTCCTGCATGAAATCTATAGTGCGTTATTGATATAGTCGCTCCTGGTTGAGCTGTCCCCCAGACGCGTGTACTCTTGTAATTAAGACCCTGTGTGTTGGCTGCTGCTTTGGGCTGAATTTCAGCCAAACTAGAAGCTTCTTCGCCTCCAATCAAATTTGGTGTTACAGGTACACTGCTCGCAATTTCAGCTGCAGCTACTTTTTTGTTTCCTGAAAATTCCGTAAAATCTCCTTCGGATATAACAGCTAATCCTGCGGCTAATGATAATGCTGCGATTTGTTTTCTTTTTTTCATAACTTAATTCTCCTTTGAATGAATTTTTTTATTTTGATTAGACAATTCGAGTGACATTTCTGATTATCTACTGTGTTTTCCAGTTTATTTACTACCAATCCCTTTCTTTAAGAATACAACTTATCCCTATACTTTACTTAACCAGAATTATTTCTCTTCTGTATTTCATTTCTAGTTGCTTACATCCTAATTATACGTAAGATTGTGGCATTAGTATGTAGATAAATTTAATACATTCTTTTTTTTAATCCGCCTAAGAGAACGCTTACATTGATTTTTTTATTTTTATAGGCTAGTGGCTGTACATGAAAACTTCTTTCGCTCAGAGTTAAGTGTGTAATGATTTCTGGGCGAAAGCAATTTTTCCCTTATTATTTCGACTCCTGCTTGAAAGTCTCTTCTTCCATCTGAGCTCGGTAAACTTTTGGTGAGAGGCCTGTGTATTTCTTGAATAGTCTTGAAAAATAATACGCGTCTTCATAGCCGACTTTTTTGGCGATTTCGTAGATTTTTAGGTCGGTCATTTTCATGTATTTGCATGCTTGGTCGATTTTTAGGTGGATAAGGAATTCGATGGGTGATTGTTGGGTGTATTTTTTGAAAATGGTGCTTAGGTAGCTTTGGGATATTTTTAAGTGGTGCGCGAGTTGTTTTAGTGTGAGTTCTTGGTTGATGTTTTCGTTCATGTAGCGGATGCATTTGGATAAGTATTGATTTTGTTTGTCGAAGGAAACTTTGTCTTCTAATAAGTAGGTTTCGGCGAGAATGAGGGATAGGAGTTTGGAAATGACGATGAAATGGTGTTGGCTGAATTCTTTTTCTGAGATTTGGAGTAGGTTGATGAAATGGGTTTGGAGTAAATGCTTTTTTTCTGGGGAGGAAATGGTGATTTTGTCGTCGCCAAATAAATCCATCATGTCGCTTACAAAATGAATCCAGATGATGGACCATGGGTTTTCGGATAAGGCGTAGTATCGGTGCGGTGTTTTGGCGGGAATGCAAAAAATTTCGCCGGCGTTTAGTTGGATAATTTTATTGTGTAGTAGTTCGATGACGCCGCTTCCTTCCATACAATAGATAAAAATATTTTCATCGATGCCTTCCATTCGTTCGCGATAGTGGTATTTGGCGGATGGGTATAGGCCTAGTTCGGTTATGTAGGTGCCGTTGATCAGTGGGTGTTTGGTGTAATCGATTTCATTTTTGATTGGTAGGGCAATGTATTTCTCGTCTTTGAAGCCATCTTTTTTCTTCATTTGGCACGCCTCGCTTTCTTTTTTATTATATCAAATAAAGTAAAATAGTCCATCAATGACATAATTTTCGCTATGTTTAATCGCCTGGATTCGCTGTATTCTTGAATTATTACATGTGGATTGGAGTGTTGAATAATGAAAACAGTGCGTGTCTGGGAAGAGGAAATTGTGATCCCAACGTATGAGGCTTTGGCGCCTGATAAGAACCCGCTCTTTTTTGAAAAACGGGTGTATCAAGGAAGTAGCGGCAAGGTGTATCCGCTTCCTGTGACGGAGAAAATTGCGGATGATAAGGTGGACAAGACGTATAAGGCGGTTTATTTGGAAAATGAATATTTGAAAGTGATGCTTTTACCGGAGCTTGGTGGACGGATTCAGCGGGCGACGGATAAGACGAATAATTATGATTTTGTCTATTATAATCATGTGATTAAGCCTGCGCTTGTTGGGCTCGCGGGGCCTTGGATTTCTGGGGGCATTGAGTTTAACTGGCCGCAACATCATCGTCCTAGTACGTTTATGCCGGTGGAGTACACGATTGTTGCGAATGAGGACGGGAGTAAGACGGTTTGGACGAGCGAGATTGATCAGATGTATGGCTCGAGGGGGTCGGCTGGTTTTACGCTTTATCCGGACAAGGCCTATATTGAAATCACGGGGAAAGTGTATAATCGGACGGATATTCCGCAGACGTTTCTTTGGTGGGCGAATCCGGCGGTGCCTGTGAATGATCACACGATATCGGTTTTTCCGCCGGATGTGCATGCTGTGATGGATCACGGGAAGCGGGCGGTTTCTAGTTTTCCGATTGCGACGGGGACGTATTATAAGTTTGATTATTCGGAAGGTGTGGATATTTCGATGTATAAGAATATCCAAGTTCCGACGTCGTACATGGCGCATCACTCGGATTATGATTTTATCGGGAATTATGATGAGCAAAAGCAAGCGGGACTCCTACATATCGCGGATCATCATGTGTCACCTGGTAAGAAGCAGTGGACTTGGGGGAACGGCGATTTTGGACGGGCTTGGGATCGGAATTTGACGGATGATGACGGGCCTTATATTGAATTGATGACGGGAGTTTTCACGGATAATCAGCCGGACTTTACTTGGTTAAAACCGTATGAGGAGAAGACTTTTCAGCAGTATTTCATGCCTTATAAAGGCGTTGGTCGGGTTAAAAATGCGACGGTGGATGCTTCGGTGAATTTGGAGAGTGACGGGAAATCAACGACGCTTACGATTTATGCTTCTGCGGTTTTTATAGGGGCCCAAATTACGTTAACTGCGGGTCAAAAAACGATTTTTGCGGATAGTGTAGACCTTTCGCCTGATTTGTTTTATCATAAGGTTCTGGACGTTGCGGGCGATGATTTGACTGTCCGTGTTTGTGATGCGAATGGGCAGTTGTTGGTGAATTATGCGCTGAAGGAAGAGGAATTGCAGCCATTGCCGGAGCCTGCGGAAGCGCTTGTGTCACCTACTGACATGAAGACGACGGAGGAATTGTTCTTGGCAGCGCTGCACATTGAGCAATATCGCCATGCGACGCTTGATGCGGAACAATATTATTTGGAAGGTTTAAGACGTGATGCGAAGGATATTCGGTTGAACAATGGGTACGGGATGTTCTTGTATCGTCGTGGTTTGTTTGCGCAAGCTAGAGATTATTTCCAGAACGCAGTGGACACGCTGACTTGGAAAAGTCCGAATCCTTATTACGGCGAACCGCTTTTCAATCTTGGTTTGGCTTATGTGAAGCTCGGTGATGATGAGAAGGCGTATGATGCGTTTTATAAGGCGACTTGGAATGATGATACGCAAGCCGCGGCGTTTTATCAGTTGGCTTGTATTGCGAGTCGTAGAGCGGATTGGGATGGTGCGTTGGCTTTTGTTCAACGGGCGATTGTGAAGAATCAGCATCATTTGAAGGCGCGCGTGCTTGAGGTTTATATTTCGAGACGGATGAATTTGGCTGTGACTCCACTTGTAGCGGCTAACTTGGGCATTGATGCGCTTGATTTAGGGAGTTTGTTTGAAGCGGCAAAATTGGATGTAGCGGCAAAACCTGCTTGGCAATCGGCAATGCGTGATTCCTTGAATAATTATTTGGAGTTGGCGCTTGATTATGCGTCGTTTGGAGATCGGCAGTCAGCGATGGAAATTTTGCAAGAATGTCCTGTTGCGAGTCCTTTGAAATATTATTACTTGGCTTATATGGCGCCAAAACATGCGGATCAGTTAGCTTGGATTGAGGAGGCGGAGAAGGCTTCGCCAGACTATTGCTTCCCGAATAAATTGGATGAAATTTTGATTTTGCAACGAGTTATTGCGCTTTGTCCTGATGCGAGTTTTGCGAAATATTATCTTGGTAATTTATATTATGACAAGCGACAATATGTGGATGCGGTGGCGCTTTGGGAAAGTAGTGCGACGCTTAATCCAGATTTCCCAACGGTTCATCGGAACTTGGCGTTTGCTTATTATAATAAACAGCATGACGCGATGAAGGCGCTTCAAAGTATTGAGAAAGCTTGTGCGCTTGACCCTGATGATGGGCGACTGCTCTTAGAACGCGATCAGCTGGCAGCAAGTCAGAGCACGTCGGTTTCGGATCGGTTGACGGCATTGCAAGATAATATGGTGACTACAAAAACACGTGACGATTTATTTATTACGTATATTTCGCTTCTGAATACGCGTGGTGACTATGAAATAGCGCTTGATCTATTGCTAAATCGGAAGTTTCACCCGTGGGAAGGCGGCGAAGGTAAGGTTAGCGGACAGTATTTGTATGCGTTAATTGAACTTGCAAAACAAAAAATTGACTCGGCACCGCAAGAGGCCGTTGCATTGTTAGAACGGACTTTTGCGTATCCCGATAACTTGGGTGAAGGAAAATTGGCGAATGTTCGCGATACGATTAGCTATTATTATTTAGCGCAAGCATATGCAAAACTTGGGCAGGAAGAACAAGCCGCCTCCTCGTTCTTGCAAGCAACGCAAGGAAAGTTCGAACCTGAAAGTGTGTTGTATTATAATGATCAGCCAGCGGATACGATTTTGTATCAAGGTTGGGCTCATGGGGCGTTAGGTAATGCAGCGGCGGCGAAGTCTTGTTTCCATAAGCTCGTGAGTTATGGCGAGAAGCATTTATTTGATACGGTTGCTTATGATTATTTCGCGGTTTCAATGCCGAATACGGTTGTTTTTGATGATGATATTCAGTTAAATAACACGATTTACTGCCAGTATTTGATGGCGCTTGGCAATATTGGGCTCGGGAATACTGAAAAAGCACGTGAGTTATTGGAAGGGATTTTAGTCATTCGACCAGATCACCAAGGCGCGATTAGACATCTATCATTTTGTTAAATCAATGAGGAATGGCGTTAGTTCGCCTTCCTCTTTTTGAAAGGAGAATTTCATTGAAAGTGTATCAGTTGGAAAATACTAACGGGATTTCTATGCGTTTTATGAATTATGGTGCGACGGTTATCGCGATTGAAACACCTGATTCTCGCGGGGAGATGGATAATATTATTTTGAGTTTGCCGACACCGCACGATTATACGAAAGAAAAAACCTATCTTGGTGCGACTATCGGGCGTGTTGCTGGGCGTATCCGCGTCGGCGAATGGACTTTTCCACTTGAAAAAAATGAGGGCGACAATCATTGCCATGGCGGTACAATCGGATTTGAATCTCGTTTCTGGGACGGCGAGCCTTTTCAAGAAGAAACGCGTGTTGGTGTTCGTTTTACGTATCATAGCCCTGCTTTTGAAAATGGCTATCCAGGGAATTTAACGGCGACGGTTTGTCATAGTTTGGACCATGAGAACAATTGGCGCACCACGTACACAGCCACAACGGATGCCACCACTTTGTTTAATCCGACAAATCATGTGTATTTTAATTTAGCTGGGAGTAAGGAAAATACGATTCACAATCACACGCTCACAATTCAAAGTGATGCGTACCTCCCTTTAACCGCTGAAAATTTACCAACTGGCGAAATCAAAAATGTCCAAAACACCCCGTTTGATTTGCGAACTGCGACACCGTTACAGGCTGTCCTTGCAAGTAACCATCGCGATATTCAGCAGTCACAAGGACTAAATCACCCTTTCATCCTGAACAACCAACAACATTCCGCCGCAACGCTCACGCATCCGGACACAGGTCGACAAATCAGCATCATAACAACAGCTCCAGCGGTTATCGCCTATACGGGCAACCATTTCAATCAAGACTTCACCCTGTCCACGGGTCAAAAAGTAACCAAGTACGCTGGAATCGCCTTAGAAACCCA
Source organism: Listeria booriae (assembly GCF_000766865.1). Taxonomy (GTDB): domain Bacteria; phylum Bacillota; class Bacilli; order Lactobacillales; family Listeriaceae; genus Listeria_A; species Listeria_A booriae. The sequence continues at coordinate 169,984 of NZ_JNFA01000025.1, forward strand.
ACAACTTCCCGATGCGATTCATCATCCTAACTTCGGAAATATTATTTTGCAACCAGATCAGCCCTTTTATTCCGAAACAACGTATCAATTTAGCCTAAAGTAGAAAATAATCCATCTTTCTAGCAACATAATCTATTTGAAAAAAACGGCTATTTACCTATAATTAGCTTATCAAATAGCTATTTAACACCGAATAAGTAAGCGCTTTCCAAAAATAGGAGTAGAGAGGACGAATAATCAATGAAAACACGCAGAACAAGAATTTTAGCCATTTTTTTCACTATCCTTTTAGCAGTTGGGCTGGCAGGTTGCGGATCTTCTGGATCTGATAAAGCCTCGTCATCAGGAAAAAACGAGATTACTCTAGCACTTTGGGATGCTAACCAGAAACCCGCCATGGAAGAAATGTCAAAAGCATTCATGAAAGAAAATCCTGATATTAAAGTCAATGTCGAGCTAACACCATGGGATCAATACTGGACAAAATTACAAGCAGCGGCAACTGGCGGGAATATGGCAGACGTTTTCTGGATGTCGCCAGAACAAATTTTCACATATGCACAAGGTGACGCGTTGCTTGATCTGAATGACAAGATTAAAGCGGACAAGTTCGACATGACGAAATATCCTGAGAACTTAGTGGACGCGCTAAAAGTAGACGATAAACAACTGGCAATTCCGAAAGATAATAGTACCGTTGCGCTTTGGTATAACAAAGATTTGTTTGACAAAGCTGGGGTTTCTTATCCTGATGACACGTGGACTTGGGATACTTGGATGGATGCCGCGAAGAAACTGACTGACAAAAAGGCTGGGGTTTACGGTATGCTAGCGCCGAATAATGGGCAGAATTTCATTTACAATTTGATTTATCAAAACGGTTCTGATTTCTTCACTGAAGATGGCAAGAAGAGCCTTTATGATTCACCAAAAACGATCGAAGCTGTCGAATACGGTACTGAATTTATCAAAAAAGGCTACTCCCCTTCTATCGCCGACTTTAGTAACACAACGCCAGACCAATATTTCGAATCTGGTAAAGCCGCGATGGTTACTGCAGGTTCTTGGATGAACAGTGAATATTTATCCATTGACGGACTAAATGTTGGTGTTGCGCCAATGCCGAAGAAAGCAGATCATGGCACGATTTCAGCAGGTATGGGCTATTCGATCGCAGCCAAAACAAAAAATCCAGATGCTGCTTGGAAATTCGTGCAGTACATGGGCGGTAAAGATGCCAACCTCATTCAATCAAAATCTGGTGCAGCAATTTCTGCTTATGATGGCACGCAACAACCATATGTCGATAAATTCCCAACGATTGACGCACAAGTATTTGTGGATGCTGCGAAATACGGCCATTCGTCTTACATGGTTCCGAGTCGTGCGGACTGGTTAAGCATGGAAGAAGACATGATGATTAACATTTTCTCCGGCCAAATCAGCGCCAAGAAAGGCTGTACCGAACTAGCGAAACAAATCAACGACGTCATCGCTAACCAAAAATAAGTTTTTCAAAGACGCTTGGAGTTCTTATTTTTAGGACTCTGAGCGTTGTATATTTGGGAAACTACATATCAAAGGGAGTGAAGCTTGATGAAAGAAACATCTTTGAAATCGTGGCAACGAAATAAGCAAATCTGGGCTTTTATTTTCATTGCTCCGACTTTGCTACTCATATTAATTTTAAATGTCTGGCCGATTGTTCAAACATTGTATTACAGCTTCAACACGATTAAAGGGCTTGGCGAACCCGTCTGGAATGGCATTGCTAACTACACAACGGCTTTCCATGACAAAGAACTTGGGCGCGCGCTCATCAACACGATGATTTTCACCGTTGTTACCGTTCCTGTTGGCACCTTCTTATCGCTACTCACAGCCGTCCTACTCAACTCCAAAATTAAAGCAAAATCCTTTTTCCGGGTCGTGTATTTCATTCCGGTCATTTCGGCGCCTGTCGCGGTTTCGATGGTTTGGAAATGGCTTTATAACTCGGAATATGGGCTGATTAACTATTTGTTATCGTTGATTGGTATTAACGGACCTGACTGGCTTGGTGACCCTAAATTTGCGCTGACGTCGATTATGATTGTCGGCATTTGGTCACTCGTTGGTTACAATATGGTTATTTTGTTAGGCGGATTGCAAGATATTCCAAAAACTTTTTATGAAGCGGCGGAAATGGATGGCGCTGGACCTGTGAAGCAATTTTTCACGATTACGATTCCGCTTCTTTCTCCGACTTTGTTTTTCGTTGTTATTACGACGTTTATCGGTGCGCTTCAAGTGTTTGATTACATTTTGATGATGATTAGTCGTTACAGTCCTTCAATTAAGTCGACCGAATCGATTGTATATCTTTTTTACCAATACACGTTTGCGAATAATAATAAGGGCTACGGCGCGACAATCGCTATTATTCTGCTCGTGATTATTCTCGTCATCACGATGATTCAAATGAAACTACAGAAAAAATGGGTGCACTACAAATAAGGAGGGGCAAAAATCATGCCTAAAAAAAGAATTGCAACGAGTCATATTTTCATTTATATACTACTCGGAATCGGCGCCATCGTTATGATTGTCCCGTTTCTATGGAGTATTTTAACGTCCTTTAAAACATTATCGGAGTCGCTCGAATTTCCACCGAAATTATTCCCAGCAGACTGGAGCTTCAAAAACTATACCGATGTTTGGCACGCTTTGCCGTTCCCGTATTTCTTTTGGAATACCTTTGTGATGATTGCCGTTCGGGTCGTTGTCTCCACTGCACTATGCGCGCTCGCTGGTTTTGCTTTTGCGCGAATTCGCTTTAAAGGCAGTAATATTTTGTTCTTGTTAGTCTTGTTGCCGATGATGATTCCTGGGCAAGTGTATATTTTACCGCAATATTTGCTCGTATCGGATATGGGGCTTGTAAACACGGTCACCGCGCTTATTATTCCGGGGATTGCCAGTGCATTTGGGACATTTTTGATGCGCCAGTTCTTCATGAGCGTTCCCGACGAACTCGAAGAAGCCGCCACACTCGATGGCTGTAATACCGTACAAATTTTCTTCAAAATCATGCTACCTCTTGCAAAAGCACCACTGACATCGCTCGCCATTTTCACGTCTTTATTCGCTTGGAAAGATTTGATGTGGCCACTGATTGTCAACATGTCACCTGAAAAAATGCCGCTATCATCTGGTTTGGCGTTACTACAAGGACAATACACAACGAACTATCCGCAACTCATGGCGGGATCTGTCATCGCAACGATTCCGATGGTGATTCTGTTCATCATTTTCCAAAAGAAATTCGTACAAGGGGTCGCTTCTACAGGGTCCAAAAATTAAAAAGGAGGCGCAGCAATGCCGATTATTTTTCACGAAGAAACAGGGCAATTTCATTTATTTAATGATGATGTAAGTTATGTGATGGAGCTTAAGGAGCAGTTCTTGGTTCATGTTTATTGGGGTGAGCGGATTCGGAGTTTCACGCAGTCGGATACGTATCCGAAGAAAGATCGTTCGTCTTTCTCGCCAAACCCTTATCGTACAAATGATGCGACTTTTTCGCTAGATAATGCGTTACAAGAGTTTCCTGGATTTGATTCGGGGGATTACCGGGAGCCAGCGTTTGAAATGACGCATCCGGATGGGACGAAGGCGACGCAATTTAAATACGCTAGTCATACGATTTATAGTGGGAAGAAGCGTTTGGAAGGCTTGCCAGCGACGTATGTTTTGGAGGACGATGAGGCCCAAACACTGGAAATCACACTTGCAGACGATATTCGCGGAATCCGAGCGACGCTAAGCTATACGATTTATCGGGATCGTTCTGCCATCACAAAATCCGTGCAATACCAAAACACGTCGGAACACACGATTCAATTAAACCGCGCGCTCTCTAGTTGTGTTGACTTTGATGATGCCGCATTCGACTTGCTTCAACTCCCAGGTGCATGGGCACGCGAAAAACAAATTGTGAAAACACCACTCGCGATGGGCATCCATGTTTTAGACAGCAAACGCGGCGCCAGCAGTACCCATCAACAACCATTCATCGCCCTTCTTCGCAAAAATACGACCGAGCATCATGGTGATGTGTACGGCTTCCATTTTGTGTATAGTGGCAGTTTTACGATTCGTACGGAGGTAGATACGTTTTCGCAGACGCGCGTCTTGGTTGGCATAAATCCACATAATTTTGGCTGGCAACTGGAGCCGAATGCCATTTTCCAAACGCCGGAAGTTGTATTAGTGTATGCTAAAAATGGCTTGAATGACATGTCGCACACGTTCCATTCGCTGTATACCGAACGATTGGCGCGCGGCGAACATCAATTGCAGGAGCGTCCTGTTTTAATTAATAACTGGGAAAGTACTTACTTCCAATTCGACGAGCAGAAATTATTGAATTTAGCAGACGGGGCTAAAGCGCTTGGTGCAGAGCTTTTCGTATTGGATGATGGCTGGTTTGAAGCGCGGAATGATGATACTACGTCACTTGGAGATTGGATTGTGGATCGCAAGAAATTACCGTCAGGACTCGTCAGCCTCTCTTCTCAAATTCACGAACGTGGCTTGAAATTCGGTTTATGGTTCGAACCGGAAATGATTTCAGAGCAAAGCCAACTTTTCAAAGCGCATCCGGATTGGCATATTCATGTGGATGGCTACCCTACTTCGCTTGGGCGTAACCAGCTCGTGCTTGATTTTAGCCGTCAGGAAGTGCGGGCAGAAATTGTTCGCCAAATGACAGAAATCCTTGATGCGGTGCCGATTGATTACATTAAGTGGGACATGAATCGCAATATGACGGAGATTGGCTCGCGTGGCCTGACACCGCAACAACAAATGGAACTCCCACATCGCTACATGCTCGGCTTATACGAAGTAATCGACTATTTAACCGAACGCTATCCCCATATTCTTTTTGAAAACTGTTCTGGTGGTGGCGGGCGCTTTGATCCAGGTATGGCTTACTATATGCCGCAAAGCTGGGCCAGCGATAACACGGATGCCATCGAACGTATCAAAATTCAATATGGTACTAGTTTGATTTTCCCGCCAGTGATGATTTGTGCGCAATTATCGGAAAGTCCGAACCATCAAGTTGGACGCATCACGCCGCTACAAACCCGCGCAGATGTTGCTATGAGCGCGAATTTTGGTATCATGCTCGATTTAAATAAAGAAAGTCAGGAAACATTGGACGCTGTACAACAAGACATCGCTTGGTATAAAAAACACCGCCAGCTCATCCAATTTGGGCGCTTTTCACGACTGATTAGCCCTTACGAAAGCAATTTTGCGGGTTGGAGTTTCACTGCGCCTAATCAAGAAGAGTCCCTCGTTTTCTTTTTCAAAATTCTTGGTGCGGCATCGGAACCTTTCTTGCGCTTGCAGTTGCGTGATTTAAATCCGGAGTATACGTACGCAATCGGTGACACAACCTATTCTGGCGAGGAATTAATGAAATTCGGACTTTACTTAAACCCAGACATCTCAGGCGATTTCCAAAGCAAAGTCCTCCACCTTAAACGCGTGGTTACAAAAATGTAATGATAACAAGCGATTTTGTCACCCAATTCCATGGCTAGCGAGTGCTATTCTGTCATATACTTAGGACAACAAGTTACGAAAGGATGTTGTTCATTATGAAAGATCAAAAAATATTAAATGCACTTAGCTACTTCAGCCTATTTTTCGCACCGATTATCGTACCGGTTGCTATATGGATATTCAGCGCTACAGAAATTACGAAACACCATGCAAAAGTCGCTTTATTTACACATATTCTCCCTACTATCGGTGGTTTCGCATCCTTGTTCCTCGTGAGTTTCGTTGGCGTTAGCACAAACAGTTCGAATGTGACTGGTATTGTTGGACTTGGCTTGATTGTTGCTATCGGCATTATGATTGTTGTCTTAGCGATTTTCAACATTATCCGTGGTATTCAAGCCCTTGTCGCCAAAGATGATGACCCGCTTTTTAATACATTTGACTAAACCAAGATGCGAAACCTTCCCATTTTTATGATATAATATGTGTGGAAATGGGGGGAAATGCATCATGCGTTTTATCTTTGCTTATTTAACTGTATTTATATTTGGTATTCTAGCAGTAATCGGGATGGAAGCAATTATGTACAGTGAAATGACGTATCAGCTCGTGTTTGCAGCGATTCTCTTTGCAGCACCGCTCATACTTGTTGGTACTACAGTAGCCGAAATGTTCTATGGTTTCAGTCAAAATGCGACCGCCAAACGTTTCATTCTTTGGGGATTCGTTTTTGGTGTTGTTGCCACAGTCGTGATTACGAGCATTTTACAGCTTGTTAGCACGCTCATGATTATCATGATTTCATTGCTCGGCGGCCTTATTAGCGCGTTTCTTTCATGGGTCTTCTTCGTCATCCGAGGCGGCCATAAAGAAAGCGGAAAAGCAGCAACTAAAACATCCACAAAATAATAAAACGCTCAAAATCAGATTTCCCGATTTTGAGCGTTTTTATTATTTATTCCTCTTCTTCCACATGTTGAATCAACTGCAAACGCACAGTTTCAAGCTTATGCCCATAAAAGTCTTCCTCGAACTTATCCCACTCGACAAATCCGCGTGCTTTATAAAAAGCCAGTGCATTCGTATTTTCCTTCTCCACATTGACGAATAGTGGCAACGGCAACGCGAACAATTTAATACCTTCATCCAAAAGTTGCGTACCATAGCCTTTATGCTTCATACCTGGCACCAAATAAAAGGCCGCCAGTTCACTTTTTCGTTTTTCTAGCTCGATAAAATTTGCAAAGCCAATCACATCATTATCTTGCTCCAACACCGCGAATGGCGTCGCTGAAACACGCGTTTTTAACGTCTCCAAATTATAAAACATTTCCAAAAAACGATCCTGTACTTCACGCGGAATGATTTTTTCATATGTGTCATGCCAAGATTTTGTAGCGATGCTTTGAATAGCTTCAATATCGTCTAGCGTTCCTTTTCTAATTTGAACTGTCATCTGTGATTTCCCCTTTCATCCTTGTAGGTTACCACTTAGTATACCCTATTTGGATGCATTTAGTCACACAGAAGCTAGCGCTAACAATTCTGGTTCTTCCACTGCAAAGCGATTCACATAGGCATCCATCCGCCCGCAAAATTCCACTTCCATCAAACCTTCATATAAGAAATCATGCGGCTGCAGGAAATGCAAAGCTGTGTCGCCAACCACAGAAATATCCGCGACTTCCAACACATGCCCAACAAACTGCGAACAGAAAAATTCGTTTTGCGCAGAGAAATCAAGGCGTAATACTAACCCTAAAATTCCCCAGAAATTATACCGGTAATTATCGACGGTAAACCGGAACCAATCCAATTCTCGCTGAATCCGCGCCTGTTGTTCTGGCGTGATTTCATAGCTGAGAATCGCGGTGGCGGATTTCTCCAACACACCGCTCCGCACATCCTCTTTAATAAAACCACCGTTCAAAAAGTTCCGCTTACCAATCCGCCCAAAACTATAAACTTCCGACAGATCCTCCGTCAAACTAATCGACACATGATTGAACGGTTTACGTGTATATTTTTGAATAATCTTCCCCGGAATCGTCGTTGTTTTCGTTAAAATAACATACACTTTCATTGCATTACAGCTCCTACTTATTGCTCGACTTTAATATTTCCTGAAGAAGTCCGAACTTTGATGACACGATCTGAACTTGGTTTCGAATTTGGCGCCTTAATATCGCCAGAATTACTACGCAAATCAAGGAATCCATCAAAAGTGCTTGGAATTTCTATCGATACGTCACCAGAATCCGCATTTACCGCCACATTCGCCTTCACATCAAGGAATGACAAATCGGTTTCTCCAGAACTATTAGTTACTGTTGTTTCATCCGACAGATCCGACAAATCAACATCCCCCGAATTATTCTCTGCTTTCACAACGCCCTCTACCTGTTCGCCGTCAATACTTCCCGAACTATTTTTGAACATGGCCGTATTTACTTTCACTTGTTTCACTTCGATGTCTCCTGAATTTGACGACACGTTCAAGTTATCACCTTTCATCCCTAAAACATCGCTTTCTCCAGAACTATTCGTCACGTCCACATTCCCCGCGATACTGCGCAATTCAATGTCTCCCGAATTATTCTTAGCCTTGATCGATTTCGCCTTTAAATCCGCCGCTTCAATGCTTCCAGAACCGCTTGTTAGCGTCACATTATCCGCAACCACGCCTTGTATCATCAAGTCACTCGAATTCAAATTGCTTTCCAACTGCGCCAATTTCGCGTCTTTCGTTAAGTAAATCGTCACTTGTTGCTCACCGTAAATCTTGAAATCTAGAAAACTCATCCATTCCTGCTTGTTCTCTACATTAATCGTCAAGCTATCTTGATTTTCCTTCACACTATTATCTAACCGCTTAATCGTGTCTTTTGAAAGACTGCCACTCATCGTCACGTAGTTTTTCCCGTTCGTGCTTTCTGCGACACTCACTTGCAAGTCCTCATCGCCCATCAATTTAATCAGCGAAATATCGCCATCAGCAAGTTTCCATTCGCGATTATACGCCGTCCCACGGTCAACCACATTGTTACTATTGAACGTAAATGCAACCCCAATGCCACCGATGACAAGAAGAATCGCACCAATAATAAGTAATTTTACTTTATTTTTAAACATGCTTTCTCTCTCCCTTCATCAAATGAATATTGAAGTGCGTATACCCAACAGTCGCCAGAACCATCGCCTTCACAAGCCACATCGTCAATACGACAAAAATGAAACCAAGTCCAAGCGAAGCAATCACTGCGAAAAATTTATAAAGTACAAACGAATGATTCACTACCACATCCAAAATAAAAGCAACTGGCGTTAAGAAAAAGCCAAGCGCCGAGCCCGCGACTCCCAGAACTACTCCCCAAAAAGAAAGCAATAATGAGTAAACAACGATATTAGGAATCAACATCGCCAAGAAAACACCAAATTGTCCCGCCGCACCACGTTTCTTCGTTGGCGCTGGTCTTGGCACATAATACGTTTCCTCAACAGCCGCTTCCCCGCGTCCCGCTAAAATATCTCGTGCAATCTCATCCGGACTACCAAGGTCAAATACGATTTCCTGTTCCGACTTGCCACTAACCGCGCCAGCCGCAAAATGCTCCTCGTAATCCGCTAAAATTTCAAATCTTTCCTCAGGTTCAAGACCTGCTAGTTTTACTCCTAATTCGTTTAGAAACTGTGTTTTATCCAATGTTCTCTCCCCCTTCGTTAAATAATCGATTCACACTCGACACAAAATCTTTCCATTCAAACATTAATTCATTCATATAAATCTCACCTTTGACAGTTAGTTGATAATATTTTCGCGATGGACCTTCCGTCGATTCTTTCAAGTACGTATCACAATACCCCTCTTTGACAAGCCGACGTAATACCGGATAAATCGCACCTTCTGCAACTTCCACATATTGCGAAACATGTTGCGCCAGCTCATATCCGTATTGATCTTTCTTCTGAATAAGGAAAAGGCAGCATAATTCCAGAACACCTTTTTTAAACTGAACATTCACTTCCATGCCAAACCCTCCATTTCTAATTGTTAAAATTTCAGTACTGAACATTAATCACTACTTGTTATACATAACTATATCACGCACTACTAATTAATGCAAGGTAGTGTTAAGAAAAAAATAGTATTGCCATTTTAAAAAGTTAATGTTAACCTAATATCATATTAAGTTAACAAAGGAGAATGAGTATGAGAAATGAAAAATTAAAACAGCTTATCATTAACGCGCTATTTGCCGTTATCATCGCGATTCTAGCACAAGTAACTATCCCAATCGGGCCAATTCCACTAACCGGGCAAACACTTGCCGTTGGACTTGCCGCAACCATTTTATCTCCCCGCAATGCTACAATTTCCGTTGCCGTCTACATAGTGCTCGGCGCAATCGGCGTCCCTGTTTTCGCAGGAATGTCTGCAGGACTTGGCATTCTGTTCGGACCGACTGGCGGTTTTATCATTGGTTTTCTTTTCAACGCGTACATTACAGCCTTCATTATTGAAAAAACCGATTTCCGACTTAGTTACGCTATTTTAGCCAACATTATTGGCGCGATGGTGACATTACTTTTTGGTGCTGCATGGCTCAAATTCGGTGCTGGCATGCCTTGGAACACTGCTTTCATGGCTGGTATTGTCCCATTCATCATTCCTGGAATCATTAAAGCAACCCTTGCTGCCCTCTTTGGAATAACGATTCGCAAACGGCTTGTGACTGCAAAACTCATCTAAATTTTCCAAAATCAAGGGAAATCGTTATACAAACCCCTCCAGCTTCGATATAATAAAGGAGATAATCTGTGAGAAAAGGGGAACATACTAATGACTTTATATGATTACAATAATCTGAAAGAAAGTTTCGACACTGATAAAATGCTTGCCACGCTATTAGAGTCAAACGAAGAAAAACCGCCTTATACGGAATTTACGTACCGCCGCAATGAGGTTATCATGGAAGAAGGAACCGATAACAAACACTTCTATGTCGTGAAAAAAGGAATGGTTGCGATGTCTAAAGGAACAATCCGAGACGACTCCATTCTGACTTTTTGCGGACCAAATGATATTCTTGGGTTCCTAAGTATTCTTGAAAATGCCGTATCACCTATTTCCTACACAGCTATTAGTGAAGTCACCTTGTTACGTTTCGATCGGCAATATGTTATCGACAAAATTACCTTTGGCCAAGAAAGCTTCTGGTATGCTTATTTCTTCTATCTGAATTTTACACAACCGATTCTTATTCGTGAATCTCTTTCTAATCTACCGTCCGACAAAAAAATTCTAGCTGGCCTAGTTATTGTAGCCGAGCGCTTTGGTCGCGCTGAACCTGATGGCTCATACTTAATCCCATATTATTTTACACAAAAAGTAATTGGAAAGTACTTAAATTTGGCCCGTGCTTACGTTGCAACAAACCTGCGCAAACTAGAACAAGACGGTCTGATTTCCCTTTCACCGAAGCCTTGGAAAATCCATGACATGGCAGCTGTGAAAGAAATGTTGAATATGAAATATACGGATCTGTACTCTATTACTAAAAAATAAATTGTGATAGAAAATGAAAGCCGGATTTACCACTTGCCAATCATCATTTGGTGCGTGATAAATCCGGCTTTATTTATTGGTGCACAACAAGTTCAACGATGAACAATTCTATATTACACATTTCTATATATCCCCTTTTTTTAATTAAAATAGGACTATAAGTCAATAGAATGCGTTTTCTTTTTGGAAATCCCTACAAATAAATGATGACAATTATCCTTGTTTTTAGTATAATAACCTTATTACACATAAAGGGGAGAATTTTTAAATGGCTAACAAAACTACAAAATTAGCATGTGGCTTGCTTGCATGCGGACTAACACTGTCTTTAGCAACACCAGTATTCGCGGAAGAGACACAAACACCAACTGCACTTGATGCGACTACAACACAAGAAACGACTACAGATGCAGCATCACCAACAACCGCTACTACAGGCTCCGTTACACCTAAAACAGATGTTACTTTCACAAAAAATGCAACCGTTACACCTGCTGATTTTGTGACCATAACAGATACGACAAACAGCCCTACACTAGCATTCAAATCCGGAGCAGAAGCTACAACAACTGCTGCTGGAACATTCACGACAACTATTATCGCAACATTTGCTGACACGACAACACAAGAAATCACAGCGGACTATACTGTAACAGAACCAGCTTCTAAACCAATCGTAAAAGCTGACGCAGCACTGGCAACAGCTAAAACAGGGGTTACAACAGAAATCAACGTAGCAGTGACAGATCCAAGCAAATTCGTAACAGCAGCAAGCGGCGTAACATTGTCTTTCGCTAAAGCTCCTGTCGTTAACCGCTTAGGCGCACAAACAGTTACAGTGGCAGCAACAAACGGTACAACAACAGAAAACATCACTGCAACATACACAGTAGTTGATACAACCAAACCAGTTATCACAGTGGATGAAGAAGATTTCTATGTTTTTATCGATGAAGAATGGACAGCAGATGAACTCGTTTCTGCAACAGATAATTCAGGTTTCGTAAAAGTCTATTTCGAAAATGGCAAGGAATTTTTAGATACGACTACAGAAGGCTCACATACAACTGTTATCGTGGCTGAAGATGCAAGCGGCAATACATCAAGCGTAACGCTTTCTTATGAAGTACTTGGTGACGATGTATTCTTCTTTGATGCACCAGTTGTAGACGTAAACAAAACAACAGCAACAGACGTTTACGGTAAAGCAGAACCAAATACTACTGTTTTCATTATTTCAGAAGACGGTGAAGATTTGTTAGGCATGGCAAAAGCTGATGCAAATGGCAACTTCCATTCGAAACTCGACACACCACTAGTTAAAGGTCAAACAGTATACCTACTTAGCATTGATGAAGAAACTGGCGAAATTAGTGATGTTGCCAAATTCACTTTCCAAGGCGGCAAATTACAAGTATCACCAGTGGAAGATACGAAGAAACCAGCTGTTGTGAAAACTGCCCAAAAAGCTGACCCAGCACCAGTTGTTAAAACACAAACACCACCAACTACAACAACAAATATGAAAGAACTACCAAAAACAGGCGACAATAGCTCAGCTGGAATCGTATTTGCTGGATTAACTATCTCCGCACTTGCAGCATTCTACTTGAGAAAACGTAGCTAATAATGAAAAAAGAGAAATCCGCGAAATGGATTTCTCTTTTTTATGCTTATTTTACTTTTCCAACAAAGAAGAACGTTGCAATACAGTTGATTCCTTGAACGATGAAGAATGTTCCAACAAGAATCACGATACCGATTGCGCCAACAATTGGGTTGAACAAAGAGATAAAGCCAAGAATAATGCCTAAAATCCCTAATGCTAAAATCCAGCCCCAGCCTTGAACGTTTTCGCCTTTAGCAGCAAATGCGCCAATTGTACGCATAATCCCAGCGAACAACACCCACATACCGAAAACAAGTACTAAAGTGACCGTTCCTTCCAATTGATCGGCTAATAATAAAATACCTAATAACACCGATAAGATTCCTTCTGCTAAAATCCAGCCCGATACTTTCTGTCCTCCGCGATTAGAGAAATACGAGATGATTTGGAATACCCCAACAACTAACATTAGGATTCCGATGAAAAATGTGAACGATAGTAAAGAAATACCTGGGTGGAATACAAACCAGATTCCTAAACAAATCATTGCGATACCAGCTAATAAAACTAATATGCGAGTAAATGTCTTCATGCTATGTAACACTTCCTTTTTTATTTTTAGAGCCCTTTAAGCCCTGTTGTACATTTTACCCTGTTTTACTCTAATAAAACACTATTTCTATTGTCTATTTGTCCTTTTTTTCTGACTTTAGACACAAACGGCTTCATTTCAACGTCCATATGCGTCATTTATGTCAAATATGTGCGCTTTTTTTGTTTTCGATGCTTGATTTCAATCGAAAAAATTCACATTTAAAACCTTATTTCCAGATGCGACTTTTTCAAAAAATCTGTCTACTTTTCTTGACAAATAGGATATAAAAATTGTATGATGGTAACAATTTAATACGCTTCTTATCAAGAAAGGTGGAGGGACTGGCCCTGTGAAACCTTAGCAACCGGACGTTTGTGTTCACGGTGCTAATTCCAGCAGTATTTTTGCGAAGATAAGCTAATAACGAGTGAAATGTTGTCTGTTCAACCTTTCCTAGTATCGCTTTTCAAAGCTTGCTGGGAGAGGTTTTTTGTTGTTTTCTTGGTGGACTCGCGTGAAAGGGGAAAAAAGAATGGGACAAGATTACCGGTTTGAGACGATTCAAGTACACGGAGGTCATACGCCTGATAGTGCGACGAATGCGCGGGCAGTGCCGATTTACCAAACGACTTCGTATACGTTTAATGATACGGAACATGCGGCGGCATTATTTGGTTTGCAGGAGACGGGGAATATTTATACACGCATTATGAATCCAACAACAGCTGTTTTTGAAGAGCGCTTGGCTTTGTTGGAAGGTGGGATTGGTGCGGTTGCGACGGCGTCTGGGATGGCTGCGATTACGTACGCGATTTTAAATATTGCGAGCAGTGGTGATCATATTGTTTCGGCGAGTACGCTTTATGGCGGGACTTATACGCTTTTCTCCCATACGTTCAAGGATTTTGGCATTGATGTATCGTTTGTGGAGCCTGATGTTGTGGCGAACTTTGAGGCCGCGATTACGGATAACACGAAGGCGATTTTTATTGAGTCGCTTGGAAATCCCGATATTAATATAGTCGACGTGCGACAAGTGGCTGAGATTGCGCATAAACACGGGATTCCGCTTATTGTGGATAACACGTTCGCGACGGCTTATTTGCATCGACCTTTTGAATTTGGCGCGGATATCGTGGTTTACTCGGCAACGAAATTCATCGGTGGGCATGGCGTGGCAATTGGTGGCGCTGTGATTGACGCAGGAACTTTCGACTGGAAAAACGGAAAATTTCCGAAACTTGTCGAACCTGACGCAAGCTATCATGGCCTTTCCTATGCGAATGATGTTGGTGCTGCCGCCTATATTACCAAATTACGCGTGAGCTTGCTTCGTGATACAGGTGCCGCCATTTCTCCATTTAACTCCTTCCTGTTGATTTTAGGACTGGAAACATTATCACTACGGCTTGAAAAACATGTCTCCAATGCCCAAAAAGTAGCCGAATACCTCGAAAATCATGAAAAAGTGGCTTGGGTTAGCTATCCCGGTTTGAAATCGAATCGATACTATGATTTAGCGCAAACCTATTTTCCAAAAGGGCCAAGTTCGATTTTCTCTTTTGGGGTGAAAGATGGTTACGAGGCGGGTAAACAAGTCATTGAATCGGTGGAGCTGTTCTCGCATTTAGCGAATGTCGGTGATGCAAAATCGCTTATTATCCACCCTGCTTCGACGACACATCAACAATTAAGCGCCGAGGAACAAAAAGAAGCTGGCGTGAAACCAGAAACGATTCGCGTATCGATTGGTATAGAAAATGTGGACGACATTATCGCTGACCTTGCCCAAGCGCTGGACAGTATTTAAGACAACTATATAGAAAAAGGTGATGGAATTGGGAACGCTAAAACAAATACGACTTTTTGAAGAGACACCACTTATTTTAGAAAATGGGGAAACAATTGGAGCGATTGACGTTGGTTTCGAGACTTACGGCGAATTATCTGCTTCAGGAGACAATTGTATTTTGCTAGAACATGCATTGACCGGAACGGCACATGCCGCGAAGCATTTTGAGGAAGATGTCGCTGGTTGGTGGGATGACTTTATTGGAACGGGGAAAACGCTTGATCCTGCTGATTATTTTTTAGTTTGCACGAATGTATTTGGCGGTTGCAGTGGGACGACGGGGCCTTCTTCTATCGATCCAAAAACGGGCGCCGAATACCGTTTGAATTTTCCAGGCTTTTCGATTAAGGATATTATTAAGGTCCAAAAGGCGTTGCTTGATGCGCTTGGCGTTTTTCATGTCGTGTCAGTCATTGGTGGTTCGATGGGCGGTATGCAGGCGACGCAATGGGCGATTGATTATCCGGAAATAACGGGAAGTGTGATTAATCTGGCATCCCCTCTTGCGGCGAGTCCTGAGGCGATTGGTTATAATTTAATTATGCGGATGGCGATTTTGAATGATCCTGATTTTAATGGCGGGAATTATGTCGGGCAACCGGAAGGCGGGCTTGCAACGGCGCGGATGGTTGGGATGATGACGTATCGGACGAGCGAATTGTTTTCTAAACGATTTGAACGCTTCACGGTAGCTGACTCCTCTCCTGGTGCTTTTTCAAAAGAACATTTTCAGGTGGAATCGTATTTGCAATATCAAGGCGATACATTTGTGGAGCGCTTTGACGCGAATAGCTACTTATACTTAACGAAAGCGATTGATTTATTCGATGTGACGGTGAATGGGATTGATGAAAAACCATTGTTTGCAGGGATTCAAATTCCTTATTTATTGGTTGGTGTGACGAGCGATCAATTGTTCCGAATTAATGATTTGCGCCGTGATTATGAGCTTTTGAAAGATTGGCATGTGCCGGTGACGTATTATGAAGTAGATTCGGATTACGGGCATGATGCGTTTTTAGTGGAAGTTGAGAAATTTCATCCGCTTATTAGTACTTTTTTGACCCAACATTCGCAAATAACGTTAAAAAAATAAAGTGTCGGCGTCAAGCTTTCATCTAAATCAGAGCTTGACGCTAACACTTTATTTTTTAGTTACTGGAATCCACACTTCACACGTAAAATCGGCTTTTGTCGTGTCACTGCCATCGTAGACTTCAATTTCAGGGCCGTCCGCGTGAACGTAGTCACTTTCCGGTAGCCATTCTGAGAATATTTGTTGCCAAGTGGATTGAATGGCTTCTGGCAAGGCTCCTACGGATTTGAAAATCGCCCATTGTTGTGCGGAAACTTCGAAAATTTCCATGCCGTCCGCGTTTTGTCCGTTGTATTCTGTCGCTATCCAGTAGTCCATTTCTTGATTTGCCGCTTGTTCTTTGGAAACACTGCAAATTCCCATGTACGAGGTGCCTAATTTGCCGAGTTGTTCGATTGTTCCGTTGGTGTGTACTTCGTCCCAGAATTTTGGAATGTCCTCTAGATTCTTCCCTTGATCATAGGAAAATACTTTTTTAATGCCGATTACTTGGAATTTGTCATGTGATACGATTTTATAGTCCATGTTATTCAACTCCCTATCTGAATTATTGTGCTTGTTTTCATCATATTAAAAACAAACTAAAAAAGCGAGGATTACCTACCGCAAAATAACGGTTTGGCAATCTCTCGCTCATTTTTATTGTACGATTAAACCATTTGGTACGACTAAAAATTCATTTTGTGTAATCATTTTGTATACTTTATCTTTTTCATTATCTTTTACTTCTAGTCGTACAGTACTCGGCTCGCGATGGTTCACTTGAATAGTGTAACCATCTTTGATTGGGATGTCTAGTGATGCTTCTTGTTGTGTCACATTGCCAATAAAGTCTTTTGTGAACACAACATTACCTTTGTCATCTTTTACAGTGATGCTTGCATATGGAGTCGCTCCAAAACCATAATGCGGTTGGATTGCATTCACATCTAGATGTAGCATATTTTTCGCTTTATTGACGTGTAGCTTAGCAAACTGGCGGTCTGCATAGCCTCTGAACATGAAGTCAATATCTGAGCTATATATTTTTCCATTGACAAAACGAGTTGGCGTTGGAACATCTGTCAGTGATTTCTTCACTAAACCATTGGCGCCAATTTGATACACCGTTGGGTTATGCTGAACTTCTTGTAGGACGTTATCCACCGTTAGCGGCAAACGAGCTTCAGCTTCTCGGTGCGTAATTACTATATAGTAACCTTCTTCTAATGCTAGTTTCTTCAATAACGCTCCTGTGTTTTCATTTCCAATCATAGTGTAACTATACACTTCACTACCGTCTTTATCTTTCACTTGCAGTGTTGCGTACGGATAATTTTTATCGAAGTATACATGTGGTTGACCTGCTTTTTTATCAAATGTTAGTTCCATTGATGATAAATTAAGCGTCACATTCGCAAAATTCCAATAGCTAAGTCCTTGGAACTTAAATTGGAACACGTCCCCATCAATATAATTAGAGCTGAATGTTGGAATATCGCTAGTTGCTACTTTCATCAAGCCCTCTTCTGTTATTTTGTACGTTGCTGCTTTGCAGTATGGGAAAAGTTCCTTTGTATCCGTATTCGTGATTTTAAGTCGGTCACCTGCTTCAAGATGTGTTACGGTAACATAATAACCTGTGTCGATTTTCACGTTGAACATATCGGCTACTAACTTTTCTTGACCGCCATAGGCTTTTTTGTATACTAATTTTCCGCGGGCATCGTGGATCTCAATTGATGCATACGTCCCTGGGAAATAAGAGTGTGGTTGACGTGTATTTTGTTGAATTTTGGCTTGTTTGTTCGTTAAATCAAGTGTCATAAGCGCAAATCGTACATTGCTCAAACCTTGGAATTCAAATTGGAAGTGAGAGCCATCGAATTCATCCGCGTTTGGCGTTGGGATTTGTTTTGCGTCTACTTTTTTCAAGCCATCTTCCGTAACAAGGTAGGTCGCTTCTGGATACGTTGTATAATGCTCGTTTGTTGTTGTATTGATGATAGCTAAACGGCCTGCGTATTCCTTATGCATCACCGTAATGAAATCGCCTACTGCAATCTTCACCTTGTCTTCGGACGCTGGTATCGATGTTTGCGGGGCATAGTTTTGTTGGAAAATTACTTTGCCTTTTGCATTGTTAATCTTGATGGATGCGTACATGCTTGTGTAGGATTCATGTGGCACTCCGGCATTTTGTGTGATGACTGCTTGTTTGGCATCTAGGTCCAAGAACATATTTGCAAACTCGCGATTCGCAAAGCCTTTCATCTGGAAACGGAATTGGCTTCCATCTAATAAATCTTGGGAGATGTCATTTTTTAAAGCTAATAACTCGGCATAATCTTGTTGATATTTGATTTTGTCTGTGTCGGCTAGGTAGGCGATTGCTTTTCTCAATTGTGTTTTTGAATCAGCATAATCTTCATTTTCGATTGACTTAATATTATTTACATATTCCGCTAATTTCACAAGCTCTTTTTTGTAGTTCGCCAAAGCATCTTGTGGATTCACATTTGTCTGCTCACTTGTTAAGCCATATTTCGTCACTTTGAATGTGTTTGTTATTTTATTGTCTATTAAACCTGAAGGTGCATTTGTGATGTTCAGACGCCCAGGCTCTTCGTGAATAACCTTGATGGTGTAGCCTGGCTTGATTGTTGCTTCAAATTTACCAGTCTCTGTATTCGCTCCGTTGATTACTTTGTTAAAAATGGATTGACCAGCCTCATCAAAAATCTCAATCGCTGCGTAACGACCTGGGAAATAGGAATGTGGGTTAGCCCTAGTTATATCAAGTACAAATTGACCCGCTTCAGGATCGACTGTCCCTTGAGCAAATATAGCATTTCCTAGGCCTCTGAAAATTAATTGTTCTAATGCTACTTTGGAGGTTTGTAATTCTTTCATTTGGATATTCATTTTGTTTTCACCATCTGAAACAGCTAGATAATTCGTAGATGGCTTATAAAAACGAGTCATACCTGTTGGAATGTCTAGAGAATAAATGCCTACGGGTATGTTTTTAATCGTCATAGTTGGCGCTGTTATTTTAATGTTGCGAATTACATCGGCGCCATCTTTGATTCGTAATGTTTTGCCTTTGATTTGATTGAAATCATTGATAGTAAACTTAATTTCACCAGTATTGGTTAGCTTATATTTGGCAAGTTCTTTGTTACTTACTAATCCCCATTTAGAATCTAGAGGGATGTCTTTTCTTGCTTGCTTTAAGTTGTCATCAGATAACAACGAAGCTAGTGGATATACAGCTTTATTTCCAGAATATAGATTCTCTACTTTTTGATTATTGGTCATAGAACCTTGAACAAGTTCGACAAATGGTGTGAAGTCATAATGACTTGTTTCACCGAATGCCTGTGTTATTAAATCTAGCAATTTCTCTCCATAGTTAATGCTACCAGCGTTTACAGCAGCTCGATATGACTGATTGAAATGCGTGAAAGCCTTGTCCCCTGCTTTATCTTTCATCAGTGTTAACATATATAGCTTACTTCTTACATCCCAGCTATTCACAGGTGTTTTTGTTTCGTATACAAACTTCTCAAAAAGTCCTTCTAGATACGGTCGTTCCCCCCGGTAAAGCCAGCCTGCTGTATAGTAGTCACTTCCAAGCATTTTCTTTTGCATTGAATCAGCGTATAGGTTATTCCACACTTCTGATGTTGTAAATGTCGAGTCTCCCATAAATGATCCTTGATATCCGTGACCAATCTCGTGGAGACCGCCCCAGCCCGGTTTCAGAAAAAAGCCATAAACAGAACTACTAGAATCAGCTGTATGATCGCCTCCGTAATATCCTGCTCCCCCACCTTGTATATTTGCTTTAGCGAAGTATTTCGTTGGTACGTTTTTGTCTGTTGCTGTTTCTGATGTGAACGAGATTCCTTCTAATTCATTATACGTCTCGAATAATGTGTCATAGTAGGCTAATAAATCATTGATAGAAGAGAATTCATCCATTTTTTTTAAATAAGGCTTGTCTCGAGCTGGCACTAAAATTTGGATATATTTATTACCAATTAATGCGAATGCAGCATTTGATTTATCCCATTTCTCAAAAAAGTCAGCTTCTTTATCTCCTTGCTTAAAAACTGGTAATTCAATGACTTTATCATCAACTTTGTACTCTAATATCGGTGCTTCTGTGGTAAATGTTGTTTTTGCAAGTAGTGCGGAATCGGCTCTTGCTGTTGCTGTAACCCACGTGCTCCCAACTTGATAACCGTCTTCTTTAGAGCTGTCATTATTTAATAGCTCTACTTTCACAGTCCCTTTATAGTTTGGATTTGTCTGTCTAATCTCGATTGTAGAATCTTTTGGCACAATAATACCTAAGTCTTGACGATCATGATCAATGCCTTTGGAAAGACCTTGTGCTCTGAACCATGTTGGATTTTCTAGTGTATACATCTTTTTTTCCATTGTCGTTGCTGCGTCTACTCTTAGGCTCCCTGCAAAGACAACACCAATGATGGTCATCAAAAGCATAGTTATAAATAGTGCATAACCCTTTTTATTCTTCATGTATTTTCCTCCTGCTACCTTCTTTTTGTGGCCACAACTTATAATATCGTGACCAAGTTTTTTTGTCAGTATAGAAAAATTGGAAAATAGTGATTTTACTCAAGTTTCTCGTGAACACTTTGTTACAATAGCTAACTTTCTAGTCCGGAGCACAAATAAAAACCCCATCACAAGCGTGACAGGGGCCTTGCTTTAATCTTTATATATCGATTTCGTTCTATTCAGCCATGCGTAACCGAGTCCAATTACCAAGCCACCGCCGACGTAGTTGCCGAGTAGTGCCAAGGATAGGTTCGTTGATACGCTGCCTAATGTCATGCCAGGGACGTGTCCGCCAGATGAGAAAAAGGCTAGGGAGAAAGAAGAGAAATTCGCGATAACGTGCTCAAAGCCTAGGAATGCGAAGATGAAAATAATGAATATCATCGCGATAACTTTTCCAGCATCGTCTTTCATCCGCATGGTACAAATAACCGCCGTATTTACAACGATATTTGCAAAAATTGCTTCGATGAAAATCTGTAGTGGTTCTTTTTGTAGTTTACCTTCTACAGCTGTGAATAAGAAATGATCGGCTGGTAGGGCGTGGAATGCTGACGTTAGTGACATCAAGTACCCTGCTAAAATACCACCGATTAAATTACAAAAAATACAAAGAAATAAAATACCTAAAGCTTTGCCGGGTTTAATAATTTTTTGGTAAACGCCGGTTGTCATATACATCATGTTACTTGTACCGAGTTCTGCGTTCATATAAATAATCATCACAAGTGACCAGCTGAACATGAATGCGTAAACGATTTTTCCTAATCCGTGTGCGAAGTGATCTACTTTATCGCCAATCATTACCGCAACTGCTGTTCCAAGTGTTAGGAATAAACACGCCAGCATCGCACGGAAAATATAGCGAACCACACTGTTATGCACTAAATCGATCTTTTTACGCGTACTATAATCGATTTTCTGCATCAATGTACTATTTTCTGCGTCCAAATTTTTCATCTCCATTAATTAGTTTTCATGCGCCACAACTTTTCTATTGTAGCACGAATTCCTCTGATTGAAAATAACCATTTTGTCGATTTTCTGAAAAATTTCTGAAAAAGCCACTTCGTCTGATTTCGTTATAAATTACAATTCCCAAACTGGTTGCCTGCTAAACATAAAAAGAACCCGATGGAAATCCACCGAGTCAAAATTAGTTATGCGTTTACAGTACTTTTTTCTGGTAAAATTCGTGTTCCTGCGTTGCCTGCTAATGCGTCTACAGCTGCGTCTAAAGAACAAATGATGGCTTCTTTTCCAGACTCAGCAAATGCGATTGCGGCTTCCATTTTTGGTCCCATGCTGCCGTCTGCGAAATGACCTTCTGTCATGTATTGTTTCGCTTCTTTGACCGGAACGCCTTCTAGTTTTTGTTGATTTGGTTCGCCGAAATGTAAATAAACGTTGCTTACGTCGGTTAGGATCATGAAGACGTCTGCTTCGACTTGTTCGGATAAGCGTAATGCGGAGCGGTCTTTGTCGATGACTGCTTCGACGCCTTTTAGATTGCCTGCTTCGTTTTGAACGACTGGGATGCCGCCTCCACCTGTGGAAATAACGACGGTGTCTGTTGCGACTAGTTGTTTGATAGCTTCGACGCCGTGAATTTTCTTAGGTTGTGGGGACGGGACAACGCGACGGTAGCCACGGCCTGCGTCTTCTGCCATTTTCCAGCCTTTTGTTTTTGCTAGTTCTTCGGCTTCTGATTCGGTATAGAATACGCCGATTGGTTTGGTTGGGTCTTGGAACGCCGGATCACTTGCGCTAACTTCTGTTTGTGTTAGCAGCGTGATGACGTTTGTTGCTAGTTTTTTGCGGGCGAATTCGTTTTTTAAGGATTGCTCCATCATGTAGCCGATAAAACCTTGTGATTCTGCGCTACACGCGTCGATTGGAAGTGCTGGGACGAACTCTTTGGCTTCTTCGTTTTGACGCAAAATATTGCCGACTTGTGGGCCGTTGCCGTGTGTGACGATGACTTTATGGCCAGCTTCGGTGATTTCAGCGATTTTAGCACAGCTATCCTCGACATTTTTTAATTGATTTTCAAATGTTGCTTCTTGTTTTGGTTGCAGAATGGCATTTCCGCCAAGCGCGATAACTACTCGTTTTCCCATTAAAAATTCCTCCTTCATTGCGAGTGCGACACCTGCTATCGTGTCTATTCCCGATGTGTGTCCGTTTTGATAAATGCGCTGCGTCAAGGCTTGTGTGTCTTCGCCTGTTTGGAACGCTTTATAAAGTGCTATTAATGTGTCGCTAAATTGGCCTTTTAACGCGTATTTCAGGTAGGTCTGGCTAATGTCTGTGGTGAGTTGTTCGGTTGTGATGAGCCGGTGGAGCGTCTCTGTGAATGTGTCGCTCACCTGGCCCACTAGCAAAATTCCGACAAGCATGTCGTCACCAGAAGGCGTCAAACCACTGCCTCGACCTATGAAATAACGCAAGGTTTGTTCTACAAATGCTTCATCCCGACTTTGTATTGCTTTGGCAAGTTCGCGTGTTTTAGGTTGTGCTAGCAATGCGTTTATGGTGATGCCGAATCCAGTTTGGGTGGTTTCTTGCAAAACTTGGTTTAAAAAGGGCGGATTCGGCATCAACTCTGCATTTTGCCGTGAACTTGTGTATTTTTCAGCTGTGGAAATATTGATTTTAATGGATGATTGGTGGTGAAGTAGCCAGCCGTCATTATACGCAAATTGTTGGTCGGTTTGAATCGTGTGTTGACTCCTAGCAATGTCTATCTCGGAAATTTGGATGGCGAATGGTAGTTTGCCGTTTTTGTCTGTGCCGACGAAGATGAGTTCGCCGTTATTTTCGAGATTGAAGCCATTGTTAAACACGCTGTGGACGCGCCACGTTTTTGCGGTTTCAAGTAATTCGACAACATTTTGAGCTATGTTTTGGGCTTGGATGACTGGCATGATGCTTCACCTCCTTCTTTTTAAACGGTTAAGCCTAGTTTTTCAGCATAGGCTGTGATTGCTTTTTCAAAACATGCTACTGGAGGATTTACTGTTCCAGCACCGATTTGACCGATACCGGCTTTCTTGTGGGCAATTCCGGTGTTGATGACTGGTGTAATGCCAGTTTCTACGACTTTACGAGCGTCGATGCCTAGGCAAATACCTTGGAAATCCCAAGTTGGCACGGTGAAATTCGGATTTTGATCGATGACGATTTCAAGCATTTCGTTACTTGTTTTTAACGCGTCGCCAAAACCGCCTGTTCCAACAAAACGAGTCACGGCTGGAGCTGCGATCATTGCCATACCGCCAACGCCGAATGTTTCTGTAATCGCGCTGTCCCCGATATCTGGGTTCGCGTCTTCGCCTGAATAACCTGTGAAGTAAAGGCCTTGCGGTGTGTTAACGGGTGCTGTGAACCACTCGTCGCCCATACCACTAATGCGAATTCCGAAGTTCTCGCCATTTCGGCACATCGCCGTAACAATCGTTCCTTCTTGAATCATCCGCGCGCCGTCCATCACTGCTTTTGCAGAAGCCATCATGATATTTAAGAAGAACTGATCTGTATCTGCTAAAAATTTAATCACTTCTTGGCGTTGTTTTTCGTCAATATCTAAGCTCACGATAATTGGGCTAATTTCCTTTAAAAATACAAGAGATGCCGCGATATTCCGTTGGTGGAACTCGTCTCCCATCGCGATTGCTTTTGCGACGATAACGTTTAAGTTCATGCCTTCGTCTAGTGTTTGCAATGCTTTTCCTAATACTGGACCAAGGACGTCACGCATCCAGCGCAAGCGATTTACAACGTCTTCTGAATAAGCGCCGAATCTTAGTACTGCGCCGATTCCTTCGTTCATTGTACAGTACGCGCGATTTCCGTCTGTGCGGTTTTCCACGACAACGACTGGCATATTTGCTGATGTGATGCCGCCCATTGGACCAACTGCGTCCACGTGATGGCACGGAATAAAGCGAACTTCGCCGTTTTCTAACATCGCACGAGCTTCGTCCTCGCCTGTTGCCCATTCTTCAAAAAGCGCTGCACCAACACATGATCCTTGCATTGGGCTCGTCATGTTTTCCCATTTAATCGGAGGGCCCGCATGAAGTAATACTTTCCCTTCGTTTAATTCTGCGATAACTGATTTAGCTGGAACGACATCGAGTAAAAATGGCGCAGAGGCAACGATTTTATCAGCTACAGCTCGGTTTGCTTCATCAATAGTTTGATAGTTTGTCATGCTTTCTTCCTCCTCAAAAATCTATTTTACGTCCGCCGTTTCAGCACGGTAACTGTTTAAGAATTGTAAAACTTTTTGTAGTTTCGCGTCGCCACCAGCAACTGGGCGCCAATCGAATTGGACAACTCGTCCGCCAGTTTCTGTGATTGCTTCGGCAAAACTTTTCAGTCCGACATTGATGACGCGTGGTTGTTTTGCGAGTAAATCTAGCATTGCGTCGGATGCGTTTAGCACTGGCGCTGTTGTTTCGCTGTCTACTTTTTGGATAGCTTTGTCGTTGTCTTCTACTTTATGACCGACTAATTCAAGCCCCGTTCTTACTGCTTCGTTGTTGCTATCTTTTACGATAACGCCTGCTGCTTCTAATGTTTGGCGTTGTTCGTTATAATCTTGTGGATCTTGCAATGTACCGCAAACTGTTCCGATAACTGCGATTTCACGTCCAGCTTCTTTCGCTTTTGCGATTACTTCTTTGATTGCCGGCGCCAATTGTCCCGCCATGTCTTCGTGCGAGCCATAACCAAGCACCACGTCTAGCAAAATAACAGCCGTTTCTGGGTCGTTTGCCGCGTCACGAATGAACGCAATTCGTTTTTCAGGGTCAATCATTGGGTGTGGCTTGCCTTGCGTATAAATATCGTCGCCTAAATCAATGACTTCATGACCTTCTGTTTTCAAAATGTAGCCGTCTTGCTTGATAAGTCCTTCTTTTAGAGCAAGGGCATCCGCGATAAGCATTGCTGCCTCTGACGCCAATGTTCCGCCTGAATAGTAGCCTTTTAGGTGTTTTTGTTCTGGCGTGAAGCTGATGTTTGGAACGTCAATTGCTGTTTCCGTTGCTGTTACTTCTTGACCTTTTGCCAGTTGAACCGCAATGCGCGCCGTTTCTTCTAATGTGTAGGCGTGATATAGATTTTCCTCATGGTACGTTGGTTTTTCGCCTAAGAAAATCGTTACGGCTGGCTTGCTGATTGTACGTAATAATGCCAAAACTTTATCGCGAATCGCTTTTGCTGGTGGCTTGGAGATAACGACAATCACGTCTGTATCCGCTTGCTTGTCCAGCGCTGCAATCGCATCTAACATCGTAATTCCGCCGACTGTTTCAGATAAATCGCGTCCACCTGTTCCAATCGCGTTTGTAACACCACCGCCAAGACGATCAATAATCGTTGAAACTTCTTGAATTCCAGTTCCAGACGCGCCAACAATCCCGATGTTTCCTGGTTTCACAACGTTTGTAAATGCCATTGGTACACCGTTCACGATTCCCGTTCCACAGTCAGGTCCCATTACAAGTAGTCCTTTTTCGTGTGCTTTTTGCTTCAAGCGTAGCTCTTCTTCAATCGGCACATTATCGCTGAAAATAAAAGCGTGTAAGCCTTCATCTAGTGCGCGATCTGCTTCTGAGGCCGCGTATGTTCCAGGAATCGAAATAAGCGCCATGTTCGCGTCAGGATCTAATTTCATCGCTTTGTCCCACGTCCGCGCCGTTTCCGTTTCATTGCTGCTTTCCTTCGTCGCTTGGCTTGCTAAGAACGCATCCACTTCTGTCAAAATTTCATCCAAAATCGATGCGTCATCTGTGTCTACCACAATCGCCATATCGTTTGCCGATGCTTTTTCTAATTCTTCCGTACGAAGACCTGAGCTTCCGAAAATATCTTTATTCGCAGGTGTCCCCATCATGATAGAAACTCGATTCACGCCTGCAATCGTTGAAATTTTATTCGTAAGTAACATCAAAACTACCGAGTCTTGATATGCATTTTCTTTAATAATTGTGTGTAACATTGCTTGCTCACCTCTCCTTATTCCGCAAATTTATTTTTACCATCATAATTGTCAAAATGAATCGCATCCGAAATTAAGTATTCGTATATATCATCCACGATTTCAATTCCATTTTCTTCGTAAGCCTTCTCGCGCAAACGTCCACGTTCACCAGGATAATATACACGATCAGAACCTGGCGCTGGTTTCACAGCCGTAACTTCATCTAAAAGCTCCGACATATTCGCCTTGAACGCCTCCATATCCGTAAAGAACGCTGGGTTAATCACGATATGCAGTTGCCCCAAATCGCGTCCCTTCGACAAGTCCGCGTACATCGAGCTTACATGTTTTCCAAATGGCAGTCCTAGCAAAATGCCAGACAAAACGTCCACCATCATCATCAAGCCGTACCCTTTCGGTCCAGCAATCGGCAACAACGCGTTCACCTTCATCGGATCCGTCGTCGCCGCACCGTCCGCATCCACAGCCCACGTCGGCGGAATCGCTTCCCCGCGTGATCTCGCATGCAACACTTTGCCCCATGCTTGCACTGTTGTCGCCATATCAAACGTCAACGTTCTACCGTCTGATGTCGGCGCTGCAAACGCAATCGGGTTCGTCCCAAAATAGTCTTCCGCTCCGCCAAATGGCACGACCATCGGATCAGATTGGCAAACAGAAAGCGCTACAAAATCACAATTCGCTGCCTGTTCCACAAAATAAGCTAGCGCGCCGCTATGCGACATGTTTTTCACGCCGACAACAGCAACACCGTTTTTCCCAGCAATCCGAATCGCTTCTTCCATTGCCCGTTTTGCCGCCACATGCCCAGAACCATTATCCCCATGAAAAATACCGCTCGTTGGTCCTGTCTGCTCAAAGCGAAACTCCGGTCGATTCGTAATTCCGCCTTTTGCAATGCGCTCCGAGTAATATTCCACGCGAACCGCTCCATGTGAGTGAATACCGCGCGCGTCAGCGAATGCCAACACATCTGCGACAATATCCGCATGTTCTTCCGTCAAGCCAGCCCGCTCAATTTTTGTTTGAATCAGTTGATGCAAATCTTCTTTTGAAACTCGCATTCTGTTTGCTCCTTCCCGTTCTTATCTCTACTCTTGTTTTGCGAAAAGTCCGGCGTGGTCGTATTGATTGAAATGGACTGTATCGCTAATCAAGTAGTCATATACATCTTTCACAATCGGTATACCTGCGTCTGCATAGTCTGTTTCGACAAGCTCTGCTAATTCGCCTGGATAAAGCACTTTGTCGAATCCTGGCGCTGGTTTTGTCGCATGCAGTTCGTTCACCATTTGCGCGATATTTTCTTTAAATTCCTTCAAAGACGTGAAGAACGCCGGGTTAATCACGATATGCAATTGGCCCAAGTTACGTCCTGTCGTCAAATCTGTGTACATCGATGACACCCGTTTACCAAATGGAAGCCCTAGCAAAATACCAGATAAAATGTCTACCATCATCATCAAGCCGTACCCTTTTGGTCCAGCAACTGGCAACAACGCATTCACCTGATCAGGGTCCGTCGTCGGTTCCCCGTTCGCGTCCACTGCCCATGTTGGCGGAATTTCCACACCTTTCGAGCGCGCATCTAAAATTTTACCCCACGCTTGAACCGTCGTCGCCATATCAAAAATAACAGGCTCACCGTCCGCACGCGGCGCTGCAAACGCAATTGGGTTCGTTCCAAAATAAGGCTCAGCCCCACCAAACGGCACAACCATCGGATCAGACTGACAAACCGAAATCGCAACCATGTCTTGGTCTGCCGCTTGTTTTACAAAATAAGCTAGCGCCCCGCTATGTCCCATTTCATGCACGCCGACAATCCCGACACCCGTTTCCTGCGCTAACTGAATCGCTTCGTCCATCGCCTTGCGTGCCGCGACATGCCCAACACCGTTATCAGCTTCAAAAACGCCAGAACTTGGTCCCGTCTTATTAAATGCAAACTTCGGATCAAGCGTCGTGCCACCTTTTGCGATACGTTCTGCATAATAATCTACGCGAACCGCTCCATGTGAGTGAATTCCGCGCGCGTCAGCGAACGCTAATGAATCCGCTACGCCATCCGCATGTTCTTCTGAAAGTCCTGCTGCTTCTAGTTTCTTTTGAATTAAATCGTGTAAATCATGTTTTCTTACTCGAATCATTTGTGGCTCTTTCACACCAATTCCCTACTTTCTTATAATTGTGGATCGCGATTACAGTCTTTAGAATACAAGTAACTAAACGCTTCGCCACGTCCGACGGCATACGTTGCTTGTGGCACATACGCACCCATGAATAAATAATCTCCTTTTTTCACTGGCACCCATTCGTTGTCCAGATTGTAGACGCCTTCGCCTGATAACATATACGCACCGTGTTCCTGATAATGCGTTTCAATATAACCGTGACAAGCACCTGGCTCGAAACTTAAAATATGGAAGTTCATATCAAAACCTAAATCTGCTGGCAATAAGTTTTGCAAAATAACGTCTTTCATGCCTTCGTAAGCGATTTTTTCAAGGTTCGCCACGTTATTTACAACGACATGTGTTTCGTAACCTGCCACCGCTTCGTATTTCTTCTTGTAAAGGAATGCTTCGCTGTTTGCACCACCATTACTATTCGCAAATTTCAAAATAACGCCTGCTGGGCAATAAATATAGCCGCCTGCTTCTAGCGTATGTTCTGCGTCGTCCGCCCAAACTGTGATTTTACCTTCTAAGCAATAGAAAAATGTCTCAATGCCTTCGCCGCCAAATCCTGCTTTGTTTTGGCCACCATCAAGCAATGTAATAATATAATCAACGAATGTTGCGCCGAGTTTCGGTGTTGCTAAAATCGATAATTCGCAGTTCTCAAAACCAGGAATCGAATTGTTAACTAAACCGTCTGGCGGGATAATCGCATAATTTGCACGCTTAATCACAGAACGTGATGCCAAAATATCATTCACATAACCCGTATTTTTATTTCTGTAACCCATCTTAAAAACCTCGCTTTTCTCTTAATAAATATAGTCGGAACCAGCGTTATCAGACACTGATTCCGTTATTTTTTTACGCTATTTTTTTGCTTCTAATATTAGCAATTAGGAAAACAACGGCTCCGATGACTAGGATGATTGCTGAAATATAGAAGCCCATTACTTTCGAACCTGTGGAGTCGGAAATAACACCTGTTAGGAATGGTGCGATGACCGATGAACTCATACCGAAGAAGTTAAATACCCCGAAGGAAGTACCGTATCCTTTTTTCGGCGCGCTGTCTGCTACGTAGGAAATCAAGATTGGTTCTACGGCTAATTTACCTAGCAATCCGTAAAGAATCAGGCCGACAAGTAGAATACCTGATGTTGGCGCTAGTACAGTTAGCATCAACATTAACGCTGCGGCAACTGTTAGACCAATGATAAAGCGAACTTTTTTCGTGCGGAATTTATCAGACATCCGGCTGAAGAATAGTGCTCCTGGAATCGCCGAGAAGGCAACTAAGGCAGAAGAAAATCCGATTGCAACGCCTTGGAAACCACGTTCTTGTTGTAGGAAAGATGGCAACCACGTCACCACCATGTAGTAACCGTAACACGTTGCGAAATAAAGAATATACGACGCGATCATGCGACCTGTAAACAAGTTTTTGATTGGTGCTTTTTCTTTTGGTGCGGCTTTTTCTTTAACAACCGCTGTGCGATCTACTTTTGGCGAGCTTTTAATAACACTTGCAAAAACAAAGATCATTACAACGATCAATCCTGCGATAATGAAAAGCATGATTTGCCAGTTCATTCCCACCGATTTCACGAGAAGGCTGGAGGCAATTAACCCAATCCCCATACCAAGCGCGGAACCACTATTGATGATTGCAGTGGAAAGACCACGTTTTTCTGGTGGGATATTTTCAGAGGAAAGAGAGTATGCTGAACCGTAGTAAGAACCACAGCCTAGACCTGCTAGCAAGCTTCCTAAATAAATCATTGGCAAGTTTTGCGCTGTTCCGATAATAATTGCAGCAATCGCGAACAGAGAGAAACCTGGAATTAGTACGACTTTTTTACCGAACTTATCAACTAAAATACCTGCTGGAATCTGCATTCCGGTATAAGCAAAGAAGTAGAAACTGGCGATTAGCCCCATCTCCGCATCTGAATGCTGTCCAATTGTTTGTTGCATTTCTGGGAAAATCGGCGTTAAAACACTACGATAAATCCAGATGACAACCCAACCTAAACATAAAATAATGATGATTTGCTGCCAATACTGGAGCCCCTTTTTCATTGTTGCTGTTTCGTTTTCCATTTTGTCCACTCCCTATTTATACGCTAACTCATATAGCGCTTCAGTTAATGCTTTGACACCTTCTACTAAGTCTTCTGTTTTTGTATCTTCTGCTGGATTGTGGCTAATACCGCCGATACTTGGCACGAAGAACATCGCCGTTGGAACGCGTGGTGCAAAAATTTGTGAATCATGACCTGCGCCACTGTGCATGACGCGGTAGTTCAATCCTTCTTTTTCACAAACGCTTTCCAATACGGAAACAACGTGTGGATCCATCGGAACTGGGTTTTCGTCCATCCATAAATCAATCGAAATATCGATACCCATTTCTGCGCAAATGTCTTTCATGTCTTGTTCCACTTCTTTTGTAAAGCTATGCAAAACTTCTTTGTCAGTGTGGCGGCAGTCCATTGTGAACAATGTTTCGCCTGGTACGACATTGACTGTATTTGGTTTTGGCTCCACTTTTCCGAATGTGAGTACGAGTGGATCGCCTAATTTCTTCGCTTTGTCGATGGATTGCGTCACGATTTTGCTGAATGCGTAAACCGTGTCTTTGCGGTAGCCCATCGGTGTTGTTCCTGCGTGATTGGATTCGCCGTTTAGCACGATTGTGTAGCGACGTTGGCCAGCGATGCTGTTTACAACACCTACTGCTTTGCCTTCGTTTTCCAATACGTTTCCTTGTTCGATATGAATTTCGACAAACGCTTTAATATCATCGCGTAACGGTTTTGTTTCATCGCGGAAATCAAATCCTGCGCCGCGCATAGCATCCGTGAATTTCACACCTTCAAAATCAGCCACATCTGTCATTTCGTCTTTGTTTGCTAGCCCAAAGAAGTTCTTGCTTCCCCAGAAAACATACGGGAAACGGCTACCTTCTTCTTCTGCCATCGAAATAACTTCTAGATTGCGAAGTGGTTGTCCGTGTTTTTCTTTCAAATATTTAATCGCCAAGTATGCTGCTAAAACCCCGAATTGACCGTCTAATTTTCCGCCGTTGACAACAGTATCAATGTGCGAACCAGACATAATTGTTTCGTCTTTATATGTAGAGCCTTCTACACGCCCAAACAAGTTGCCGATGTCGTCGAAATACGTTGTAAAGCCAGCCTCGTCCATTTTTTGCTTCACGCCGTTTTGCGCTTCTACCCACGAATCCGAGTAAAGCAAACGCGTTGTTCCCCCAGTTGGATCAGCGCCGATACTAGAAAGCCATGTTACGTTTTCTGCTACATCTTGATATATTTTGTCCATTGTTAAAAGTCCACCCTTCCTTGCGATTTTATTTCATTTTTATCTACTACCAAAGTGTAAGCGTTTTACGTTTTGATTGCATCGTTTAAAAGCGATAAAAGACCAACAGGTGATTTGTTCATTATGACCAATCGGACCCTTAAAATTGTTAACAATGATTATACAGCTTGTATTTAGTATAGCATTGCGGCTTTGTTTTGTTCGTAATCGCCAACCAGTTGAGATTTCAGCAAACCTATGTTACGCTTTTCCCATCTGAAAAAGGAGTGGATTCCATTGCAAACAGTCATTTTTGCGAAAAAAAATAACGTCGAACTAAAAGGCGATTTCTACAAAAGCCCGCGTTCTGACGCAACAAAAACAATTATTTATTTTCATGGTGGTGGTCTGATTTGGGGACTGCGAAATGATTTACCGGAAGCGTATCGAAATCTGTTTTTAGAGGCGGGTTATCACTTTTTTGCGGTCGATTATCGGTTGGCGCCGGAAACGAAATTGCCGGGTATTTATGAAGATGCGCAAGATGCGATTCTATGGTTTGAAGCGAATGCACGCGCGGAGTTTGGGGTTTCGAATGCCTTTGTGCTTTTTGGACGTTCTGCTGGTGCTTATTTGGCGCTTCAACTGGCGGCTGATGCGACGTTACCAAATGCGGACGCAGTGTTATCGTTCTACGGCTATCCGTCGATTCGCGCGGACTGGTACCAAACACCGAGCGCCCATTATGCAAAACTACCAACGATTCCCGCTGATTTGAAGGATGCGCTGGTAGGTCAGGAAGAATTGACAGAAGGCTTCATTGAAAAACGGTATGCCCTCTACATTTATTGTCGCCAAACTGGGAAATGGCTGGATGAAGTATTTGGTTCTGCCGATGCGGCTGATTTAGATGCGTTTTGCCTGGAAGAAATGCGTGATTTCAGCTTTTTGCCGCCCGTGTTTATAGCGCATAGCACGACCGATCAAGACGTGCCATACAGCGAAGCCGAGAAACTCGCAAAAACAACATTTGAAAACGAACTTTACACCGTGCGCGATTTAGAACACGATTTTGATAAAAATACAGATGCTGGTTTGCCCGCCTACAAACAAGCTTTGGCATTTTTAGATCAGTTTAATCAAGAATAAAAGATTCGATTGTATCTAAAACGGCTTCTGAATCATTTGAGCCAATGATAGTGTTCGCGGCATTTTTCACGTTTTCTTGTGCATTTTGCATAGCGTAACTGTGCGTCGTATGTTGCAGCATTTCCAAATCGTTGCCACTATCGCCAAAAGTCGCTATTTCGTCGTCTTTAATTCCCCATTTTTCGCCTAGAAGTACGAGGCCATTGTATTTATGAACACCAGGAATGATTAAATCAATATCTTCATGACCGCTAGAAACAGGCACGAGGATGTTGCCTAAAGAACGTTGCAAACTAGCCAATTTCTCTGCCGCGTTGTCCATCGTGTAAGAAAGCGCAAATTTGAAAATCGCATCATTTTCTTTTGTAATATCGTGTAAATTGCTGACTTTCTTCAATCGATGGTAGTAAAATTTAGCGTTTTTATACGCCTTATCAGAAATTTGCTCGGAAATATAGGCACTATTTTTCCCGCAAACAATCAAGTTAGTCGGCTCTAATTCCTCAACGATTGTTAGCGTTTGCTGTATCGTGTCGTCATCCAATTCCGCATTGTAAAACGGCGTGTCCCCCATCACAATGTTCGCGCCGTTCTCAGCCACAAACGTGATGTCCTGGTACGTATCCGGGAAAAAAGACCGCAGCTGAAAATATTGATTTCCACTTGCCACTACAAATTTGATATCCTTATCTTTTAGTCGTGAAAAAAGCGTATTAAATCGAGCCACATTATACTTCTTCTCGCTGTTTAAAAACGTTCCATCCATGTCCACCGCAATCATCTTAATCGTCATCTTGTTTACCACCCTTTCTACCCAGAATTGTAGCAGATGAAATGCATTTCATGTCAATAAAAAAAGCGTCACGTGAACAGTTCGCGCGACGCTTTTCATTTATTTAATAAGCAATACTGGGCATTCCGCTTGTTGTACTACTTTGTTAGCAACACTGCCAATCGTGACTTTCTGGACGAGCGAAAGATCGTGATGACCCATAATTATCATGTCCAGCGCCTTTTCTTTTGCGTATCGATTTACTTCTTTTGCTGGAAAGCCGTTTAAGATGGCCGTTTTATAAGAGATCCCCGCTTTTTCGAGTACGGCTCCTTTTTCAGCAATTAGTTTTTCAGCATCAAACGCCAGATTGCCCTCAACATCCGCGCCAACTTCGACATCTTCCGCGATGGCTCTAGCATTGATGACGTGAATTAGCGTGATTTCTGGAGCTTCTGCGAACGCTTGGCATAGCCCGATTGTTTTTTCTAAGATTTTTGTCGATAGTTGATCGTCTGCGAGTAATACTGCGAGTTTCATTTCTATCCCCTCCAATTAATCAAGTGCTACCAAGGCTTTGCGGCCGATGAATAACACTAAAATGCCGATAATAACAGCGAGTCCTGCGACATAAAACGTCACGTGCGGATTAAACCAAACAGCTAAACTTCCGGCAAGCCACGGCGCAATCGCACCACCTGTGAACCGAATAAAACTGTACGCCGAAGATGCTGTCGAGCGCTCCACTGGCGAAACAACCATGACCGCCGACGTAATCAACGTATTATTAATCCCTTGGAAAAACCCTGCAATCACAATACAAACCGAAATCACCATACTATGATTCGCGCCAACACCCATAACGATCAAAACAATCGCAAAAAAGGCAAGCGCACCAATCATAACAGCCTTCGTTCCCCATATTTCTTCCAATCGCGGCGCCACGAAAACAGACGAAATCGCGAGCAACACACCCCAACCAAAAAATACTAATCCAACTTGAATCGCGCTATATCCTTCCATCAAAAATGGCGAATAAGCGAGTAATGTAAAGAATCCAAAATTATAAAATAATGCCGTCAAACCTGTGACCAACAAGCCTTTGTGTCGCAATGCCATCAAAGAACCCCAGAATTTTGATTTCACTTTTGGCTTTGGAATTGGTTCAAGTAACATAATAATCGCTACGAATCCAATCGCCATCAGCGTCGCCACCCCGAAAAACGGTGCTCGCCATGTAATACTACCGAGCGCGCCGCCAAGCAACGGTCCAACAGACATGCCGAGTCCCATCGCCGCTTCATACATAATAATCGCTTTTTCCGTTGCGCCCGAACTAACCGCGATAATTGTCGCTAGTGCTGTCGAAATAAAGAGCGCATTTCCGAGTCCCCAGCCAGCCCGCAATCCTACGAGTTGCCCTACAGACTGTGAAAGCCCGCCAAGCGTTGCGAAAATAATAATGACAACGAGTCCAATGAGCAATGTTAATTTTGCTCCGATTCGGCTTGAAATATAGCCTGTAAATAGCATGACAATGCCCGTCACCAACATATAGCTCGTAAATAATAACGATGTTTGTGCAGGCGTTGCATGCAATTGCTCTGAAATTGATTTTAAAATCGGATCGACTAATCCAATCCCCATAAAGGCTACAACACATGAAAAAGCCACTGCCCATACTGGTTTTGGTTGGTGTAGCAAACTTTTCAAAATGCCATCCTTTTCTTTTAGTTCTATTTTTCCTTCTACCACGTTTACCACTCCTGTTTTTAAATTGCCTCGTTAAAAGTATACGCCTAAACTTACCGTTATGTCAATATTGACATATATATTTTAACATGTATTTTAGAAAAGAATATGTTATACTAAACGAATAAATGATGTGTTGGAGGGATTTAGATTGAATACGCTAAGTTATGTCCTACTTTGCATGTTAGCGCGGAAACCTTGCACGGGCTATGAATTAAAACAGTATATGGAGCTTTTCTGGCAAGCGCACCACAGTCAGATTTACACCGTCCTTGGCAAGCTTGAAACCCAGAACTACGTGGAATTCGAAGCAGACACAGAAACAACGAAAAAAACCTACTCGCTCACTCAAAAAGGCATCGAAGCCGTCAGCGAATGGGTATTAGAAGACACCCCAGAACCAATCAACCGCGATGAATTCCTAGCCAAAATCTACGTCATCGCACTGATGGACAAAAGCACCGTCATCCAATTATTCAACGACCGCCGCAGACACTACAAAAAAAGAGCCTCGATTAACAAACCGAAACTCGAAGAACTAGAAGCATTGCAAAATGACCCCACCCGCAAAGAAGAATGGCGCAATTCATTTGGGCGTTACCTGATTGTGAAGCGTCGTGATGATATTTGTAGGGAAGAACTCGCCTGGTGTGATTGGGCGGAGGATTTGTATCATAGTGCTTTTGATAAGATATAGTGAATTAGACACATTGTAGACGAATGGTTTATAGTGTGTTTTTTGTTTGCTAGAAATTCTCAACTTGCATGTACTCTGTGGCAATGACCTCATCGTAATCCGCACCAAGTACAGGTTCAACCAACTGGCCTTTATCGTTAATTTTAAAATAACCCACACTATCGCCAGCATCTTCCGAATTGGCAACATTTATCTGTGCTTTAACATGCCTATTTTCGTCTAGTGAAATACTGATTGTGTATGGGAACTCTTTCAAAACATGGTTTTCAAACCGATTTT
Organism: Listeria booriae; assembly: GCF_000766865.1. Taxonomy (GTDB): domain Bacteria; phylum Bacillota; class Bacilli; order Lactobacillales; family Listeriaceae; genus Listeria_A; species Listeria_A booriae. Next base: position 206,996 of record NZ_JNFA01000025.1, read on the forward strand.
GCATAATGGCATTGACCCACTTCTTTACTTGTTCTTCTGATAATTTGGTGGTGTCTATTGTATTATCGCTATAAGTAGAGGCATATTTTTCATTGAAATCGGCTAGTGTTAAGTCTAGATTCTGTTCTGTTTTTTCTAATGCAGTATCGTATAAGTATTTATCTGCAATGTATTGTGCGTAAAGCTCATTTTTAGAGATTGGATTGGTTTTGATCTCTGCTTTTTCGTAACCGTCTACACCCTGATAGACAACGGATTTTATCGGAGTAATCACATTCTCTTTCTTCGTCAAAAGATAAATTGGATGCCCGACACCAGCTCCCGAATGGACATTTATAAGCGTATAGTCGCTGTCTTCATTGTAATACACGGTGACGCCATTAATTGGAGGTATGCTTCTTTCGTCAATCGCAGTTGCTATTAATAAAGCCTGTAGTTTATCTGGTAATTGATTAAATTTATTTTCGGCTTGTTGAGGATTTTTTTGTTCGTTTTTACTGATCTGGGTTTGATTTTCCTCAGTATTATCCAGCATTCCTACGAAGAATAGAATTGCGATTGTCGCTGTTACTGACAACAACACGCATAATAAAACCGTCATTACTTTTTTCATGTATAGTCCTCCATTATGTATAAAATTTATGGTAAAATATCGCTTTAATATCTTTTTAACTAGTACGTACTAATTCTTTAGAGCGTAATTTTTTTGTGATAATATGAACATAATTGTTTGTAATTTTCACTTGAATCGTGGAATACATTCTAAAAATCCTGTGAACCTATATTTTTAATTAATACAATCAGCTTTAGCATTTAGTGAAAACATCCCAATAATTGTTATAATAATATTCACTCCCGATTTAAACTAGCTATCATTTTCCCATATATATCATATCATAAAAGTGCACCGGAATTAATTTTGATAAAATTACAGAAGCATAATAATTTGGATTAGCAGATAAAATCTATCTTAAAAAGCCTCTATGAAGAACATGGTTGGTTCCATTAGCGTTAACAGACCGCATAGCCTCCTAATAAAGAATACCCAAACATTCGAGATTAGATTAAGTCAATGGTAATGCGATTATAGCATTTATGTATTAGAAATGATAAGCCAAATCGACTTTTCGTAAAATCTGCGCTTTCTTCATTGCTACATTCGTTATTATTTCCTTTGAACACAATCTATTGTAATATTTTCTTTTTCTGTCTATAAAATAATTAGGTTGTTTCCAATTCCAAGTTGCCTTATAGCATTCGTCAGCTCTCCACTATTATTATTTTTATAGGAATATATATTCATCCAGACTATTTTATAGTATACTAGTATTTGGAAGGAGATGATTCCCTTGAATGTTATCTAATCAAATTAACTATATTAAAAAAATAAAATTTATGAGGTGAGAGAATGTACATGTCAATATTGAAAAACAAACAAGGCGAAAGAAAAGCTGTAAGCATGCTAGATCAAAATATTGTAGACAACTTCCTACCAACTTTTATTGTAGATGATTATGACGATGATGTTCTAAAAAAGCTTGCATCCATTTATTCAGAGAAAACTTTAATTGATGTGAGAAACCTAGGCGTTGATGAGATTTTAGAACTTAAAAATATTATCTCATCCTTGCCAGAATTATCACACTTTAATATTCTGTATCCTATCGATGTTATTTTAAGTGCACCTGAAATAGAGGATATTAATTTTGCTAGAATTGACAAGACAAAGTTAAATGCATTTTTTATACAGTGGGCTAAAGCAAACATAAGCTCGCTCCCCTTAAATCTTGTTTTTGATTTTGAATATATTGAGTCCGAAGATCAAGGGGATTCTGCAACTCATCTACTTGAACTATTAAATGAACTTAGCTCCGACTATCACGCATTCATTGTAAGCGGTGCCATAAAGAAAACGATACCTGTGAAAGTAACAGAAAATTATCGCCTTGAGCGTATAGAAAAGAAGCTACTTCAAACCTTATCTTCGAAAGTAGAATCTGATGTCCACTTACATTATGGGGACTATACTGTCGTTCACCCCATACCATCTGATCCGGCACCTATAACGCCTGTTGTACAAATAAAATATACAACAGATGATAATATTGATTTCTTTAGGAATGGACAGCGACGCGGTAATTACGAGTTTTTCAAAGTCTGTTCTGATATCGTTAATTCAAACCCAGATTTTGATCCATTATACTGTTGGGCCGATACTCAGATACAAGAGGTACATGACGCACAACAAAATAGAGGCAATGCGGCTACTTGGGCAGCTTACGGTATTAACAGGCACATTTCAGTGAACCTCAAATAAGAGAAACAATAAAAGGAAGAACCTAGGTTCTTCCTTTTATTGTTTCTCTTACAATTCGTTTTACAATTTGTTTTTCCTTTTTAGATATCTTTGATTCAATTTTCACGATTAAATCTTGTTTAAAGAGACGGTTTATATCTTTCTTTTCCAGTTCTATCCGTGCAAAAAGAAAATCATTTTGCACTACTACGCTACGCAACTCCTTGGCTGATAAGTGGTCTAAGAAAGCAAAAAAACTTATATTTGGATTTAGCTTTGCTTGTCGTTTATATGAGAGTCTTACTTTCCCATTATAATTACTAGCAACTATTATTCCCCAGTAATCAGGAACCTTACTATCAATAGATTTTTCATATTTTTCTCCTACAACAATAATATTTCGCTCAAAATTTTCATCATACTGCTTAACTTGACCAGACAATCTAGTTAAAGAATCCTTGTCGCTCTTTATCTCGTAAGCGTTGATATGTCCATTTACAGCAACCACGTCAGCTATTGCATGGCCAGAAGAAGTCTTCACTTCCTCTAAAATTGCACAATCCTTATAACCATTTAGTCTTTTCTTCACTTCATTTCTAATATCAATATCATACAATTTCATAATAACCATCCTCAAATTTATAATCCCTCATTAAAAATTTGGGCCTCTTTTTCCCTAAGTAACAATCATTTTTTCGTTTCCTAAAGTCAACTATATCAAAAAAAATTTAAATTCTCAAATGCTTGATATATATGGAAAAACCACTATATCAAAATCTATAAATGCAACACTCATCATTAGCAGACTTTTATTAAGAAATATACCTCATAAGTTAGTTACTAGTCCTTTTGCCACGATGTTTCATTTTACAAATTTCTTTATGAGTATAATTAACAAGTCATATCTCATAAGCTCTTACAAATAAATTCTTATTCAATTATCCATATCGATAAATAGAAATTTCAATATTATTCCCCTCTATGCAATCCTAAAATTGCCCTGATGTATTTGGATTCAATTTTCTTAATTTAAATGGCTACATCTTAGTTAATATCATTAAAAGTGTTGAAATAACACTATAGCAAATACTTTTAGAAATCTTAATAATATCTTTCTACTATTAATTTTTTTATCAAACAATATTCAACAAAATTAAAAAACACCATAAACCGCATCTTACACAGCGATCTACAGTGTTTTCCGTTCTTTCTAAGCGGAGAAACGGGGATTCGAACCCCGGCGCGGCCGGAACCGCCTAACAGATTTCGAGTCTGTCCCCTTCAGCCGGACTTGGGTATTTCCCCAAAATGCAATGTTGTTGTGGCAGGCCTAAACGGCTTGGCTTGAATAATTACAAGTTCCATTCTAATGCATTTTTTTCGAAAAATCCAGTTTTTTATTTAATACGCGTCATAAAAATCGCTGCGCATGTGGGGGATTACTTTTTCCCAGGCTTCGATGGTTATTTCACTGGCTTGGGCTTTTTCGTAGTAAACGAGGTCTCGTGGTCGCACAAAGCCCATCATCATTTGTCCTAAGCCTTGAATCGTAATTGATAGCACGCCTGCACCTTCTGGCTTTTCGACGCGGCGCACCATGCTTCCTCGTATTTCAAAAAGTCCTTCATTCCAAGGCGCAGTCTCGTCTTCTACTTCCACATAAAGCACGGTTTCTGAGCGATTGACAAAGCGGTACTTCTCTAAAAAGGCTTGAACGTCCACGATTCGCATCATGAAATCCAATATTTCTTGTTTTTGGAAGTCTGGGGATGGGAAAGCAAGGGCGATGTCACGCAAGGAACCAACATTTTTCGCGACAACGCGGTCTACCATCATGTTGTGTGAACTTACAAAACGCCAAAGTCCTTTCTCTGCCTCGTAATTTAGTGCTACTAGCTCGTGAATTTTAAATACTTCATGGTCTAGTGTGAACAACATATAACCCATCGTCGTGCCGTTCATATCGCAATACACAGCGATTTCTTTCGTATATTTCCGGCGTGCCATTCGCAACCACCAAGCGTCGTCGCGCATCATCATGCCACTTTTTTTCGTTAAGGCGAATCGGTTGTAGAGTTCCCGAACGACAGAAATCCCCGTGCCGTCATCGCTCGTCATTCGCATTACTCGACCCGGCACTGTCCCCATGTCTGGCAACGCGTGTGCTGGGATTTCAAGCTCCACTTTTTCTGTGAATACTTCGTAGCCGAACTTGCGGTAGAACGGAATCGAGAACGGGCTTAAGTAAGACACGATTTGCCCGTTGTCCCGCATTTGCTCAAGCGACGCCTCCATCAACTGGCGAATCAACCCAGCGTTGCGATATTCTGGAAAGCTCGCCACATAAGCCACGCCTCCCATTGAAAAACGCTCCCCTAAAATCGATACTGCTAACGGATATGTCAAAACTTGCGCTAACAAATGTTCTCCGTAAAAAAGTCCTAATCGTCTTGCATTTTCTGCCCAATATTGAAAGTCTGCCTCGCCTCCGGATGCTGGAAAGCGAAACGCATAATCGCGTAGTTCTTTAATTTTCCCAATTTCGGAATCCTTTATTTCTCGTAATTCCATGACAACACCCCATTTCTCCTTTATTTTAGCATAATTTTATAAGTTTTGTTTACGAAAACGCTTTCACTTATTTTTAATAACAAACTAATTTTTTGTAAGCATATTACTTGAAGTGTAAAATAATATGCGCTAAACTAAAAAAGTATTAAAACACATATTAATTGGAGGAATTTATAAAATGGCAAATGTATTATTTATTAAAGCAAATGGTTTACCAGCGGAGCGTTCCGTGAGTGTGAAATTATATGAGGAATTTTTGAAAAACTATAAAGCAAGCAACGCAGCAGACACAATTACAGAATTGGACTTGTTCCAAGCAGATCTACCTTACTATGATGCAACAATGATGAGCGGACTTTTCAAAGAATCAACAGGCGATACATTAACAGACGAAGAACAACGCTTAGCTGACATTGCGAATGGCTATTTAGAGCAATTCCTAGCAGCAGACAAAGTAGTTATGGCGTTCCCACTTTGGAACTTCAGCATCCCAGCACAATTCTTAACATACCTATTCTACTTAAACCAAGCAGGCAAAACATTCAAATACACAGCTGAAGGCCCAGTAGGTCTTGTAACAGGCAAAGAAGTTGTCCTACTAAACGCACGTGGCGGCGTATACTCAGACGGCCCAATGGCAAGCTGGGAAATGTCCCTTAACTACGTAAAAAACATACTAGCACATTTCGGCATCACAAACCCACAATCAATCATCGTAGAAGGCCACAACGCAACCCCAGACCAAGCCCAAGACCTAATCGCAGCCGGTGTAGAGAAGGCAGCAGAACTAGCAGCTAAATTTTAATTAAAGTGCCGAACGCGCCCGTTTAACTCTGACAGAAACTGGAGCATCCGCAATAAAAACCCTCTTTTGGTTTTTGTGGAGGATGTGAAAGCTCCGAAGGGTTGGCGCGTGAGGCCGGATTTCGAAGACGCCATACCAAGACGCCAAACCCAATAAGGACAGTAATATCTGCACGCAGATATTACTACTGTCCTTATTTTTTATATCAAGCCCTAACCGTGCCCTCATACCCCGCCGAAATCAAGTTTTTAATCTGCGTCACTTGTTGTTTAGTCGTCACTACATTATTCCGAATATAAATATCTTTCCCAGGGCTCGGTGTCAGACGAATTGCATAACTTGCCTTTTCCACATCAAATTTATCATTCATCAAGTTCCCTTGAATGCTAGCCCCCAATATATTGCCACGCAAATCAATAAAACTCGTCGTACTTGGCGGCTGTTTCAAATAAGCACAATTAGTCAAAATATTATCGTTAATCTTAATCCCCTGCACATTGCTTACCTTTGAAGTCCCGCCATTGCTCAACCTTCCTAAATAAATCCCGCTAAGTGGTGTGTTAGAAATCAAGTTGTTATGAATCGAAATATTACCTAAATGAATCGGCAACAAAAAGGCAATACCATAACTGCTCTTAAAATCCGCAGGCACGATGCCTTCTTCCACATCAACGGTTGTCCCGCTTTTTCCTGTAAAAATGATGTTATTGGTACCAATCGAAATGTTATGCAGCCAGCGATTCCCTTGATAATCTCCCGCCAAAGAAATTCCATAATAATTCGCCGGGCTCGTCGTGTAATCTGATACATCGACGGTAATCGTATTGTCACTAATCACAACGTTATCTAATGAGATTTCTTCTGTGTGCGCTTCCCATTCTGCCTCTGTCAACGCTGGAACTGTATTATCTTCTGGATGATTGACCCAGAGTTGAATTCCTTTTTTGACTTTTGTGAAAGTATTTCCTGTAATCGTGATATTTGACGGTGTCAGGCTGACTGGCTCTCCGTTCGCCGAATCTCTTCCCCATTCGCGACTCGCCGCGTTTACGCCTGTCGCATAACCCTCGGAATAATTTCCCGAGACAACACTTTTCCCACCATGCGTCTCAATACAACCGCGCGCCTTAATGGTTTCATTGCCCTCTGCAAAAAATTTATTGTTGCTCACGATACTTCCAGGGCAATTGAGGTAAACCGCGGAGTTATCCACATAAACACCGTTTGGACTTTTACGGTAAAAACGGCATTGTTCCACTGTCACATCATGGCAAGTTGTATCCACATAGCTCCCTCTCGAAGCATTGCAACAAATCGCATTCGCCCCCGTTGTCGGATTAAACTCCATCTTACGAAAATGAACCTTGCTGAAATTCTTTAATGAAAAGGCAAATTGTGATACTCCATTAGATGAGGGTACTGGGTTCCCAGTCGGGTTTTGATCAATCGTAAAACGTTCAAAATAAACGCTTTCCACACGAGCTTCTGTCGATGATTCCTGACCAAAAATAACTTTATATGCTCCCGTTCCGTCTGCGATTTTGACGATAGATTGTGCGCCATCACCGATAATTGTTAAGTTGCTGCACAGTGGTAGTGCAGGATTCGGCCGTACTTCATAGGTGCCGCTCGGAATGTACAACACGCCCCCTTGTCTAGCTTCTATCGCCGCTACTGCTCGTCTAAATGCTTGCGTGTAATCCACATCTTCGTCTTCTTTAAAATCTAAAATGTTCAACCAATCCAAAACTAAGCCAATTGTCATCTCATTCTCTCCTCTTTTTTTATTGCTACTTACAAGAACGAGTATAACCGATATTTCATGTCCAAACCTGTCTCAAATCGCCCATCTTTATTTTCTTTTCAAAGCACAAAAAAACAAGAGTCACAAATGGCGGATGCCACTCATAACTCCTGCTTCATTTATTTGATTTACTCTTCGCCCATTAATTTCAAAGCGTGAGCTAATACTTTTTCACCATTCATTGTACCGTAAGCTGTCATGTCGATAACATCCACTGGAACGCCTTTTGGCTCAGCTAATTTATCAACTGTTGACTTTTGGTAACGAACTTGTGGTCCAAGCAATACTACGTCTGCTGTGTCAATTAGTCCGTTAATTTCGGAAATGGAATACGCGTCAATGTTTGCTTCCATTCCTTTTGCTTCTGCTGCTTGACGCATTTTTGTTACTAATAAACTTGTGGACATTCCTGCCGCACATACTAATACGATATTTTTCATCAAAAATCTTTCCTTTCGATTTTAGGGTGGCTTGCTTTTGCTCATAATTGTATTATACTCCATAATGTAGCGTTTACACAAGCCTGAGTCACGGGTGATTTGAGGGCTCATTTTTGTTTTTATTTAAGACATTATGGAGACTTGATTATAAGATTGTGATTTTGTCGATAGTAATGTCGTGAACTGGCTTATCTTGAGGGCCTACGCTTACGTTAGCGATTTCGTCTACTACGTCCATACCGTCAATGACTTGGCCAAATACTGTGTGGCGACCGTCTAGATGCGGTGTTCCACCAGCTTTGTAGGCTTCGATTACTTCGGCTGGGAATCCGGCTGATTCCATTTGGCCTGCCATTTGTGGATGCAGGTTCTTGTTTTGAACGATGAAGAATTGGCTGCCGTTTGTTCCTGGGCCTGCGTTAGCCATTGATAGAGCGCCGCGGATGTTGAATGCGTTTGGTGAGAATTCGTCTTCGAATGGTTCGCCCCAGATGCTTTCGCCGCCGAATCCTGCGCCTTGTGGGTCGCCGCCTTGGATCATGAAATCAGGAATGACACGGTGGAAAATGATGCCGTCATAATAGCCATTTTCTGCGTGTGTTAGGAAGTTTTCTACGGCTTTTGGTGCGATTTCTGGGAATAGTTTAATCTTGATTGTGCCGCGGTTTGTTTCCATTTCGATTAGTTTTTCGTTTTCTGCAACTTCTGTTGATAATTGTGGATAGTAGGTCATATTTTTGAATCTCCTTTTTTGGTTGGGATTGACTGCTTTTATTTGAACCAGATTATGAGTAAGTTCACAAATACAGCGAGTACATATATACATAATAAACTAGCTGCACCCCAAATAACAATTTTTTTGACCATGGTGCCTCCTATTCGTAGAGCGTTTATTTTATTTCTTCTCTTCTTTATTCTATAATGGAATTAGTATTTTGGAAACTATTAAGGAATAGAGATGATTTTTTATGTCAACGAAAAAGAGGAATTTGTATATTTTAATGTTGGCGAATTTGCTGGTTTCGGCTAGTACGACGATGATTATGCCGTTCTTATCGTTGTATATTGAAACCTTTGGTGACTACAGTGAGGCTTATGTGCAACGCTGGGCTGGGTATATTTTTGGGGTGACTTTTTTAGTCGCTTTTATTTTTTCTCCAATTTGGGGACGAATTGGGGATAAGTATGGATTTAAAAAAATCTTGATGTTTACTGCTTTTGGGATGAGTGTGAGTATTTTTCTTATGGGGTATGCTCATTCTGTCACGTATATGTTTGTTTTGCGGATTTTCATGGGGATTGTGACTGGGTTTATCGGGATTTCGAATGCGTTTATTGCGCGTCAAACGGATAAACATGAGGCCGGAAAAGTGCTTGGGACGTTGCAGCTTGGTGGTGTGACTGGGATGTTGTTTGGTCCGCTACTCGGTGGGGCTTTGGCTGATTTCTTCGGGTTCTCGAGTACGTTTATTATTACGGGGATTGCGATTTTTATTGCGGCTCTGATTGTGACGTTTGGTTTGAAGGAAATTCGGCCGGATGTGGATGATAAGAAGAAAATTGTTTATTCGCGTCGGGAAGTGTTGAAACATATTTTTCAATTGCGGGTTTTGATGATGGTGATGATTATTTCGTTGTTGATTCAGGTGGCGAACTTTAGTGTACAGCCGCTTTTGGCGCTTTACGTCGGGGAATTGACGCATACGGATAATGTGGCGCTGCTCTCGGGGCTGGCTTTTTCTGCGGCTGGGTTTGGGAACTTAGTGATGACGCGGAAATGGGGATCGCTTGGGGATAAGTATGGCTATGAGCGAATTTTAAATATTTTGCTGATTTTGGCGGCTTTGTTTGTGTTACCACAGGCGTTTGTGCCGAATTTGTGGCTGTTTATTATTTGCCGATTCTTGTTTGGGATTGCGATTGGCGGGATGGTGCCTTGTACGACGGCATATATTCGGCTGGCTGCTCCTGGGCAAATGCAAGGTGAGATGCTCGGCTATAATCAGAGTGCGCGCTTTCTTGGTAATGTGATTGGGCCAATACTTGGCGGAACGATGGCTGGCTTTGTTGGCATGAGTAATGTGTTTGTGTTTACAAGTTTCATGTTTGTTGTCGCTTTTGTTTTGCTTTGGTTGAGTTTAAAATCGGATCGGAAGCGGCATGTGAATGTGGATTGAGTTGGAAACTTGTATAAAGCTTTGGCTATGTTTTGTCTTGTAAAATGGGGAAAGCATAGACCTGGCTTTATTTTTTTCTCCGTCTTCATATTTTTATTTTTCTTGTTCCTACATATTTATAGAATTTGAAAAACAATTGCTTTTTTACAAAGATGTCAAGATTCTACCCTTTTTTTCGGGTAATTAAGTGTGTTATAATAAAAAATGTGGCAAAACAACGCGTGTTCCATGTCTTTTTAGGCACTTCCACGGGACACAGAATCACACCCTATCTTTATCTTCGGGTTTTTGTGCTAAGCTTCATCGCTCGTATACATAGTGATGTTTCGTCATATGAACACTATTTTTTCATCAAGGAGGGAGAACGTTTGTCATTTCTACACCTCGCCATTTTCTTGCCATTTCTCATGGCTATGTTAATTCCCATTTTTTATCGATGGACTAACCAATTGCATACAGGATGGATTGTACTGCCGATTCCAGTCATTTTATTTATTTATTTTTTGACGTTTATTCCGCAGACAATGCAGGGGGTTGTCACTGAGACGATGCCTTGGATTCCGTCGCTTGGTATTAATTTTACGGTCGTTGTGGATGGACTTAGCTTGCTTTTTGCTTTGTTAATCACAGGGATTGGATCGCTCGTCACGTTTTACTCTATTTTTTATTTAGGTAAAAAGAAGGAGCGTTTAAACAATTTTTATGCATTTCTATTCATTTTCATGACGGCGATGCTTGGAGTTGTGCTTAGTGATAATTTAGTCGTCCTCTATTTGTTCTGGGAGATGACTTCGATTAGCTCGTTCTTATTGATCGGTTACTGGTATCATCGGGAAAGATCGCGTTATGGCGCGCGGAAGTCTTTACTGATTACGGTATTTGGTGGCTTGATGCTACTCGGAGGGATTTTATTACTTCATGTTATTACGGGATCATTCTCGTTGCGTGAAATTATCGGGGAAGCTTCGGTCGTTCAGGCGAGTTCGTTGTTTATTCCGGCGATGATTTTGATTTTACTTGGGGCGTTTACGAAGTCTGCGCAGGTGCCGTTTCATGTTTGGTTGCCGGACGCGATGGAGGCGCCGACGCCAGTTAGTGCGTATTTGCACTCGGCAACGATGGTTAAGGCTGGACTTTATTTGGTTGCTCGGTTTACGCCACTTTTTGCGGTGTCGGGCGTTTGGTTTTGGACGATTTCGTTAGTCGGAATTGTGACGCTATTCTGGGGTTCGATTACGGCGACGAAAAAGCAAGATTTGAAAGCGATTTTGGCTTATTCGACGATTAGTCAGCTCGGAATGATTATGACGCTGCTCGGTGTTGGAGCGGCTGCGCTTCATTTTGATTCGTGGAGTGATGATATTTATATCGGGGCGCTTGTTGCTGCGGTGTTCCATTTGTTTAACCACGCGACGTTTAAAGGAAGTCTGTTTATGATGGTCGGGATTGTCGATCATGAAACGGGTACGCGTGATATTAAGCGGCTTGGTGGTTTGATGCGGATTATGCCGATTACAGCGACGATTGCTTTTATCGGGACGTTCGCGATGGCTGGTTTACCGCCGTTTAATGGTTTTTTGAGTAAGGAAATGTTTTTCCAAAGCATGGTCGATGTGACAACGCTGAACTTGTTTAATGCGGATACTTGGGGCATTTTGCTTCCGGTGATCGCATGGGTTGGTAGTATTTTCACATTTGTGTATAGCATGATTATTTTCTTCAAAACATTTGGTGGTAAATTGAAGCCGCATTTGTTGCCGAAGAAACCGCATGAGGCGCCACTTGGTTTGTTATTGCCACCGCTTATTTTGTCCGCGCTTGTTGTGATTACGGGGCTTTTCCCGAACTTAATTGCAAAACCGCTTCTGGAACCGGCTGTAAAATCGATTATGCCTTCGCTTTATGGCACGGATTATCATGTGCATATTAGTTTCTGGCATGGCTTTACGATGGCGTTACTGATGACGTTTGGTGTTATTATTTTAGGAATTTTGCTTTACAAAACGGCGAATTGGTGGCGACCTTTTATTAAGGAAAAAGTGCCGCGGTTCTTCCAATGGGGCAAGGCGTATGATAATAGCATGTATTATATGGAGCAAGGGTCATATCGTTTTACGTTGTGGATTATGACGGGGTGGCTTCGAACGTATTTGAATTACATGTTGATGGCCTTCATTATTTTGATGTTAGGGACGATTTTTGCGACGGATGCGCTTAATTTTGATATTTCGACGATTTCGCGTGTAACGATGATGGATTATGTGTTGGCGCTTGTTATTGTGGTGACGCTGGTCGGTGTCGTGTTCTCGAAATCACGGATTACCTCGATTATTTTACTTGGGGCAATGGGATATACGATTAGTATCTTCTTTATTGTTGCTCGGGCGCCGGATCTTGCGTTAACGCAACTCGTGATTGAAACGATTTCGGTTGTGCTTTACTTGCTGGTCTTCTACCACTTGCCGCAGTTTAGTAATATCGAGGAAAAACCAAAATGGCTTTCTGTGAAAACATTGATTAGTTTCGGCGTTGGTCTTGTTGTCTTCTTGATTTCATTATCGGCGTACGATACAACGTTTTATGATTCGATTTCGCAATACTATATTGACAATACGTATACAAAAGCGGCTGGAAAAAACATTGTGAACGTTATTCTTGTTGATTTCCGTGGCTTTGATACGCTGTTTGAAACGGTAGTTTTGGCGGTTGCATCGATTGGTATTTTTGGAATGATAAAATTACGATTGGCGAGGAGGGAAAAAAATGAAAACAAATGACGTATTGCTGCGTAATGTCACGAAGGTTGTTGTCTTTATTATTTTCCTGTTTTCGTTGCATTTGTTCTTAGCGGGGCATTATAATCCTGGCGGCGGATTCGTTGCTGGACTGACTTCTGCTGGGGCGATTACGCTGACGCTGATTGCTTATGATACGCAGACCGTTAAGAGTATGTTGAATATTAATACGATCATGATGACGGGCGTTGGCTTATTGTTTGCGCTTGGAACAGGCATGATTGGGGTTATTACTGGCGATCCATTTTTGACGCATAAATTTGGGCATGTGGATTTGCCGATTATTGGGGATACTGCGCTACACACGGCGACTATTTTTGACTTGGGTGTTTATTTAGTTGTTGTTGGTGTGACGTTAACGATAATTCAGACGATTGGGGAGAGTGACTAGATGGAACTATTGATGTCGATTTTAATTGGGCTCATGTTTATGGCAGCCACCTACCTCATTCTTTCCAAAAGTTTATTGCGAATTATTCTTGGAACGGCGGTTTTAAGCCATGGTGTGAACTTGCTTATCTTGACGATGGGCGGATTGAAAAAAGGAAAGGCTCCCCTGCTTGATACGCCGGGGCTCCCAGCTTATAATGATCCATTGCCGCAAGCGTTGATTTTGACGGCGATCGTTATTAGTTTTGGTGTGACGGCCTTTTTCCTTGTACTTGCTTACCGGGCTTATCAGGAGCTTGATAGTGAGAGCGTTTCTAAGACAAGGGGGCATGAATCGGATGATGAGTAACCTTGTTTTAATGCCGATTTTAATTCCTGCTTTTGGCGCGGTATTCTTGTTGTTATTTCCGCGAAAAGTGATGATTCAGCGAACGATTGCTGTTATTACGAGCATTGTGTTAATTTTGGCGAATATTTATCTTGTTTATTACATCTATCAACACGGGATTTTGGTCGTAACGCTTGGTAATTGGCCAGCGCCGTTCGGGATTTCGATTGTCGGCGATATGTTGGCGATTTTGCTAGTAACGACGACGAGTTTGATTTTGCTTAGTGTGTTGTTATATTCGTTTTATTCGATTGGAAAACCGCGTGAGCGATTTTTATACTATCCAGCTGTCTTATTCTTGATTGTTGGTGTGAACGGGTCTTTCTTGACGGGTGATATTTTCAACTTGTTCGTATTCTTTGAAGTGATGTTGATGGCGTCTTATGTCTTGCTCGTTCTTGGTGGGACGAAGGTGCAGTTAAAAGCCACGGTGAAATATTTACTTATCAATGTGGTCGGTTCGGCGTTTCTCGTTATGTCGATTGCCCTGCTTTATTCCATGGTTGGGACGCTTAACATGGCTGATATTTCGCAAAAAATCGCGACAATTGAGGGTGGCAACACAGGGATGATTACGGTTGTGGCGGTACTTTTCTTGTTTGTCTTTGGGTTAAAGGCTGGGATTTTCCCGCTTTACTTCTGGCTTCCTGGATCGTATTATGCGCCGCCAATTCCGGTTCTTGCTCTGTTCGGTGGCTTGCTTACGAAAGTCGGTGTGTACGCGCTAATTCGAGTGTATACGTTGTTCTTTTATAACGAGACCGATTTTGCCTTACCGCTCTTGTCCACGCTTGCTTTAATTACGATTGTGCTTGGCGTGATTGGTGCGATTAGTTACAACGATATGAAAACAATTATGATTTATAATATTTTGATTGCAGTTGGCGTGATTTTGTTCAGCGTTTCGTTGATGACACGCGAGGCAATGACTGGCGCAATTTTTTACTTGATTCACGATATGCTTATCAAAGGGACACTTTTCCTAACAATTGGCGTTATCATTGCGATTACCGGTTACTCTAGCATTCAAAAATTCAGCGGGCTCATGAGTGTGAAACCGTCGCTCGGCTGGACGTTCTTTATTGGGGCGCTTGGTCTTGCCGGAATTCCACCACTCAGCGGCTTTATTGGAAAACTGCTTATCATTGAAGGTTCTTTTGGGGCAAAACATTATGTTGGCGGCATTGTCGTTCTTATTTCCAGCCTGTTTGTCCTCCTGTCGATGATTAAGATTTTCTCTAAAGGCTTCTGGGGCGAGAAAAAAGGAACATTTAAACTCGATATTCCGTATCGCAAAATGATGTTTCCCGTCTTGCTTTTACTTGTTATTTCAGTTGGTTATGGTATTTTTTCAGAGGCGATGTATCCACTAATCGATAAAGCAGTCGATCCGTTAGTTGATCCGTCGATCTATATTCAAGCGGTACTGGGGGAGTGATGCAAAAATGGCGTTTCAGTTAATTATTAATATTATTCTTGCCTGTTTGTGGATGTTCCTACAGTCCTCATTTACGATGGGAACGTTCATCCTTGGCTTTATTATCGGGATTTTCTTGTTGTTCTTTATGCGTCGTTTCCTTGGGTCTCGCTTTTATATTTGGCGGATTTTGGCGCTCGTGAAGCTGTTGTTTAACTTCTTTAAGGATTTAATTATTTCCACAGTGATGGTAGCGCGAATCGTTTTGAAAAAGGACATGAATATTAGACCTGGTATTTTTCGATATGAAACAACGCTTGAGACCGATTGGGAAGTAACGATGTTGGCGATTTTAATTACGCTGACTCCGGGGACGCTTTCGATTGATATCTCGGATGATTATAAAGCCATTTACGTGCATTCGCTTCACGTTCCTAATATTGAAGAAGAAATCGCGACCATTCGGAAATCTTATGAAGGCGCGATTATGGAGGTGTTCCATTGATTATTTTACCGATTGTGCTCTCCATTGGCTTGCTTTTGTATTCGATTTCGATATTCTTGTATTTGTACCGGATTTTAAAAGGACCTACGACTTCGGATAAAGTAGTGGCGCTGGATTCGATTGGGATGAATCTCGTTGCTATCGTTGCCCTACTTTCGATGTTACTCGATACAAGTGCGTATTTAGATGTTATTTTGTTAATCGCGTTACTTGCTTTTATCGGCACGGTTTCCTTTGCTAAATTTATTGAGAAAGGGAAGGTGATTGAGCGTGAGCGTGACAATTGAGATTATTATTTCTGTGATGATTTTGCTCGGCGCCTCCCTTAGTATTTTGGCGGCAATCGGCGTTATCCGTTTACCAGACGTCTATACACGAACGCATGCGGCGGGGATTAGTAACACATTTGGCGTCAGCTTGTTGCTTTTTGCGACAGTTGGGTATTTCTTTCATACTGGTCAAGGCTTTAACGCTCGTGTGTTACTAGCGATTCTGTTCATTTATTTGACCACACCAATCGCCTCCCACCTTATCAACCGTGCGGCATACGACACTGGTGTACCACTTGCCATCCGCATTCGTGACCAACTCCGCTCCGTGAAAAAAGACGACATTAAAAAGCGTAAAAACTTGATTATCAAACAAGAGCAGTTGGAGCGCGCGCGTCAAGAACGAGAAGAATTGGAAGACCAACTAGATTGGGAATTGCGCGATGAGCGCATCGAAGAACGCGAAGTTGCCGAAGACGTAGCGCGCGAAAGAGAAGAAACACGCATCGAACAAGAATCCGACGACTCCGAAAATGAAATTATTGAGTTAGACGAAGAGAACGATTCAGATAAAAAAGAAGACTAACAAAAAATGCCATGCCCCTTCAAATTTTTAGGGAACATGGCATTTCTTTTTATCTCATTTTTTTAACAGCCATCGTACAGCGACTAACACAAACCAGCTTGCCGCTCTCCTCACTACGAATCTCGACCTGCCAAACCTGCGTTGACCTCCCGATATGAACTGGCGTAGCCTCTGCGCGCACATAGCCATCCCGTACCGACGAAATATGGTTCGCATTAATCTCAAGCCCAAAAACAATTTCCCCGTCCTGAACGTGCTCTGACGCCCCAATACTCGCCGCCTGTTCCGCAAGTGCCACCGAAGCCCCCCCATGCAAAAAACCAAACGGCTGCCTCGTCTTCTCACCCACCGGCATCCTCACACAAGCCCCCTGCGTCCCAACCTCAACCAACTCCATCTCCAAAAAATCCCCCAAACTCATCCGAACACTCCCTCTCAATCTTGTCTCTCTATTATATCCGAAACCCAAAGCTATTTCGAACCTTAGTAATAATGTTTTATGTTTATGTTTATGTTTATGTTTTGTCTTTTATGTTTTGTCTCTTTTCTTTCCCGTGTAAGACGTACACTCGGCTTCACACAAATCGAGCGAAAGCGTTTGCAATTCGCTAGTTTTGGGAAACCCGGAAGCGGAGCATACTTGCGTATGTGAGAACCGGAAGTTCCCAAAACTAGCGCATTGCGAGCGCTTGCCGCCGATTTACCCCCGCATAGGTTTCTATCCCTCTTTATTGTGGTACAATATTAGTACTACTGTTTGTTAGAAAGAGGAGATTGCCATGTTTATCAATGTACCGTTAATTGCTTCGCTGATTGCCATTTTTTTCGCGCAATTTGTCAAAGTTCCTATTCATTTACTTATTTACCGGAAACTACAGTGGGGACTTATGTTTTCAACAGGAGGTATGCCTAGTTCGCATTCAGCTGCTGTAACGGCGCTGATGACGACGCTTGCGATTACGTATGGTATTGATTCTCCTTATTTTGCGATTTCTGTAGTGTTTGGGATTATCGTGATGTTCGATGCGACTGGTGTTAGACGCCAAGCCGGTGAACAAGCTATTGTTTTGAACCAGCTGGCACGCGATTTTCATGAATTCGTGGAACATGCGAAAGGTTTAACTGATCCGGAACAGTCTGAGAAACAAAAGCATTTGAAAGAGATGCTTGGCCATAAACCAATGGAAGTTTTCTTTGGGGCTTTAACTGGGATTGCGATCGGATTTTTAGTAGATTACTTATTTGGATTATTATAAAGACAGCTAAGGATGACTTAATCACGCACGACGATGAGGTCATCTTTTTGTTTTCTAGAAAAAGGGGGTTACACAAATGAAGCAACGCTGGATAGTAGGTTTATTTTTTCTGCTTCTTCTTATGTTAGCAGGCGGTTTGAAAGCTGATGCTACGGGAAACTGGGAATTTTCTTGGATGATTAAAAATGCTGATTTTGAAAATGTAAATATTGCGGAGTATGGGAGAAATGCTGGGCAACCGAATGTTTGGTATGTCAATCAGGACGGGGTTGAAGCTTGGGCAACGTCGAATCCTTCTGGAAATATTGAGGTTTGGCAAAACGGTAATGGAGAGCATGTTCCTGCTTTTTCGGGCACTAATTTTATTGAATTAAATTCAGATGGACCAGGTCCTGTTTATCAAGATATTAAAACGGTTCCTGGTTCGACACTCAAATGGAGTTTTGCGCATCGGGGGCGTAATGGATCAGATGTTGCTGAGCTTTTAATCGGAGCGCCAGATAACCCGCTTCCTATCGTCACAGCAGAAGATGGTACGGTTTGGAATACGTATTCTGGTACTTATGTTGTGCCCGCTGGCCAAACGATGACGCGACTGACTTTTAATCCTGTTTCAACATCTCATGGTAATTTGACGATTGGTAATTTTTTAGATGATGTGAATTTGTATATTGATGTCGCTGGTGCGCAATTGGGCGACTATGTTTGGTATGACACGAATGGCGATGGGATTCAAAATGATGGCGAACCGCCTGCAGCGAACGTTCAAGTCGAACTATATACAAAAAATAATGTTTTAGTGAAAACGGAAACCACGAATGATATTGGCGCCTACTTGTTTACTGGGCTTTTGGCTGGTGAGTATCACGTGAAGTTCATCAATCCCGACCCGAGCCGTTATACTTTTACAAAGCAAAAAGTGGGCGATGAAAACACCGATTCTGATCCTGATAAAAATGGTAATGCAACGGCGAATTTAGCATCCATTCGTGATTTTAATGCTACGATTGACGCTGGCCTGACAACAATTGGTTCCGTCATCATCCATAAAGTCGATCAAGATAAGAAGTTAGCTGACGCCAAGTTTGCTGTACAAGATAGTGCCGGCACAACCGTCGCGTCCGGCACAACAAATGAAGATGGTACCGTCCAAATCGATGGCCTTACTCCCGGCAACTATTCCATCCAAGAAACAGCGGCACCAACAGGCTACGAGCTATCACAAGCCCGCACGCCATTCACTATCACCTACGGCCAAACCGCCCCTGTAGAACTCACCGTCACGAACCAATTAAAAACAGGCACGCTAATCATTCATAAAACAAATACGAAAAACCAAGACTTGGAGAATGCCACATTCGAAGTTTTTGATGAAAAGAATCAATCTATCGCAAAAATAGTGACGAATAAAAGCGGGACGGCAACTTTAAATGGCTTGCTACCTGGTTCCTATTATGTAAAAGAACGCGAAGCTCCTGATGGCTATCAACTGAAATCAGACAGCATCCCGTTTACGATCCCATTTAATCCGACAACACCCGTGACGTTAACGGTTCAAAACACTGTGGTACCAGCAAATAATCCAGTCACGCCTGATAAACCACAACCTAAACCAGCAACACCCGTCATCGTCACACCAACGATAACACCTGTAACCGTGACGCCAAACACCACAGCTGACAAACTTCCCGAAACCGGAGACCGCTCAGCAGATGTAGCACAACTTCTCGGCCTAGCCTTATTAGCAACGAGCCTCCTCCTAACACGCCGAAAATAGAAAAAAGCCTAGAGCGCAATGTTTAAAAAACACTGTTCTCTAGGCTTTTCTAATACTTATTTATAGAATTTAAATTTACCTTTATTCATCATAACGCCAGTTCCACCAATTTGGAATAACGCGCGATCATCAATAACTTTTTTCATAACAGATGCTGGATAGCCTTTTAAGCTACGGCCCATAACAACACCAATCGCGTCATTATCGCCAATCGAGCAAACTGTTCCTTTTTCGTGGTATACGAATGGTGCTAATTCGCCTGTAATACCTTTAGCCAATTTCGCTAAGTTCGCTGCTGCAATATCTGCTTGTTGCATTGCGATTTGTGCAGTTGGCGGGTACGGACGATCGTTCTCAGGGTTAATCATTAATGAACAATCCCCGATAATCAAAATTTCTTCATTGCCTGGAACCGTCAAATCATCGTTTACTTTCACGCGACCACGGCCAGCTTCGAATCCAGATGCTTCAATAACGCTATTTCCGCGTACACCAGCGGCCCAAATAACTGTCGCTGCTTTGATTTCTACATCTTCTGTTTCACTTTTCGCATATTTAATACCTGCAGCTGTAGCTTCCTTCACTGGCGTACCAACATGGAATTCTACACCACGGTCTTCTAAAACGCCTACGCCATAGTCAACAAGTTTTGCATCGAATTGTGGCAACACTTTTGGTGAAGCTTCCATACAAACTATGCGGACTTTTTCACGAGGTACGTCATATTTCTTCACAAGTTCTGGAATACGGTTCGTCAGTTCCCCTAAAAACTCAATGCCAGTAAATCCGGCACCACCAACAACGATTGTTAATAACTCATCGCGTTGCTCCGTTTTCCATTTCGCAAAACTACCTTCAATTTGAGCACGAATTCGTTTAACAGAATCAATGCTTGTAATCGTATACGCGTATTCTTTCAAACCGCTAATACCGAATGTTTCTGCTTCTGATCCAAGTGCAATCAGTAAAAAGTCGTATGAAATATCCCCTTTGCCAGTAAGTGTTACTGTCTTGTCATCTTTATTGATTTTCTTGACAGTATCTTGGATGAAAGTTGTTTTCGTTGGGTTAACTACTTTTGCGATAGGATACATTAGTTTATCTGCGTCTAATGTTCCTGCTGCAGCTTCATGTAACCACGTTGTTTCATGATGATAATCATTTTTGTTCACCAATACTAAATCTGCTTCTACATTCAGTTGTTGCAATTTACGCAACGTCTTCAAGCCACCATACCCAGCTCCTAGAATGACGATCTTTGGCTTACTCATCTTGTATCACATCCACTTTCCCATTGTATTTTTCTCACAAGAAACCGCACTAGGAATCCTCCTAATGGCAATTATGTAGATTGCGCTTAAACATCTACGTTCATTTGAGAGACACAAAGCCCTCACACTATATCATAGCCGTTTCATCCCATTTTTTCAAGAGAAGAAGCTCACAATAAACAGAAAGCCGTTGCCATATTGTTTTTATGTGATTTATGGTAGAATAGTTTTGTTGTCAAAAAACTGAAAGAACAGTATCCAAGGAGGTTTTTTTGTGGACGATCAAACAAAGATTTATGATATAACGATTATCGGGGGCGGGCCAGCCGGTCTATTCGCCGCTTTTTATGCAGGAATGCGCAAGGCCAATGTCAAAATTATCGAGAGCCTGCCTCAACTCGGCGGTCAACTTTCGACGCTTTATCCTGAGAAATATATTTACGACATCCCAGGATTCCCAAAAGTACGCGCACAAGAACTAGTAAACAACTTAATCGCGCAAATGAAGCCTTTTGAGCCAACCGTTTGCCTAGAAGAAGCTGTAGCAAGCGTGGAAAAACAAGCAGATGGCACATTCGAAATTAGCACAAATCAAGACACGCATTACAGTAAAGCCATCATCATCACTGCAGGAAATGGCGCTTTCCAACCACGTCGCCTAGAACTTGACGATGCACTACAATACGAAGGCAAAAACTTGCATTATTTCATCAACGACCTAAACCGCTTCTCAGGCCGTCGCGTTGCCGTCTGTGGTGGGGGCGATTCCGCAGTAGATTGGGCGTTAATGCTAGAACCAATCGCTAAAGAAGTCACTATCATTCACCGCCGCAACGCCTTCCGCGCCCATGAGCATAGCGTAGAGAAACTGGAGAACTCTTCCATCACTGTCAAAACACCGTTCATTCCTACAGACATCATCGGTGATTCAGAACAAATGACGCAAATTGTTTTAGAGGAAGTAAAAGGAGACCGTAAAGAAGTACTGGAAATTGATGATTTCATCGTTAATTATGGCTTCGTGTCTTCTCTTGGTCCGATTAAAGAATGGGGCTTAGACATCGAGCGTAACTCCATCGTTGTTAACTCCAAAATGGAAACCAACATACCTGGCATCTATTCTGCTGGCGACGTTTGCACCTACGATGGCAAAGTAAAACTAATCGCAACTGGTTTCGGCGAAGCTCCAACCGCAGTGAACAACGCGATGAACTATATCGATCCAAAATCCAGAGTACAACCGATGCATTCTAGTTCAATGTTTGACTAAACACAAGAAAAGGCTAGAACATTTGAGAATTTTAGATTCCCTTATGTTCTAGCCTTTCTTCTATTTAAAATTCGATCGCTGATTCTATATATAGCATAGATCAATTAATTCTTCCAATGGATTACATCTTTTCCTCGCTCTGGTGCATGTTGAAACTCTAAAATAGCATGCGCGCGCTCACCAATCAAAAAGGATTCTCTTCCAAAAACCGATAAACATTCTCCACCAACTCATCCACCGTTGCCCCGCGCACAACCTCGCCATCCACTAACGCAAACATCGACGTCGCGCACAAGTCACAATAAGTCAAACAATCATATTCAATCACGTCCAATTTTGGATCCGCATTTAAACGATTAAAAGCCTCCTCAGAACCAGACGCAATATTATTTACACAAAACTCCACAATAGGATTCATTTTGCCCTCCTACTTCCATTACACCGCCTGATAACCGCGATCTTTCATCATCGCATAAATATCTTTTAAACGCGGATTTCCTTCTGCAATGACTTCACCATCAATAACAATAACCGGATACATATAGTCCTCTTCCACAATCATATCCGCAATTTTTTTCAATTCTGTTTCTTCTTGTGGCGCAAAAATATCCACATACTCCACTTGAAATGGCTGGTCAGGGAATTTACGTCCAATTGCCGCACGGAGCCACTCCTCGGTTTCTTTAGAAGACGGCGCTCCAACACAGCTCGCACAAATATTAGTTGATCCATATACAAAAATCTTTGCTTCCTTTTCCATCGCTCGCTCACCTCTTCTTTATTCTACAAAAAACAAGCCGTAAAAGCGAGTAAACCGGTTTCTTAATTGAATTATAAAACTATTTAGATATGTAATTCTTGACAGGCAATTCCGTCTATATTATACTTATCTATGGTTACTTTAATGCGTTTAAGTGATGCATTAATACACCAAGAATTCGTTTGTTGCCGTGCTTAATCCACACGGTTAACATAATAGTAACACTCCCTTTTTAGTCAGATTTACCCGTCTGACAGTATACTTGCCCCATTCCTTTCTGAGCCTTAGGAATGGGGCTTTGTTTTGTGCGCCATTATTTTGCTTTTTTCGTAATCACTATCATTTTCTTTTTCTCGAGATGCTGTTATAATAGGGGTTATAAGTGAGAATGATTCACAGTTAGGAAGGAGTCGAATGCCATGAATAGCGAGATGTATGCGGAAGTGGATACTGCTCTTAAGAAGTTTCGACCATATTTAGAACGAGATGGCGGCGACTATGAACTGGTCGATGTCACGCCCGATGGTGTTGTAAAAATTCGATTATTAGGGGCTTGTGAAACCTGCCCAAGTTCAGATATGACGTTAAAAATGGGAATCGAACTTACTTTATCAGAGAAAGTTTTAGGTTTCAAAGAAGTAGTACAAGTATTTTAAAAATCGCGGTACGGTGAACAATAGGCTTCATCTGCCGTTTTTTTGTTGGATTAGGAGGAATGGAGAATGGTTGAAAAACAAAGTGAATTAGAGAAAAAGGCGCGCGAATGGTTGATTGAACGCGGTGTCACGATTGATGACATTGCGGACTTAGTGCTGTTTTTACAAAAGCAATATCATTCTGAATTGAGTCTTGATATTTGTCGGGAGAACGTGGAGCGTGTATTGCGTAAACGCGAGGTGCAAAATGCGATTTTGACGGGGATTCAGTTGGATGTGTTAGCCGAAGAAGGAAAATTAGTGCAACCGTTACAAAACATTATTGGCGCAGACGAGGGGCTATATGGCGTTGATGAAATTTTGGCGCTTTCGATTGTAAACGTGTACGGTTCTATCGGATTTACGAATTATGGTTATATTGATAAAGTGAAACCCGGCATTCTGGCTAAGTTGAACGAGCATGACGGCATACAAGTGCATACATTTCTTGATGATATCGTTGGGGCTATTGCCGCAGCAGCTGCCAGTCGTTTAGCACATAGTTACCACGATGATATTGTCCAATAATACGAAAACATCGCTCCCATGATTACGGTTGCGATGTTTCTTTTGTATGTTGACGTATAATTTCCACTTGGCGAATCGAATTCTTATTCATGCTACGAACCACAAAACGCCAATTCTCCTCTTCCAAATAATCGCCTGCCTCAAGGTTGAATTTTTGATAAAGAAGCCAGCCGGAAAGCGTGTGGACGCCTGGACTGCTTAGTTCAATGCCAAGCGCTTCCTCTACAGAAACGAGCGGTTCATGACCCTGCACAATAAAATGCCCGTCAGCGACCTTACGAATCCCTTGTGCCCCGTTCACCTCTTCCATATCCCCGACAATGACTTCCATCACATCTTCCAGCGTCACAAGCCCCGAAGTGCCACCATATTCGTCCATTAAAATAACAAAAGTCTGCCCTTCCTGCTGCATTCTAAAAAGCAACTCCTGCAATTTCATCCCTTCAAAAACTTGCATAATCGGCGTCATAAATTTCTCTATCGGCTGATCTAAAATCGCTAAATCGCGTCCTAGCCCCGCCATCACCGCACTAACTTGAAGCATCCCAACGATATGATCCTTATCGCGCTCTTCCGTCACTGGAAAAATATGATACGTCTCATCGGCCGTCAATGCCAGTAAATCCTGCACTGTGCTAGCCTTACTAATCGTCACCATCTTCGTTCGTGGAATCATCACTTCCTGCGCTGGAACATCGTCTAATTTGAAAATATTCTGCATATAGCGAAACTCTTGCGGATTTAGCAGACCTTGACGGTAACTATCTTCAAATATAATTTTGAGTTCCGTTGGCGTCATCCGGTCCAAGTCCGCGTCCGACTTCACACCAAACATCCGCGTAATCAAGTTCGCCGAATGATTGAGCAACCAATTAAGCGGAAAAGTTATGTAATACCACCAAACAAGTGGTCGCGCAATAAACATCGCTACTTTTTCCGTGCTATGAATCGTAAATGTCTTCGGAGCAAGCTCTCCCAGTACCACATTCAAAAACGTGACCAAAATAAAGGCAACAAAAACCGCAATCGGTCCTTCAATTGATGCAGGAATCGGTAACAAATCAAATAAAGGCTGTAACCAACTCCGCATCGTCGCCTCGCCGACCCACCCCATGGCAAGTGCCGCGAGCGTGTTTCCGAGTTGGCACGCCGCCAAATAATCATTCATATTTGATGTTACTTGCGCCACATACTTGGCACCAGGTTTCCCGCTCTCCAGTAGCTGCAATACAGTAGGTTTCCGAATGGCCACAATCGCAAATTCACTCGCCACAAAAAACGCCGTCATGACAATCAAAAAAACAACAAAAAAATCATTAAATACAGCCATCTACGTCATCCCTTCCCACTCACAGCCACTGCTTTATAATTCCCATTCCGCCAAATTCATCACACGGTGTATCGGTTGAATTTCCTTCGTTGCCAATTGTTCCGGAGAAGTAAAACCAGTATGCACAATCAGCGTATCGATACCAAAACGAATCCCCGCTAAAATATCCGTCTCATAATTATCGCCAACCATAATCACTCGCGATTTATCCACGCCTAAACGCACAATTGCCTGCTCCATAATTATCGCTTCTGGCTTTCCAATAAAAATCGGTTGCACACCCGTAGCCACCGTCACAACAGACGTAATCGAGCCATTTCCAGGTAACAAACCACGCTCCGTCGGAATTGCCGCATCCCCATTTGTCGAAATAAACATCGCGCCCGCACGAACAGCCATCGTCGCCGTCGCTAGCTTCTCATAGTTAATATCGCGATCAATTCCCATCACGACAAAATCCGGATTTTCAGAAGTAATCGTGAATCCCGCTTTTTCAATCTCGTGCCGCACACCTTCCTCGCCAATAAGAAATACCGTTTTATCGCGCCCCTCTTGTTTCTCCATGAAAGCTACTGTCGCTTGCGATGTTGTAAACACTTGGTTCGTCGTCGCAGGAATATCGAATTTCCGCAAGGTTGCCGCCACTTGTTCTGGCGTCTTCGAAGAATTATTCGTCACATATAAATACGGAATATGCGCCTGATCCAATTTCTCAATAAAGCCCTGCGCCTCTTTAATCGGCTCACTTCCAAGATACATCGTTCCATCTAAATCAATCAAATAGCCATCATATTTCAAAATCCTAACCTCTTTCTATTTCGCTACTTTTTTAATCACAAAATACTTACAACCAAAATTGCAATACTCATACAAGTATTCCTTTAACGTACTGATTTTCGTGTCGTATGTGGCCTTGCGATTATCATCATCAAAAAAACCTTTTAATCGAAGCTGGTCGTAGCCCCAATCGCCCACAATATAATCATAACGCGACAAAATATCGCTATACCGTTCTGTAAAAGCCTCCTCATCAAAAGCTTCACGGTTGTCTTCAATTAATTCGTATGTCTGGTTTTGAATCGTAATCATTGGTCTTGCCCCCCACCATATTTTTCTTTTAACTTCCAAGTCATCACATCACGCAATAACTCTGGCGTGTATACTTCCTTTTGCGTTACCCGTTTTATAATTGGGAAAAACGGTGCATACACAAACGTATCATGTGTCGCGATCCGATAAATTTTCTCAGGATTAATCGCCTTTTCATCCCACAAAGCGATGTCATTATCCGCATCAAAAGACATCCTAGACGTTAAAATAGCGCCAAAAATCTCCCCGCGGAAACCAAATCCCCGTAATGGAATATCTCGTAACTCTGCCTCTTTCTGCGCAATTTCGCGAATCAGAACATCCAGCTCAATCCCCGTCATCGACAACACAATAAAATTAAGCGGATGCGGCAACAACTGGTGAATATCATACGCCGTCACAACACCGCGTGGCAAATCCGTCATATAAATTCCTGCATTCGTCAAAAAAGTATCAGCTTTCGTCCACTCACAAGCCGCCTCGTGAAACAAATCCGAAACCGCAGAACGTTTAAACCAATTATGCTCTAATTGATGCGGAAGTGCAACCACTTTTTGACTAAGTTCGGCCTTGCCTTGCGCTAAAAAGGCTTCTACTTGATCCTCCTCATTTGGAGGCGCCGGTAAATCCTCTGTTTTATACACACGCGCCTGTTTTGCCGTAATATGTCCCGTATTTTCATCAAATTCGACCGTCACTTCGCCAACATACTCACCCCAACGCCCAGCCGCTGCAAGCAACGTATTATTCACGACTTTGCCTTCTTCCAATAAATGATGCGTATGCCCGCCAAGAATCAAATCAATTTCTGGGATTTCCTCGGCTATTTTTTCGTCCGTAGGCAAGCCCAGATGACTTAGCAAAATAATCACATCCGCCGAAATCTTCGCAACTTCCCGTTTTATCGCACGAATTGGTTCTTCAATTCCCCAACCAAGCGCTTCATAATATTCTGTAAAACACGCCGTAGCGCCGATCACTGCAATTTTTTTATTAGCTTTCGTTATATAAATCGAGGACTTCGCGAACTTTGCTAGCTCTGTTTGCGCCTTATCTTCGTAAATATTACAACAAACAACCGGAAACTCTGCGCGGTCATACAAATGCTCTAACTCCTCATGCCCTAACGCCGCCCCCTCATTATTCCCAATCGTCACCGCATCAAAAGGAAGCGCATTGAGCAAATCCACATTTCCTTGCCCCATCGAACCTTCCGTAAAAGGATGTACCCGATCAATAAAATCACCAATATCAAAAAATAAATCATCTTTTGCCGCCAATCGCTTTTCCCGTAAAAATGTAAAAATCCGCGGCCATTTATCGAGATGGCTATGAATATCGTTCGTATGCCAAATTGTTAAGCGTTCCATGGTAACATCCCCTTCCTTTGTCTTCTTCTATTGTAGCCTAATCCGTGCATTTTGACACGTAACAAAGCTGGGATTTGTCCACTGTTTACCTTTTCAACAACTAAAAAAAAGCGTATGATGGAAAGTATACGAAATAAAGGAGGGATAACTTCGTGGATATCTATCAAATTTTTGCGTTATTATTGATTGCTATTTTTGCAGGGATATTGGGTTCCGTCCTTGGATTAGGCGGGGGAATCATTGTAACGCCAGCACTTACCTTGCTTTTTGGCATTGATATCAAGTACGCGATTGGCGCAAGTATCATCTCTGTCATTGCGACAAGTAGCGGCTCAGCTATCGCATACATAAAAGATCGAATTACAAACCTACGTGTTGGCATGTTTTTAGAAATCGCCACCACGCTCGGAGCAATTACAGGGGCTTTCGTCGGCGGACTACTCTCAGCCACCGCACTCTACATGATTTTCGGTCTACTTCTACTTTATTCTGCGATTACCATGATTAAAAAAGTCGGCTCAGAATTCCCAACAAACGTGAAACCCGACCCAATTGCGACAAAATTACGGCTACACGATTCCTATTATGACAAAGCACTTCGAAAAAACATCGACTATCAAGTAGCTAATGTCCCAGCTGGATTCGGCGTTATGTACGGCGCGGGTATTGCCAGTGGATTGCTCGGCATCGGTAGCGGCGCGTTCAAAGTAATGGCACTTGACGTCTTCATGAAAATGCCACTAAAAGTGTCCAGCGCAACAAGTAATTTAATGATGGGCGTAACAGCAGCAGCCAGTGCCATGGTCTACCTGTTCAGAGGGGACATTGATCCAATGATCGCAGGCCCCGTCGCAATCGGCGTCCTAATCGGCGCGACAATAGGCACTCGCATTATGCAACGACTAAAAAGCAAAGTCATCCGTCTCGTCTTCATTCCGGTACTGATTTATGTCGCGTTGCAAATGATTTTAGAAGGATTGGGGTGGATATAGATGGTAGATAACAAATCAACGACAGACGAAGAAATGCACCGCGTCGAAGCCATTGTCAGTACCTTACTTCGCATCGGTGTCTTACTAAGCGCAGCAATCATTCTCATCGGCTTATTACTCCTCATGTTCACAGGAACAAGCGGCTACCCAGGAACAACCTATCCAACAACGCTCACCGCTATCTTTGACGGCATCGCCCAATTCAAACCATACGCGATTGTCATGTTCGGCCTGTTCTGCTTAATTCTAACACCAGTCCTGCGCGTACTCGTATCCTTCGTCACCTTCCTAAAAGAAAAAGATTATTTGTACGTAGCTATTACCGCCATTGTTCTTATCATCTTAACAATCAGTTTCTTAATTGGAACAACAGGTTAAAAAACAACAGTAGGTATTTTCCTCCTATTTCACGAGGAGAACCTACTGTTTTTTAATCTACATCAACATATTCCGCTACTGCTTCACGTATAAGCACCTCATAATTCCGCGCTTGTGCTAAAAGCCGATGCAAAATCACCTTCTCGGCGAACGCATCGACTTCATAAAAAATATAGTATGTGGAGCCCATCCGAACTCGCCGATACGCTCTTGTATACTCGCGATCATCTAAAAGAATTCCCACTCCAGGAAATAAAGCGAGCTTCTCTTGCGTCCGGTTCAGCTTCTCCCACAATTTATTCTTCTGACTCTCACTACAATACTGATACTCTAAAAAATGAAAAACTTCTGCTACATCTTCTTGAAAAGCCATTGTCCATTCAATCTGTGGTGTGCTTCTCATAGGCTTATACTCGCTTAACGGCAGGCATCCCGAGCATCGCCCATCCATCGTTTGAAGACATCACACGTCCTTGTTGTTTATCTAATTCGGACTCTCGGAGTTTCTCCATTATTTCTGCTTCGTTTGTAACTGTAATTCTTTCGAGGCTTGGGGGAACGGGTAATGTTGTATTATTTCTTGTCATCTGAATCTCTCCTTCGTTCATTTTTATCTATTATAACACATTAAGTATTTTTTTCAACTTTAAACACCAATAAAAGCAAACTAGAAACCAATTCGTGTTATTCTATCCAAAAAGCTCTTAAAGAAATCAAAATAAGGGCAGGAAATCCATTCCCACCCGCCTAAAAATCATATATCAAACAAATTCATCTGCATCGGCGCTAATCCTTCATAGGAAATATTCAATGCCTGCTGCAAATGTTTCGCATTATCTGCAGCATCCCCACCAGAATTATTATTGAAAATCACAATAATTTCTTTTGATTGTTTTTGCAAGTAACGAATATTTTCCGCCCAGTAATTAATTTCTTCTTCATTATATCGATACAAAGTTCGGACTTCGCGCCATTCTGGACTGTTCGCTTTCATCCAACCCGCACTATTTCTTCCATGCAGTCTAATTAATGTCATCGCATCATTCGTCGCTTTCAACACGATAGGGACACTTCCATTCCCCACTTGTGGCTCATCGACAACCGTGTGAATAAATCCTAACTCCCGCAATAATTCGAGCGTTTTTGTCGTTGTATTTTCGGTATACCACGTTTTGTTACGAAATTCGATAGAAAGCGGTAAGTCTCCCATTTTTTCACGAAGCATCCGTAAATAGTTCACATTTTCTCGGGTGCAACCGAAATAAGGCGGAAACTGAAACAAGATAGCTTTCAACCGACCCTGCTCACTCATCGGCGCAATAGCATCCATAAAACGGCGGTACATCTCTGTTTCTGAATCATAATATTGTTGCCATTCCTTATGTTTGGTCATCGCTTGAAAAGCCTTCACAACAAAAGAAAACTCTTCTGGTGTCCGCTCTACCCAACGCTCCGTTGTCGAAGGAGATGGAATCGCATAAAAACTCGTATCCACCTCAACCATCGGAAAATTCCCCGCATAGTCCTCTAATTTGTGTTTACTTGCACTCGCATATAACGTATCATGGTCACTCCAACCCGTTAATCCGATTGTTATCATCAAAAACCGACTCCTCTCTATCTTTTAGATTTCATAGCACGCGTAATCGTTAAGTCTTTTTGATTAGCAAAATCTTGATATTCATCACTTTCCACCGCAACCAATTTCACATACCCGTCTTCATTAAAATGTAGTCCCCAACCATATTTTTTCCCAAGTGGCGAAGTCCGCATACACGCTTGACTCTTCGCAAAAAACGCCTCTTTTTCCGCCGCTCGTTCACTCTCTGGAATTTCTTTATGCCGCATATGTGTCTCAAAAAGAACCTCTTCTTGCGTATATTTATAATCATTTCGATACAAAAGCTCAAATTGAATCTCACCTATTGTTTTTTTCGCTCGTTTTATATTTGGAATTTCGCCATAATTCGCTGAGCTATCTTCTGCTACAAGAATAAATGTATTATAGTAGTTTAAATTCATTTTTTACACCTACTTTTAATTTTTAGAAATGAGGGCTAACAATGATTTTGGAAAGCGCTATGTTGCAAGTAACGCAAGGTGATACAGATTCCTTTGAACAAGATTTCAAGGTAGCTTCTGCATATATTACCTCGATTCCCGGCTATATCGACCACGAATTGCATAAATGCCTAGAAAACGAGACAGATTATTTATTGCTTGTTCGTTGGGAAACGCTCGAAGCCCACACAGAAGGCTTCCGTCAATCCGATGCCTACCTTGAGTGGAAACGGTTGCTACACCACTATTATAACCCTTTCCCCAAAGTGAAGCACTTTACACGAATTATATAGTATAAAAAAACTTGAGAGCTCGCGTTAGCCCTCAAGTTCTTGCATTATATATACTGTGCTGTTAATGAAACCTTGTTTGCTTTTAGATCGGCCGGCGTTCCTTCAAAGAGGATTTGGCCGCCTTTACTTCCGCCTTCAGGGCCGAGATCGATAATCCAGTCGGCGTTGCGGATGATGTCCAAATTATGCTCGATGATGATGACTGTATTTCCTTTGTCCACCAGACGATTCATGATTTCAAGAATGTGCGTAATATCAGACATGTGCAGTCCTGTCGTTGGCTCGTCCATCACATAAATACTGCCCTTTTTATGCAGCTCGTTTGCCAGCTTCAAGCGTTGGCATTCCCCGCCAGACAATGTATTTAGCGACTGACCTAGCGCAATATAGCCAAGTCCCACGTCCTCCATCGCCTGCAGCTTCTTCGTAATTTTCTTATTTTCGAAAAACGCCAAAGCTTCCGTAACATTCATTTCCAAAACATCGCTAATCGACTTATCACTTAACGTATATTGCAAAACTTCTTCTTGGAATCGTTTGCCGCCACAGGCTTCACAAGGTGTTCGAATCGCTTCCATGAATGCTAAATCCATCGAAATCACGCCTAGCCCTTTACATTCTGGGCAAGCACCTTTTGAATTGTAACTAAACATCGACGGGCTAACACCATTGGCATCCCCAAACAGTTTACGAACGGTGTCCATAATGCCTGTATACGTCGCCGAGTTGGAGCGAACATTGGCATGAGCAGCCGACTGATCAATCACAATCGCATCTGGATTTTGCTTTAAGAACACTTGATTAATTAGCGTACTTTTCCCAGAACCTGCAACACCAGTCACTACCGACAAAATTCCTTCTGGGATTTCCACCCGAACGTCTTTCAAATTATGCAAAGAAGTATGCACCTCAGGCAGTTTTCCACTTGCTTGGCGCACTTTATCTTTTAGCTCAATCTTGTTGTTCATATGATTTCCAGTTAGCGTATCAGACTTCAAAAGATCCTCAAATGTGCCTTCAAACATGATTTCGCCGCCCTGTTTCCCAGCATGCGGGCCAACATCAACAATATGGTCAGCAATCTTAATCACGTCCGGATCATGCTCCACGACAATAACCGTATTCCCCTTGTCTCGCAACTTCTGCAAAAGTTCGTTTAATCGATGGACATCGCGCGGATGCAAGCCAACACTCGGCTCATCAAAAATATAGAGCAAGTCTGTCAAACTACTGGTCAAATGGCGAACCATCTTCACACGTTGCGATTCCCCACCAGAAAGCGTCGTCGTCTCACGATCCAAGCTTACATAATCAAGCCCGATATCAACGAGATGCTGCAAACGCTCTGCAATACTAGTAGTCATCGATTGCGCCTCTACATCTTTAATCGCTTTCACAACTGGAATCAATTCATCAATTTGCATCGCCGTATAATCCGCGATATTTTGACCATCAATTTTGCAAGAAAGGGCTTGTTGCGACAGACGCGTTCCATCACAAGTCGGACAATGCACATCAGACGTAAACAAAGCTACTCGCTTCTTCGTAGATTCCGCCATGTCGCCATCTTTATTAATATATAATCGATCAAACTTCTCCACCAAACCCTCATACGCCGTGTTCATCTGACCCGTTGGTAGTTCCATCATAATCTTAATATCTTTTCCATACAAAAACTTCTCCCACTCATCTTCCGTATAATCCTCAAGCTTCTTATCATTATCAAAGAACCCTGACAACGCATACAGATTCCAATACCAAGAACCTACCGAAAAAGTCGGAAAAAGAATCGCACCTTCATTCAGTGACTTCGTTTTATCTAAAACTTTATCCAAATCTAAAGCAATTTTGCGACCAACACCATGACAATCCGGACACATACCGCCTGGATCATTGAAAGAAAACAAGTTAGAGCCGCCGATTTCAGGCTTGCCGATACGTGAGAATAATAAGCGAATAATCGGATTAATATCAGTAATCGTTCCTAATGTCGAACGGGAATTCCCGCCAAGTCGTTTTTGATCGATAATTACAGATGTCGAAAGATTTTCAATTTTGTCTGCATCTGGTTGCCGATACTTTGGTAGAAAAGTTCGAATAAAGCTACTATATGTTTCATTCAGTTGTCTTTGTGATTCTGTGGCAATCGTGCCGAACACAATCGATGACTTACCAGAACCTGACACCCCTGTAAAGATTGTGATTTTGCGTTTTGGGATGCGTAATGAGACATTTTTCAAGTTATTTTCTCTTGCACCTACTAATTCGATGTATTCCTGTTCCATGAAACTCCTCCTTATTAGATACGTTTAGACCGATTTCTCTAAAAATCAGCCCAGCTCTGAATTATAGCCGATGACGCTACCGAAAGTCAAGCGAAACAAAACAGCCTAATCCTCCAGCTCATCCGCATAATCCAACATTTTAAAATGAGCCGCCAGCGCACTTTTCGCATTCTCATGTACGAGTTCAAGCAATGCCTTCTTCTCGCCTTTTCTTGGCACCCGCACTTTAATACCAAGCGCATTCGCCAACAATTTCGTGTCCAGCTGCTCCGGAACGAGCAATTCTTTCGGCAATAAATGATTCGGATGATGATAAAAAGTCAGTAAAAAACTCTCAATCATATTGTTCACATCACTCACAAATTCGAACACATTGGCGCTCCTACCGACAATCGCTCCATTCCGCACAAAGAAAACCTGAATCGCACAAAACTGCCCGCTTACCGCAAAATGAACAACATCACGATGCCCTGAATCACGCATAATCACTTTTTGCTTCTCCGTCACGCGATCTAACACATGCATCAGCTCATGCGTTTCTTTCGCACGCTCAAATTCTAGATTATCCATCTGTAGCTGCATCCGTTTTTCAAGATCGCGCTTCACATCTTTCTGCCCACCATTCAAGAAACTGCTAATCCGCTTAATCTGCGCATCATACTCCCCTTTCGTCACATCGCGCGCACAAGGACCAATACACATCCCCAAATGATAGTAAAAACAAGGCCGCCCCTTCTTCCCCGAACAATGACAAAGCGGATAAATCTTCTGCAAAAATTCCTGCGTTTCCGCGACAAGATAACGGCTAGCATACGGGCCAAAATAAAGCGCTCCGTCCTTTTCAATATCTTTCGTCACTTCCAAATGCGGATTTTCTTCGTTCGTAATCTTCAAATACGAATAACGAATTTCATCTTTCAACATCACATTATACGGAGGCTGATACTTCATAATCAGCGTCATTTCAAGCAACAACGCCTCTTGCTCCGAATCCGTAATAATCAACTCATAATCATAAATATGACGAACTAAGCGTGCCGTCTTTCCAACCTGCGTTTTGGTGAAATAAGACTTTACACGCTTTTTAAGATTTTTGGACTTGCCAATATATAAAATCTCGCCTTTTCTATCCCGGTAAATATAACATCCCGGCCGCTCTGGCAACGTTTTTAATTTCTGCTTCAGCTCAGTTTCCACGATCAAGCCCTCCAAAAAACATATGTTCGTCTTTTATTTTAATCTCTACAACAAGATTTGTAAAGAAAAACAGGAACTCCAATAATAGGAATCCCTGTCTGATATTTTATTAACCAATAGAACCTTCCATCTCAAACTTAATCAAGCGGTTCATTTCTACTGCATATTCCATTGGTAATTCTTTTGTAAATGGCTCAATGAAGCCCATAACAATCATTTCTGTCGCTTCTTCTTCACTAACACCACGGCTCATCAAGTAGAACAATTGCTCTTCGGATACTTTCGAAACTTTTGCTTCATGCTCTAATGAGATGTCGCTATTTAAAATTTCGTTGTATGGAATAGTATCTGATGTCGACGCGTTGTCCATAATTAGCGTGTCACACTCAATGTTAGAGCGCGATCCTGCTGAATTACGGCCAAAGTGCACGATACCGCGATAGGTTACGTTACCGCCTTGTTTGGAAATCGATTTAGAAACGATGGTAGACGACGTGTTTGGCGCTAAGTGAAGCATTTTTGCTCCGGCGTCTTGGCGTTGTCCTTTACCAGCAATCGCGATGGATAGTGTCATACCACGAGCACCTTCACCGCGTAAATGAACGGCTGGGTATTTCATCGTTAATTTCGAACCGATATTTCCGTCAATCCATTCCATTGTCGCATTTTCATCACAGAAAGTACGTTTTGTTACGAGATTGTAGACGTTGTTTGCCCAGTTTTGAATCGTTGTGTAACGGCAATAAGCATCGCGTTTAACAATGATTTCAACAACTGCTGAGTGAAGCGAGTTTGTCGTGTAAACCGGTGCTGTACAGCCTTCTACGTAGTTTACACTGCCGCCTTCGTCAACTATGATTAGTGTACGCTCGAATTGCCCCATGTTCTCGGAGTTAATACGGAAGTAAGCTTGAAGCGGCGTATCCACTTTGATTCCTTTTGGAACGTAAATGAATGAACCACCGGACCATACTGCTGAGTTTAGCGCTGCGAATTTGTTATCACTTGGCGGGATAACTTTTGAAAAATATTCGCGGAACAAGTCTTCGTTTTCTTTTAAAGCAGAGTCTGTATCTTTAAAAACAATTCCCATGTCTTCTAGGTCTTGCTTCATGTTGTGATACACAACTTCGGATTCGTACTGCGCGGAAGCACCGGCTAAATATTTCTGCTCGGCTTCAGGAATTCCTAGTTTATCAAACGTACGCTTGATTTCTTCAGGAACCTCGTCCCAATCGCGAACGGTGTGATCTGAAGGCTTCACGTAATAACGAATGTCTTCAAATTTCAGTTCGGACAGGTCGCCACCCCATTGCGGCATCGGCATTTTGTAAAATTGTTCTAAAGACTTCAAACGGAAATCTAACATCCATTCTGGTTCTTCTTTAATGCCGGAAATTTCTCTTACTATATCTTCTGTTAGGCCGCGTTCTGTACGGAAAACAGATGTATCTTTATCGTGAAAACCATACTGGTATTCTCCAATTTCTGGAATTTCAGTCATTGTTCATTCCTCCTTAAAGCTTATTTCGATCCTTCGAATTCAAAAATCGCGCGCTCCATTGCTTTCCAAGAAAGTGTGGCGCATTTGATTCGGGCTGGAAATTTAGCAACACCAGCTAATGCCTCGACATCGCCATTTTCATCCACGATATCGTGTTCGTGACCTTGTACCATTTCGGAAAAATCACGCGACATTTTGAGTGCCTCTTTTTCAGATTTGCCAATAATGCTTTCAGTCATCATCGAAGCACTGGCCATCGAAATCGAGCATCCGCTACCTGTAAATTTTGCATCGGTGATAATTTGGTCTTCCATTTTGAGATGGAGATGAATTTCGTCACCGCATGTTGGGTTGTTGAGGTCAATCGTCACACTTTCGTCGTCTAATGTGCCGTTGTTACGCGGATTTTTGTAATGATCCATTATGACTTGGCGATACAATTGGTCTAATTTGCGACTACTCATAATCCGAAATACTCCTTTGTTAGCTTGAGGCCTTCAATGAATTGGTCAACCTCTTGCTTTGTATTATAGACGTAAAAACTGACGCGCGCCGTTGAAGAAACATCTAGCCATTTCATTAGCGGTTGCGCACAGTGATGTCCTGCACGAATAGCTACGCCTTCCTCATCCAAAACGGTCGCAATATCATGCGGATGCGCGCCTTCTAAGTTAAATGTAATCAATCCGCAACGCTTAGCTGCATCAAGTGGACCATATATCGTAATGCCATCTAGCTTCTGCATCTCTTCCAACGCATACGCCGTCAAAACTTGCTCATGCGCATGTACCGCATCCAAACCAAGCGACTCCAAATAATCTACCGCAACGCCTAAACCAATCGCTCCCGCAATATTTGGCGTCCCCGCTTCGAATTTCCACGGCAACGGCTTCCAAGTCGAATCGTACAGTTCCACAAAATCAATCATTTCCCCGCCAAATTCGCTAGGTGCCATCGCATCAAGCACTTCTTGCTTCCCGTACAACACACCAATTCCCGTCGGAGCCATCATCTTATGCCCCGAAAACGCATAGAAATCAGCATCCAGCGCAACGACGTCAACTTTCATGTGAGGCACAGCCTGCGCACCGTCCACAAGAATCACCGCGCCTACCGCATGCGCCAAGTCCGCAATCTCGCGAACCGGTGCAATTGAGCCAATCACGTTTGACACATGGGCAATCGCCACAATCTTCGTTTTGGTATTGATAACTTTGCGCGCAGCTTCCACCGTAACCGTCGCGTCCGCGTCCAAATCGATATATACCAACTTGGCTCCCGTCCGCTTCGCTAGTTGTTGCCACGGAATCAAATTACTATGATGTTCCAAATAAGAAATCACAATCTCATCGCCAGGTTCTAAGTTCGCCGTACCGTAACTATTTGCCACGATATTAATCGCCGTCGTCGTCCCCCGCGTAAAAATAACTTCCGCCGTCGCACGTGCCCCAATAAAGCGGGCAACCTTCTCACGGCTTCCTTCATACGCATCCGTCGCACGAGCCGCCAATGTATGCACGCCCCGATGAACATTCGCATTATCCCATTCATAATATTTCATGACAGCATCCAAGACTTGCTTCGGTTTTTGGGAAGTAGCCGCATTATCCAGATAAGCGAGCGGTTTTTCATTGACCTCTTGCTTTAAAATCGGAAAATCAGCTTGCAATTTTGGCGTATCGATCATTTAGCGCACTTTCCCTTCGATAACTTCTTTTAGTTGAAGTTTCACGCTTTCGATTGGTAGTTGGCGCACAACTGGGTCTAAGAAACCATGAATAACAAGGCGTTCAGCTTCTTCTTTAGAAACCCCGCGACTCATCAAGTAAAACAGTTGTAGCGGATCAACACGACCAACAGACGCCGCATGTCCTGCCACTACATCGTTCTCGTCAATCAAAAGAATTGGATTCGCATCCCCACGCGCTTTTGGACTAAGCATTAACACGCGAGATTCTTGTTGCGCATCCGATTTCGACGCACCGTGCTTAATATGCCCAATACCGTTAAAAATCGTTGTTGCGCTATCTTTCATAACACCGTGTGACAAAATCGTACCTAAAGAAGCTAGGCCATAATGCGTCACGCGCGTCGTAATATTTTGCGTTTGTTTGCCACGACCAACCGTCACAGTTTTCACGTCACTTACAGAGCCGTTACCCATCAAGTTCGTCGTATTCTCATTAATCGTGTCGCCGTCATTCATCAAACCAAGCGCCCACTCCAAACGGCTGTCGTTGCCAACATGCCCGCGACGGTTCACATAAGCTACCGCACCGCTTCCTAAGTTGTCCACCGCACCGAATTTAATTTGTGCATTGTTTTCTGCGATAACTTCCGCCACAATGTTCACAATGCCTTTATTGTCCGCGTCAAGCGTCACATAGTTCTCCACATAAGTCACCGCGCTATTATCATCCGCCACGATTAACACATGATTCACCAATGGAGACGCCGCGTTTTTATGAGCAAACACAGCTTGCATTGGCTCTTTTACTTCTACATTCTTCGGAACATACAAGAAAAGCCCACCGTTTACAAGCGCTGTATGGAAAGCAGTTAAGCGACTTTCATCCACTTTCACCGCTTCTTTCATGAAATACTTCTGAACCAATTCAGGATGCTTCACAGCCGCCGTAATAATATCTGTAAAAATCACGCCTGCATCGATTAAATCTTGACTTAAATGAAGTCGTGCCGGGCGATTATCAATCTGAACATACACATTCGCATCTTCATTAATTAACGCTTGCACGCTCTCTGGTAATGCTTCGTTCGTCACACCAGCTTGAAACGCTTCATACTTCTCAAACTTCGTGAAATTCCAACGATCAATTTTCGTTTTATCTACAAATGGCAAAGCTAATTCTGAAGCTTGTTGCCATGCGTTTATCCGTAGCTCTGTTAACCAGCTAGGCTCACCTAAATCGCCTGAAAAAGCACGGATAAAATCATCTTTTACAGCTAAATTTTCTGTCATGATTTAATTCCTCACTTTCTTATTGTTGGTCAACTGTTTCTTCTTCTTCCAATTCAATTCCAAGTTCTTGCTTAATCCAGTCATAACCTTCAAGCTCTAGACGTTTCGCAAGTTCAGAACCACCGCTTTTCACAACTTTACCTTGCATCATCACGTGTACGAAATCAGGTTCGATGTAGTTAAGCAGGCGTTGGTAATGGGTGATAATCAAGCAACCGAATCCTTCGCCGCGCATTTCGTTAATCCCTTTAGATACAACTTTAAGCGCATCAATGTCCAAACCAGAATCGATTTCATCAAGAATCGCGATTTTAGGTTCGATCATTAGTAATTGCAAGATTTCATTACGTTTCTTCTCCCCACCAGAGAAGCCTTCATTTAGGTAACGCTCAGCCATTTCTTCATCCATTTCCAAAATAGCCATTTTTTCATCTAATTTACGAATGAATTGCATCAATGGGATTTCTTTACCTTCTTCACGACGGCTGTTAATCGCAGCACGCATGAATTCCGCATTCGTTACCCCACTAATTTCACTCGGATATTGCATTGCCAAGAAAAGTCCGATACGAGCGCGTTCATCCACTTCCATTTCTAGAACGTCTTCGCCATCAAACTCGATTGTTCCTTGTGTTACTTCATATTTAGGATGCCCCATAATTGCTGAGGATAGTGTCGATTTACCAGTTCCATTAGGTCCCATAATTGCATGGATTTCCCCTGTAGAAATTTCTAGGTTTACCCCTTTTAAAATCTCTTTGCCTTCTATTTCAACATGTAAATCTTGAATTTTCAACGTTGACATTAAAAATTACCTCCTAAGTTTTTCGCATTATTTTCACTACGCATGTTTCTAGTTTAGTATAATTCTAATCTAATTACAACTATCCGAAATGAACTAATTTTTAAGATTACCGATTTGTGAAGTATAGCCCCGTATTTCACTCCCTTTTTAATTATCACTAGTCATTTCATAGTTGAGAAAACAAGCATGATGCGTTCCCCTCCATTGTACCAAAATACACGCTTTGAAACACTCAATACGATTTTATTTTTAGGCAAGAGAAGCATTGTCGAATTTGGTGAGATATGTTACTGTTATAATAGCGTAATATTTTCGAAACATTTATGGAGGAACCTTTTTAT
Source organism: Listeria booriae (assembly GCF_000766865.1). Taxonomy (GTDB): domain Bacteria; phylum Bacillota; class Bacilli; order Lactobacillales; family Listeriaceae; genus Listeria_A; species Listeria_A booriae. The sequence goes on from NZ_JNFA01000025.1 coordinate 247,621, forward strand.
GAAGAAGGCAATATTAATACTTACGATGATTGTAATCGCGATTATATTATTTCTAACGGCTTGCAGTTCGCCAAAATCAGCGTTCATGTCGTCTTTCCGAGATATTATTAAAAACGAGCAATATACCGCAGAATTTAAGTTAAACCCAACGGTGATTTCTGGTTTTTCTGAACTTGCGATGCTCAATCCAGACGCACTAAAAGAAAGTTACTTAACCGTCAAAACATCGCGTGATACACCACGTGATTTAACGTATAACACTTACGGGCTACACATTGGTGGCGCTCCGGCTATGGACATCACTGCTCACTCCTATGAAAACGGCAATACCGGGAAAATTTTCGTCCCAGCAGCTGATTTTTTCCAGATGCAAGCTCCAGTTCGAAATATCTTGGATTTAACGACAAATTCCGTATATTCTAGCGTTCTTGCTAGTAACAAGAATCTGAAAGAGAAGCATTTCGACGTATTGCAAACATTACAAAACGCAACAAACCAAGTCATCGATCAGAAAATGGTTGACGATCAATCCGAACAACTAAGCGCGATTGAGAAGAAAACCGCATTCCGTCTCTACAAAGAACTAAACGACCTAGACAAAACGCACTACCAAACGAAAGACGATGCGATTACACTAACATTGGACAAGCAGGAACTCGTTCATCTCGGCGATGCGCTCCTTGACGAATTTCAAAGCGATGAAGATTTTTTGAATTTGTACAGTGAAGTAATGGGGCTTACGGCAGATGGGGCTAAAAAATCGTGGTCACAGAACTTGAAGAAAACACAACAATGGCTTTCTGACATACAACAAAATAAAGCTATTGACTTAAATACAAAGATAACCGTTCATCCCGATGCGGATAAAGGCATGAAGCAGCTACTCATGACCTTCCACTACCAAAACAAAGCGACAAAACAACAACTGGACTTCGACTTCACCATGGAACTACTTCCTGTTGAAAAAATTCCCGCAGCACCTAGCAATGACAAAATCATTTCGAAACGGGAAATCGATAAGTTAATGACAGACGTGATTCGCGAACAACGAAAACAATAAATTACCTGCTATTACAGCAAAATGCACGGCGCCTGCTTTCTTGGCACCGTGCATTTTTTGTTTTTAGTTAGATACAGGAACTACTGCACCTTTCCATTCTTTTGTAATGAAGTCTTGGATTTCTTTAGATTGTAGCACTTTTACAAGTTCTTTGATATCTTTGTTATCTTTATTTTTCTCTTGTGCTGCCACGATATTTACGTATGGTGAATCCGTTTTTTCAATAGCGATTGCGTCTTTTTTCGGGTTCATGCCTTGATCTACTACGAAGTTCGAGTTGATTGCAACAACATCGCCTTCTTCGTTATTGTAAGCAGTCATCAAGTAACCTGCGTCCACATCGTATTTGAATTTAATGTTTTTTGGATTCTCTGTGATGTCATCAAATGTCACGTCTTGACGTTTCACGCCGTCTTTCAATTTAATTACGCCGGCATCCGCTAGAATTCCAAGCACACGTGGCCAGTCAGATTTACTGTTAGACATGATAACCTCTGCATTTTTTGGTAGGTCGTCTAATGATTTGTATTTCTTCGAATAGATGCCCATCGGTTCGATATGAATACCGCCCATGTTGACAAATTTATAGCCTTTTTCTTTCATTTCAAGCTCCATGTAAGGAATCGTTTGGAAATAGTTCGCGTCCAAATCGCCTTCATCAAGCGCCACGTTTGGCATTACGTAATCTGTATATTTCTTAATATCTAAGTTAATACCTTTTTTCGCTAAAATCGGTTTGGCTTTCTCTAAAATGACTGCGTGAGGTGAGTTGGACGCCCCAATAACAAGCGTCGTTCCTTTATCTCCGCTCGCGTCATCTTTTGAACCTCCGCCACAAGCCGCTAAAACTAATACTAAAGTCAGTGTAAATAATCCAAGTAAAACCTTTTTCATCTAACATCTCCCCTTCTTTATCGTTTGTCGACCCATTTGGTCAAGATGTCTCCAATAAATTGGAAAACAAATACTATAATTAAAATAATAATAGTCGCTACTAATGTGACTGCTGGTTGATTTCGTTGGAAGCCTTCTAGATACGCGGCATTTCCAAGTCCGCCTGCACCAATAACTCCGGCCATTGCGGTAAAACCAACAAGTGAGATTGCTGTCACGGTAATTCCTGAAATAATCGCTGGCAATGCTTCGGGAATCAATACTTTCCCAATAATCGTGAAAAGATTTGCCCCCATCGCTTTTGCAGCTTCGATAACGCCTTTATCTACTTCGCGGAACGCAATTTCAACCATCCGTGCATAAAATGGTGCAGCGGAGATGATTAAAGCAGGTAACGCGGCTTTCGGCCCAATAATAGTTCCGACGAGCGTTTTTGTCATTGGCAAGAGTAACACAATCAATATGATAAACGGAATCGAGCGGAAAACGTTGACTAATATCGCCGTAATCCAGTAAGCGATTCGCGAACCACTATCTTTTTTGCGGTTGGTTAGAAAAAGAATCAGACCTAGCGCTAAACCTAAGAAAAAGACGGCGAATAAAGAGACGATCGTCATATAAAGCGTTTCTTCGGTCGCTGTTTTCATCATGTCCCAATCGACATTTGCGAAATATCCTGTAGATTCGTTCATGCTTCAATCACTTCCGTTTCTATTTCAAGCTCGCGTAACCGTGTGATTGTTGCATCCACTTGCGCAACTTCTCCTTGAATTTGAATATATAGCGTCCCGTAGGCGCCGTTTTGCGTTTGTGTCAAGTTCCCGTGGAGTATATTCAGTAACACATGATTTTCTTGTGCCACTTGTGAAATAATCGGCTGCGTTGCTTTTCCACCAACAAAAAGTAATTTGACAAGTTTGCCGTCCGAATAATTCTCAAGCAACATGTGAATCAACTCTTCTGTTTCGTCCGATTCGGTCACTTGGCGAACAAAGCGCTTCGTTACGCATTCTTGCGGATGTTGGAAAACGTCGATAACGTCGCCTAGCTCGACTACGCGTCCTGCTTCCATCACGGCCACGCGGTTACAAATTTTGCGGATGACATGCATTTCGTGGGTGATAACGATAATCGTGAGGTTTAGTCGGCGATTGATGTCTAGCAATAATTCCAATACTTCATCGGTCGTTTGTGGATCAAGTGCAGATGTTGCTTCATCACAAAGCAATACTTTCGGGTTATTCGCTAAAGCACGCGCAATCCCAACACGCTGCTTCTGTCCACCACTCAATTCAGATGGGTAAGCATCTTCTTTACCTTCCAAGCCAACAAGTCGAATCAACTCATTCACTCGAAAACGGCGCTTTTCTCCGCGTACACCGGCAATTTCTAACGGGAACGCAATATTGTCATACACCGTACGCGACCACAACAAATTAAAATGCTGAAAAATCATACCGATTTGCTGACGAGCTTTGCGTAGCTTGCTACCTCTAATTTCAGAAATAAATAGTTCATCGACTTCGACGCTACCTTCTGTCGGCAATTCTAAGCCATTAAACATTCGGATTAGCGTACTTTTTCCTGCGCCAGAATACCCTACGACGCCAAATATTTCACCTTTTTCAATGGATAGGTTGACATCATCGACTGCTCGTACATTGTTTTTACGTGTTTTGTAGTCTTTCACAACACTTTTAAGCCTTATCAAAATAAACTCCACCCTCGTTACTGCTGTTTTTATGAAACAAAAAACCTCTTCCGCCCAAGAGCAGAAAAGGTGTAATTACATACATAATTTACGCTTTTCTCTCATCTCTCAAAGCTTTGTCGCTCTGTATGATTTAGCACCTTGCAATGGACACGTTCATCCACTTAGGTTGCCGGGTTTCTTCGGGCATATCCCTCCACCACTCTTGATAAGATTATATTGTGGCGCATCCCTTGCGCCTCGTGTTTTATTAATATTACATGTTTTTAGTCGGATTTGTCAAGATACAGCCGAAATTTATTTTGAAAAACCATAATCAAGCAATGTTTCCGCGCTTTTCATTCGATTATTGTCCGTCCGGCTACCAAGAACTACCGCAATCAGTCGGTCACCATTCTGCACAGCCGTCGCGATAAGGCAATAACCCGCTTGATCAGTAAATCCTGTTTTGAGGCCATCCAAGCCGTCAACTTCATTTTCTTGCAACAGGTCGTTTGTTGTGTGGACTGTATTGCCATCCTTCGTAACATAACTTGTCCGCGAAGTCGTTTCTAAAATTTCAGGATAATCAGATATTAACTCTTTCGCCAAAATCAGCAAATCGCCCGCCGTCGACATCGATTCTTCACCGTTACTGTCTAGACCAGTCGCATTCACGTATTTCGTTTTTTTCAAGCCTAATTCTTTTGCTTTCGCGTTCATTTCTCCTACAAAATCAGTCGCATTCACCCTTTCGGCAAGTGCTTCCGCCGCATCATTTGCAGACATAATCATCATTGTTGCAAATAAATCTTGTACCGAATAATAAGTCTTCCCCGTCCTGGCTTGTAAACTCACTGCCCGCGGGTCATCTAATCTTTTTAAAGTTAAGCCTTCGTCCCAAGAAAGCTGTTTATTATGTATCGATTCCAGAACTAAGTACGCCGTCATCAACTTTGTCAAACTTGCAATGGGTACTTTCTGATCTGTATTTTCTTCAAATAACGTCTTGTCATGTTTCAAACTAACAAGTAGCGCACTATTGGCGTTCACCGTCGGCGCCGCATTCATCCCTTTATTCCAAAAAACTAACACTAAAATAGCAATAATCGTCAACATAGCTACAAGCAAAATAACACTCTGTTTCTTCATGCTCTCCCCTCCTAGTAATCACTTTATAGTAAAATAATTAACTAGGAAGTAAGAAAACAGAAAGAAATCTTAAAGATTAACGCACGATTAGCGGCAGTTGTACAGTGAACGTTGTTTTTCCTTTGCGGCTTGTTGCAAAAACCTGCCCGCCATGGCGTTCTACAATCGATTTGGCAATAGCTAGACCTAGTCCTGTCCCTGTTGTTGTCCGATTTTTGTCCACTTTATAAAACCGATCGAAAAGTTGCGGGATGTCGCTGGCTGGAATTTCGGCACCATAATTGGATACTTCAATAATCGCCATTCCTGCTTCTTTTTTGGCACTAATTTCGATTTTTTTACCACTAGCGCCATAGCGCAAGGCATTGGAAAACAAATTCTCGAATAAACGCATAATTTGCATGCCGTCACCCGTTACTTTCAAATCGTCGACCGTATACATTTCAATAATTTGTACGTCCTTCTCAGAAGCTGAACGTTCATACTCCGAAACAAGCTGGCGAAGCAGTTCTACCATATCAAGAGCGTCTTCCTTAATGTGAAATTCAGCGCTTTCTAGACGTGTATAATCAAACAAATCATCTATTAGTTTATGCAATCGGCGTGCCTTCCCGTATACCAATTCCGTATAATGACGCAATTCCACCTCATCACGATAACGATCTTCGTGAATATAACTCAAATACCCTAAAATCGATGTCAGCGGAGTCCGCAAATCATGCGACACATTCGTAATCAAGTCGTTTTTGGCCTGCTGCGCTTCTTGCTCTTGCTCAATTAACTCCGCTTGGTGCGCCCGCATTTTGTCAATACTTTCTTCCAACTGCACAATCTCAGGAATCAAGCTCTCCTGCTCCATCGGCTGATCTTGAACAATCGCTAAATTGACTTGCCGCAACTGTTTTCGCAATAAATTTTGTTTAAAAAGCCAATAGAAAAATAGGAAAAAAACAAACGCAACCGCCAAAATACCGAGGTATTTCAATGTGATGAGCCACGGCGAGTTCAGCAATTTGTCATAACGACCATATCCGAACAAATCGATAAAACGGCTCGTCGTCCCCGTCAACACAATCGAATTACTCGTCAACGAAACAAGCCACAAGCCAATACTACGAAGCGTAACAAAGCTTGCAAACCATGACAAACCGGCTAAAACAATAATTTGTAGTGGATGCATTTGCCGCCAAATCCGCCATAGAAACTGCTTAAATTTCAATTTTATAACCTACTCCCCAAATGGTTTTGATTACATTCTCGCCATCCATCGCATCCTTCAATTTATCGCGTAAATTACTAATATGCACCATCACCGTCTTGCTCGCACCAAGCGCTTTCTCCTGCCAAATACGTTCAAAAATAAGCTCCGAACTAAATACCCGTCCAGGCTCATTTGCAAGTAAAAATAAAATATCGAATTCAGACGTCGTCAAATGCAGTTCCTTCTCGTGAACCATCACGGTATGCAGTTCCCGGTCAACCACGATGGGCCCAAGCACAAGCTGATTTCCCTGCGTACTTCCAAGCTGTTCCTTGTTCATCATCTGCACCCGACGCAAAATCGCCTTCACACGCACCGACAACTCTAACGGATTAAACGGCTTCACCATATAATCATCCGCGCCCGTTAACAAGCCCATAATCTTATCATTATCCTCCGCCTTCGCACTCAGCATCAAAATCGGCGTCGTAATGCCCTCCTGACGCATCAAGCGACATACTTCCAAGCCATCCATTTCTGGCATCATAATATCCAACACGACTAAATCAAGCGCCTCTTTCTGCACCATTTCCCATACTTGCGCACCATCATAAGCCTGAAGAATCGTATAGCCCTCATTCTGAAGATATAATTTCACTAAATCTACAATTTCTTTCTCATCATCCGCAATTAATATCGATGTCATTTTCCGGCACCTCACTTCAAGTTATTGCCCCTATTGTATCACAAAACTTATGATTCTCTCGTCAATATCCGTTCTTCCTCTGGCTCTAAATGAATCAACACTTGCGCCTTCGAATAAAAATCATAAATCTCTTTCTCTATATCATCACAAAGCGAATGCGCCTTCTCAATCGTCAAATCATTGGCCACAACTAAGTGAAAATCAATATACTCCTCCGCTCCAGCACGACGCGAACGAAAATCATGAAACTCAATAAAATTCGCCTTATGCGTCAAAATAATCCGCTTAATTTCTGCCTCTTCACTAGGCGATAAACGCTTATCCATAAGTGGTGGAAACGATTCTTTCAACAACTTCCACGCCTCATACATAATATAAAACGCCGTCAAAATCGCAATCACCGGATCAAGCCACAGCCAACCAGTCAAATAAACAAGCAACAAACTAAACGCAATACCAAGCGACGTAAAAACATCTGTATATAAATGCAGCGCGTTCGACTTCATAGCTACCGAATTCTCTTTATCCGCCGCCTTCTTAATGACACGCGACACAATAATATTCACCGCAGCCCCAAACAGCATCACCGCAATTCCAAGCGCAGGAAACCTAATTTCATGTGGATTAAAAAACTTGTTCATCGACTCGATAATAATCCAAATCCCGGCCACAAAAATCAGCAACGTCTCAATCGTCCCCGCAATATTCTCCGCCTTCCCATGCCCATAAGGATGATCCGCGTCCGCAGGTTTATTCGAAATTCGAACCGAGAAAAACGTAATCACCGACGCAAACAAGTCCATCGACGAATGCACCGCCTCTGAAATAACCGCCACCGATCCCGTCAAAAACCCAACAATAAATTTTAAAACCACAATCACAAAATTACTAATTACCGACAGAATCGTCAAATTCGAACTGCTCATCATAAACCCCCGTTAAAAACATAAATAAGTACCTCAAGTATAGTACCACAACACATTCGTGTGGGTCTATAGCAATCTTGTTAGGAGTACTCATTTCTATATCGGACGCGAAACAAAGTTGGTCAGCACCAAAAAATTAACCAACTGGCAACTGGTCCTCTAGCAATCCAATTAGTTTTTCCTTCACCACCGCATACGGCACATCCTCTTGCACAAGCTGTTCCGTAATTCGCTCATAATCTTTCCGATAGAAATCCGTCGTTAACAACTGTAACAATCGCGCCCTCACAGGAAAACCAAGTATCGCCGATGGATTCTGCTTTAAATCACCAGCCAATTCCCGTCGCACCTCTTCAAACAGCGCTCTCACCCCATCCAAAGCCAACGCAGACCCACTACTCATCTTATAAAGATCATACAAATGCCTGGAAAAGCCCTCACTTTCCCCTTCCAAATATCGATCCAGCACCGCAAAAATTTTATCCACAAACGTCCGTTCAAGCGACTGTACCCGCATCAAAAAAGGAGCCAATTCCGGGAACTGCACAATGACATCCTCCCTTTGAATCGACTCCAAATACTCATAAATATAGTTCGAGATGGCCCGCTCTTCAACCGGATATGGTGTATAATGTGCAAAAGTTTCCACTAACAGATGATTCTTCAACGTAGTACTAACATACATAGGATCAAAAGCTACCTCATACCGATTAAAACGCCTTCTAGACATAATTTTATCCAGATTCTCTATTCGCAAATCTAATAACGTGATTGTTTCTAAAATCGTGTTCTTTGCCTTCTTCAACTCCGTATTCTGCAACCTAACAGAAAAAGTTAAATCAATATCTTCCGAAAAACGTTGAATCACATGATACGCTTTTGACAACGATGTCCCGCCTTTAAAAACTAAATTAGGCAACTCATCACGTAAGCACCTCAGAAGTAACGATACATAATAATCCTTCTCGACAACAGCTTCCGGCAAATGCTTCACTTGACTAGTCGCAACAATAAGCTGGTTAAAAACTTCCTTATTTTCGTATAAGTGCATCCAATAACCCCGATTCTAATAGTTCTTTTGATGTCTTACTGGGATATTCTGAAATAATTCGTATCACTTCATCGTTAGATAGTGTTACATCGGCTAGATACTTGCGCACCTTCTCGTTCATTTCTTTACGACCCACCTCTACAAAAGCAAGGTGTTCAGTTAACAAATCAAGAACCTGCAACACTTTATAGTTACCTGGCGTAACTGGGACACGTGGTTTGCGCAACAACAATTGTGTTACTTTAAGCGTCACATTTCGCTTCTTACTCGCACATTTCATCGTCACAATTTCTTGTACGTACGGCACTTGCGTCGTCAGCTGAATCTGATTAGCAAATGTGCCACCCGAGAAATAGCCGTATCGCTTATTCTTGTCCTTGACATACTTACGCTCAATCACAACACGTTCACTAAGCAATGTCTCCTGCTGAAGCAACTCACTCCACTTCGGAAAATAGTAAATACCTTCTGCAAAACGTGCCAACTCTTTTCTGGCTACCAGTCGATTCATGCTACGTCTCAAACTATCTCTAGACATCCCAAATGCTTGCTCCCCCATGTTGTTTGCTACTATCGGCTCTTCATAACCAAACTCTCGTAGCAAAACATCTCGTATTCCCAATTATTACACCTCCTCATCCGTCCTCGTCCTCATTATACTACATAAAAAGTCAAAAATCGAGACATGTCATTTTTTCAAAAACTCATAAACGTCTATCAAATTTCCTAATTTATAACTGACTTCCGCAAGTTCACCGTCTTTAAAAGACAGCAAAACAGGCACATTCGTAATTTCCCACTGCTCCGCCAACTCTGGCACATAATTCAAATCCATTTTTCCAATCAACGTGTTTTCCAGCGTCTCGTCCGCCAAATCAACAAGTTTCATCGCTTGCTGACAACCTAAACACATTGGCGTGAAAAAATAAAGCGCAAAATCAGCTTGTTCTGCCAAGTTTTGCGTTAATTGTTCTTTATTCCAAATTGCTACCATTCTATATACTCCTCACTTCATAAGAAAAGAAAACCCTCTTGCCAAACGAAGAGGGTCTTCTATGTACAACGTATTAGTCTAATGTTTTCTCGTAATCATCCGCAGAAAGTAATGCATCGATTTGTGCTGCATCCACGTCTTCTACTTTTAGTAACCAGCCGCCTTCATATGGTGCTGAGTTAATCAATTCTGGCGCGTCTTCTAGCTCTTCATTGATTGCTACGACTTTCCCAGTGATTGGTGCGTAGAAATCAGATACTGTTTTAACAGACTCAATGCTTCCGATAGAATCGCCTTGTGTAATCGTATCGCCAACTTCTGGTAATTCAACGAAAACGATATCACCTAATTGATCTTGCGCAAAATCCGTAATGCCAATCACGAATTTGCCACTGTCATCTTTCACCCATTCATGCTCTTCTGAATAACGTAAATCCTTTGGTAAACTCATTTTACTAATCCCCCTTCAAGTCAGTATTTACTTCCAGTTTTCTACAAATTCACTTTCTTTGAAGCCCAGCGTCACTTTTTCACCATTTGTAACGATTGGTCTCTTTATTAGTTTACCATCTGTTGCGAGTAATGTAAACGCTTCATCCTCTGTCATTTGGTCCACTTTATCTTTCAAGCCCAATTCGCGGTATTTAATGCCACTTGTATTAAAGAAACGGCGAATTCCTAGTCCACTGTTTTTCCACCACTGCTGCAATTCTTCTTTCGTTGGTGGCGTTTCAATCATGTCAATTTGATTATAGTCCACCTTGTTGTCATCAAGCCACTGTTTTGCTTTCTTACACGTCGAACATTTCGGATACCAGTAAAAAGTTATCATCCCGTTATTTCCCCTCCAATTCATGTAATGCTATCTCTATCATAATAGATTTCCAATGTAATCACAAATAGTTCCCTAAAAAAAACGTAAAAAAAATCACCCCATCCAGTCAGACAAGGCGATTCTTCTATTATTCTGCGAGTTTCTCTTCTTTCACCGTAAACATCGATTTCTGGTAATTGTACCTGATTCCGAGGACCAGACCAATTGCCATCATGTTCCCCAGGAGCGCACTCCCTCCGTAACTAATAAACGGCAACGGAATACCCGTAATCGGTAGCAAGCCGATGTTCATACCAACATTTTCAAGAACGTGGAACATAATCATCATGACAACGCCCGTACAAATATACGAATAAAACGGAATACCGACATCCAGCGCCACACGAATAATTTGGTAAATCAACAAGAAATAAATCGCCAGCAAAATACTAGCACCGACAAAACCAAAATCACCACCGATAACCGTAAAAATAAAGTCATTATGGTTTTCAGGAATCGCGATGGCATTATAACCAGCACCGTTTCCGCTAATTTGACCAGAACCAATCGCCGTCATCGCTCGAAGCACCTGATAACCGCCGCCTTGAGGATCAGACTCTGGATTAATCCACGTATGAATCCGCTCAAACTGATACGATTTAAAGCCCAGTTTCACAAGCCAACTCTCATGATACAACACGAGATATAGCAAAGATCCGCCAATCGCTACAATCGAACCATAAATCGGCACAATCAACTTCCACGTAATCCCTGAAACCAAAATCATCCCAGACATTATCGCGATAAATACAAGTCCAGTACCTAAATCGGGTTGCAACATAATCAATCCAATCGGTACGAGTGTGAACATCCCCATTTTAACGAGTAGCCAAAAATCATATTTGACGGTATGCGTTCGGAATTTCCGATTGTGATCCCAAATAACTTTTGCAAGTACGACAATTAGGATTACTTTCACGACCTCAGAAGGTTGCAGATTTCCTAAAAACGGAATGATAATCCAACTTCTCGCCCCATTTACTACTTTCCCAAAAAACAATACGAAAACCAACATCAATAAACCTAAACCATAAAAATAGTAGGCCCATTTCGTTAGTCGTTCGTAATCCAGCTGCATGATAACAAAAATCGCAAAGCCACTCACCACAAACCAAACGGCTTGCTTCACTACGAAGTTGGCAGTGTATTGCTCATTCGTCAATTGCGCGCTGTAGATCGAAATCATACTAATCAAACATAATAGCATCAAAGATAAGACGATGCCATAATCAATTCTCGCAGATATTTTATTTCGCGAATTCATTCTTTACGCTCCTTACTGGATGGAATAACGGTTCTATTTCGAATAAGCCTTCAGCAATACTCCCACTGTTTCCCCATACAGTTATAAAAAATTTACACAAGACTAGCAGCCATCTTAGGCGCATTGTATCGTGCAGATAAGACAAGTCCAATCGCCATTAAACTTCCGAGCATCGCACTCCCGCCATAACTAATAAATAGTAGCGGAATCCCCGTAATCGGTAACATCCCAATGGTCATCCCGATATTTTGCAACACATGGAAAAAAATCATCGACACCACACCCGTACAAATATACGAATAAAAAGGCATGCCGATATCCAGTGCAACTCGAATAATTTGATAGACTAATAAGAAGTATACCACAAGTAAGGCGCATGCACCAACAAAGCCAAAATCGCCGCCAATAACGGTAAAAATAAAATCATTATGGTTTTCCGGAATTTGAATTGCTTCGTATCCAATGCCACTTCCTGTCAACTCTCCAGAACCTATTGCCCGTATGGAATACAGTAATTGCATGCCTGTGTTTAGCGGGTCTTTTTCTGGTTGGAGCCAAGAAGTAATGCGGTTAAATTGATATTTCTCAAAGCCAAGTGATGTTAGGATGGCTGGATTATAAATAACTAATAAGACGAGACTCGTTCCAAGCACGGCAATAGAGCCGAATATAGGTAATAATAAACGCCAAGTAATCCCTGATATGAAAATCATCCCGACGGTAATCGAGACTAGCACAAGTGCAGTTCCCAAATCCGATTGTAACATAATTAAAGCTATCGGCGCTAAGGCCATGAGACCGATTTTTATAAACAAGATAAAGTCGCTTTTTAAAGTTCGAACTTGTTGCTTTTTTATATTGTCCCAGATCAGCTTTGCAAGTGCCACGATGAGGAAGCTTTTCATCAGCTCTGACGGTTGGATATTGATACTTTGCGTGCCAAGCCAACTGTGTGCACCATTTCGCTCAATTCCAATGACTGGCGCAAAAACTAATACTAGTAGGAACAGGCCTGCTGCATATAAATAATAGGCAAAATACTGGAGTCTATCGTAGTCGAAATACTTCATAATAATAACAATTAATCCTGCTCCAGCACCTAGCCAAATAAGTTGCCGAATAAGAAAGTTTGACGCATATTGATTATTAGTTAAACTCGCGATATAAATCGCCGCAATACCGATAAGACATAAACACATCACTAAAAGTATAATCGAATAATCTATTTTTGTCTCTTCCTGATTCATGCGCTTTCCCCCTGTCATTCTAAGTTATGTCAGCTGTTTTATTATATAAAATTTTGTGTTATTTAGGAAGCTTTTTTAGCGAATTCTAATCTAGCAAAAAACGGCTTTGGCTAGCAAAACAAGGTACTGTCTCACTTATCCAAAACCGTCTTTATAAATCTTTAAATTATCTTTAACTTTGCGTGTGAAATTTCGTTGAAGCAATCGGCAAAACACGCAAACCATTTTGGGTTTGGTGAATTTCTGCTTCGATTTTGAAAATGTCGCGTAATAGTGTGTGTGTGAAAACTTCTTCTGGTGTGCCGACTTTTTGAATGGTGCCGTCTTCGCATACCACGACGTGATCGCTGTAGCCTGCCGCTTGGTTTAAGTCGTGGAGGACAAGGATGATTGACATGTTGAAATCACGATTTAATTTGCGAAGCAGGTCGAGTAATTCTAGTTGATGCGAGATATCGAGGTATGTTGTTGGCTCGTCAAGTAAGAGAATCGGTGTTTTTTGTGCTAGAGCCATGGCTAACCATGCGCGTTGTTTCTCGCCGCCAGATAAGGTGTGGAGTGGCCTGTACGCTAAGGCTTCTAGGTTACAAACTTCCATTGCCCAGTCGACTGCTTCTTCGTCTTCTTTTTCCATTGTGCCGAGCCATGATTTGTAAGGCATGCGGCCATAGCTGACTAGGTCGCGGACGACAACATCGATGAGGCCGTCTGGTGATTGGGATAGCATCGTCATTTCGCGAGCTAGTTTTTTGGCGCTAATAGTGTGGATGTCTGTGCCGTGAAGCATGATTTTGCCGTCATTTGGTGCGAGTAAGCGCATGATGAGGCGCAGTATGGTTGACTTCCCTGAACCGTTCGGGCCAATGATGGTTGTAATTTTGCCTTCGGGGATTTCTAGGTCTAGGTTGTTAATGGCGAACGAGCGGCGGCGGGTGAAACTGACATTGGTTAGTGATGTGATCGCGGTCATGAGGCAACCCTCCCTCGTTGTAGTAGGAATAGGAAGAACGGTGCGCCAATCATGGCGAGTAGGATGCCGACGGGTAATTCGATGGAGCCAAACCAGCTACGTGCAGCTGTGTCCGCGAAGCCAACGAGAAGTGCGCCACCGATTGCTGACATTGGTAGTAAGAACCGGTAGTCATTGCCGATGATAAGTCGGAAAATGTGTGGCACGACAAGGCCAACAAAGCCAATGAGGCCTGCGACGCTGACGGCGACACCGCTTAGAAACGCGGCTAACATGATGATGAAAAAGCGATGTTTTTCAACGGAATAACCGAGTAGTTTTGCGGCATCGTCTCCTAGTAGTAGTACGTTGGATGAGCGAATCGCGAAAATGCTGAGAACGAAACCGACAAGCATGTATGGCAAAATAAGATTTAGATGGTACCAGCTTTTTCCGGATAGCGTTCCTGTCATCCATGAGATGATACTCTGCACGCGGTTGCTGTAGAGGACCATGATTCCTGATGTCATCGCGCCGATAAAGGCATTGATGGCGACACCGGATAAAATAACGCGAAGTGGCGCTACGCCTTTGTCCCAAGCGACCAAATAAATAAGTAATGCTGTGCCGAATGCCCCAAGGAACGCGCCTAACGGGACAAATTGGCTGAGCGATGGTAAGACGATAGTTAAGATAATGGCTACAAGTCCGCCACCTGCTGAAACGCCGATAACGCCGGGGTCTGCGAGTGGATTGCGCATGACGCCTTGTAATAGGCAACCTGCGATGGCTAGTGCTGCTCCGACGAGAAAGGCAATGAGCATTCGTGGTAAGCGCAAATTCCAGACGAGTTGAATCGCCATGTCATTTCCGCCACCCGTCAATGTTTGCCAGACTTCGCTATAGCTTACTTTGACCGAGCCGGTTGTTAGGCCGTAGAAAAAGACAACGATTAATAGCAAAATCGTGACGCTAAATGTGATGATTCTTCTTTTTTTTCGTGGATCGTGCATTACTTCTGAACCTGATTCAGTTCATTCGCCATGAAGTCCAAGGCTTTTGTAATTCTAATTCCAGGATTCGTACCAAAAAGATCTGCGGGAAGCACCACAATGTTGTTATTCTTCACAGCGGTTGTGGAATTCCATGCGTCATTTTGTTTCATTTCTTTTTGAAAAGCGATTTCGGTTTCCTTCTCGTCACCACCGTGGATCATCAAGAAAATGACTTCTGGGTCTGCTTGCACGATTTTCTCGATATTGAGTGATGCGTATTGTGGGAAATTCTCGACGCCTTTAAAATCCTTGGCAACATTGACTCCGCCTGCTTTTTCGAGGATATCTCCGCTTAAAGAATTCGGTAATGCTGCATAATTACTTCCTGGTGCGCCAAGTATGAGTAGCGCGCGAACTGCCTTTCCTTTTTGTTCTTGCTTTATTTCAGCAACTTTCGTATCGATTTCTTGTTGTAATTTCGTTGCATCTTTTCCGAGTAACTGAGCCAAAATGGCTTCTTGTTTTTTTATATCCGCAATCGAGTTGGCGCCTGTTAAAACGACTTGGGCGCCGATGCTTTCTAACGCTGGGACATCTTTTAAGTTCTGCTCTGAGCTTGCGACAATGACGTCCGGAGTTAATGATGCGATTTTTTCTAGGTTAAGATCGTGGGTATTGCCGACTTCGGTTGCTTTTAGCGCAGCGCTTGGTTCCACGCCACTCGCATCCATCGTTTGGCGTCCAACAACGGACCCGCCAAGTGCATAAACAATCCCCATATCGGAATTGGTAAGTGTAATGATTCTTTCTGGTTTCTTCGTAAAATGAACCGTTCTGCCAGCCATGTCGGTTAAGCTTAACACGGCGTCTTCTTTTGCGACTTTTTGTTTGTTACTTGTTTCATTTGTGGTGTTAGAAGAAGCGACATCTTTTGGGCCGCAAGCAGTTACGAGAACAAGAAGTAACGACATCATGCTTATAAAAATAATCTTTTTCATGCTTTCCTCCTTTTTTGCGCTACCTCTATTGTACTAAAGATACATAGGAATGTCTTGCTTTTTTAGTAATAAAGATAGTGTGGCATGTCGACACAGCGATAGTATTTCACATAGCGCTTATGTCTAGTCATACCAAGGCGTTCTGCGACTTTTTGTGAAGCTATATTCGTGTCGCGAATCGTGCATGTGACCTGCTCTGCTTTCATCGTTTCTAACGCATACTTCTTACAGGCAAGCGCTGCTTCTGTGGCAAAACCTTGATGCCAAAACTTACGCTTTAATAAATAGCCGATTTCAAGGACTTCTTCGTCTTCCACGCGCTGCATTGTTAAGCCAACTTGCCCGACAAAATCCCCAGTTGCCTTCTCGATTACCGCCCACAAGCCAAATCCCCAACGTTCGTAATTATCTTGTTGCTTATTGAGCCACTCTTGTACTTGCGCATCCGAGAAAACACCTTCGTACGCCGTCATTGTCTCTTCATCTTGCAATATGTCGCATAAATCCGCATAATCCTGCTGATCTAACTCGCGGAAAATAAGTCGTTCTGTCTCTATCAATTAAAATCCCTCCAAACTACAAAAAGGCCTCCGCATCAATGTTTGGAGGCTACTTTTCTATTATAACTTTTCTAGTGCTTACTTGCTAGTGAAAATCACGATAGCATCTCGTAAAAAGGCGGCAAGTCCTGGTTGATCTTTGTCGTAGTATGCCGTGAAGCGCTCGTCGTCCACAAACATTTGTGCTAGTCCTGCGTGCGCTTCTTTGCTGTACGTGTCCCAATAAGTGGACAGCCATTCTTTGTGCATCGCCGCGACTTCCTGCGCTTTTTCACCAGCTGGGTCTCCCGTCTCAAACGCCTCAGCCAATTCCACTAAAATAGTTTCTGCTAAACGATTGACGCGCTCCATCTCGGCCTCACTCATGCCTTTTAATTTCGCGTTAGACTTGTTTATCTTGTCATCGCCGTACTTCTCACGAATTTCCGTGCCATACTTTTCTTCGTTCTCATCTATCATTTTCTGCTTGAAGCCTTCGAATTTTTCTTGGTTCGTCATTGTTATTCTCCTTTCTGAATGCGCGATGGATTTCTCCACATTGCGAATCAGTTCGTCTAATTGTTTGCGTTTATCAAGCAGTTGCGCGCGATGCGTTTTCAGCGCTTCTGTCTCGTCAAAATCAGGTTGTTCTAGAATCGCCTTGATTTTGTCCAAACCCACATTCATTTCACGATAAAATAAAATTTGCTGCAAGCGGTCCACTTCGTTTTGTCCATAAATGCGGTATCCCGACGAGTTGATTCGTGCCGGCTTGAGAATCTCAATCTCATCATAATATCGCAACGTTCGTGTACTGACTCCTGCAAGCTTTGCTAATTTTTGCACCGTGTATTCCATGTGCGCCACCTCCTTGATAACTACACTTTACACCTTGACGTAACGTGAATGTCAATAACTTTTATAAAAATTTTTTTACCAATCAAAAATCCAAGCATACGTGACGGATAGAATTTCGCGTGGTACTCCTTTTAAAAGGGCGAATTTATCCGTCTGTGAAGGTAAGCCGGTAGCGTCAATATTTTGGCGTCCTGCCAGCATGAGCGCGCGGTATACGTGATATTCACTTGTCACAATGACGGTTTTGCCTAAATCGAATTTTTCTTTGCTATATTGCAGATTTTCTTCGGTGCGCATCGACTTATCTTCGACTTTGATTCGCGACGCTTCGACACCCTTATCAATTAGATATTCCTTCATCACACTGGCTTCTGTTGCCGTTTCATCCGTTCCTTGCCCGCCAGAAACAACAACTTGCGCCTCTTTATTTTTTTGAATAAAAGGTATCGCCGCGTCCAATCGTTCTTGCAAAACTGGCATTGGTGTTGCGGGATCGCCTTTTACTTTTGCACCTAAGATTAATATCGTATCTGGATTTGCTGCGGGTTCGGATTGCGTGCCGCTGTATATAAAGCCGAGCACAACGCCAACATACACGATTCCAATTCCAATTATCGCAAGTATTATCTTCTTCCATATCCGCATGACTCATCCACTCATTTCTGTTCTGTGGTCGTTTGTTTCACCGTAAAAATCCGCATGATTGCGTAGCCAAACATAATTCCTGATACGTTCAAAAATACATCTCCAGTATCAAAATACCCTACATGCATGATAAATTGCAAACTTTCTACTGCAAAAATCATCATCCCTGCTAAAAATAGTGCAGTAAGTGGTGATTTTCTAAATAACAAGAATCCAATTGGCGCAAAAGCTAGCACATTCCCAATCGTAATCACCCGCAAGTTTCCAGCCATAAACGTATCGATAAACCCGAATGTGTCACTCGAAAAACCTTGCGCACCAGACGCTTTTCCAAAAAGTAAAACAAGCATTATCGCAAAATAAATCGCGTAAGTAAGTACTAATAATCCTTTATTAAGTTTCCAGTTGACAAGTTGCACTGCTGTAAAGTAAAGCAATAACGCCGTCACACCAACTGTTATATATCCCATGTGATTCACTGTCGCCATCACATCTGCTAAATAAAATTGTAACCATCCTTGAAACCAGAAATAATACATCATGACTGCTATACAAAGAGATAGCACAGGTAACACCGTCCAAATCGTTAGCTTTTTCATTTCTATCTCCTCCATTTCGTTTTTTATAGCATACCATCCAAGAATCAAGGCTTACTAAATACTTTTTAAAGAAATGTTAAGTTTTCGCATATCAAAAAAGCTTAGAAACCCATCAAAAAGTCTCTAAGCTCTTCAAAAATCAATAACAGTCCCAATTATACATCACATTCGTGAAATCTCTTTGCTTCAAATCCTCGCGATGAATAAAGAAATTACCGACGCCCATGTCGCCCCACATAATCTCATCTCCCGAATCCAATTGAAACAACAATGTATCATGATGCGCCGTCTCCTCACCAAGTCGCGGATCTTCCTGCGTGAAAAACGGCGAGCCACCGAGCTGACTACTTGAACTACTGACCAATTCATATAATTTATCGAATTTCGCCGAGTCCTCATTTGTCCATTTATCCGTCACCTCATAAAAAGTCGCGCCATACGCCCGTTCAAAATCATAACTTTCCTCCAAAATCACCTGCTTCGTGATCTCCCCGCGCAAACGAAACACGCCGTCTACAACCGGATAAAATTCATCGCTCACCGCTTCAAACAAAGCATCCTGCTCCTCCTCAGAATAACTATCCGCATCCATCGTCTCAAAATACAACACGCGAAAACCATTCTGCTTCGTCTGATCATCAAAATCAAGCCCCGTCAAATCATCCAAATAATCAATATAAAACGCTAACAATCCCGTCGTCGGAAAATCAGCCAAGTCCGGCATCTCCGCGAAATTCACCTGTGCCAAAAGCGACAATGGCCCGCCATCCTTATTCCGCGGATAATCCATCGTTTTCGGTAAATAGCCACGGCCACCAGCTTTACTCACCGTCAAACCAAGCCCAGCCTCTTTCTCAACCGTAAGCGATATCCGTTCTTGTTCCGTCGCAAGAATCTGTTTCACAATTTCAGGCGTTACTAGTTTCTCCAGTTCATCTCTCAACATTTCAAAGCCCTCCACCCTTATTTTATAAGCTCATCATAGCATATTGCAGAAAATTTTCAAAATAGGGTTTAAAAGCCCTTACATCTATGCTAAAATGAGCAACAAACCAAGAAGGAGTGAGGATTTATGGAAAGCTACTCATACGTGTTAGCAGAGCACCAAACGATTCAAACGGAACGCCTTATTTTGCGTCCAATTACTTTAACCGATGCACGAGATATTTTTGAATACGCCTCGGATGAAGATAATACGAAATTTGTTTTTGATACACATCCTGATATTGATCATACGCGCAAGCAAATCGCCGAATACTTCGTAGCTACACCGCTTGGAAAATACGGTATTACGCTCGCTGAAACGGGCAAACTTATTGGCACCATTGACTTGCGAATTGATACAACAGCAAAAAGTGGCTGCCTAGGCTATGCGCTAAATAAAGCATTTTGGGGCAACGGCTACATGACCGAAGCAGGATTCGCGTTGCTGGACTTGTCTTTTAACAAGCTAGAATTAGAACGCGTTTTTGCGACACATGATGTTTGCAATCCAGCGTCTGGAAAAGTGATGCAACGCCTTGGTATGACATACGAAGGAACATTGCGGAAGAGCCGATTAGCGAAAAAAGTACTGGTGGACGATGCGTATTATTCCATTTTAAAAGAGGAATATATAGCCAAATAAAAGAGCCATAGCTTCGCGCTACAGCTCTTTTTTTATTTCAAACTATCGCCAACTTCTTTCACCATTTCAGCAACAGATTCTAATCCGCCACCTGACAAATACCAGTATTCCGGATTTAAATACACAATATGATCGTTTTTATACGCATTTGTCTTCTTCACAAGTTCATTTTCTACTACAGATTTCGCTGAGGATTCGCCGCCTACTGCCGCGCCGCGATCAACAACGTAGATATAATCTGGATTTTTTTCTGCGATGTATTCAGACGAAACGCTTTGACCATGTGTTGATGCTTCGATATTAGGATCTGCTGGTGTAACGCCAAGTACATCGTGAATCAGGCCGAAGCGCGATCCAGGACCGTAAGCACTCATTTTGCCATCATTGGCTAGTAGGATAAGACCTGTTTTGCCTTCTGGAACGCTTGCTTTGACGTCAGCGACTTGTTTATCAATCGCATCTAATTGCTTCTTCGCCTCGTCTTCTTTTCCAAAAATGCTCGCGATAGTGTTGACGTTCGTTTGGAAAGACTTCATGTAATCTTTTGCGTCCACGCCTTGATAAATCGTTGGTGCAATATCGGAAAATTTATCGTAAGAATCGGATTGGCGACCGGAAATAATGTTTAAGTCTGGTGCCGCCTCGTTTATTTTTTCAAAGTCAGGTTCTTTTAAACCGCCAAGATCTGCGTATTTATCCGCCGCAAAATCATTGAGGTATTTCGGTAAAGATTGTTTCGGCAAGCCTGCTACGTTGTTAGATAAACCTAGTGCTTGCAACGTATCCAATGTTCCAAAGTCAAAAACAACGACTTTTTCTGGATTTTGTTTGACTTTCGTTTCGCCAAGCTCGTGTTTAATTGTTAGTTCCTTCGCTGTCGTTTCCTCGTCCGCCTTTGTTTTCTCATCCGTGCCACATGCAACGGCAAATACCGCTAAAAGCATCAACATTGCTGCCATTAGTAATTTCTTCATCTACTTTAACCACCCTTATCTATTTTTTAACCCCTTACTGTGCTAATTTCACCTCCTTTATTTGAAATACACGCCAATTCGATTATCGTTTATAAGCGCAATCGGAATCGGCATATCAAAAACTTCCTGCAATACCTCTTCTTGAATCATCTCTGTAGTCGCACCGTGCGCAATGACTTCACCATTTTTAAGCGCCACAATGGAATCGGAATAACACGAAGCAAAATTAATATCGTGCAAAACAAGCAACACCGTTTTATCTAACTCATCGACCAACCGCCGCAAAAGTTGCATAATCTGCACGGAATGTTTCATATCTAAATTATTAAGCGGCTCATCTAGCAAAATATAATCTGTATTCTGCGCAATAACCATCGCAATATAAGCGCGCTGTTGCTGACCACCACTTAGTTCATCAATATATCGTCCAGCTAAACTAGTGAGTTCCATGTATTCCAGCGCCATCTCAATAAACGCCTCATCTTCTTTCTGAAGACGTCCCTTCGAATGCGGAAAACGACCAAATGCCACCAAATCCCGCACCGTTAAGCGCATTGTCACATGATTGCTTTGCTTCAGGATCGACAACCGTTTTGCCAGCTCATCCGATTTCCAATCATCCAGCGCCACACCATCCACATGCACCGTTCCACCGTCCGCCTTCATCAGCCTCGCCATAATCGAAAGCAGTGTACTTTTTCCTGCACCATTCGCGCCGATGAAAGACACAATTTGTTTTTCTGGAATCGCCAAATCAATGTTTTGAAGCACCGCTTTTGCCCCGTAATTTTTGCCGATATTTCGCACTTCAATCATAATTTCGCCCCCCTCAAAAGCAAATACAAGAAATAAACACCGCCGCACAAGTTAATAATGACACTGATTGGCGTATTAAAATGGAAAATCCGCTCCGCCAAAAGCTGCCCACCCACGAGCGCCACTAAGCTAATCAGACTCGCTCCAATCAACAACTCTGCATGCCGATGTGTCCGCAAGAACTGATACGCCACATTCGCTACAATCAAACCGAGAAACGTAATCGGTCCAACGAGTGCAGTCGCCACAGAAACGAGCACCACAATCACCATCAATAGTCGCTTCACCATTTTGTTATACGGAATGCCTAGATTCACCGCTTGATCCTTGCCCAGCGCCAATACATCCAAATACTTCACGAACGGCCATAAATACCCAATCGCTGCTATAAAAATCACAATCGCCACAACTAAAATCGACGTATTCACATTGTTAAAACTAGCAAACATCTTATCCTGCACAATCTGGAATTCATTCGGATCAATCAACATCTCCATAAACGACGCAAAACTCGAAAACAACGTCCCACAAACAATACCGACTAACAACAAGAAATAAATGTTCCGTCCATTCCGCTTAAACATCAACCAGTACAAAACAAATGCAAAACCCATCATTAGCAGTACTGACAAAAAGAAATTCCAACGCCCACTTCCAAGCCGCATCAACGCCTGCGAGCCAAAAATAAAAACAAGTGATGTTTGCAACAACATGTACAGCGAATCCAGTCCCATGATCGACGGTGTTAAAATCTTATTTTGCGTGATAGTTTGAAACACAACCGTCGAAACCGCAATCGCCACACCTGTAAACACAATCGCTACTAGTTTCGTCGACCGGAGTGTAAGCGCGAACGCGGGATTTCCGCCCATAAACAAAAACAAATAACTAGCCATCAAAATCACAACAATACCTGCTAAAATCCAATTTTTACGCATACGCTTTTCTCCTCATTAGCAGATAAATAAAAATCGCGCTCCCGATAATCCCGACCATCAGGCTAATCGACACCTCGTAAGGGTAAATAATGACCCGCCCCAGCACATCGCAAAAAAGCAAAAATGTCGCGCCAAAAACCGCCGTATCAAAAAGCGTCTTCTTCATGTTATCGCCCCGATAAATCGAAACAATATTCGGCACAATCAGCCCCAAAAACGGAATCATACCAACCGTCAGAACAACCGAAGCCGTAATAAACGCCACAATTACTAAACCAATCCGCATAATCGCCTTATAAGAAAGTCCTAAATTCCGCGAAAACGTCTCGCCCATACCAGCAACCGTAAACTGATTCGCATACAAATACGCAATTACCAGCAACGGCACCGCCACATAAAGCAGCTCATACCGCCCTTTTAGAACCATCGAGAAATCGCCTTGCAACCAAGAAGAAATGTTCTGAATCAAATCGAATTTATACGCAAAAAATGTCGTAATCGAACTCAAAATCCCGCCAAACATCAAACCAACAAGCGGAATAAAAATCGTATCTTTAAACGGAATCCGTTCTAATATTTGCATAAAAATAAATGTTCCCAATAATGCAAATAAAAATGCCACACCCATTTTCACTAACGGACTCGCCGTCGTAAACACAAGCAACGATACCAATATTCCAAGCCGTGCCGCATCCATCGTCCCTGCTGTCGTCGGCGAAACGAATTTATTTTGCGTTAAACTTTGCATAATCATGCCGCAAATACTAATGCCAGCACCTGCTAATATAATACTCACTAACCGCGGGATTCTACTTATCCAAATAATATCCCATTGTTCGCTCGTCAACGTAAATATATGTATGATAGAAATCTTCTGTACGCCAACAAATACCGATAATAGCGCCAGTATCACAAAAACAACAAGAAGAATCGCCCTCTTCAAGCAATCACCCACCTTTTATAATTGAGAATGATTTTCATTATCGTTTATAAATCCATTCTAAAGGATAAAAAATCAGATGTCAATAACATGTTGCCATTTGAGCAAATAAAAAGTGTTTGGGGCATAACCTAAATAAATCGGCGACAAGCGCTCGCATTCCGAGAGTTTGGCGGACTTCCGGTTCTCACATACACAAGTATGCTCCGCTTCCGGCTTCCACCAAACTCTCGGAATACAAACGCTTTCGCTCGATTTGTGTAAAGCCAAACTTTTCATCCTACCCAAAGTAAATGGCTCGGCGGTTTTGCTTTAGCTTGAGTTTTGTCCCAGTCTTGTTTTAATTTACCGATTTGGGGTAAGGAACAAGAAAGGAGGTTTTAAAAAATGACCAATTCTAAGAAAAGTCAGACCTCACAAGCGATTCACACCCCGAAAATAAGTGACGCTCTGCCACACGAAAAAGAGAAGAAACCATTCGCGGAGAACATTCATGGGAAGCCGCATCAACAAACACACGATTCCCATCAACAGTTCCATCGTAAAATTTTAAAATAATCGGTAATCTCCGAAAGTCGCTTATTTTTGGCTTTTGGAGATTTTTTGTTGTCCACCAGTTGCCAATTTGCGTTTTTTCCGTGTGCGGTAATAATTAAAGCAAATCACGAGTAGCGCACCTGCCACAACCGAGCCTAGAATAACAATGATTAGCGGCCACTGCACAGTCCAAAACATGAGTTGTACATCCACCGTTCCCATATTTGTCGTACCGAAAACAATAATTAAAATTGCAATAATAATACCGACGATTACTTGCCATTGAACTTTCATCATGCGTCCCTCCTTTTCTCTCTAGTATACCCGATTCTGCCAAAAACAAAAATACATAACTGCCTAAATTTGCTTCTCTCTTGCCCGTTTTAGTAGAATAAAGAATGTACTAATGAATACACTCATAACGAGTTTGATATTAATTTCACAATATTTCTATTACCTAATCACCTATAACCCATTGCCTGCCAATCGATATCACCTAAAACTGATGCACTCATTTTGTGGCTTGATATAACTTTGTCCAACTTTCCATTTTTAAATCTGGACAAATTAGCTATTTGTTTATATTGCTTAAATGTAGAGCGAGTCATAAGATAAAGGAGAGGAAAGGCGCACTGCTTTCATAGGAATTTTTCGCGAAAGGAAGAAGCATAATGTACCTATCTGCACGTTCACGAATCATTTTAGAAAAAATCTTGGCGGTACAAGGTGACATCTCGATTGCGCAATTAGCCTCGTCACTTGACGTCAGCGAACGAACGGTCCGGCGCGATTTGAAAGAAGTCGCTGGAACGTTACAAGAATTCCAATTAACACTCGTCAAACAAGGCGGCCGACTCACTGTCAAAGGGCTAGCGACACACCGCGAACATATTAAACGCAACATCCTAGAACTGACAACAAACGATTTCACACCTGCCGAACGTCAACAAACGTTGTTACGCGTCCTTTTAAATGCCTCTGAACCGGTGAAACTGATTGCGCTGGCTAACAAACTATCGGTAACAGTAGCAACGGTGAGCAGTGATTTGACGCGGTTAGAAGAAGATTGGAACGGCAAAATCCACATTGCTCGCAAACGCGGAATCGGTGTTGTTTTAGAAGCTAGCATCCTTGAAAAGCGCGAATTGTTGTGGGAACTGCTTCTCATGACCATCCCGAAAGTCAAGCTATACCGCATGTTCCGAGACATCCTTGACGAGAAATACGACACAATCAACGAAAAGCTAACCGATTTTATCGACATCACATTGTTACAAATGTGCGACCCGATTATTAGCAAATGGATGAAAAAACTGTCCTACGAAATCAGCAACGACTCCTACATAAACCTACTTACTTACCTAACTATCACGGTGCAACAAATTTCAAAAGGCAAAATCGTCGGAAATAACAGTGGAAATCATATTTTCTTACAAGAATATCCCGAGTTTGATATTGCCGAACGTATTTTGCGTGATTGTTTGCCTGATCTTCCCGAGATTCCTGAGAGTGAAGTTACCGAGCTGACAATGCTCGTGCTGGAATCAGAAATTCGTACTGGCCAAGATGTTTTTTATCGCAATGAAAAAGTCCAAGCAATTCGGATCGCCAAAAAACTGATTTCCCGTGTCGCCAAAGAAATTGATACGCCGCTATCGCAAATCGCCATTTTAAAAGGTTTGACGGAGCATATTCAATATTCGATTATTCGTTTGAAGAAGAAGATGCCGATGAGTAACCCGCTTTTAGAAATGATTAAAGCTGAGTTTCCTGAGCTTTTCCAAATCGTGCATCGGGCCGCAAGTGAGGTTTATCCTTTCTCGCAAATTCCGGAAGAAGAAACTGGTTTTATCGTTCTTCATTTTGAAGCTGCGATTATTCATTCGGAGAACATTCGCCCGTATAGCGCATTGATTGTGACTTCGCGCAGTAGCGGTATTAATACGTGGCTACAAGCGAGATTTAGAAAGCGCTTACCCAAATTGAATAAGATGAAGTTTATTACACCGATTGATTTGATGAAAGAGAGCAATTTGGATAAATACGACTTGATTCTCTCGACATCTCACTTGGAAAATTTCACGCATGACTATCAATTTATTAGCATTTTCTTTACGGATAATGAAGTGAACGCGATTGACGCAAAGCTTGAAAACATCGCCAGCCGCAAACAAAGTGAAGCCTTCCCTGCGGAAATCACATCCACGACAGATTTTGAAACGGCGTTATCCAGTTTGACCGCCATGCAACGGTATTATGACTTGATTATTGCGCTGATTCAGGCGACGTATTTAACGACAAGTAGTGTGATGACGCGGAATCGTGAAGATAATTTACGCGCATTTAGTCAGGAAATGGCGCAACATACCGATTTCACTGCGGACAATCTTTATCAACAATTAAATCAGCACGAACATAAACGCAAAGTGTTAGCCTGTGGTTCCAATACCGCGATGTTCCTCATTAACACCGATGTTGCAGCGGCTTCGATTCATATTTTCAGCTCGAAGCACAATATCGAACTACACATTGCGAACGAAGGCAAAACCAATATTTCGAACATCATTGTTTTTCTACTCCCAACAACACTGACAAGCGAAGAAATCGAGATTTTTACGTACCTCGTAACAATGCTTGCAGAAGATGAAACCGCAACAACCATAATCGAATCTAGCCAACTTGAAAAAATGCGTAACATGATTCTTGCAATCCTTCAAGAATTTTTAGAACAAAAAAACATCCGACATATTCGCACAATTGGCTACTGACCTTAGGTAACACCGTGCTTGCGCCATGCTCCAACCCCATCCGAGCCCACCGCAAGCGCGATAACTATAATGATAAATCATAAAATAGGAGGCAATACCAGATGACAAACAAAGTTTTACACGCATTTTTAGAACCACAGTTGCAAGCTTTGCGAGAACAAGGGCTTTACAACACGATTGATACGATTGAAGGTCCAAACGGCGCGATTGTCAAAATCAACGGCGCGGATCTCATCAACTTATCGTCCAATAATTACTTAGGCTTTTCCAACGACGCTCGCCTAAAAGAAAAAGCCATTGCCGCGACAGAAACATACGGTGTTGGCGCTGGCGCTGTGCGTACCATCAACGGCACAATGACAATCCACAATGAACTGGAGACCAAACTTGCCGAGTTTAAACACACCGAAGCTGCAATCGCTTTCCAATCTGGATTCAACTGCAACATGGGCGCAATTTCAGCGATTATGACGAAAAACGACGCGATTATTTCCGACGAACTCAATCACGCGTCCATCATTGACGGTTGCCGTTTATCAGGCGCCAAAGTCTTGCGTGCCAAACACCAAGACATGGATGACTTACGTCGCGTCGCAAAAGAAGCCACCGAAAGCGGCAGCTACGAAAAAATTATGTATATCACAGACGGCGTTTTCTCAATGGATGGCGATGTTGCTAAAATCCCAGAAATCGTTGAAATCGCTGAAGAATTCGGCCTCATTACGTATGTCGATGATGCGCATGGTTCTGGCGTAATGGGCGGCGGCGCTGGTACAGTCAAACATTTCGGACTATCTGACAAAATCGACCTGCAAATGGGCACACTGTCCAAAGCCATTGGCGCTGTAGGCGGTTACGTTGCAGGCTCCCAACAACTGATTGACTGGCTAAAAGTTCGCGCAAGACCATTCCTATTCTCCACTTCCCTAACACCAGCCACAGCCGCAGCTTGTATCGAAGCAATCGACATTATGGAACATGACCCAGAACGCATGACAAAACTTTGGGACAACGGCACTTATTTAAAAAAAGGACTTGCCGATCTAGGTTTTGATATTGGTCATTCTGAAACACCGATTACACCTTGTATCATTGGTGATGAGAATTTGACGCAGCAATTTTCACGTCGTTTACTTGAAGAAGGCGTTTATGCAAAATCTATTGTCTTCCCTACGGTACCAAAAGGAACGGGACGCGTTCGTAATATGCCAACCGCTGCGCACACCAAAGAAATGCTCGATGAAGTCTTAGCGATTTATGAAAAAGTCGGCAAAGAACTAAACGTTATTAAATAAAAAAAGAGCGGCTGCGTTCACATTCTTCCCAATGCTCGCACAGCCAAACTCAAGTTATAAACCAAACTTAATTATACCATTATTTTGATTGAATATATAGATATGATTTTGACTAAAATGGAGGTTTTTTAAATGAAAAGAGTACTTATTACAGGTTGTTTAGGCCAAATTGGTTCTGAATTAACGCTGCGACTACGTGAGGAAAATGGGCGTGACAGTGTCATTGCAACGGATATTCGTCATGTTGCTGGAAACGAAGTTATTGAAAGCGGACCTTTTGAAATTTTAGATGTAACGAATAAAGCACGGATGATGGTTTTGGCGCGTAAATATGAAGTTGATACGATTATTCATCTTGCGGCCCTGCTTTCTGCTGTTGCCGAGGAAAAACCACAACTGGCGTGGGATTTGAATATGGGCGGTCTCGTAAATGCGCTAGAAGTCGCTCGCGAGCTTGATTTGAAATTCTTCACACCAAGTTCCATCGGATCATTTGGTCCTGGCACACCTGCTGTAAACACGCCACAAGACACGCTTCAGCGCCCAACGACGATGTACGGTGTAACGAAAGTAAGCGGCGAATTATTATGCGACTACTACTATCAAAAATTTGGCGTAGATACCCGTGGTGTTCGCTTCCCTGGTCTGATTTCCTACAAGACCGAGCCTGGCGGTGGCACAACCGATTATGCCGTTGATATTTATTATGAAGCAATCAAACACAAAAGCTACACCTCTTTCATCGCGCCTGGAACGTATATGGACATGATGTATATGCCTGACGCAATCGAC
Source organism: Listeria booriae (assembly GCF_000766865.1). Classification (GTDB taxonomy): domain Bacteria; phylum Bacillota; class Bacilli; order Lactobacillales; family Listeriaceae; genus Listeria_A; species Listeria_A booriae. The sequence goes on from NZ_JNFA01000025.1 coordinate 276,950, forward strand.
GCGATTATCAAATTAATGAAAGCGGAACCAAGTCAGTTGGTGCATCGCAATGCCTTTAATATTACCGCAATGAGCTTCGAACCCGAACAAATCGCAGCTTCGATTCGCAAGTTCATTCCTGATTTTGAAATGAAATACGACGTTGACCCAGTTCGTCAACAAATTGCGGACTCGTGGCCAGATTCCCTGGATACAACTTGCGCTAGAAATGAATGGGATTTCAATCCGCAATACGACCTAGACAAAATGACAAAAGATATGTTGGAAAAGCTGACAAATAAGCTTAAAAATGATACAGTAGTAAGGCACTAATCTTTTTTGCATAAAAAAATTGTCAGTCACAGTACAATGACTAAAGTCTCATATGACACAATTGACAAGTAAGGGGAGACATATGGAAAATCAGAAACTAAGAAAAGAAATTGGTTTTTTCACCGCGCTCACCGTCGTAATGGGAACTGTTATCGGTTCAGGGGTATTTTTCAAACCAGAAGCAGTTTATTCAGCTACCGGAACAGCAGGACTTGGGCTTTTAGCTTGGATTCTAGGCGGCGTCATTACTATTTGCGGTGGATTAACGGCAGCAGAACTTTCAGCAGCCATCCCACAAACTGGCGGAATGATGATTTATCTACAAAAAACATACGGCAAGCTAACTGCCTACCTTCTCGGCTGGGCACAAACGGTTATTTACTTCCCGGCTAATATTGCAGCATTGTCCATCATCTTTGCCACACAAGTCGCGAATTTATTTCAAACAAGCGATGACATCATCGTACCAGTGGCCATTGCGGCAGCAGCATTCGTTATGTTAATGAATTTTATCGGAGCCAAAGTAGCGGGTTCATTCCAAGCTATCACGACGATTTGTAAGCTCATACCGCTCATTTTAATCATTGTTTTTGGCCTGTTCCATCAAGGTGATGTGGCGTTTCGGCTATTTCCGATTAGCGTAGAAGAGCACCCATTCTTAACTAGCCTCGGTTCAGGACTTGTTGCAACGATGTTTGCGTATGACGGTTGGATTCACGTTGGAAACATCGCAGGCGAGATGAAAAATCCGAAGAAAGACTTGCCAAAAGCGATTGTATTTGGGTTAACAGGGGTTATGTTAGTTTACCTACTTATCAATATCGCGTACCTTTTCGTTATGCCAGCCGCGTCACTTGCAGCTACAGCAACGCCAGCATCCGATGTAGCCAATGTCATTTTCGGTTCAATCGGCGGGAAGCTAATAACAATTGGTATTTTAATCTCGGTTTTCGGGACAATCAACGGTTATACAATGACAGGAATCCGTATTCCTTACGCAATGGCATTAGATAATCAACTACCATTTAGTAACTGGTTTCAGAAACTTGGTAAAAAGAGCAGCGTTCCGTACAACGGCGGGATCATTATTTTAATCATCTCAGTTATCATGATATTTACCGGAGGATTCAATCAATTAACAGATATGCTAATATTCGTAATTTGGATTTTCTACACGCTCACATTTATCGCCGTATTTGTTTTACGAAAACGAGAACCAGAACTGAAACGGCCGTATAAAGTGCCACTGTATCCTGTGATTCCGATTATCGCGATTTGCGGCGGGGTGTTTATTGTGTTAAATACATTGTATACACAACCGCTTAATGCGGGAATTGGGCTTGGTTTAACATTGATTGGATTGCCGATTTATTTCTATAAGAAGACTAAAGGACATTTTTGATAGATAAAAAAGACGCTTGGGAGCATTGGTTAGACAATGTTCTCAAGCGTTTTCTCTATTTAATGGAGACGGTGGGAGTCGAACCCACGTCCAGAAATAACGGCACTTAGACTTCTACGAGCGTAGTCATCGTATTAGGGGTTCGCATATGCAGCGGCCCGACAACAGGCTTTCGCAAAGCTAGTCTGATTATGCTCTTCTTTTAAGCCCCAGACGGAGACTTAAAATCGTATCCCACTTAATTTGAGACCCTTACCGTAGCACATGGGCGATGCACGGAGGATCAGCTATCGACTGTTCTTAGGCAGCGAAAGCTAGGTTGTTATTAGTTTTGCCAGTTATTATTGGCTTTGACGTTTGTAACGAGGCCGATCCCCCCGACTCGCAATCCAAGCTCGAACTATCCCTGTCGAATCCGTAACGTCCCCTCGAGGTTCGTGTACAGCAAATTATATTATACACGAACTGCTCTCAAATGGCAAGTTAAAGCCAATTATCGAGTGATTTTAAATGTTATAGTGAGTCTTCCCAATCTAAATCACTCAGTATTTCTTCGTATCTTGCTTGATCCTCGGCATCTTCACTCCAATCTGCGCCATACATGTAGACCAAATTTTTATCTTCAAATTGCGCGATAAGGGGCTCTCCATCATTATTATCAGTCATTTTGAGGTACTGGTAGTCGCTATCGTCTATGAAAACGAAATTCGTGCTGGCGATAAATTGCTTTTTCACTGCATCGTCATTCATCATGTCTGTGAAGGTATCTTGAAAATCTTCGCCAACCATTGTGAGTGCTACCGCATGATTGTTATCATTTGACACAAAACTGGCTTGGATAAGCTTCATATGTGCTTCTTCTAAAACGCCGTCGCTAATGCCTAACTCTTCTTCAAATGCTTGTAATAACTCGGTATAGCGGGCTTTTCCAGCTTCTGTGTCGTCCCAGCCAGTGCCGTAAATGCCGTGCAGTTTATAGTCTTTAAATTCGGTTAGGAATAGTAAATCTCCGGAATAATCCTCGATTTTAAGATATTGCAACTCGCCATCGTCAAGATATTCTCCTGTTGTGTAGGCACTGCTGAACTGTTCTTTCAATTTAGGCTGACTCATTAGTTTTTCGAAAACTGGATAGAAGCTGTCGTCAATGATATCATCTTGCGCGATGTCTTCTTCGTTTTCGAGACTATTTCGGATCGTAAAAAAATAATCTGCTTCTTCAGCACCGGACATGTCATTGTACGAACTCGAATCGTAGTCATCGGCAGAATTGTCTTCCATTAAACCAAAACCAATGACTGCCAAAATAATCGCCGGGACAATAAAGATTTTAGGATTGATTTTAGTTGGTTGCGTAGCTTTCTTGGCTAGCGGCGGGTTTACTTCCCGATTTTGTTCCCGCGTTATTGGTTTTGGCGGCTTGGTTTCCGTTACTTTTTTAGCTGGTGGTGCTTGTATGACTGGCTTTGCGACTTGTTTTACTGGGGTTTTCGGGGCTTCTACGCCTAGTTGTCGTTTTGCGCGTATTCCATTGCTGATTAGGCCTGCCACCACGACTAGAGCTAGCACGACCGTGACGCCAATAATTCCGACTAAATTGCTAATGAAGAACAGTGGTATGCACAAAATCCAGAGGCCTAACACGAAGCCCAGCATCATTTTTGCAGATGTTTTGCGTCCTTTGAACGGGGCTATAAAAAGAAGACCAATCCGCAGAACCATTGCGACAAGCCAATTACTAGTTGGAGCGGCTTGGCGAACTAATCGTGCCGACTCCGCGTCATGCTTCGTTTGTAGTGCCCGTTCGGATAAATCCCGTGCCATTTTAAAATGACCATCTTCAAAACTCCACTGCGCAAAATTCCGCACATTTTCCGTGTGATTTGGATCTAGACCAAGCGCTCGCTGCATGTAATCACGCGCTACCTTCTTCTTTCCGAGCTGATACATCACGTTGCTGTACTTCCCGACATAATCCGCATTGCGCGCGTCCAACCCAGCGGCTTTTTCAAAATAAGGTGCGGCTTCTGTCAAACTCTGAGCTTCAAGCAAAATCCCCATCCGATACGGATAAAAAGCCTCCCGCGACGCATAGCGCATGCCTTGCTCAATATAATATTTCTCTTTAGCAGCATTGTCACTACCCGTCCAAATCATCACGCCAAGTCGCATCGCTTCTTCACAGCGCGGATCATGCCGTAACGTCTCCTCCACATAAGCCTCTGCGGCAACCTTATCTTTATCTCCCGCAAACGCCACATACGCCAAACACAAATATCCTACAAAATTTCGTGGTTGCGCTTCCACATAACTTTGCGCGATTTCCCTTGCTTCTTCCAACTCCCCATTGTCCACAAGTTTCATCAACGCCTCAAACTTCATCACTCTAGTTGAAATCATTGTCTACACTCCCATTTTCTGATGTTAAAAAAGCCAAATAAATATGCATTTCCCACACATATCTATTTGGCTTTCTCGCTCTTAACGCTGTCTTTCTTTAAACGCTCGTTCCACATCACGCTTGGCTTCTTTGCGTTTCAAATCTTCACGTTTATCATATTTCTTTTTACCTTTTGCCACACCGATTAGCACTTTTGCATAGCCGTCTTTAATATACATTTTCAGCGGAACAATCGAGTAACCTGCCTCTTTTGTCTCGCCGATCAGCTTGCTAATCTGCTTCTTGTGCAGCAATAATTTGCGCGTTCTAAGCGGATCATGATTGTAGCGGTTGCCCTGCTCATACGGACTAATATGCATATTATGCAGAAAAACTTCGCCACGATCCACTCTGGCATACGCATCTTTCAAGTTCACGCGCGCATTACGAACCGATTTAATCTCCGTTCCTTGGAGCACAATTCCTGCTTCAAACGTTTCTTCAATCGCATAGTCATGACGCGCTTTCTTATTTTGTGCTACTAAACGTCCTTCACCTTTAGGCATCGTACATCTTCCCTTCTAACGGCGCGGCTTCTTCGATTTCGTACCTTTTGCCACACCTTGGTAAAATGGTTTTTTCTTTTTCTTCTTCGGTTTTGCGTACCATTCGCCCTCGTCTTTTTCTTTCTTACGCGATGGTCCGTCATTTCGTTTCTTATCGCCGCCACCTGGACGACCTTTATTTTTCTTAAATGATTTGGAGACTTCCACGGTTTTCTTGTTCCGTTTAAAGCCTGGCGATTCTTTACCAAGACTGCGCAAAGCAAAATCGATTTCGCGGTGGTCTACATCGACCTTCGTTACCTCAACTTCGACTTCATCGCCAATCCGGTAAACCTGCCCTGTTCGCTCCCCAATCATCGCTAACTGGTTCTGATGAAACTGGAAGTAGTCGCCCTTCATCGTGCTCACATGTACAAGCCCTTCAATCGTATTTGGCAATTCAATAAACAAGCCAAAATTCGTCACCGAACTAATAATACCTTTGAAAATTTCACCCACATGTTGCACCATGTATTCCGTTTTCTTCAGTTCATCCGTTTCACGTTCTGCCTCCACAGCGCGACGTTCCATTTTTGATGTATGCTCGGCGATTTCTGGAAGACGTTCGCCCCATTTCGCAAGCGTCGCATCATCAATGTTGCCATGTATCAAATACTCACGAATTAAACGATGGACAATCAAATCCGGATAACGACGAATCGGAGATGTGAAATGCGTATAATACTCCGTTGACAAGCCAAAGTGACCCATGTTCGCCGTATCATATTTCGCTTGTTGCATCGAACGCAACATAATCGTTGACACAACCATTTCTTCCGGTTTACCTTTTACCTCATCCAAAACTTGCTGCAAAGCCCGCGGATGCACATCATTCGCCGTTCCCTTCACAATCAAGCCAAAATTCGTAATAAATTCAAAGAAACGCTGCAACTTCTCTTCACGCGGATTTTCATGGATACGGTAAATAAACGGCACTTGCATCCAATAAAAATGCTCCGCAACGCTCTCATTGGCCGCCAACATGAACTCTTCAATCAAGCGCTCACCAGCAGACCGTTCCCGCGTCACAACGCCCGTCGGATGCCCGTCATCATCCACCACAATACGCGCTTCTTTAAAATCAAAATCAATAGCCCCACGCGCGTCCCGTTTCTTATGCAAAATCCGCGACAACGCATGCATTTCCTCTAACATCGGCACAATCGCCGCATATTTCTCACGTAGTACGGCATCTTCCTGCACTAAAATATCATTAACATCCGAATACGTCATACGCTCCGTTGTTTTAATCACACTTTCAAAAATCTCATGCGAAACAACAGTACCCGTCTCATCAATTTCCATTTCACAAGACATCGTAAAGCGGTCCACATGCGGATTTAACGAACAAATCCCGTTCGACAAACGATGCGGAATCATCGGAATAACCCGATCCACTAAATACACACTCGTGCCACGCTCAAATGCCTCACGATCCAGCGCCGAGCCCTCCGTCACATACGAACTTACATCCGCAATATGCACGCCAAGCTTATAATTACCATTTGGCAATTTCGTCACCGTTACCGCATCATCCAAATCTTTCGCATCCGCGCCATCAATCGTAATAATCACTTCATCACGCAAGTCGCGGCGCTCACCGATTTCACTTTCCGCAATCTCCGCTGGAACCGCATTCGCCTGCTCCATCACATCATCCGGAAAAGCAATCGGAATCCCATGTTTATGAATAATCGATAAAATATCGACACCCGGATCATTCCGATGCCCAATAATCATTTTCACAATACCACGCGCACGGCTATGGTTCTTCGGATAGTCCGTCAATTCAACGATAACCTTATGGCCATCGACAGGTTTCAAACCATTATCAAGATCAATTTCCACCTCGCCAAATGTCCGTTTATCATCAGGAATCACAATCGGTTCTCCAATCAAATCCTCCATATACGTACCAACAATTTGCGACGTTTTGCGTTCCACAATTTTGTGAATCGTTCCTTCTGCTAAATTATCACCCTTAATCTTCGTGATATTCGCAAAAACAACGTCCCCGTTCATCGCATTATTCACTTGCGTCGGCGGAATAAAAATATCATCCATATCCTGCTCTTCAGGAAGAACAAATCCAAATCCCTTCTCATGCGCCCGGAAAGTCCCCTTCACAAAATCCAGTTCCTTCGGCAACGCATAGCGATTCTTCTTCGTCCGAATCACATCCCCACGATCCTCCATCGCAACAAGCGACTTCACCATCGCCTTAAAATCGTCCGCATCTTGCAACGCCATTTCCGCTTCTAAATCATCTAATGAAAATGTCGTTTTCGGCGATTCCTTCATAAAATCTAATAATCTCTCTTCAATTTTCTTCATTGTTTCCCTCCTCTCTCTTTCAAAAACTTAAACATGCCAATCGAGCGTATTTAAAAAGGCTAAAATATCATCTTGCAACTGCGCCTTTTCCTTATCAATCGTAATTACATGTCCAGAATTCTCGTACCAATTCAGTTCCTTTTGTTCTGACTCTACCTTATTATAAATCAATTCCGCACCATTTACATCTACCATCTGATCTTTTTTTCCTTGAACAACCATAATCGGCGCATAAATCAGATCAATTTGCGGAATAACCTCATTAATCTCATCTTTTAGCTTCGCAATCGTGTCCATCGGTGCATCCGCATAAGCAAGCATTTCCGCATCAATCTGCTCTGGCGTTTTGCCTTCATACTTCTTATAATTTCGCACATAGTCTAAGAATCCTTGAATAATCGGCGAAGAACTATCCATCCGCGTCGGCGTACTCATCGCCACAATCCCTTTGAGCGGCCGATTATATCCCAGTTTCAGCGAGAACAACCCACCAAGCGACAACCCAGCCACTGCAATCTCCTCATAACCAAGCGATTTCAAATGGTCATACGCATCGAGCACATCCTGCCACCAATCATCCGGCCCCGTCGTCAACAATACATCCGGCGAAACACCGTGCCCTTTGTACTGCGGCGCGTAACACGTATAATGATTATCCTGCAAAAATCGCCCTAACATCCGCACATCCGCCGAACTTCCCGTAAACCCGTGCAGCAACAATACCGCCCGTTTCCCTGTCTCAAATAAAAATGGCTGTGGCGCCTTCATCTTCATATCAAAAATCCCCTTCGTTCTATAAAATATCATTGTTACTAGTGTACCTTCTATAGACCCAAATTTCAAAAAGAAGGAATTGAAGTTCACCTGACCATACTTGAATAAGCGCTTATCTCCAAATAAAAAAACCCCACCCAAAGAATTAAGGTGGAGTCATCACGTTTATAATTACAAGAAAAATCCTAAAGCAATTAAGATTGCAAAGAATATTACTGCTAAAACAATCGTTGTGCGATGCAAGATACGTTCTAAACCTCTTGCTTTTTGTTTACCAAATAGCTCTTCTGCTCCACCAGAGATTGCTCCGGATAACCCGTTACTCTTACCTGGCTGAAGAACAACTACGATGATTAACAATATAGATACAATAACAAGTAAAACTGTTAACGCTGTATTCATGCTCTTTCCTCCTAAAACCGTCCTCTTTTTGACTACCTTTTATGATAGCATATTTCCTAGTAAAGGTAAAGAGTAAAAAAGCGACTTTTAGTAGGCTGTCGATGCTTTCGGCCATTCTTCTGGTACTGGAACAACAACTGGCGTGACAGAGACGTCCCCAGAAATCCGACGCAAAAATTGGCGTGTTCGTTCTTGCTTCGGTGCTCCAAATAGTTCAGCCGGACTTCCTTCTTCTACCACAACACCATCCGCCATAAACAACACATGATCCGACACTTCTTTTGCAAATTGCATTTCATGTGTCACCACAACCATCGTCATTCCTTCCTCCGCAATCGCTTTAATAACCGCCAAAACCTCACCGACAAGCTCGGGATCAAGCGCTGAAGTAGGCTCATCAAAAAGAATAACCTCTGGATTCAAAACTAACGCACGAGCAATACCAACGCGTTGCTGCTGTCCACCTGAAAGCTGACTCGGATAAAAATCTAATTTATCACCAAGTCCAACTTTTGCTAAAATGGCTTCACTTCTAGCTCTAGCCTCTGCTTTTTTCACTTTTTGAGCGACGATTAAGCCTTCCATCACGTTTTGGATGACCGTTTTATGGGCGAATAAATTATAATGTTGGAATACCATCGCTGTTTGTTTCCGTAGCGCAATGATGTCTTTTTTAGTCGCTTTTTCGGTGGCTACCGTCACATGACCGATTTCGATTGTGCCACCGTTTGGTTTTTCTAAGTAATTGAGGCAGCGAAGTAAGGTCGTTTTGCCAGAGCCGCTGGGGCCTAGAATCGTGATTACCTCGCCTTTGTTTATCGTTAAGTCAATGCCTTTTAGCACTTCTTGTTTTCCGAACTGTTTTTTTATTCCTTGTAAGCGGATCATCCAATCCCTCCTCGATTATAGGCCGTGGCTTTGCGGTCAATCAGTGACGCGGCGAGCTCGATAATGATGGTGACGCCCCAATAAAGCAAGCCTGCCGCGATAAATGCTTCGAGAAACTTCAAATTGCTAGAAGCCACGATTTGCGCCGTTCCCGTAATTTCTTTGACCGAGACGAGAAAAGCAATCGACGAAGCTTGCAAAAAGCCAACCACGATATTCGTCAAATTCGGAATCGACTGCGCTAGCGCCTGCGGTAAAATAATCCGCGTCATCACTTGGAATTTCGTCATCCCGACGGAATAACCTGCCTCCATTTGGCCACTTGGTACAGCAACAATGCCAGAACGGATAATTTCAGAAAGATAAGCTCCCGCGCTAAGCGACAACGCAATCAGTACAAAAATAGTAATTGGCACACTGTTAATATTGAACGTCCAGTCGTACCGTTTTGAAAGCGTATCAAGCAAGAGCGGTAAACCAAAATAAATCAGCATAATATGCATCACAATCGGCGTCCCCCGAACAAAGGACACATAGCCATTCGCCACATGATACACGCCCGGCGTACGGTAAATTCGCGCCAAAGCAACGCCAAGCCCAATGAGAAAACCGACAACTAACGGCACAAATGTGAGCAATAACGTGAGCGGTAACGCCGTCAAAATCTCTTTAAAAGCCTCCCAAATAAACGGAAAATCCAGTTGCATCGCGTACTTCGCCTCCTTTTCTCTTAATCTAGCGCAACGACTGGCGCCTTATGACGGTTGGCACGTTTTTCAAATACTTTTGCCAGTTGTTCCAAGATGAGAACGACCGCGTAATAAATAATCGACATCGCGATGTAGACTTCCAGCGCATGAGCTGTAGCCGCAATCAACGCTTCTCCGCGCCCCATCATATCCATAATCCCAATCGTAAACGCAAGCGACGTGTCCTTCAATGAACTAATGACCGAGTTCGCCACATTCGGAAAAGCAATACTCGCACTCTGCGGCAACACAATCCGGAAAAAGCCCTGCGCCTGACTCATGCCAACCGACATCGCAGCCTCCGTTTGCCCATAATCCACGCCCTTAATCGCACTTCGGAAAATCTCTGAAAAAATCGCGCCATCCCGCAACGCATACGTAATAATCACGAAATACGCCGGTGCCATCCGCGAAATATCAACACCAAACACAAGTAACAACGCCGGTAAACCGTAAAATACTAAAAATAACTGAATCAACATCGGTGTTCCGCGAATGAACGAAAGGAACACGACGACGAGCTGGCTAAGCACAGGCACCCGAAACAGTCGAATGACTGCCAAAATCATGCCCAAAATCAGCCCAATCACCGTCGCATACACCAACACTTGCAACGTTACCATCAAATATTCCAACAATGTCGGAATGAAATCAAAAATCAAATGCCAATCAAACGCCTTCCCCATTCGCACCTCACCTCACTTTAAAAATCAACCGAATAATCCGCACCAAGCCATTTCTTGCTCAGCTTACTCACAACGCCTTCTTCTTTCAACTCCTTGAGTGCCCCGTCAAGATCGTCCGATAACTGCGACTCATTTTTGCGCAATAAGAAATATACTTTCGAATTCAGCACAGGTTCCCCAACTACTTTTTGCTGGGCGTCCGCTTGCTCATTCAGCAATTTCACCGCGAACGGTGTTGTAATCGTAGCATCCGCGCGACCAGTTCTAATTTGATTCGTCGCATCATTGTTTCCAGTTCCCGAATACACGATATTAATTTTGTCGCCATGTTCCTTGTTGTACTTCTCCAAATACACCGCCGAATTACTCGTGGCACTCACAATTGCCGTTTTACCAGCCAAATCCGCGACCGATTTTATGTCCGTATTCTTCTCGTTCACCGCCACTTGCAACGGAAAAACATTATACGGCTCCTTATTAAATAAAAACTTCTCCTTCCGCTCATCGTTTACTTCCATCTGATGCGCCACGAAGTCGATTTTATTCGTTTGCAAACTCAGTAATAAATTAGAAAAATCCATTGTTTTAAACTCAAACTTGTACTGCGGTAGCTTCTTATCCAGCGCCTTTACAAGCTCCACATCATATCCCGTCAAATTTCCCTTATCATCAATAAAGCAGATATTCGGAAATTGCGTTCCCGTCCCAACAACAATCGTCTTAACGTCCTTGCCATCCTTCGTAAGCGCATCACTAGACGCCCCAGTATCCGTTCCGAGTCCACAACCCGCGAGCAACACACCACTCGCCACGACTAACAAAGCCCCAAAAACCCATTTTTTCATCAAATCTCCCCTTATTCTTGATTTACAAGCACTTCCACATTTCCCAACTCCGCAAAAAGCTCCTCATTCAAAACCTTGCGCAAAAAGACAATATTATCGCCTTCATATTCATGCTCATAAAAGCCAACATAGCCGCGATGTTCATAAATCGAAACGAGCCAAGGATGCCGCGTCGCCGTAGCCAAGTAAACCGCTGGCGCCTTAATCTGATCCACCAAAACACGTTGCTCCACATAATCCAAAAGCGCCGTCCCGACCCCTTGTCGCTTAAATTCTGGGTCCACCGCGAACCACCAAATAAATGGATACGGCTGAATCGAACGCTCACCAAGCGCCCACGGAAAAGCCACCGTTACCGTCGCAATAATCCGACCATCTCGCTCCAACACATAATTCGCATTCCGACGAATATTTTCCTCCACCGTCGCCAAATCCGCCGTTGCTCCAACAAACTTAATATCCATATCCTTCAGCGGCTTATACCCTCTAATCGACACATCATGCACAATCGCCGCATCATCCAACGTAGCTAACCGAATAACATCCCCCACAAAAACTCCTCCTTAATTTTGCGCCTCCACTTTATTAGCATAACGACTCACTTTAAACGGCAAATCCAAGTTTCCACGCAACGTCTCACTCGCATATTCCCGCTCATAATAACCACGTTCCTCCAAAATTGGCAGCACTTCCGCAACAAAATCATCCAGACCCTCCGCCAAAACTGGCGTTGCAAAAATAAAACCGTCCGCCGCCTGCCCATCAAACCAAGCAATCAACTCATCCGCAATCCTATCCGGCGTTCCCACAAAAGCCGATTTTGGCGTCGTCACCCGCAAAGCCGTCTCACGCAACGTCCAATTCTCACGTTTCGCATCCTCTTTAATTTTGCGCGTTGTCGCCCGAAAACTATTCTCACCAACCGTCCCAATATCAGGAAACGGCTCATCTAGCGGGAATTTCCCGAACTCAAAATGATCAAAGAACCGTCCCAAATACGCGAGTGCCTCCTCATCCGAAACCAAATTCTTAATCTTCTCATATTTCGCATCCGCCTCATCCTGCGTCTTCCCAACAATCGGCGACACCCCAGGAAAAATCTTAATCTCATCCGCGCTACGACCATTGGCCACCGTCCGCGCCTTCACATCCCGATAAAACTCCTGCGCCTCCTCAAGCGAACCACCATTCGTAAACACTGCATCCGCTTCCTTCGCCGCCAAGTCCTTCCCAGGTTCCGAAGACCCCGCCTGAAACACCAACGGCTGCCCCTGCTTCGAACGCCCAATATTCAGCGGACCTTCCACCGCAAAAAACTGCCCCTTATGATTCAAACGATGCACTTTTTCCTCATCAAAAAACTGTCCTGTTTCCCGATTTCGCACAAACGCATCATCATCCCACGAGTCCCAAAGCCCCTTCACGACTTCCAAATGCTCCTCGGCAATCTCATAACGCAACGCATGCGGCGGGTGTGTCTTCTTACTATAATTATTCGCCGAACGCTCAAGCGGCGAAGTCACCGCATTCCAGCCAGCACGACCACCACTAATAAAATCCAGCGATGCAAACTGACGCGCCACCGTAAAAGGCTCACTATACGACGTCGAAAGCGTTCCAACCAAACCAATTCGCGATGTCACAGCCGCCAGCCCCGAAAGCACCGTCAACGGCTCAAACCGATTCAAGAAATGCGGAATCGACTTTTCATTAATAAACAACCCATCCGCCACAAACGCAAAAGTAAAACCAGCCTGCTCCGCCTTCAACGTCTGCTCCTTATAAAAATCAAAATTCACACTCGCATCTGCCGGCACACTCTCATGTTTCCAAGCATTCATATGCCCACCAGGCCCGTGCAACATCAAACCAAATTTTATTTTTCCCATTCTCACATTCCCCCTTCTTATCTCACCACATCCGCCGTCAAAACCGCCTCACTAATCAACTGCACCGAACGAAATCTCGCGTCCTGCCTCGCAACCGGCGTATGAATTACAAACTCATCCACATCAAACGTCGCCCGTAACCGTACCAGCTCCGCCTTCACCTGCTGCTGCGTCCCCGCAATAATATTCGCCTCGCGCTCCTCAATCGTGAAATCCGTCTCACCAGCCTGCCGCGCAAATTCCTCCGCCTGCGCCACCGTCTGCACCGTCACCGATACCCCCGTCGCAAGCGTCACCCGCACGACCTTCTGCTCACCAGCCAAGCTTTGCGCCTCACTTTCCGTATCCGCCGCCAAAACCGGAATCGCAATAATAAACTCCCCGTTCCGATTCTTCGTCCGAAACGCCGTCACAGCCTCCCGCAAAACCGTCTCATCACTCGTAATAAACTTCGCAAAACAGAAATTCACACCAAGTTTCGCAGCCAATTCAGCACTCGCCGTACTCGCTCCCAACAAGAAAATCTCAGGTTTCGTCGGTGGCTCAGGGTCCACATGCACCCCCGCCAGCACATGATCCGCCGGAACCGCATCATCCACAAACTGTTTTAACAACGTCAACTGCTCCGCAAAATCCACCGTCCCAGCACCGCGCCCATACTGCAACGCCTTCGTCGACAACGGCAAACCACCAGGCGCCTTCCCAACACCTAAATCCACTCGATTTGGCGCTAACGTAGCTAACAATTGAAAGTTTTCCGCAACCTTATACGCACTATAATGTTGCAGCATCACGCCACCCGAACCAACCCGAATCCGCTCCGTCCGCGCCAACAAATGCGAAACCAATACCTCAGGCGAAACACCAGCAAGCAACTTCGTATCATGATGCTCCGATACCCAAAACCTGTGATATCCCCACTCCTCCGCTTTTTCCGCGAGCGCAATCGTTTGCTGCAACGCCTCATAGCCACTTTTTCCATCCGCAATCGGACTTTGATCTAAAATACTGAGTCTAAATCCCATTTTTGCGCCTCCTCCAAAGCTTTTTTAAGCGCCGGCAAGCCCAATTCCGTTACCCCTTTGTATGTATGCCCGCGACCAATCTCAACTACCGGAACATAACGAACCCCGTACTTCGCCTGCAAAATCTCGCGCTGCTCATCATGATCCGTCACATCCACTTCCTTAAAATCAAATCCCTGCTCCCCCAAATACGCCTTCACTTCCGCACAATACTGGCACCCCTGCTTCGTCCAAACAACCACTGATAATGATTCCGCCATCCTTCAAAATCCCCCTTTAATTAAATCGTTTGCCGTACTCGAGCAATCGCCCCAACAAGCTCATCCACCTGACTCACCAAGCGCCGCTCCAACGCCACATCCACAATCGGCACCTCCGCCTCCTTGTCAACCTGCGCATCCACCACATAAACCCCTTGCAAAACCTCACCCTTCAAAACACCAAGCAACGGCTTCAACGCAAAATCAATCGCCAACACATGGCTACTACTACCACCAGACATAATCGGCAGAACAGCCTTACTTTTCAAAATATTTTCAGGCAACAAATCAAGCACCGACTTCAAAACTCCCGTATACGAAGCCTTATAAACCGGCGAACCAACAATCACGCCATCCGCCCCTTCAATATCCCGAATTAACCCCTGAATCCTCACATTTTGAAAATCCGCTTTGACTAACGTCTCCGCCTCAAAATCCCGCACCGAGTGAAAAACAACATCGCTTCCCCGCTCCTGCAAAAGCTTCCCCACATAGCCTAGCACCTTATCCGTCCCCGAATTCACCGACGGACTACCAGACAAAATCACGATTTTTCCCATCTCATCCCTGCTTTCTTTTTAAACCTTATATATCCGATGTAATTACTATGAATTAAAACAAAAAAGAACCTCCTTCCCATCTTGGAAAAGAGATTCCTCTTCTCCCTATCTGCCAGGCCAAAAACGCTCGCCTGCTGGAATGAGCACCTTTCTATCACTAGAGGTTGCTGTGGGATCTAAGGACCAGGTTCCTCCCCCAACTCTGAATAAGGACTGTATAATTTTTATGATTGGATGTATCTTACCATCTTAAAAATCAGATGTCAACAAATATTTTGTTTTTTTAGAATCGTTAACTATTTCACAAGAAGGCAAGCCCTTGCAATAACTTAAATCTCTTCCACAATCGAATTTCCTGAATCTCGCTCCAAGCCATTCCATTGCCATTCCTCGTGCATACGTAACTTCCCATTTGGCAAAAATTCCGGCACAGAATGACACATTCCGCTCCGAACACGCTTGTGAATACTCACATGATTATAGCGAAAATCCAAAGAACCATCCGGATTCACGACCCCAATCAATGTCCCGTTCTCAATCTCACCACCCGAGTAGGTTCCCGAAATAACATCATCATCCTGAAAATAGTGAAAAATCGTATTCTCAGACACCTCACCATTATCCGAATTTTCGACAACCTTGAATTTCTTGCCATGATAATTGACCATCAAAATTCCTCCCAGTTTACGAATTCGCCGCGCAACATAGTAGTGTCTTTAGTGTACCACAAAATAACAAAAAAGCCCTAGCAATTTACTATAGCCAGAGCATAATTTTTGCTTACTCACCTAAATCTTTCACCCAGTCATTCATCGCTCGGCGTGGCTTGGCATCAGGGATTTCATTCACACGCGTGATCTGCAAACAGCCAACAATTTGCTGACCATCCAGTCCAAGCTCCGTCACTAACTCCGGATCAAAAATAAAATTATTCGTCCGCCAAAGCACACCAAGACCAACCTCCCACGCCAAAAGTTGGATATTTTGAACAAAAGCACTGGTCGCCGCAATCGCTTCGAAATCTTTCTTGCCACTGCCAATAATGTCCGTCGTCACAATCAGCGTATAAGGCGGCGCAACGATTTTCCGTTCATTCCCAGCACGAATCTGATCGCGGCGTTCCCGCGTTAACGGCTCACCTTGCATTCGTTCCATCGAAGCCACAATTGCCTCAACTAAGCGCCGTTTCTCCGCTTCCGTCGACAATACCGCAACATGCCACGGTTCTATTTTACTATGAAAAGGCGCATAAGCCGCTTTCTCCAGAATCTCATTAATAACTTCACGCGCAATCGGTGTCTCATCTACTTGCTTGATACTACGGCGTTCCACGATAATTTCAGATATATTTTTACTCATTATACGTCCCCCTAGTGATAATCATTCTCACTAAGTATAGCATGACATTCCGAGCATTGCCTACTATCTGCTTTCAGGAATCACGAGCGACACATCATTCTTATCCCGATTCTTCACAATCGTATCAATATATTTCGTCAAAAACTCGCCATCAGCCTTCTGCCAAAGCGCATAACCAGGCGACTTCTCAATATCCTTCAAAAAGCCCTTATCCCCCGTGAAATAAGCAAAATTGGCCGTCTCCATCGTTTTTGCCATTTGCTCCACATCATCTGGGTCATATTTCCCTTTTTGAAACAATTCACTGAGCGACTTCGTATAACTAAATTGCCCAAAATAGTCCTTCGAATACTGCTGAAAATCTAGCAAATTCGGGTCTTTCGAGTTCGTCTCACGCGCATATTTCTCAACATCCACACGCGCCGTTTTATAAGACAAACCTTGATTTGGCGTATACTGAATAACACCATATTGCTGCGGATACATCGCCATCGAACTCGTCGCCACATCAAAAATCGTTTTACCGTCCACCGTTTTCTTCTGAATATCCTGAATATGCACATGCCCACTCAAATTCAGCGCCACATCATTCTTCGCAAAAAGCGACACAGCCTCCTTATTTTGCACAATGGTAAAACCGTGATTTAAAAGCTCACTATGATCCATCAAATTGTGATGCGTCACCGTAATAAGCTGCGCGTCATGTTTTTTCGCCAAATCCATACATTTCTGAATCCAAGCAAAAGTTTGCGTACTAATGTATCCATTCGTTTCAGGCGCGCCGAACTGTTTGTTATTGTCGTATTCCGCCGTGTCCAGCATTAGCAGCCATGTGTCCGCAGAAGGCGTCGCGAGGTAACTAAGCGTGGAATCATCGCGCATAATCGCCTCATCGTAGCCCGACTGATGATAAATTTCGGCGAATTCTTCCGCGGTAATATCTTTTGCCTTCAGTTGTTCGTCACCCTTGAATTTCCGCGCGTACGGGTTTAGGACGTCATGATTACCAGGAACAACGTAGGTTTGCACACCAGCCTTCTCGATTTTCGCTAGTTTTTTGGCCATTTCTTCGTGGCTTACTTTCTCACCATTGTTTGTAATATCGCCACTCAAGACTAGTACATCTGGCTTTTTCTGGATGACATCTTGTACGAAAGCGTCGGTGATTTCAGTGATGTAGTTCTGTTGCTTGCCGTCGCCCGTTGCGAGGTATGTCTGGAAAGCCTCTTTGCCGTCGGTGAGAGTGTTGGAGAGGTAGTGGATGTCGGTGGCTTGGTAGATGGTTAGCGGTTGATTTGTTGGTATTTTAGGATCTATAGTTGGTTCGGAAGATTGGGCATTTGGCTGTGCGCATGCTGTTAAGGCTAATGTTAGCAATGCGATACATGCGAGTGCGGCTTTTTTCATTTTGTGAGGCTCCTTTGTTTATATATTCACATAGATTAGTATAACATGGAATATGGGTTTTAGGGGTGGAGAAATTGTGACGGAGTTTGCGGTATTTGTCATTGTGGAACAAAAAATAGTAGGCAGGACCATGGTCGCACCTACTATTACTGTTGGCTTGCCTATTTGTTTTCCTGTTTGAAATAGATGAGATTCATTAGCAATACACCAAGAACGATGATAATTGCAAACACGCTAAATGCCGAACGTTCTTGTATAAAAGTTAGCACAGATATGACTAATAGTATGAGACATAGTACAGTTGCCAGGATTAAAAACCATTTGGAACCTTTTACAGTTTTTTTCATAAGTATCACCTCGTAGTATGTTAACTTTCTCATCTCAAAATCTATTGGTAATACTAGATAGCCAGATAAATTTTGCGATACAGTTTTAACTTCATAACTCCTTGTATATTTTGCTCAAAGGAATTGCCATTCCAGCAGTCCCTCATTCATAGTACGATATCTTGATAATCAACTTCTTCTACCTTTTCATTCTCAATCCGAACTCCCACACCATTATCTGTATCCCAAGTACAATCACACACTAAGCCAATTCTTCTCAA
>NZ_JNFA01000026.1 GCF_000766865.1 Listeria booriae
GTATCCGTATTGGCAGCTCCAACTATCGCGACTTACTATACAACAGACGTGTACGCTACAGGAACAACGCCAGCAGGTGCAACAAAAGTAGCGCTTTATGTAGACGGTAAATTCGTTCGCTACGCAACGGTAACGGATGGCAAGTTCTCTATCTACACAGGAGACCAAGCGAAATTAGCAACAGCAGGAAATGAATTCCAAATTGCTTCCGTTGATGCCAAAGGAACAATTGGTAACATGGCAACTGCCACAGTTCAAACAGATAATCGTGTTGTATATAAATTGACAGCCACAGAATATAATATGGCAACAGATCAGAATGTTAGTGGAACAGCTGGATCAAGCATCACCCGTGTGAAAATTTTCGTGAATGGTGATGTTAAACGCCAAACAAGCGTTGCAAATGGCGCTTATGCTATCTATGCGAAAGACGTGATTACATCTGCCATTGACACTGTAGAAATTGCGGGTTATGATGCCCAAGGATTTGAGCGCAGTCGTGTTACAGTACCAGTAACAAGTGTCGC
>NZ_JNFA01000027.1 GCF_000766865.1 Listeria booriae
GTATCCGTATTGGCAGCTCCAACTATCGCGACTTACTATACAACAGACGTGTACGCTACAGGAACAACGCCAGCAGGCGCAACGAAAGTAGCCCTTTATGTCGACGGTAAATTCGTTCGCTACGCAACGGTAACAGACGGTAAATTCTCTATCTACACAGGCGATCAAGCGAAATTAGCAACAGCAGGAAACACCTTCCAAATCGCTTCCGTTGATGCCAAAGGAACTATTGGGAACATGGCAACTGCCACTGTTCAAGCAGACAATCGTGCGGCCTACCAATTGACAGCTACAGGATTTAATATGGCAACCGACCAAAACGTTAGTGGCACAGCTGGATCAAGCATCACTCGTGTGAAAATTTTCGTGAATGGCGATGTTAAACGCCAAACAAGCGTCGCAGACGGTGCCTACGCTATCTATGCGAAAGACGTCATCACTTCAGCAAGCGACACTGTAGAAATGGCGGGTTATGATGCCCAAGGATTCGAACGCAACCGTGTCACAGTACCTGTAACAAGCGTAGC
>NZ_JNFA01000028.1 GCF_000766865.1 Listeria booriae
TTAGCCAATTCTGACATGATTGAAGAAGCTATCAAACGGGCAAACCAAGAACTTCCTAATACACAGAAGCAACGTGGGACCGTGCGCTTACCTAATGGAGATTGGTATGTAAAGAATAAAATAAGTCTCCTAGAAGGAGTGGCTTTAGAAGGGCAGGAAAAAACGACGCTTCATCGCATTATTAGGGATTTTATCAAAGATCCTATTACATCCGCAGATATGGTAGGTTATTACGATGCTATTGTTGACATGGTCAATGACACAACCATACGTAATCTGACTTTAGATGGGCTTGAAACCCCAGAAGATAGTATGAGTTCCCATCAAAATGGTATCACAGCCAAAGGAAACTATGGTGAAGGCCCAAACCCCCAAGCACCAACAGCGAAGGATTATCTTCAAAATTTGACCATTGAAGACGTGACTGTTCAAAATATGGCGGGTAGCGGGATAACAATCGATCTTGCTAAAAATGTGACGATTCGTGGCACAACAGCTGTTACCGCACCCAATCATGCGATGAAAGTCGAGAATGTGAAGAATGATGGTATTATTGGTTACTCGGTGGAAAATATGCGAGTAGAAAATACGCTTACAAGAACTATTGGACATATGGAATCAGCTGGGAAATCAGCACAGCGATACAATGTTTGTGCCACAATGCGCAAGATGCAACACCCTGACCCAGGTCTAGCTTATTATGCCCGTTACCCCAACAGTCGAGACGTAACTTTCCAGCACAATGTTGTCCTCGATAATCCCTACTGGGAAGGATTGGATGGGCATAGCGTGCAAGGGATCACCATCGCGCATAATGTGGTGGCGGGGGTCGACCGCTCCATTGTCGTAGGTGGACAGGATTATACTCACACCGCACTAGAGAGCTACTACTATCCCTCCCAAGAGGTGACGATTACCAATAATCGAATTAACCAACCGCAGGATATCCAACGGTGGCAACCGACAAATACTGTCAAAAGCCAAGTGGGGATTGCGGTGTGGGGTACCAGTCGCTTAAGTGCGACAGAACCCAAACTCATAGGCTATACGAATGGCGTAGTTCGAGGCAATGCCATCGATGCCATTGAGCCAAGCCGTCCGGATACGACCCACTATGGTGCCATCGCGCTGAAGCTAGTTGGCAACAAAGCAGGCACCGAAAACGAAGCGCAGCCCCAAGGCATGCTGGTCACACAAAATACCATCGGAAAAGCTGCCGCCAACTCCGTCCAATTAGCGGGTATCAGTTCTGCGGGTAGTACGCGCAATACCACCCTTGCCGCCAACCACATCGGAGTGATTGGCAGTAGTAGCCCCGCAGCCCAAGCCGTTATCGGCAAGTTCACGCACGCCCCCATCACATTACGAGAAAGAGCGAACATGATGACATTTCAACACAATATCATGGCCAACCAGAACGCCGTCATGGTCCAAGACGATAAATACAGCATCCGTTCCGACATGCATCTGGAAGGGTTGACCACCAATCAATGGGAGGATCCGAAAGACAATGCGACGCGCCAACAAGATCAGTATAGTTATGCGATCACCAATGTCCAATGGGATGGCGAAACAGGCATGGTGACAGGAAATGTCGGCAATCAGGTGGGGACAGTCGAAATCCATCAAGGCAGCCTTTCCGATGTATTAGCCAACAGTCAACAAGCGGTCGCCAATACCTATACCCGTATCAATCCAACAACACGAACATTTCGTATCCAATCCAACGCTTTGAAAGGAACGGACTATCGCGAAGTGTATCTCGTCGCGAACAATGATCCGATAAATCTGCATCCCATCACGAGTAGTGTGGGACATCGCTATAAAGTAAATCTGCAGGCCGTCCAACAAGGCGCGTGGTATGCCATCACCCCCGCAGCGTATGATGTCCAACAAGATACCCACTTGCAAGTCAACGTCGGCGCCTTGATTAAACAGGTGCGCGTGGTCGAATACCCCACGGAGGGAAGTAACGAAGCGATGACAGTGCTCCAAGACAAGGTTCCCGTCGACCAAGGATCGATGCAGCTGGACTTCCAACTCCCGAATCGCACCAAAGAGGATGTCTACCGTGCCATTTGGATCGAAGGATACGATGCCGAGAACAATCTGGCAACCACCCAAAAGCTCCCCTTACAAGATGCCGCAGGTTTCCTAGTGGCTCCCAACCTGTATAATGTAGATACCGTTTCTTTGCGCGGCACCGTTGGACCACTCGTAAACCGGTTACGTCTGAGTGAAGATGGTATCATCAAACGATTGCTTGCCATCTCCAACCCGGCTGTGGAGTTCGTCATGAGTTTGAAAGGGCACGTGACTCCATCGGACAACCAAGGCATCCAGCTATCCTCCTATGACAAGTTCGATACACTCCGCCAAACAACCAATGTCAAATGTGTGAAGAGTGGCATGGGAATGACCATTCCGACCTATGATTTGAGCCAGTCCTATCTCACCGGCACGTTAGAAGCCAACCATGCCATTGCTAAAGTACATATACAAGTGAATGGCAAAACCGTGAATGTGTTGAGTATACCACCAGGCACCCAGACTTTTTGGGCCGCCATGGCAGGAAAAATCCCAACCGCGCTAGCCACGGTCACGCTATTACCGGAAGATATCAATGGCTATATCTGGCATACCTACCAAGCTACCGCACCACTCGTAGATACGCGGTATGATTTAGCCTTAGACACTGGGGCAGCGGCTTACTTTTATGGCAAAACGAATATGACCGGGCGTGTCAACAGTAGCTTGGTCGGACGCATTGACATATGGGTCGATGGTGTGCGTAAAAATAATTACACGGTGCTAGAAGGTAGCGGTACCTTCACCATCAACATGGCTGGACGGGTGCCAAGCGCTACTAGTCAAATTACAGCTAAAATCTACGACCGCGCCACGGATATATTACAAAAAGAACAAGAAGTACCGATGCTACCAAGTAGACCATCTTAAGACAACAAAAGAAGCGTTCACTTTTCCCAAGCGACGCTTCTTTTATAATGGATTAAAAATATGACAAGTAAATCGATAGCGTATTTAGCTTCTTTAAAACACCTTAGCAATAGAAGCACGTTTTTTATCATTCAATTTCTTAGTCTCATCTTTTAGCAATGCTTCTTCAATTTGCTCTAGCGTATAACCTCGCGTCTCGAACACAAAGCTCTTGACGAAGAAGGCTGCGGCTATACAAACCAATCCAAAACTGATAAATAGTATTACATCGCCAATCTTTGCTTCTAAAACAGGGAAGCTGACGGATACAGTCCAGTTGGCAACCCAGTTCACTAGTGAAGCGATACCAACTGCTAGCCCACGAATTTTTAATGGGAAAATCTCGCCAATCATAACCCACATGACAGGCCCCCAAGTGGCACAGAAACTAGAAATATACGTAGCCAAGAAAATAAATGTGAAGAGATGGAATCCAGCTTTATCTCCTTCTAAATGAAACGCGGCAGAAAGAGCAAAGAACGAAAGCCCCATACCGATAGCGCCAAATATCAAAACTTTTCTCCGATCAAAACGATCCATCAACGAGACCGCGACTGCCGTTACGATGACATAAAAGATACCTAAAAAGATTTGCGTACGTATCGCAGAAGCAGCATCCGTACCACCGCTCATTAAAATACGTGGCGCATAATAAAATACCGTATTACAGCCCATCCATTGTTGCAAAATAGCCAAACCAAATGCCGCAACAACTGCTGGACGAACCCATTTTGAAAAGACATCTTTCAAACGACCTTTTTCTTGATGGCTCTGTTCTTCAATTTCTAGAATTTCCGCTTCCGCTTCTGACTTCGTTCGAATGTTTAATAAGATATTCTCTGCTTCTTCTCGTTTCCCAACTTTCACTAAGTATCGCGGTGATTCAGGTAATAAAATACCACCGATAAAAAGAATAAGTGCTGGTAGTGCTGCAAAACCTAACATTAACTCCCAACCGATGGGTGATAGGCGCCAAACATAGTTCGCGATATAAGCAAGCAACATCCCAATCATAATCATTAACTGATTGAGTGAAGATAAGCTTCCCCGTTGATTCGCAGGTGCCAATTCGGCAAGATACATCGGAACAAGCGCGCTAGCACCACCAACTGCGATTCCCAAAAACATACGCGAAATAATCAAGAACGAAACATTGGGCGAAAATCCACTACCCAAGGCCCCAATAAGAAAAATAAGTGCTGTCAAAATAACCATTTTCTTACGACCATACCTATCAGATAACGGCGAAATCAATATTGCTCCGACAACCGCTCCAATCAAAATACAGCTCACAACAAATCCTATTTCCGCATTGCTTAAATGAAGTTCTTCTTGAATAAGAATCTGTGCCCCCGCAATGACCCCCGTATCATAACCGAATAATAATCCCCCTAAAGCACCGAAAAAATAAATTAAATTCTTTGATAGTCTCATGTACTCATTTCCTCCTTTTGTGTTAAAAAATCAATATTGCTTCCGCTTTCCATTTCGTTTATAGTGAAATAACATGGAGGGAAGAATATGACAAATGAATTCGAATTGATTGCGCATAATAAAGTTCAGGATATTTATGTTTTTCTAATTGAGATGCATTATCGCAGCACGCACTTACATATGGACATCGAAATGGTCTATCTATTAAGTGGTTCGCTAAACATTATGACAAATAACAAAAAAATCAAACTAAGGCAAGGCGACTTCATTGTTTTAAATTCCTGCCAATTACATGAATTACATTCAAAAAACGCTGCATTATTATTGATTTTTCAGTTTTCTCCAAAAATTTTTGAATCGTTTTTCCCGAAAATCAATGAGGTGTATTTCGACACAACGCCGATAGCTTTAAAGGATTCCGAAATTGGTAAACATTTGTTGGCGAATCTTTTAGTAGCTAGCCAAGCCTATTTTCAAGAAGAAGAACATTTCCCGCTACTGTGCCACGGTTTTTCCTCTATTATCATGTTCGATTTAATGAAACTCATTCCTCACAAACAAATGAAAGAAGAAACGAAAAACCAACTGCTGTTAAAGCTGGAAAGAATCAAGCGAATAAGCGATTACATTTCAAAAAACTACCAACAAAAACTACTACTTTCTGATATCGCCAAAAAAGAAGCATTATCCAGCACTTATTTATCTCATTTTTTTCATGAGAATTTCGGTGTAACGTTCCAAGAATATTTAAATCTTATCCGATGTGAAAAGGCACAATATATGCTGATTCATACGGAAAATACACTTTTAGCCATTTGCGAGGCTTGCGGTTTTTCAGATGTTCGTTATTTAAATAGCTCCTTCACACGCTTTTATGGTGTAAGTCCGAAGCTGTTTCGAAACCAGCAACAAAGCTGTCCTAATCAAATAACTGTCGCAGAACAAGAGGTCATTAATAAACAATATATTTTTTCAAAAAATCAAAGTCTTAAGAAAATCAATCAATTACTCCAGCCTGTCTACAAAAACTACTAAGTTGCGTTTTCTTAAATTATGTCTTTTCATCACCTCTTTTAAATATTTATCGTTAGCGCTTACAATTGTTGTATAAACTGTATTTTATCATTTTTATTTTTAGTTTTCACACAGGATTTTGTTTTCAGGAACAGACTATCTTGCTGTCGAAGATAATAAATAGTACGGCATGTATGCAGAAAAGCAGGATTTCCCAGTCATTATCAACGGGAAACCCTGCTTTTTTACGGCCAAATAAAGGCAATGAAATTATTCAAGAAATGCGCGAAAATAGTTAGCTCCAGCCGCTTTGTTTTGTACAAAATCCCACCAAGCGCGATTCCTGGAATCAAATAAAGTAGAAAACTAACCCAATCTGTAGGTACGTGAACCGCGCAAAATAGCAAACTGCTCACAATCCAACCAAGCCACAAACGATTCCGGAAAAGTTGCTGCATCAAGAATCCTCGGAAAATAATCTCTTCTACAAATGGCGCGATGATAACGATAGAAAAAAAACTTAGCAACCATGAAGCGTTTTTATAAACATCTTCTAATAGCATTTCGTTTTGCGTCGTTGTATAGGAAGTGTAGCTTTGCCCAAGATAGTCAATGAGTGAACTAAGCGCGATCGCAATACCCATCACGACTGCAGCGAAGACGAAGCCTCTCCAACTGATTTTTGTCCATTTGAAGAACTGAATATTTTGGAATTTTGCTATGATAAGTGTTAGTAACATTGCCGCAAGTCCTAGTAATTCGCTATGCCAACTAACAGACATGCTAAGGAAATCGTTCCCGGCCAGCGCATCCCAGAGAATACTAACGACTTGGAAAATAAGTGAAAGCCCCATATACACCAAGAAAACCCAGATGATTGTCCAGATTTTAGGCTGGTTTTGCGGGCTAGGGATATTGAATTCTTGCATTGTTACACCCTCCCATAGACATATTATAATGTATCATATCATTAACAACCCCTAAGTTCCAAATACAAATGCGACTTCGGATGTAGCAATTTTCAGCCCGTAGCCTATCGTTAAAAAAATAAAAGCCCGCTATAATTAACCTATCAACCAAACAAAAGGGCGTGAACGACGTGAAAAAAGGGATTTTCGGTCTAGTATCGGCACTGCTAATTATGTTGCTAGTTGGCTTACAAGGGCAGCAAACAGTAGTACCAACAAACACAACACAGCTACATATCAATCAGCAAAACGAGCCGGCAACTGCTCAAATCTTAGACGTTAAAAACTGATCGGCTTGATAAGGCGATTTCATATAGATTTTAATCATGCTAACTTTAAAAACGTTGATATAAAAAAATTTGGAGGTTATTACAATGAACAACTTTTTCAAGTACTTATTTACAATTATCTTGGTCCTTATCGGACTTAATATTCTATTCAAGGTTATCGGTATTACGCTTCACTTCTTATTCCCACTAATCGGTATCGCAATTGTCGCTTACTTGCTATATCGCATTTGGGGCAACCCGCGTAACTGCCGTCGCAACACGAGCAAAACAGATCGCTACGATTGGTAATTCGGATGTAACTTTATATACTCATTTAAAACTCCCTAGGTTTTAAATTTTTAAGGATGAGATTTTCAGTTGATGTAAAAGTCAGTTGAGGGCTCATCCTCTTTTTTGTGTGGAGTTGTATCCGTTGTAATGCGGCAAGAAAAGCCATAAACTAAGTAATAAGGAGGCGATTAATGTGAATAAGAAAACGTGGAGTCGGTTAGGAAAATTGACGGTTGTCGCATTAGTAGCAAAATTGGTCTTAACATCGAAAAGACGACGGGTGAAATAATACGAATAAGGGGTTAAAAATACAGCGATTCATTTATATTGCGAATTTAGAAAAAGCGCTCCAAATCGCTCTGGGTCTATGCTATAATAACAACAACGATTACTAGAAATGGAGTAATGAGATGAGAGACGGATTGGATTTATTGAAGCAAGAACAATGGCGTTTTATTGACCAGACAACGGTACAGATTGCGTTTGACGCGTTGCAGTCATTTGCGACGGATGATACGCTGTGTCGCTCGGTTGGGAGTCATATGTCTCCGCCAACGACGCGAGCTTGGGTGCATTATAATACGATTTCGATGGGAATTCAGGATTCGAAATTGCCCGATATACAGAAAGGTATAGCTTATTTTAAGGAGCAAGGATACCGTGCGGTGGTGCGGAACTCTGGTGGTTTAGCGGTTGTGCTTGATCCGGGAGTGCTGAATTTGTCGCTTGTTTTTCCTGATGTGGATAAGGGGATTGCGATTGATCGTGGCTATGAGACGATGTTTGCGCTGATTAAGCATATGTTTCCGCAGTATTCGCACAAGATGGAAGCGCGTGAAATTGTCGGCTCTTATTGTCCGGGAAGTTATGATTTGAGCATTGATGGGAAGAAGTTTGCCGGGATTTCACAACGCCGAATGGCAAAAGGGGTCGCGGTGCAGATTTATTTAGCGGTGAACGGTGATCAGCGGCAGCGCGCGGAGTTGATTCGCGAGTTTTACCGAATTAGCGGGAAAGATAGGCAAGATAAATATACATTTCCAGATGTGGTGCCAGAAGTGATGACGACCTTGTCGGAGCTTTTTGGTGAGGAACTGTCGGTGAATGATGTGATGGTGAAATTATTGAATGCGTTGTATCATTTTGCGGATCATTTGGAGTCTAGTCGTTTGATGGGCGAGGAATTGGTTTGGTACCCGGAATATTATGAACGGCTTATTTTGAGAAATGAGAAGGTCTTGAACACATGAAGAACTAGAGAGAGGGTAGATGGCCTGTGACTTATTTAGAGACAAGATTACCTGAAGTGAAAGTTTTTAAAGACCCGGTGCATCGGTATGTGCATGTGTCGGATCAGATTGTGTGGGATTTAATTGCAACGAAGGAGTTTCAGCGGTTGCGCCGAATTCATCAGTTAGGAACGACGTCTTTGACTTTTCACGGGGCAGAGCATAGTCGGTTTAATCATTCGTTAGGTGTTTATGAGATTACGCGTCGAATTGTGGAAGGTACGTTTGCCAAGGAGATTCAGTGGGATAACGAGGAGCGCTTGGTAGCGTTGTGTGCCGCGCTGTTGCATGACTTGGGGCATGGACCGTTCTCGCATGCGTTTGAGAAGGTGTTTAGTACGGATCATGAACATTATACGATGGCGATCGTGACGGGGAATACGGAGGTTCGTACGGTGTTAGAACGTGCGGGAGCTTTGTTTCCGGAGAAGGTCGCGGCGGTTATTAATAAGACATACCAGAATCAGACGCTGGTCAAATTGATTTCAAGCCAAATTGACGCGGACCGGATGGATTATTTGTTGCGGGATGCGTATTATACGGGTGTTAGTTATGGGAATTTTGATATGGAGCGAATTATGCGAGTGATGCGGCCGAGCCCAGATGGGAATGGCGTTATTATTAAGCAGTCGGGGATGCATGCGGTGGAAGACTATATTGTGAGTCGCTATCAGATGTATCAGCAAGTTTATTTTCATCCGGTGAGCCGGAGCGCCGAGGTACTTTTGTGGAAGATACTTGAGCGCGCGCAACATTTATATGAGCAAGGTTATCATTTTGAGCAGACGCCGGTGCAGTTATTGCCGTTTTTAAAGCGAGATGTTTCGTTAGATGAGTATATTGCGCTGGATGACACGGTATTGATGTATTTCTTTTCTGTGTGGCAGTATGAGCAGGATTTGATTTTGAGTGATTTGTGTAGCCGCTTTTTGAATCGTCGGTTATTGCAATATATTACGTATGATTCGAAAGAGGATGCAGAACTTTATGCGAAGTTAAAAGGCTTGCTTGAGAAGGCCGAGATTGATCCCGAGTATTATTTGGTGATAGATTCGACGTCTGATTTGCCGTATGACTTGTACGAGCCGGAGGATGTTGGCGGACGGTCTCCAATTCAGTTATTGATGCCAAATGGCGAGTTGCACGAATTGTCGACGGAATCCCCAATTGTAGAAGCCATCGGTGGCAAGCGCCGAGTAGATATTAAACTATACTACCCACTAGATTTTATCGAAAGCGGGCGAATTAGCGCACCAATCGCCGAAGAAATCATCGGCTTGATTCACGCACATTCATTGAAGGATTATAAAAAATAAGAAAGCACAACGAAGTAGCGGCTGTGCTTTGACTGTAGAAAAACTATATTTTAAGCAAAATGTTGGTGTTTAGATGTCGGATTTGCGGACGCCGCCAACACCGTAGTCTGTTTTTTTCATTTCTTCTAGGATGACGTGGATGTTTTCTTTTGGAGCTCCGAGATTTTTGGAGACAGCTTCTGTGACGTCTTGTACGACGGCTTTCTTTTGTTCGTCCGTGCGACCTTCTAGAAATTTAATTGTTACGAAAGGCATGTAATTCACTCCTAAGTATTGATTTAATGAGTGTATTATAACATAATTAGTAGAGTAATATGATTATGAAGGAGATTTTACATGGAGAATTTTTTAGCTTACTCGTTGCAGGATTTGCCGTATGTTATCGTGACGCTGTTGATTGCTTTTACGATTCATGAGTTGGCACATGCTTGGGTAGCGCTATTGTTTGGTGATGATACAGCGAAGAATGAGGGACGTATTACGTTTAATCCGATGAAACATATTGACCCGATTGGCTTTATCTTTGTGATTATTGCTGGGTTTGGGTGGGCTAGGCCGACGCCTGTTAACACGTATAAAATGAAGCACCGCCGAGTTGGTAGTGTGGTCGTTAGTTTGGCTGGTCCGGTGAGTAATTTATTGCTTGCGTTTGTTGGAATGGGACTATATTTTTTATTTCTGCAGATGGATGTGTCGTATTCGCAGATTGTATTGCATTTCTTTAATTTATTTGTATCGTTGAATGTGATTTTGTTTATTTTTAATTTGTTGCCATTGCCGCCTTTGGATGGATATCATATTGTAGCGGAGTTCTTGCCACTGAAATGGCGCTTGAAGGTGCAGGCGTATGAGAATTATGCACTACTTTTCTTTTTAATTTTAGTGATTACGCCGCTTTCGAGATATACGATTACGCCGATTTTTAATACATTGATTCCTTGGATAACGAATGAAATGGCGAGTTTTTATTATTTTGTTTTTCAAATATGATGTTTATGAATTTATATGGAGGGACTTTTGCGCGTGAGTAGTAAGGAAAAGACGGCTGTTAGATTGCGTTTGCGAACGATTTCTAAGCAGGAGACGGTGGAAGAGCGTTCGGAATTGGACGTGTCGGGTGTGTTTTATTTGGACCATGCGACAGGGAGTCGGTACCTTCATTACGAGGAGGAGCAAGAGGCTGGCGTTATTCGAACGGTGCTTAAGATTACGGATAAGGAAGTTCTATTGATGCGCAGTGGTGCTGTGAGTATGCGGATGCACTTTTTTAAGGAGCGGAAGCGGAGCACGGTAAGTGTGGACTATGGTGTCGGCAAGCTGATGATGGAATCGGAACTTTTGAATATAGAAGAGGTTTATGAGGACGGCGAACTTTTTGCTGGGAAAATTGATTTTCAATATGAGTTATTAGATAATGGCGTGAATATTGGGCTATTTGATGTCTCGATGATTTTGGAGGAGGATAAGGAATGAATGTCAGTCAAAAGAGTCAACAAGATTTAATTGCAATCATTAAGAATGCGGTAGTTGGTGCGCTTGGTTTGGAAGAGGCGGACGTACCTGCGATTTTATTAGAGGTTCCAAAGGATAAGCAACATGGGGATTACTCGACGAACGTGGCGATGCAGCTGGCTCGTGTTGCGAAGAAGGCACCAAAAGTGATTGCAGAAGCGATTGTGGACGCGATTGGTGAGGATCATGCGATTATTAATAAGGTGGAAATTGCGGGACCTGGTTTTATTAATTTCTACTTGGATAATGCGTATTTGACGGCGCTTGTGCCTGTGATTATGGACGCGGATACGGCGTATGGTGAAAGTAACACGGGACAAGGCAAGAAGTTTCAAATTGAGTTTGTATCGGCGAATCCGACGGGAGATCTTCATTTAGGACACGCGCGTGGTGCGGCAATTGGAGACTCCTTGGCGAATATTTTGGCGATGGCGGGTTATAATGTGTCGCGCGAATATTATATTAATGATGCGGGAAATCAGATTCAGAACTTGGTGTTATCAACGGAGGCGCGTTATTTGGAGGCGCTTGGTGTAGACGCAGAATTTCCTGAGGATGGGTATCGCGGTGCGGATATTATCAATTTAGGGAAGCAATTGGCGGAGAAATATGGTGACGAGTTCGTGGAAGCGGATGTAGACACGCGACGTGACGTTTTCCGTAAAGAGGCTTTGGCATTTGAAACAGCGAAATTACGTGATGATTTAGCGGAGTTTCGTGTGCATTTTGACAACTGGTTCTCGGAGACAACACTTTATGAGAATGGCAAAATTATGCCTGCGCTCGAGAAGTTACGCGCGAATGGGTATATTTTTGAAGAAGAAGGCGCGACTTGGTTGCGGACTACGGAATTTGGCGATGATAAGGATCGTGTCTTGATTAAGTCAGATGGCACGTATACGTATTTCTTGCCGGACATCGCGTATCATTTGGATAA
The DNA here is from genome assembly GCF_000766865.1 of Listeria booriae. Lineage (GTDB taxonomy): Bacteria > Bacillota > Bacilli > Lactobacillales > Listeriaceae > Listeria_A > Listeria_A booriae. The sequence continues at coordinate 12,028 of NZ_JNFA01000028.1, forward strand.
GCTGGAGCGTGGCTTTGATGTGCTAATCGATGTTTGGGGCGCAGATCATCACGGTTATATTCCAAGAATGCGTGCAGCGATTCAGAGTTTGGGTTACAGTCCAGATCATCTGGAAGTCGAAATTATTCAGCTCGTTCATTTATATGAGAATGGGGAACAAATAAAAATGAGTAAGCGTACTGGTAAATCAGTGACAATGCGTGATTTGATTGAAGAGGTAGGTCTTGATGCGACGCGTTATTTCTTTGCGATGCGTAGTTCAGATACACATATGAATTTTGATATGGGCTTGGCGAAATCGACTTCTGCGGAGAACCCAGTGTATTATGTGCAATATGCGCATGCACGGATTTCGAGCATTTTACGTTCTGGTGTGGAGCAAGGTTTTGCGCTTAGCAAGGATGCGAACTTAGCTTTGTTGAACTCAGAAGCGGATTATGATTTGCTGAAAGTGTTAGGTGAATTCCCAGACGTAGTAGCTGAGGCTGCTGAGAAAAGAATTCCACACCGAATTGTGCGTTTCTTGAATGATTTAGCAGCGGCATTCCATCGTTTTTACAATGCGAACAAGGTGTTGGATGTTGAGAATAAAGAAGTATCAGAAGCTCGTTTGGCTTTGATTAAGGCAACACAGATTACGTTGCGCAATGGACTTACGTTACTAGGTGTTTCTGCGCCAGAAAAAATGTAGAATAAGGGTGAAAAAATTTAGATCGGGGTTTTGCCAATTATGCGATATATCATTTTCATAAGTGTTATTTTTGTCTTGCTGGTTATTGCAACTGCGGTTTTATATAGCATGCAGCTTGGTTCTATCCCGATTTTATTGCTTGCGATTTTACTGTTTTATCTTGCGTATTGTGTGTTGAGGAAGTTGTGAATGTGGCTTTATTCGTTTCGGCGTGATAATTTTATTGTGTTTGACGTGATTTACATGTAGAATAGATAGAGTCAGAAAAATTGTAGTGGAAATCATTTTTTATTATAGAAGGGGCGTGCCAGCTTTGGATTTAAGCCAATTGACGAAAGAAGAGCGTGACGAGTTATCTTTGATTGAAGTGGCGCACTATGTTCTTGAAACGAAAAGAGAAGTAATGCCATTCCAATCGATTGTGGATGAGATTACGAAGTTTCTAGGGTTAAGCGACGATGAAATGAGAGATAAACTTGTTCAATTTTACACGGATATGAATATTGAGGGGAACTTTATTTCTCTTGGTAACAATACGTGGGGATTGCGCGCGTGGTACCCGATTGATGCGATTGATGAAGAAGTTCAAACGCAGACGAAGACGAAGAAACGTAAATCGGACGACGATGATGACGAAGATATTGATGAGGACATTCTTGATGATGATATTGAGTATGAAGAAGACGACGGTGTAGAAGAACTTGGTGAAGAAGAAGTAATTCTAACGGACGGCCTTGTTGATGACGATGAAGATCCAGTAGAAGATCACTTGCCAGACGGAATTGAAGGCGACTTGACGACAGTTGAAGACGACGAGTTTGCTGATGAATTCGAGGATGACAAATAATTTTTAGACGCCTGCTACGATTTGTGGCAGGTTTTTTAATAAAATAATTTTATCCTTTGTTTGCAGGTGTTGAGGACGGTTTCACAAAATAAAGGGTTGACTTATTCGCGCTATCTATGTAATATTTTATTTGGGCTCCTTTTTATAAGGACGGATATAAATATTGCGCTCCCTTACTTTGAAAGATGAGTAAGTGGGGCGTTTTCTTTTTGTGTAGCCAAAGCATAAATGTGGTTTTGGTGATTTTCTTTTTTAGCAATGTTTTTTTGCAAGTAAAGGTTCTCCACCCCGAAAAAAATAATTTCGATAAGGCGAAAGGAGTAGAATTTAGAACAATGACAAAGTATATTTTTGTGACAGGTGGCGTCGTTTCATCGATTGGTAAAGGGATTACAGCTGCTTCACTGGGAAGACTACTGAAAAACCGAGGTCTTAGTGTAACGATTCAAAAATTTGATCCTTACATTAACGTCGATCCGGGAACAATGAGCCCATATCAACATGGTGAAGTTTTTGTAACAGATGATGGTGCAGAGACGGATTTGGATTTGGGTCACTATGAGCGTTTTATCGATATTAATTTGAATAAGTACAGCAATGTAACTACGGGGAAAGTGTATTCCGAGGTTATTAAGAAAGAGCGTCGTGGCGATTATCTTGGTGGAACAGTTCAAGTTATTCCGCATATCACGAACGAGTTGAAAGACCGGGTTTTCCGTGCTGCGCGCATGACAGATTCGGATATTATCATTACCGAAATCGGTGGAACGGTTGGGGATATCGAGTCATTGCCGTTTATCGAAGCAATTCGCCAAATCAAGAGCGATGTTGGTGCTGAAAACGTGCTTTACATTCACACAACGCTTATTCCTTACATCAAAGCTGCTGGTGAAATGAAGACGAAACCGACCCAACATAGCGTGAAAGAACTTCGCAGTTACGGGATTCAACCAAATATTATCGTTGTGCGTACGGAACAACCAGTTTCTCAAGAGATGAAAGAGAAAATCGCGCTGTTTTGTGATGTGAGAGCTTCGGAAGTTATTGAGGCTCGCGATGAGGAAACGCTATACAACGTGCCGCTTTCCTTACAAGCGCAAAAAATGGACCAAATCGTGTTGGATCACTTGCAGTTGGAGGCGCCAGTTGCGGATATGTCCGAATGGCAAGAACTTGTGCATAAAGTGAAGAACTTGACGAAAAAAGTACGTATTGCTTTAGTCGGAAAATATGTTTCGTTACCAGATGCGTATCTTTCAGTAGCAGAAGCATTGCGTCATGCGGGTTATGCGAATGATGCAGAACTGCAAATCGATTGGGTAGATTCAGAAGAAATTACACCTGAAAATGTGCACGAAAAACTTGGCGAAGCTGACGGAATTCTAGTTCCTGGTGGTTTTGGCGATCGTGGTATTGAAGGTAAAATTACAGCGATTAAATTTGCGCGTGAAAACAAAGTGCCTTATTTCGGTATTTGTTTAGGTATGCAGTTGGCGACGATTGAGTATGCGCGTAATGTCATGGGCTTAGAAGGTGCGAACTCTGCGGAAATCGAGCCGAAAACACCATATGCCATCATTGATTTATTGCCAGAACAAAAAAATATTGAAGATATGGGCGGCACATTGCGCTTAGGTCTTTACCCAGCAAGAATTAAAGAAGGAACAAGAGCGGCGGAAGCTTATGGCACTACTTTAGTAGAAGAACGCCATCGTCACCGTTACGAGTTCAACAATGAGTATCGTGAACAGTTGGAAAATGCGGGAATGACGGTTTCTGCTACAAGTCCAGACGGTCGTTTGGTTGAAGTTGTGGAAATTACGGATCATCCGTGGTTTGTAGCGTGTCAATATCATCCAGAATTTATTTCACGTCCGAACCGTCCACAAAGCTTGTTCAACGCTTTTGTTGCAGCATCTTTAAATAAATAAAAATTAAAGGTCCGAACTTGTGTGAATTATCGCGAGTTCGGACTTTTTCTTGACTTTAATGTTTGCTTGTTATACTATATATATAACAGTTAGTTATTTCAAAGCAGAAAGGATGGGCATGATGAACACAATAGCTCTTTTAGTGCCATTTATTATTTTATATCTTATTTTATTAGTGACGGCGTTGGTGGACTTGATTCGCCATTGGAATACTCGCCAAGTTCCCGTGATTTGGTTAATCGTGATTATTTTTGTAAGTACGATTGGTCCGATTATTTACTTTATTTTTGGTAGAAAGGATTACCGATGATGGAGCGCGTGTTGGAAGTCAGCGGTGTGTCCAAGCGTTTCGAGAATTACCAAGCGGTCAAAAATGCCAGCTTCGCGCTAGAGTCAGGTGAATGTGTGGCATTACTAGGTCCGAATGGTGCCGGAAAAACAACGATTTTGAAAATGATTGTAGATATGATAAATCCCGACCAAGGCAAAATCAATATTTGTGGGCAGAAAAACATCCAAATGAAACAAAAAATTGGCTACCTCCCGCAATATCCGAACTTTTACGGATGGATGACAGGCATCGATGCTTTGCACTTCATGGGGAAATTATCAGGCATGGATAAAGCAAGTTTGGAGGCGCGAATTCCTGAGGTTTTGGAACAAGTTGGACTTGATCCGAAATCTAAGAAGAAAATCGCAACATACTCTGGCGGGATGCGACAACGACTAGGAATTGCCCAAGCGATTTTGCATCGTCCAGCAGTTTTAATTATGGATGAACCTGTTTCTGCGCTGGATCCGATTGGGCGCCGCGAGGTCATCGAGTTAATTCAATCTTTGAAAGCAGAAACGACATTACTATTTTCCACGCATATTTTGGCGGATGTTGAAGAAATTTGCGAGCGTGTATGTATTATTCGCGAAGGCGAGATTGTAGCAGATGATAAAATTGCGAATTTAGTGCAGATAAATGCAGAACAGGTCTTTATTTTGAAAGCAGAAGGGGATATTTCATCATTTGAGGGCCAACTTGCAGGAAATGCAGAGATTCGCGAAATTGCACACAAAAATGGTGCGATTTACGTCTATTACAATGATGATGCCGCAGTCGCGCGTGAAGCGATTATGCAAGCTTTGTTAGCGTCAAGGCTCCATTGGACGAGCGTCAGTCAAGCCGAAGAATCGCTAGAAGAAGTCTTCTTAAGGATGGTGAGCAAATGAAAAACATCGCAACGCTTTTTCAAAAAGAACAAATGGAACAATGGCGTAGTCTAAAATTCATCTGGCTCCCCGTCGTATTTGCGATTATCGGTATCATGCAGCCATTAATGATGTATTATTTACCAGAAATCATGGGAGCGGCAGGTGCCGGTGAGGATGGCGATGCTATTGCTCAGTTAATGGGTTCTGTCAATGAAACGCAAGTCATGGCTGGCACGTTATCATCCCAGTTCGACCAATTAGGCATTATTATTTTAATCGTTGCCTTAATGGGCGCCATCATTTCCGAAAAGAATAACGGCATGCTGGCCTTCATATTAACAAGACCCGTCGAAGCGTGGCAATATGTTATCGCAAAATGGATTTCTCAGGCCTTATTAGCGTTTATTTCACTGCTTTTAGGTTATTTTGGAGCCTATTACTATGTTTTCTTATTATATGGCAGTATCGACATCTCAAGCGTCCTATTGGCATTTGGTATTTATTTTGTTTGGCTATTATTCATTATCTCGGTTGTATTGCTCCTCGGCATTCTGTTTAAAAGCACGGCGGTTGTTGCGATGTTAGCAGCTGGTGGCGCGATTATTCTAGAGCTTGTGAGCGGTGCTAAGGGGTGGGGACAAATGTTTAATCCAGCGTATTTGAGTAGTAACGCCGTAGAAGTGCTAATGACTAACAACGTAAAAGATTATTTTGTAGGCAATCTATGTATTTCCTTACTGCTAATCGTTGCGGTTGTGCTTTTATCGGTTTGGTTATTATCGAAGAAACATTTCCATATCGGCAGTTCACATGAATAGATCGGTAAAAATTAATGAATTTCTCATCTGAATCTTGAAAGATTATCATGTTTGGCCTGTATTATAGAGAATGTAAAGAGGATAGCAATTACTTTTTCCCCCTTTTTAGTAGTTGTTCATCCTAATATACTCCCTTTTTGGACCATCGCGGTTTCCCCCTTTTTCCGCGGTGGCCTTTTTATGTCTACAGGTGCACAGAAAAAGCATAAGGTTTGCATTGACCCGGGGCATTAGGTGTATAGTAGAGAGGTAAAATAGAAAATCGGGAGGCTGGAAAAATGAACATTAATGATACAATAGCGCTGGCAAATGGTGTGGAAATGCCGCGACTTGGTTTCGGGGTATGGCGTGTAAACGATGGCGAAGAAGCAGTTAATTCCGTAAAATGGGCGATTGAGACGGGCTATAAGAGCATCGATACAGCGGCTGCTTACAAAAACGAAGAAGGCGTCGGTCAAGCAATTAAAGAATCAGGAATCGCGCGCGAAGATCTTTTTGTAACGACGAAATTATGGAATGCGGATCAAGGCTACGAGTCGACATTGGCGGCTTTTGAGACGAGTTTAGAAAAATTAGGTTTGGATTATGTTGATTTATACTTAATTCACTGGCCAGTAGAAGGAAAATTCGTGGATACATGGCGTGCCTTTGAAAAACTATATGCGGACAAAAAAGTACGTGCTATCGGGGTTTGTAATTTCCATGAACATCATTTAGATACATTGTTGAAGGAAGCAAAAGTCGCACCAATGGTAAATCAAGTTGAACTTCATCCGCTGCTTTCTCAAGAGCCATTGCGTAAATATTGTGCCGATAAAAATATCGTTGTGGAGGCGTGGAGCCCGCTTGGCAGTGGTAAAATTCTTGATAACAGTGTCATTAACTCCATCGCCAAAATTTACGAAAAATCTGTAGCGCAAGTTATTCTGCGTTGGGATTTACAACACGGTTTAGTGACAATTCCTAAATCTGTCCACCAAAACCGAATTATCGAGAATGCGAATATTTTCGATTTCGAATTGAAAGATTCGGAAATGGCGTTAATTGATGGCCTGAATAAGAATGAGCGTACAGGCCCAGACCCAGATAATTTTAATTTCTAAGCGATGAAAAAAGCAGTAAATCCATTTTTCGTGGGTTTACTGCTTTTTGTTTTACTTCATAATTTCACGTTAAATCTTAGAAAATCAACGAACGCTAGATGCTGGTACCCAAGTGACTAATTCGGAACCGTTGATGAGATAATACCACAATTTGCCGTTAATCGTAATTTGTTTATGCACTTTCAAAGGTTTATTGGTATATGCGGATAAATTGCCTCGGCGCATAGATGCATCAACAACAGGGAAATAATATACGGATTCGGTAGGAACGCTCACATAGCGGGTTAAATTAGCTGATTTTTCCATGCTAGGTGTGTACGTGATAGTGATTGCTTTGCTGTCTACCCAACCAATCGTTTTGCCGTCGATAGCGAATTGATACCAAAGACCTTTGCTTGTTTTCATTTCGCGGATTAATTTTAGGTTTTTGCCGTTATAATTGGATAAAGGATTAACGACTTTGGCGCCTAAAGTACCGTTTGGAACTGTCCATACATTGTTTCCTGTAGTTGTTTTAACGTTAGCGTAAGTGGTAACCGCCATCGCTTTGTTATATTCGACTTGGTCATAGACGGTGGTAGTTAGGCTGGAAGCTGGTACCCAAGTGACTAATTCAGAGCCGTTGATGAGGTAGTACCACAATTTGCCGTTAATCGTGATTTGTTTATGCACTTTTAAAGGCTTGTTAGTGTATGCGGCTAGGTCACCTCTACGCATAGAGGCATCGGCAACTGGGAAATAGTACACGGATTCGGTAGGAACACTGACATAACGGACTAAGTTAGCTGGTGTTTCCATACTTGGCGTGTATGTGATAGTGATTGCTTTGCTGTCTACCCAGCCAATCGTTTTGCCGTCGATAGCGAATTGATACCAAAGACCGCTACTTGTTTTCATTTCGCGAACCAGCTTTAGATTTTTGCCGTTATAAGTGGACAATGGATTAACGACTTTCGCGCCGGATGTCCCGTTTGGAACTGTCCAGATGTTGTTGCCTGAAGCCGTTTTAACATTGGCATAAGTAGTGACTGCCATTGCTTTATCATATTCTATTTTGTCGTACAAAGTTTCTTTTAGACTTGAAGCGGGTACCCAAGTGACTAATTCAGAACCATTGATAAGGTAATACCATAGTTTGCCGTTAATCGTAATTTGTTTATGCACTTTCAAAGGTTTATTGATATACGCGGATAAATTGCCTCGGCGCATAGATGCATCAGCAACAGGGAAATAATACACGGATTCAGTAGGAACATTTACATAGCGGGTTAAATTGGCGGATGTTTCCATACTTGGCGTGTACGTAATAGTCACAGCTTTACTGTCAACCCAGCCAATCGTTGTGCCATCGATAGCGAATTGATACCAGAGACCACTACTTGTTTTCATTTCACGAACCAGTTTTAGATTTTTGCTGTTATAAGTGGATAAAGGATTAACGACTTTAGCGCCTAAAGTACCGTTTGGAACCGTCCATACATTGTTTCCTGTAGCCGTTTTAACGTTAGCGTAAGTGGTAACCGCCATCGCTTTGTTATATTCGACTTGGTCATAGGCTGTTGCTGTTAGACTGGAAGCTGGAACCCAAGTGACTAATTCTGAGCCATTGATAACGTAGTACCACAATTTTCCGTTAATCGTGATTTGTTTATTCACTTTCAAAGGTTTGTTGATGTACGCGGATAGGTCTCCTCTACGCATGGAGGCGTCAGCAACAGGGAAATAGTACACGGACTCAGTCGGAACGCTGACATAACGTGTTAAGTTCGCTGTTGATTCCATACTAGGCGTGTAGAAAATGTTAACTGCTTTATCTTCCACCCAACCGATTGTTTTGCCATCAATTGCAAACTGATACCATGTACCGCTTTGTGTTTTTGCTGTGCGGAGCAATTTCATGTTTTTGCCGTTGTAGCTGGAAAGTGGGTTTACTTCTTTGGAGCCGGCTGTGTTAAATGGAGCTGACCAGACGGTGTTTCCAGAGGCAGTTTTGACATTGGCGTAGGTCGTTGTTGTGAAAGCCACGTTGGAAAGAATCGTATCTTTACTCATCGCGTTGTATTTCTCTGTGACAAGTGTTAGGAACTCGTTGTAGCTGTAGCCCCACTTGTTAAAATAACCAATCGGATCTGTATGCGTTGTGCCGCCGAGGTATTTGCTGACCGCGTTATGGGTCCAAACCGTACCGACACCATCTGTCTCAGCGCTATCAATCGGTAGCTTGTATTTATCTAAAATATAGGCCGTATAGTAAGCATAGTTGTTGATAGAACGGGCAAATTCGTCAAACGTGCTATGTTCTACTAATTCATATTGAACAAAGCGGGCATTCGCGAAACGTCCTGCGCCCCACACACCGTAATCTGTCGGGTGAATTTGAATGATATTGCCTTTATCAACAAAACTGTGCACAAATGCGTTTTCCCAGTTGCGGCTCATGTAGTCAATTTCGTTTTGGATGGTAGAGTTAGGATTGGCTGTTTCATGCAAAACAACACCCTCTGGTTTACCATAGCCATTGCGATAATTGAACTTCGTGAATTGCGTCTGGATTTGGCTACTAAGTGCGGATGTTTTGAAATTATTTGATTTAATATAATTGTTGACGTTTGGATAGGCTGCTTTTGCATTTAAAAGACGGCTACGATCGGGAATTGGCGCCTCATTATCGTCTTCGGCATGTAAATCACCGGTGAATGTACCTTCGCGCTCTGCTTTTGGTACGTAGATTGAGTCGTCTTGAATCGTCTGTGAACCATCTTTTGCAGTAACAGAACTAGTGTCAGTAGTCGATTGTTCATCAGCCAGAACAGTAATCGGCAAAACTACAGTGGAAAGACCAACTGTTACGATAACTGATTTTAATAAAGTCTTCAATTTTCCATCTCCATTCTTTAAACTCCCTTTTTTGAAAAATAATTACACGCAGTAAAAGAGCAACTGCGCCCGTTTTAACTAGGTTGTAAAATAGCTTACCTTCCATTATGGAGAAAATGGAGAATAGAGTCAATAGAGTTTCCCTTTCTTGATAACGGTTACAAGAGCGATTTTCGAAAAAAACCATAGCAATACCAGTTGTTTTAAGCCTTAACATATGAAATTTGACAATTTACCTACAATTTAATGTCGAAATAACGACAGAAAATAGAGAAAGCAAACGTTTTCTGCAATATTTTAGTACCTTTTTGTAGAAAAAATAAAAAACGATAGCTTTGAGCCTCCCAATTTGACAAAAAGTACGTAAAATAAGACACTAAAATTATCACTGCATGAGAAAAGGGGAATTCTGTTGTTAAAGCGAATGTTAATTATTTATAACCCGGTGGCTGGACAGCGCAAGTTTCAAAAGCTAATGCCGGTAGCAGAACAAATATTGGGAGATGCGGGCTATGATGTGACGCTAATTCCAACGACGGAAGAAGCAAAAAGCGCAACAAAAATTGCAAAACAAGGTGCAAAAGACGGTTTTGAAGTCATCGTTGCTGCAGGCGGCGATGGTACGGTGAATGATGTTGTGAACGGTCTAATGCAAGTCGCGACACCACCAATTTTCGGCGTATTGCCAGTTGGCACGACAAACGATTTCGCGCGAGCACTTCAAATGGCGAAAGATCCGATTGACGCACTAAACATAATGGCAGCGCGAAACACAGTTGCTGTTGATGTCGGCAAAGCAAACAATGATTACTTTATAAACAACGCGGCAGGTGGAAAAATCACCGAAATCACCTACGCAGTCAAAGAATCGTTGAAAAATAAAATAGGACGACTGGCGTATTTATTCAGCGGCATTTCAATGCTCCCGAAACTAGCGCCTAAAAAAGTGACGGTAACGCATGATGAGGGCGTTTTTGAAGGTGAAATTTTGCTACTATTCGGCTCTTTAACAAACAGTGTCGGCGGTATGGAACAATTATGTCCACCAGCGGTTTTCAATGATGGCAAAATGGATTTACTACTACTAAAAAAAGTCTCACCAGCCAAGCTATTGAAACTGCTTGCTTCTATAAAATCAGGCGCACACTTAGAAAGCGAAGATGTCGTCTACGTACGTACGAAAAAAGTGCAAATAACCTGCAAAACCAGCCTGAATATTAGCTACGACGGCGTATACGGCGGCGAAACACCATACGAACTAGAAGTGTTACCCGAAAAATTACAAGTTTTAGCAGATGCAAAACGAATCCAACATCGTTTGCACAATTAAAACGATTACATCAAAAATATCGACCTTCACTATGGTAAAATGCTCACAAATCTGGTATCATAGCTGTGTTAGGAAAAATAGTTTCCCTATTTTTCACAGCAGAAAATCAAATTTTGTAAAAGTTAGGACATAGCTCGAGTCAAGCCAAACCCGCCCAGCCTGTTTAAGAATTTTTTAGAAATGGGTAGGACGTACATATGGCTTTACACAAATCGAGCGAAAGCGTTTGTATTCCACCATTTCGGTGGAAGCCGGAAGCGGAGCATACTTGTGTATGTGAGAACCGGAAGTCCGCCGAAATGGTGGAATGCGAACGCTTGCCGCCGATTTACTCGGCGTATGATCTACACTTTTATATTCCTGAGGAGGAAATTGTATTATGCCTATCGTTAGTATGACTGAAATGTTGAAAAAAGCGTTAGCTGGTAAATATGCCGTAGGACAATTCAACATCAACAACCTTGAATGGACTCGTGCTATTTTAGAAGCTGCGGAACAAGAAAAATCTCCTGTAATCCTTGGTGTTTCTGAAGGAGCTGCCAAATACATGGGCGGATTTACAACAGTAGTTAAAATGACTGAAGGACTTATGCATGACCTAAAAATCACTGTACCAGTTGCAATTCACTTGGATCACGGTTCATCTTTTGATTCTTGTAAAGCTGCAATTGACGCAGGATTCTCTTCTGTTATGATTGATGGTTCTCATCACCCAATCGATGAAAACGTTGAAATGACTAAAAAAGTTGTTGACTACGCGCATCCAAAAGGTGTTTCTGTTGAAGCAGAAGTTGGAACTGTTGGTGGCGAAGAAGACGGCGTAACAGGCGGAATCAACTATGCTGATCCTGCTGAATGTCTACGTGTTGTTAAAGAAGCTAACATTGATGCACTTGCTGCAGCATTAGGTTCTGTACACGGACCTTACCACGGTGAGCCAGTACTTGGTTTTGACGAAATGAAAGAAATCTCTGAGTTAACTGGAGCTCCTCTAGTATTACACGGCGGTTCTGGAATTCCTGAACACCAAATCAAAAAAGCAATCCAATTAGGTCACAGCAAAATCAACGTAAACACAGAGTGCCAAATCGTTTGGACAGCTGCTGTTCGCGAAAAATTAGCTACAGACGACAAAGTTTACGATCCACGTAAAGTTATCGGACCTGGTCAAGCTGCAATTGTTAAAACAGTTGTTGCTAAGATCCAAGAATTTGGTTCTAACGGCAAAGCATAATAATACCTATTTTTATAAGGACAACGAGCCGGGAGTTTGGGCTCGTTGTTTTTGTTGGGGGCCTTATGAAGCGTATTTTGCTGAATTAGGCCCCCAATATGCATGTGAGCAAAGCGAGGATGTAATCCACCAGTGGGCTTTACAGAATCTGATGTTTTAGGCCTGAGTGGGAAGGAGCCTCGAGTTCCAATTTTTTGTTTTTATACATATGCTGTGTTGTGCTTGGGGAACTCTTAATCATGGCTAACGGGGTGGAGATGTTATAAAAAATTTTGAATAGAATTTGGCGTTACACAATGTAAGGCATCTGACATAGCGCCTCCGATCCAGCCTCAAGAGCCAGCTCTTCGGAAACTTCACGCCCTCCGAAAAAGTCAAAAGAGGACTTTTCCTGCGGCCGCTCCAGTTTCTGTCAGAGCTAAACGGTGGTGGTTTGGAGGTGTCACAAAATTTTTTGAATAAAATTTGGCGTTACGCAATGTAAGGCGTCTGACATAGCGTCTCCGATCCAGCCTCAGAAGCCAGCTCCTCGAAGTTTTCACGCCCTCCGAAAAAATCAAAAGAGGATTTTTCCTGCGGCCGCTCCAAACTTTTTCGGAGCTAACGGGCTTCTTCGGCTTTTCAATTTGCAAATTTCCTCTTTATCATGGATAATTAACAACAAGTGAAATCTTTTTACAAAGAGACAGATCAAGAAAGAAGGAACGGCATGGTTGAGAAATTAGTAATTAAAGGTGGAAAAGAGTTATCAGGGACGTTGCGTGTTGACGGGGCGAAAAATAGTGCAGTGGCGCTTATTCCTGCTACGATTCTCGCTGATTCTGACGTTACAATTGAAGGTTTGCCAGATATTTCGGATGTACACACGCTATACGCGATTTTAGAAGAGCTTGGTGGGAAGGTTCACGCGAATCCTGATGCGGTGACGATTGATCCTTCGAACTTAGTGGATATGCCATTACCAAATGGAAATGTGAAAAAACTGCGTGCTTCTTATTATTTGATGGGCGCGATGCTTGGTCGTTTTAAAAAGGCCGTTATTGGACTTCCTGGTGGTTGTTATTTAGGACCTCGGCCAATTGATCAGCATATTAAGGGTTTCGAGGCGCTCGGTGCTACGGTGACGAACGAACAAGGTGCGATTTATTTGCGTGCGGATGAACTAAAAGGTGCGCGTATTTATCTTGACGTGGTCAGTGTTGGTGCGACGATTAACATTATGCTTGCTGCTGTGAAGGCGAAAGGCCAAACGGTTATTGAAAATGCCGCAAAAGAACCAGAGATTATCGATGTCGCAACGCTTCTTTCAAGTATGGGTGCAAAAATCAAAGGCGCTGGAACAGATACAATTCGTATTGATGGTGTCGAGCAGCTTCACGGTTGTCGCCACACAATTATTCCAGACCGCATTGAAGCCGGCACATTCATGATTTTAGCTGCAGCTGCAGGTTCAGGTATTAAAGTCGAGAATATTATTCCAGCCCATATGGAAGCCGTAAAAGCGAAACTGGTTGAAGCAGGTGTGGATATTAAAATGGATGAAGACTCCGCCTATATTGGCAAAAGTCCAGCCCTCAAAAAAGTAGATATCAAAACATACGCCTATCCAGGTTTTCCAACGGATCTGCAACAGCCGATGACAACATTACTCGCTGGTGCAACAGGAAGTAGCGTCGTGACGGATACGATTTATCCAAGTCGTTTTAAACATATCGATGAACTAAAACGCATGGGTGGGAAGTTTAAATTACAAAGCCGTGCAGCGATTGTTACTGGTCCAACGCAACTCATTGGCGCTACCGTAACGGCCTCTGATCTTCGCGCTGGGGCATCGCTTGTCATTGCGGGTCTTGCCGCGGATGGCGTTACCGAGATTCATGGTGTCGAACATATTGAACGTGGCTACGGCCGCATTATCGAGAAATTAGAAGGTATTGGCGCCGACATCTGCAAAGTAACACACGTAGAAGAAGTCGTCTAATTTATAGGCTCCGCCGAACATCCAAGCCGTTTTGCGGAGCTTCCTAGTTTTGCCCCTCAGTCCTCTCCTAAATCCTCACTACAAAAATCCAAAAAGGTGGTCAATTATATGCCAGATATATCTATATCCTATCTTGAAAAGTTAACAATCAAAGAAATTTATGCGCTTGCAAAAGAACATAAAATCCCGTATTACAGCAAACTAACAAAGCGAGAACTGAGCTTCGCGTTACTAAAAGCGAGTGCTGAAAAACAAGGCTTCTTTTTCATGGAAGGAGTTCTGGATATCATTGCCTCAGAAGGATTTGGTTTCCTTCGCCCCATCAATTATTCCGCGAGTTCTGAAGATATCTACATATCGGCCTCTCAAATCAGACGTTTCGACTTAAGAACTGGGGACAAAGTGTCTGGAAAAGTCCGCCCGCCAAAAGAAAATGAACGTTATTTCGGCTTGCTTCATGTGGAAGCAGTAAACGGTGAGAACCCAGAAGTTGCGAAAGAACGTGTGCATTTCCCTGGCTTGACGCCACTTTATCCAGATCGCCAAATTCATATGGAAATTGGTCAAAACCCGCTTTCCACGCGTATGATTGACATGATTGCGCCGATTGGTTTTGGTCAGCGTGGACTTATCGTTGCTCCGCCAAAAGCAGGGAAGACCATTTTGCTAAAAGAAATTGCTAATGCGATTACGGCAAACAGTCCGGAGGCAGAACTCATTGTTCTTTTGATTGATGAAAGACCAGAAGAAGTAACAGATATTGAGCGTTCTGTGAAGGCAGAGGTCGTTAGTTCGACGTTTGATGAAGTTCCGGAGAATCATATTAAGGTTGCTGAATTAGTCTTAGAACGGGCGATGCGGCTTGTAGAACAGAAGCGTGATGTTATTATTTTGATGGATAGTATTACGCGTTTGGCTCGTGCTTATAATCTTGTTATCCCGCCGAGTGGCCGTACGCTTTCAGGTGGTATTGACCCAGCCGCTTTCCACCGGCCGAAACGCTTTTTTGGAGCTGCGAGAAACATTGAAGAAGGCGGTAGCTTGACGATTCTGGCGACAGCGCTTGTAGACACAGGTTCGCGTATGGACGACGTGATTTATGAAGAATTTAAAGGAACGGGAAACATGGAGCTACATCTCGATCGCGCACTTGCCGAACGCCGCGTTTTCCCAGCCATCGATATCCGCCGTTCAGGAACCCGAAAAGAAGAGCTTTTACTACCAAAAGACAAGCTTGAGCACCTTTGGAAAATCCGCAAAGTGATGCCGATTCAAGGCGACGCACTGGACATTTCCGAACGCTTCATCCGCTATTTGAAAAAGACGAAAACGAACGATGAATTTTTCGAGGTCATTCAAACCGAAATGTTTAAAAAATAAGCCTTGCTAAAAATGAAAAGCATTGTTATAATAAATTTACTGTGTGCAATTGTGCAGAAATTACTCTGTTTCAGATGATTCAGGGCGAAGGAGTTGAAAACAATGAAAGCTGGAATTCACCCGGAATACCGTCAAGTGGTATTTCTTGATACTAGTACAGATTTCAAGTTTCTTTCTGGTTCTACTAAGGGCTCTAACGAAACTATTCAATGGGAAGACGGCAACGAGTATCCGTTACTACGTGTCGAAATCAGTTCTGATTCACACCCATTCTATACTGGTAAACAAAAACATGCGACTGCCGACGGACGTGTCGACCGTTTCAACAAAAAATATGGTATCAAATAAAAAGACAGGGTTTCCCATTGGGAGATCCTCTTTTTTTGATTCCGTGAGAAAATAATTTTCTTGTGTTATAGTTTACTTGAAAACGGATACTTTTTATTTTTGGAGGGGGAGAAAAAGATGGCAAATTCATTCCTAGAAAAGGTGCGCGGCAAACTCATTGTTTCGTGCCAAGCATTACCGGAAGAACCTTTACATAGTTCTTTCATCATGTCCAAAATGGCGATAGCGGCCGTTGAAGGAGGCGCTGCGGGTATAAGATCTAATTCTGTAGCGGACATTCAAGCGATACGAGAAGTCGTCTCGGTCCCAGTTATCGGGATTATCAAAGAGGTCTACCCCGATTCACCAGTTTTTATTACACCCACGATAAAAGAAGTCATTGCCGCCTGTGAAACCGGGGTCGAAGTTGTTGCAATGGACGGCACAAATCGCAAACGTCCGAATGGAGAAGACTTAGCCACAATTTTGCAACAAGCTAAAAGCAAGTTTCCCGACACACTATTTATGGCAGACATAGCAACCGTTGAAGAAGCCGCGATGGCAGAACAGCTCGGCTTTGATATCGTCGCCACGACATTGCATGGCTACACAGAACAAACAAAAGGCCACAATATCGCCGAAGCCAATTTTCAGTTTCTAAAAGAAGTATTACAAGTTACAGCGCTTCCAGTTATCGTCGAAGGGAAAATCGATACACCAGAAAAAGCAAGGACAGCCCTAGAACTTGGCGGAACTTCCGTTGTTGTCGGTGGCGCAATCACTCGTCCACAGGAAATAACAGCGCGCTTTATATCAAAACTAAATTCATGAATCTGGAAATCGGGCTACAGAGTTCATACGAGACAGTGCTAGGCGTATCAAAAAATACCAGCTGATACCATGTTTCCATAAACGGAAATGTGTTATCAGCTGGTATTGTTATATTATTTCTTTCTGCGTAAGAATAGAGCGCCTAGCATGGCTAGTAAACCGCCTATTGTAATAACTTGGGCTGTGTTGTCTGTGTCACCTGTTTTTGGTAGTTCTCGTACTGGATCTGGCGCGCTGACGCTAGAAACGATAGGATCAGCCATTTGTACAGGTGCTGGTGTCACATGCATTGGTGTCTCTGGATCAGCTGGAATGACTGGATCGACAGGTTGGGCACCAACGAGAACCGTGATGGTGATTTGTGTTTCATTGCCATCAGCGTCTGTCACGCTATACGTCACGTGGTAAATGCCTGCTTGTAGTGGATTCACATCATTGGAAATGATCTTGATGCTGCCTGTCAAATCGCCATCTTCTAAGTCTTCTGCTGTCACGCCTGCCATTGGATCAAAGGCTTGACCGTAAGCGAGTGTTTGGTCTGTGGCGCGGATGACTGGTTTTTCGTTCGTTAGGACCGTTACGCTGTACGTTGCTTCCGTTGTGTTGCCGTCGGAATCCGTTACGCTGTATGTGACATGGTATACGCCAGCCACATCTGGATTCACGTCATTCGCTGTAATTTCGATGGTGCTTGTGATATCGCCGTCTTCGGTGTCACTTGCAGTTACGCCAGCCATTGGGTCGAAGGCTTTGCCTGCTTTGAACGTGACATCTTGCCCGTGAATCACAGGCGCGTCGTTGCTTAGAATGGTTACTGTGATGTTTTTTTCTGTTTCGTTGCCATCGGAATCTAAGACACTGTATGTCACGTGGTATTCGCCTGGCACATCGATGTTAATGTCGTTTGCGATGATTTTGATGTTTGCTGTTAAGTCGCCATCTTCTAAGTCACTTGCCGTCACGCCAGCCATGGGGTCCACGCTACGGTGGGCTTTTTGTGTGATATCTGCGGCTGTGATGACTGGTTTTTCGTTCGTTAAAACGGTAATGGTTACTGTTTTCGTCGTTGTGTTGTCATCCGAATCTGTCACGCTGTATGTCACGTGGTACGTGCCTGCTTGGTTGGCATCGACATCGTTCGCTGTGACGGTCACGTTGGCCGTGATATCGCCATCTTCCGTGTCACTTGCAGACATGCCAGCTAATGGGTCGAAGCTAGCACCTGCTTTGAATGTTTGGTCGCTTGCGTGAATAACGGGTTTGTCATTCGTGCGCACATAGACGTGGCGTGTGATTTTTGTTGTGTTGTTATCGGAATCTGTCACGCTGTATTCTACGGCATACGTGCCAGGTTGCGTCATGTCGACGTCGCTACTTTCGATATCAATTCGGTCTGTCAAATCGCCATCTTCCGTATCGCTTGCCGTAATGCCTGCGTACGGGTTGAATTTGTCGCCGACTTTCAAGTAGACGTCGCTGGTCGTGAAGGTTGGTGCGTCGTTGCTTGTGATGGTTACCGTAATCGTTTTCGTCGTCGTGTTGCCGTCGGAATCCGTCACGCTGTAAGTCACGTGGTACGTGCCCACGGTATTCGTGTCGACATCGTTCGCCGTTACCGTAATGCCACCCGTCACGTCACCATCTTCCAAATCACTCGCGCTCACGCCTGCCATCACATCAAAGGCTTTGCCTTTTTTGATCGTTTGGTCGCTAGCTACAATGACTGGTGCATCATTACTTGTCACCGTCACGGTAATCGTTTTCGTTGTTGTATTGCCGTCGGAATCCGTCACGCTATACGTCACATGATACGTGCCAACCGCAGAAGTATCCACATCATTTGCCGTCACGGTCACTTTATCCGTCACATTGCCATCTTCCGTATCGCTCGCCGATACACCGGCCATCGGATCAAAGCTACCGCCTTTTTTCAATGTTTTATCCGATGCCGTAATGACTGGCGCATCATTACTTGTCACCGTCACGGTAATCGTCTTCGTTGTTGTATTGCCATCGGAATCGGTCACGCTATACGTCACATGGTACGTCCCAACCGCAGAAGTATCCACATCATTCGCCGTCACGGTCACTTTATCCGTCACATTGCCATCTTCCGTATCGCTTGCCGATACACCGGCCATCGGATCAAAGCTCGCGCCTTTTTTCAACGTCTTGTCTGCCGCCGTAATCACCGGCGCATTATTACTCGATACCGTCACGGTAATCGTTTTCGTCGTTGTATTCCCGTCAGAATCCGTCACACTATACGTCACATGATACGTTCCCTCAACAGAAGTATCCACGTCATTTGCCGTTACGCTAATACTACTAGTTAAATTCCCGTCCTCCACATCGCTCGCCGTCACGCCAGCCATCGGATCAAAGCTTCCACCTTTTTTCACGCTTGTATCATCTGCTGCAATCACAGGTGCAGTATTGCTTGTTACGGCAATGTTAGCGCCAGTTGAATTAGCCGTATAGGTAGCATCAGTGAATCCTAAATCATGATATTCTAGAGACGTGCTGATATGTGCGGCATTTGTTTCCGTTAATCCCTCAACTCCGATTCCAACAGTTGTCGTTGCACCATCAGCGATTTGGTTTACATGTACGCTTAATGTATGCGTTGCGTCGTTATAAGTCACATCTGATGTAGTTGTGCCGTTAATTGTAACCGAGGAAGGGACATATTTTAACGTTGCAGGCAATGGAATCTCCAAATTGATATCTCCAGCTTGCATACCACCATTGTTCGCAATGTTGACATTATACTTAGCCTGCTTGCCTTTAGGTGTAGAAGCTTTATCATAAGAATCTGTTACTACAAGATTTGACGGGGAAGAGAAGACGATGTTGTCTAAATAGTTCCCACGTGTTAAATCTCCATCAGCCGTAGAGATAGCTTGGAATTCAAAGCGAGTCACTGTTTGACCTTCAGGGATTGTGTATGTGCCCTGATATTCTTTCCAAGCCGTACCATCTGAAGCCATTGTCGCCATTAATTGTAACGATTGGTTGGGAGCCCCAAAACGAACCTCTGCTGTATCAACACCGTCACGACCACGATGTGATACTTTCCAGCGAATTTTTGTTCCTGGTGTTGTTTCTATATCTTGATAGAGTGCTGAGTTCATATTGGCATTTAATTCTGCCCATTGCTCTCCATCAGCAGCATCCATTTTCCAGAAATCGTTGTAGTTTCGTTGAAGCTCGATTGTATTATCCGTTGCGGTTGTTTTCCATCCTGGAACTTCAGATGCATCAAACATTGCATTTGAACGCGAGATTTGTGGCTCTTCAAAACTCCCATTCACCAACTTAATTGGTGATTCTACTTCGCTTTTTAGCGCGTTATTTTTTAATTTTGTCTCGGCTTTCGTTGCGTAACTTGCTGGATTTACTTGCTCAGCTGCGTATGAAGGCACAGATGCACCAGCTAGCACAACAAGTGCAGTAGATACAGCCCCGATTTTTTTGATTAACATGTGATACTCCCTTTCATTAATAAACTTAATATTCTGATAAATTTTTAGGATACAAAATTATTGTTGCTTCATTGATGTGATGAAACTCCTCCCTACTCTTACGTATTTCTCATTTTTACTTACTATAAAAGTGTATCATATGGTGATTTCATTTGAATACGGCTCCCATCCACATAATTGTTATTATTTCTCTCCTTTGTGTGAACTTTTAATGAACATTCTATATGAACGCAAAAACACCAACTTCACAAACCAAACATTTTTATTTAGGCGGGGGTTGCGTTAGAATTGAGGGTAGAGAAGTACTGACTTTAGGAGGTTATCGAATGGTGGAACATTATGATTATATAGCGATTGGTGGCGGAAGTGGCGGGATTTCTTCGGTGAATCGGGCGGCAAGTTATGGGATGAAATGTGCGCTTGTAGAGCCGAAACATCTCGGCGGGACTTGTGTGAACGTTGGTTGTGTACCGAAAAAAGTCATGTGGTATGGTGCTCAAATTTCGGAGGCGATGCATAAGTATGCGCCGGATTATGGGTTTGAAGTGAAGCAGGAACGTTTTGATTTTGCGAAGTTGGTGGAGAATCGGGAGGCTTATATTGAGCGGATTCATGGTTCTTATCAGCGCGGATTGGATAGTAATAAGGTCGATATTTTGAAAGGGTACGCGTCGTTTGTGGATGAACATACGATTGAAGTGAATGGGACGCGGTATTCGGCGGATCATATCTTGATTGCGACTGGTGGAAAACCGGCTTGGCCTGATGTTCCTGGTGCGGAATACGGGATTGATTCGAATGGATTCTTTGCTTTGACGGAGTTGCCGAAACGTGTGGCTGTTGTTGGTGCGGGATATATTGCGGTGGAGCTGGCCGGTGTTTTGCAAGGACTTGGTGCACAGACGCATTTGTTTGTGCGAAAGCATGCGCCGCTTCGGAATTTCGATCCGCTACTTGTGGAAACGCTGGTGGAAGTGATGCAGGAGCAGGGGCCGACGTTGCATACGGGAGCTGTGCCTAAGGAAGTGACTAAAAATGAGGACGGTTCGGTGACGCTTCATTTGGAGGATGGTCGTTCGGAGACGGTGGACACGCTGATTTGGGCGATTGGTAGAAAGCCTGAGACGGAGAGCTTGAATTTGGCGGCGACAGCGGTAGATCTTGATGCGAAAGGCTATATCAAGGTGGATAAATACCAAAACACGACGGTTCCAGGCATTTATGCTGTTGGGGATATTACGGGGCATATTGAGTTGACGCCAGTTGCGATTGCCGCGGGACGTCGTTTGTCAGAACGGTTATTCAATGGAAAACTGGATGAGCATCTGGATTATGACTTGATTCCGACGGTTGTATTTAGCCATCCAGCGATTGGGACGGTTGGTTTGACGGAGCCGCAAGCGATTGAGAAATACGGGGAAACGCAAGTCAAAGTTTATACGTCTTCTTTTACGTCTATGTACACTGCGATCACAGCGCATCGCGAACCGTGCCGAATGAAGCTGGTTTGTGCTGGCGCGAATGAAAAAGTAGTCGGGCTACACGGAATCGGCACGGGAGTTGATGAGATGATTCAAGGCTTTGCCGTTGCGATGAAAATGGGCGCGACAAAGGCTGATTTTGATAACACGGTTGCGATTCATCCGACGGGAGCCGAAGAATTCGTAACGATGCGTTAACATTTAGAAAAACATGCGACTTATCATGGTGTGCTTATTTTTGCACCAGATAGGTCGGGTGTTTTTATTTTGCGTTGGAATGCTAGGAAGAATAGGAGTCCCATCACAGCGGTAATGATTTCGGTCACGGTCATGGACCAAATAACGCCATGCAAGCCGAAAGTGACATGTAAAATCAGAATCATCGGAATATATAGAACGCCTTGTGTGATAGACATAACCATCGTCGCGGTTCCTTGTCCTGCGGCTTGGAAAACGCCGATGAATAAACCGGTGAAGCCGTTGAACAATGCGGAGATTAACATGGCAATTAAGATGTAAGTGCCGACGGTAAGTACGCTTGGGTCACTGGAGAACAAGTGAATAATTGGTGTTCGGAACAAGTAGACAATGCCGACAAATAGGATAGCGATGCCGCCTATATACCACGCTGCTTGTGAAAGTCCTGCTTTGAATCGCGCATAATTTTTACTTGCAAAGTTAAAAGCGAAGAACGGGATAAGCCCGAAAAACAGCCCCATTGCTAAAAATTCTGGAATTTGGACGATGCGAAGTGCGATACCGAATCCTGCGACAACGTTGTCCCCGTAATGGATTGCGAAATTGTTTAAAAGCAGTGTGCTCACAATAAGAAACGCGGATTGGAGCAGTTCAGAGATGCCGATTTTGTAAACTTCGAGTTGGTCTTTGATGGAAATTTTGATATGTTTCAGGAAGCCTTGGAGGTGTTCGCTGCGTTTTTCTAGGAAATAGAGATAGTAGATGGCTGAGCCGAGTTGGGCTAGAATCATTGCGAGTGCTGCGCCTGCCACGTGCCAGCCGAGTCCGAGAATGAGCAGTGGGTCAAGAATAAGACTTAAGCCCGTACTGATGAAAATGCCATACATCGATTCTTTGGATGCCCCGCCAGAGCGAACTAGCTGCTCCAACGCGAAATTAAGAACAACGATAAAACCACCAGCAAAAAGGGTCATAGTGTATGCTTTTGTATAGGCGAATGTTGCTGCGTCCGCGCCCAGCAGTTGGGAAATCGGGTTGACGAAAAGCATGGCGAGAAGGGAGATAAGAATTCCGGCGATGATGCTACCGTAGAATGTGTATCCCGCGACACGACGGGCTTTTTCGGAATCTTTTTGTCCGATGAGCCGGGTAATGAAAGTTCCACCGCCGACACCAAATACGTTCCCGATAGCCATTAGAACGGTAAAAATCGGCAAGCCAAGTGTAATCGCCGAAAGCATGCTCGTGTTATGCAAAAGTCCGATAAAATAAGCGTTGATGACATTGTAAATCGTTCCGACGGACATCCCAATCATCATTGGAATGGAAAGATGGGCGATTGCTTTCTTGATTGGTGCTTCTTCTAAATAATATTGATCTGAAAATTTCTTAGACATGTGAATCCTTCTTTCTTATAGGTTATGGCTTACTTTTGTTAATAGGGCTTTTAGTTGTTCGGCTTCGGTTTTTGTGAGGCCTTTTGTGATATTGCCTTCGATTTCAGCAAAAACGTCTTGGAATTCTTCGATAAGTGCCACGCCTTTTTCGAGAACGTAGATGTTTTTCTGGCGTTCGTTGTTTTCTGGGACGACGCGTTTGATGTAGCCTTTCTTCTCGAGGCCTTGGAGCATGCTGGTGATGCTGGCACCTTTGCGGTTGAATTGGGTCGCGAGGTCTTTCTGGATGACGCCGCGGTCTTGGTTTTCGTAGATGTAGCCAATCATGCGGCCTTGTTGTCCGTTTAGTTCGATATCGGCAAGTCTGCGATCGGCGCTAAATTTTAATTTCATACCAATTTCGCGGAATAAATCGGAATAGGGGGTGTTCGTGTTTTCTGGTTTCATTTTTAATTCGACTCCTTATAGTTAGAACTCTAACTTTCGATACGTTGAGTATAATACATAGAATTCTAACTGTCAAGCATCTATGTTTTTGAAACCTGTAATTGTGTCTTTTGTGAACATTTTCGTAAACGAATATTCAGATATATCAAATAACCCTTTGCTTTATGGAATGAAATTGCGTATAATAAGCAATAATTACATTGTTTTAGAACTGAGGAGGTTGGCAAGTGGAAGCGAAATTAAAAGTTGGAATTTTAGGATTTGGAACGGTTGGTAGTGGTGTTATTCACATTTTAGAAGAGCACGCGGAGAAAATTAGTCAAATTACGGGCTACCAAGTAAGTGTCAAAAAAGTACTTGTGCGTGACTTAGAGAAAAATCGTCGGTACGAAACGAAAGGATTCAGCTTGACCACAGAGCCAACTGATATTTTAGATGACCCGGAAATTTCGGTCGTTGTCGAGGTTATGGGAAGCATTGAGCCAGCGCGGGAATATATTTTGCAGGCGCTTAAGGCTGGGAAACATGTCGTGACGGCGAATAAGGATTTGATTGCGTTACATGGTGATGAGTTGATTGCTGTGGCGCAGGCGAATAAATGTGATTTATTCTATGAGGCAAGTGTAGCCGGCGGGATTCCGATTTTGCGTACGATTGTGAACGGTCTTGCGGCGGATAAGATTCAGAAGGTTATGGGAATCGTGAATGGCACGACGAACTTTATGTTAACGAAAATGAAAACCGAGAAACGCACATACGAGGATGTTTTGAAGGAAGCGCAGGATTTGGGCTTTGCGGAGGCTGACCCGACGAGTGATGTGGACGGAATTGATGCGGCTCGCAAAATGGTCATTTTAACGCGTCTTGCTTTTGGGATGAACGTGGACTTGGCGGATGTTGATACGGTTGGTATTCGCGGGATTGCGCCGCGTGATATGGAAGTTGCGGAGCAGTTGAAATACGTGATTAAACTAGTGGGCACGGCCGAAGAGAAGAACGGTTCGGTGGCTGTAAGTGTTGGGCCAGTGTTGTTGCCGAAGTATCATCCGATGGCAGGTGTGAACAACGAGAATAATGCGGTGTTTGTAACGGGTGCTGCGGCGGGTGAGACGATGTATTACGGGCCTGGTGCAGGCGAACTTCCGACGGCGACGAGTGTTGTTAGTGACATTATTACGGTTGCTAAAAACAGCAAGTTAGGCACGAACGGGAATGCGTTCAATAGTTATCAGCATGATACAAAGCAGACGTCACCGGATGAAATTTTCTCGAAATATTATATGCGAATTGTAATGGATGATAAGACAGGGACTTTCCTTAAGTTAACGCAGATTTTTGCGGAGGCGGGTGTCGGTTTTGATAAAATTTTGCAAGAACCGCTGGACGATTATACGGCGACGGTTGTTGTTGTAACGCACGTAACGAGTAAGGCGCAGTTGGAGCAGGCGATTAGTCGTGTGGAACTGGAGCCACAGATGCAAATGCAAGCGAAATATCAAGTTGTGGAGGGATAACAAATGTACGAAGGTTTATTGAAAAGATATAAGGACTATTTACCAATTACTGAAAAAACACCGATGATTGGCTTGGCGGAAGGAAATACACCGTTAATTCCATTGCCAAACTTGTCAAAAGAGCTTGGTGTGACGTTATATGGCAAGTATGAGGGCTTGAATCCGACGGGATCGTTTAAGGATCGCGGTATGGTGATGGCGGTTGCGAAGGCGAAGGAAGAGGGCGCGGAAGCTGTTATTTGTGCGTCGACGGGAAATACGTCAGCGGCAGCAGCGGCTTATGCGACACGTGCGGGCATGAAGGCGTACGTGGTTATTCCGGACGGCAAAGTGGCGCTTGGTAAGTTGGCGCAAGCCGTGATGTATGGTGCGGATATCATTGCGATTCAAGGGAATTTCGATGAGGCATTGGACGCGGTACGTGAATTGGCGGAGACGGAAGCTGTGGCGTTAGTAAACTCGGTGAATCCGTATCGTTTGGAAGGACAGAAGACGGCTGCTTTTGAAATCTGTGAGCAACTGGGAGGCAAAGCGCCAGACGTGCTTGCGATTCCGGTTGGTAATGCGGGAAACATTTCGGCATATTGGAAAGGTTTTAAAGAATGGGACGGTAATTTTGGTGTTGGTTTACCACGCATGCACGGTTTTGAAGCGGAAGGTGCGGCGGCGATTGTGCAAGGTGCGCCAATTAAGAATCCGGAAACGATTGCGACGGCGATTCGGATTGGAAATCCTGCAAGTTGGGGCTTAGCGGAAGCGGCTCGCGATGAATCAGGCGGTTATATCCATTCGGTGACAGACGACGAGATTGTCAACGCGTATAAAAAAGTCGCAGCACAAGACGGCGTATTTATTGAACCGGGCTCGGCGGCATCGCTTGCAGGCGTGATTCAACACGTGAAAAGTGGCGCGATTAAGCAAGGCGAGACGGTCGTTTGTGTGTTTACTGGAAACGGCTTGAAAGATCCAGATACTGCGATGAGTGTGCATGAAGTTCCGATTTCGCACGTAGAAGGTGTGGACGCAATGCGTGAATACTTGCGCGGGGGCGTGACGAAATGATCCGCATCCAAGTTCCGGCTACAACAGCGAATCTTGGACCTGGTTTTGATTCGTGCGGCTTGGCGTTATCGCTTTATTTGACGCTAGATGTTTTGGAAGAAGCAACCGAGTGGCATGTTGCGCATGATTTAGGTGAGGGGATTCCGACGGATGCAACGAATGTTATCGTGGAAACCGCGCTTAGTATTGCGCCTGATTTGACGCCACATCGTTTACAAATGGCATGTGATATCCCTGCGGCGCGCGGACTTGGAAGTAGTTCTGCGGCCGTCGTTGCGGGAATTGAGCTAGCCAATGCACTGGCCAATTTGGAACTAACACCGGAACGAAAAGTGGAAATCGCAGCGGAAATTGAAGGCCATCCGGATAATGTCGCACCAGCCGTGCTCGGTAATTTTGTTGTTGGGGCGAAATTGGATGGAGAAGATTTTTACGTGCGTCATTTGTTCCCAGATTGCGCTTTATTAGCCTTTATTCCGCAAGAAGCATTGCTGACGAGCGAAAGCCGTGGCGTACTTCCGAACGAACTAGCCTATAAAGAAGCAGTCAAAGCGAGTAGCATCGCTAATGTCATGATTGCGGCACTTTTGCAAAATGATTTGGAACTCGCAGGAAAAATGATGGAACGCGATTTATGGCATGAGAATTACCGTGCAAAATTGGTGCCACATCTCGCGCCGCTTCGAGCTTTGACGAAAGAACACGGGGCGTATGCGGCTTGCCTAAGTGGGGCCGGTCCTACCATTCTTATTTTTGCACCACAAGAGAAAGCGGATGACTTGCTGAGCGTGATGAAAGATTTTGATACAACGGCAAGTGTTCTTTCTCTAAAAGTTGAAAACGATGGTTCTGTAACAACACGCTGACTCTTATGTCGGCGTGTTTTTCAGAATGAAAATAAGAAGTGCGGCTTCCTGTTGTCCATAATTGCCCGCTATGATAGAATGAAAAAGAGTTTTTAACATGTGAATGTGAGGTTATGGGAAGATGGCACAGCTTTTCTTTAGGTACGGTTCGATGAATAGCGGCAAAACAATTGAAATTTTAAAAGTAGCGCATAATTATGAGGAGCAAAATAAACCGGTTGTGATTTTTACGTCAGGGATTGATGATCGCGATCAGGTTGGCATGATTTCGAGTCGTATTGGCTTGAAACGTGAGGCGATTCCTGTGTTTTCGACGACAAATGTGTATGATGAAGTGGCGCAACTGGAGACGAAACCGTATTGCGTTTTGCTGGATGAATCGCAGTTTTTGGAGAAGAAACATATTTTGCAATTGGCGCGTATTGCCGATGAACTGAACATTCCGGTCATTGCGTACGGTCTAAAAAATGATTTTCAAAATGAGCTTTTTGAAGGCTCGAAATATTTATTATTATATGCGGACAAAATCGAAGAAATGAAGACGGTTTGCTGGTTTTGCACGAAGAAGGCGACGATGGTTCTGCGCGTTGATGAAGATGGAAAGCCGATGTATAAAGGTGACCAAATTTTGATTGGTGGAAATGATCGTTATTATCCTGTTTGCCGTAAGTGCCATGCGAATCCGTCGATATAAAACGAATGAGGTGAAAGTACATGTATGATCGATTACAGGCGGTTGAGGATCGCTATGATGAACTAAATGAGTTGCTTAGCGACCCGAACGTTGTTAGTGATGCGAAGAAATTGCGCGACTATTCGAAGGAGCAGTCGGGAATCGCGGAAACAGTAGAGGTGTATCGCCACTACAAAGAAGTGACCGGAGCGCTTGCGGACACGCGCGAAATGCTGAACGAGAAGCTAGACGATGAGATGAAAGAAATGGTCAAGGAAGAATTCAATGAACTAACGCAAGAAAAAGCCGATTTGGAAGAAAAATTGAAGCTGTTACTCGTTCCAAAAGACCCGAATGATGATAAAAACGTCATTATGGAAATTCGCGGTGCTGCTGGTGGCGATGAGGCGGCCTTATTTGCTGGCGACTTGTTCCGGATGTATTCGCGTTATGCGGAGTCTCGTGGTTGGAAAGCCGAGGTTATGGAGGCGAACGCGACGGGAATCGGTGGTTATAAGGAAATTATCGTGATGATTAACGGAAATGGCGCGTATTCTCGCTTGAAATATGAGAACGGCGCGCATCGTGTGCAACGTGTTCCTGAGACGGAATCTGGCGGGCGCATTCATACGTCGACCGCGACTGTTGCGATTTTGCCAGAAGCTGAAGATGTGGAAATCGATATTAAAGATAGCGATATTCGGACGGATACATTTGCATCAAGTGGCGCCGGTGGACAAAGTGTCAACACGACAATGTCCGCGGTTCGTTTGACGCATATGCCGACGGGAATCGTGGTTTCGATGCAAGATGAACGTTCCCAAATCAAAAACAAAGAAAAAGCAATGAAAATTTTGCGTGCCCGTATTTTTGATAAATTTGAGCGTGAAGCGCGTGAAGAATACGATACGACGCGTAAATCTGCCGTTGGGACTGGGGATCGTTCGGAGCGAATTCGGACGTATAATTATCCACAAAACCGCGTAACAGATCATCGAATTGGTCTAACGATTCAAAAACTGGATCAAATCATGGAAGGCAAGCTCGATGAAGTCATTGACGCGCTAATCATGGAAGACCAAACAAGTAAACTAGAACACATCAACGACGGTTTGTAAGATGACAATAGCCGAAGTTTTACAACAAGCAAAAGCCGTTTTAATAGAACGCGAACTCGATCAAAATATTGCCGAAATCATTTTAGAGACTCGGCTTTTTTTGACGCGTTCGCAACTGTGGACAACAATTGGGCGTGAACTAACCCCAACTGAAAAAGCCCAATTTGACGCTGATTTCGCGCGTTATCTTGCCGGCGAACCAGTGCAATACATTTTAGGCGTGGCCCCGTTTTACGGTCGTGATTTTAAAGTAACACCAAGCGTTTTAATCCCGCGTCCAGAAACCGAAGAGCTCGTCTATGCGGCAGAACAGTGGATAAAGCAGCATCCAGGCGAAGTTCAGCGTGTACTCGACGTGTGCACCGGTAGCGGCATCATCCCGATTACTTTGCAAGCCGAATTCCCAGAACTCGCGCTCACTGGCTCCGACATATCCACCGAAGCCCTCGAAGTAGCTGTGGATAACAATATTCGTCAAAAAACAAATGTCCGATTTATCCACACCGACCTTGTGAAAACATTCCTAGAAAACGGCGAAAAATTCGATATGATCTTGGCAAATCCGCCATATATCGCGGAAAAAGAACGCAGCGAAATGTCTGATTACGTCTTAAAAAATGAACCAGAACTCGCATTATTCGCGCCAAACGACGGTTTAGCTATCTACGAACGACTTATCGCCGACTTGCCTCAACTTGTGGATAAACAATTCTGGATTGGCGTTGAAATAGGTTATACACAAGGAGAAGCCGTAAAATTACTATTCGAAAAAAGTTTTCCACAGGCTAACGTGAAAATTCAACAAGACATAAATGGCAAAGATCGTATGGTAATCTGCCATAATACATTGATATAACAGCATCTCTCACGCGGAGGTGCTTTTTTATTCCCCGTGATTATCCACAGCGATGGGGATAATAGTTTGTGCAAAAAAAATTTTTTAATCAAATCTTAATAATTAAAACCCAGTTATCAACACACTTATACACATTATCCACAGGTTCACAATTAGTTATCCACATTGACAAAGTTATTATCCACAGAATGGGGATAACTTTGTGGATGAATCGCTATTTTTAAAATAATCACGAATTAAGCTGTAAAAACAACCGTAAAACCGTTAAAATAAGATTAAAGCAATGTAAAGGAGTCTTTCCTAATGAAAACAAAGATTTGGCAGATAACGAAAGAAAGCGAAATTCAAATATATTTAGAAGCTGCGAAAATGCTCCAAGCTGGAGAAACAGTGGCTTTTCCAACTGAAACTGTATATGGGATTGGTGCGGATGCTACAAATGAAGCCGCAGTAACCAAAATCTATGAAGCAAAAGGACGACCATCTGATAACCCGCTAATTGTCCACATCGCGGATCAAGCGCAAGTACACAGTTTTGTGAAGGAGATACCGCCAAATGCGAAGAAGTTGATGAAACAATTTTGGCCAGGTCCGTTGACGATTATTTTACCGCTACAAGCTAACCGATTAGCGCGCAATGTGACGGCGGGATTGGACAGTGTCGGTGTGCGTATGCCAGAGCATCCTGTTGCGCTCGGACTTTTGGCAGTGGCGGGAATTCCTGTGGCAGCGCCAAGTGCGAACCGTTCAGGCAAACCAAGTCCGACATCTGGAGAACATGTGGAAGAAGATTTGAACGGTAGAATTGCAGGCATTATTTCGGCTGGGAAAACGGGTGTTGGTTTGGAATCGACCGTTATTGACTGCACGCTAGAAGTACCGGCAATTTTACGACCAGGCGGTGTTTCTCAAGCTGAAATCGAGGCAGTGATTGGGCCGGTGATTTCCGAAGTTCAGCCGCTGGAACAGAAAGAAGCTCCGAAAGCGCCAGGCATGAAGTACACGCATTATGCTCCGAAAGCGCCAGTCGTTATTATCGAAGGTGATGCGACTTTTTTCCAACAACAAATTGATAATGCCAAAGCTCGTGGTGAAGAAGTGGGCATTTTAGTTTCGGATGAGCTAAGTAAGGACTTGGACGCGTCAACGCATAAGTTAGCGCTTGGGAGTCGTGAACATCTAGAAGAAGTTGCCTATCAGCTTTATCAACAGCTTCGTAATTTTGACCATACGAGTGTTACGATTATTTATGCCGAAGCTTTTGCGAAAGAAGGAATTGGAACAGCTATCATGAATCGTTTGGATAAGGCTGCAGGTGGCCATTATATGAGACAAAGCGAGGAAGATTAACGATGAAAATTCTATTTGTATGTACTGGAAATACGTGTCGGAGCCCCATGGCGGAAAAAATGTTGCAATGGCTCAAACCTGATTGGGAAGTGACTTCGGCAGGATTGTCAGCGCAGGCTGGTGCACCGATGTCGGTGAATTCCAAAGCGGTTTTGCAGGAGCATGGGTTGCCTACTTATCATGTGGCTAAGCGGGTCACGGCAGAGCTTGTAGAGGCGGCGGATAAGGTTTTTGTGATGACAGAACAGCATCGGCAGGCGCTTTTGAGTCAGTTTCCTAATCGGAAGACGGAGTTGTTGTCGCCGAATGGGTTTGATGTTGGGGATCCGTATGGTGGGAGTATGGCGGATTATGAGTATACGTTTGGGGAATTGGAGGAGATGATTGAGCGGAGATTCTTGTGAGTCTAAAATGTATTTTGGGCATAAGTAATTTTGCTTGAGTGGTTTTGAGAAAAAAGTTTGGTGGCTGATTTGGGAGATTTATTAGTGTTTTGTAGTCTTGTTGGGGTTTTCGAAGTGTATTGCGTCGTGTGGGGCGCCTCCGGATCCAGCTTCAAGAGCCAGCCTCTCGGAAACTTCACGCCCTCCATAAAAAGCAAGAGCGGCTTTTTATGGAGGCCGCTCCAGTTTCTGTCGAGGCTAAACGGGCTCTTTCAGCTTTTCTAATTGTGAAACCCTAAACTTTCTGAATTTTGCGCTAAAACACTTGCATTTTGTGGTGGAATGAGAGATTATTAAGGCAGGTACGAAAAGCTTTAAATAATCATTTGAGAAAAGGATGGGGATCCACACATGGTTTATCTACAAAAGCACGACAAGGCAGTTTTTGACGCAATTGAGTTAGAGTTAGGCAGACAACGGAATAATATTGAGTTAATCGCATCGGAGAATTTCGTGACAGAGCAAGTTATGGAAGCGATGGGATCTGTTTTAACAAACAAATATGCAGAAGGTTACCCTGGCAAACGCTATTACGGCGGTTGTGAATATGTTGATATTGTAGAAGACTTAGCTCGTGATCGTGCCAAGCAATTATTTGGCGCAGAATATGCAAATGTTCAACCTCACTCTGGTGCCCAAGCGAACATGGCGGTTTACCATGCAACGCTTCAACCAGGCGACACGGTACTCGGCATGAATTTATCGCACGGTGGTCACTTAACACATGGTAGCCCAGCGAATTTCAGTGGCGAATTGTATCAGTTCGTAGCTTACGGTGTAGACGAAGAAACCAAACAAATTGATTATGACAAAGTTCGTGAAATCGCTCTAGAACACAAACCAAAAATGATTGTAGCCGGAGCAAGTGCTTATCCGCGTGCGATCGACTTTTCTAAATTCCGTGAAATTGCGGATGAAGTTGGCGCGTACTTAATGGTCGACATGGCGCATATCGCAGGTCTTGTTGCCACAGGTCACCACCAAAATCCAGTACCTTACGCTGATTTCGTTACAACAACTACCCACAAAACTTTGCGCGGCCCACGTGGCGGTATGATTTTAGCAAAAGCGGAATGGGAAGCAAAACTAAACAAAGCAATTTTCCCAGGAATTCAGGGTGGTCCTTTAATGCACGTTATCGCTGCGAAAGCCGTAGCATTTGGCGAAGCGTTACAACCAGAATTCACAACGTATAGCGAAAATATTTTAAAGAACTCTAAACAATTAGCTAAAACATTGCAAGAAAACGACGTAGCGGTATTAACAGGCGGTTCTGATAACCATTTACTACTAATCGACCTAAAACCACTTGGCTTGACTGGTAAAGCTGTAGAAGCGGTTCTAGACGATGTCGGCATTACTGTTAACAAAAACACGATTCCATTCGAAACAGAAAGCCCATTTGTAACAAGCGGTATTCGCGTAGGCGTTGCAGCAGTAACAACTCGTGGTTTTGACGAAGTGGCTATCGAAAAAGTTGGTAAACTAATTGCTAAAGTATTGCACAATTTAGAAGACGAAGCGGTATTAGCCGAAGTAAAAGCCGAAGTGGCAAAAATCACGGCGGAATATCCATTATATCCATCACTATAAATAATAGAGAATCGCGCTAAACTACAAATTTGGCGCGATCTTTTTTTGTAGCAGTTTTTACATAATCAATATTTTACTTGCACAAGCAGGATTCTTTGATACAATAAGAGAAGGAAATTTACCTTAAAGGAGCGAATACAATGGCAAAAGTACACGTAATTGATCACCCGTTAGTGCAACACAAGCTAACGATCATCCGTGATAAAGATACTGGAACAAAAGCATTCCGCGAATTAGTAAACGAGGTCGCAACGTTGATGGCTTACGAAATCACTCGCGACGTAGAACTAGAAGATACATTCGTTGAAACACCACTTAAACGCACGCCCGCAAAAACAATTGCTGGTAAAAAATTAGGTGTAGTACCAATTCTCCGTGCAGGTCTTGGAATGGCAGACGGAATCTTAACGCTAATCCCAGCTGCAAAAGTAGGACACGTAGGACTTTACCGCGATCACGACACATTAGAGCCAGTCGAATATTTTGTAAAACTGCCATCCGATGTAGAAGAACGTCTATTCATCGTTGTTGACCCGATGTTGGCAACAGGCGGTTCTGCTATCATGGCAATCGATTGTCTGAAGAAACGTGGCGCTAAAAATATGAAGTTTATGTGTTTAGTTGCCGCTCCAGAGGGAATTAAAGCATTACAGGAAGCACATCCAGATGTCGATATTTATGTCGCAGGCTTGGATGAAAAATTAGACGAAAACGGCTATATCTTACCAGGTCTTGGAGATGCTGGCGATCGTCTATTCGGTACAAAATAAATAAATGAGAACGAGGAGGCGAAACAGTTTCCTCGTTTTTTCAGAAGGGAAAGTTAATCATGAGTAAAATCAAAGTAATGAGTGTATTCGGAACGCGCCCAGAAGCAATCAAAATGGCACCGCTTGTTTTAGCGTTAGAAGGGCAGCCCGAATTTTTTGAATCACGCGTTGTTATTACGGCACAACATCGCGAAATGCTAGACCAAGTTCTGGATATTTTCAATGTACAACCAGACGTCGATTTGAATATTATGCAAAAACAACAAACATTAACAGATATTACAACCCGCGCAATGCAGGGTTTGAATGAAGTTATCGCAACAGAAAAACCGGACATCGTTCTTGTCCACGGAGACACGACAACAAGTTTTGCCGCAGCTTTGGCAGCTTTTTATAATCAAACAGCAATTGGCCACGTAGAAGCGGGCTTGCGCACATGGAATAAATATTCGCCGTTCCCAGAAGAAATGAACCGCCAACTAACAGGCGTTATGGCAGACTTGCATTTCTCACCTACTGCACAATCGAAGCAAAACCTGCTAAGCGAAGGTAAAAACGAAGATGCTATTTTTGTTACAGGTAACACGGCGATTGATGCGCTGAAAACAACGGTACAAGACGACTATCACCATCCGATTTTGGAAGAATTAGGGGACCATCGTTTAATCTTGATGACTGCGCATAGACGTGAGAATTTGGGCGCGCCGATGCAAGGGATTTTCGAAGCCGTTCGTGAAATTGCCGAAGCACGCGAAGACGTTGAAATCGTGTATCCAATGCACATGAACCCAGCAGTCCGCGAAAAAGCAACAGCAATTCTAGGCGGCCATCCACGTATTCACTTAATCGAACCACTGGATGCCATCGATTTCCACAACTTCTTGAAGAAATCCTATCTTGTATTCACCGATTCAGGCGGCGTGCAAGAAGAAGCGCCAGGCATGGGTGTTCCAGTATTAGTCCTGCGCGACACAACCGAACGTCCAGAAGGCGTAGAAGCAGGCACATTGAAGCTTATCGGTACCGCAAAAGAAGACTTGAAAAAAGAAGCATTTGACCTACTAGACAACGAATCATCTTACGCAAAAATGACTAATGCCAACAATCCATACGGTGACGGCGAAGCGTCTGCGCGTATCCTAGAAGCCATCAAATATCACTTCAAAAAAACAACTGAACGTCCATCTGACTATACAGTCTAAGAGACGAAACCATAGTTCCCGATTTTGCGAGCTATGGTTTTTTTAGTACAGTGAAAAAGCAAGAAATCCCAATGGAAGCGCCTCATTGTTACAGATATATTACGGCGTCAGTTTTCGCTAGAGCTTTCCAATAGTTTGTGTTAAGATGAACAATGTTATTATCGAAAGAACCCAAAAGTAACTGTTCTATTCAATGCGTAGGGGATAATTGCTGGTCATACGGCACTGTCTCAATCCCGCCGACGCCTGATTTGTGGCGTAGACCGAATTGACCCAGATGTGCCGGGTAATTATAACTTTATACTCAAATAAGAATACGTGTTGTACTTTTTCGTTCTTTTTCACTGGAAAAGATGCTTATGCAGTCACGTTATCTGCCCAGAATCTTTTCTTAGCAAACAGGAAAGATTTTTTTGTTTTTCCAGTGTCTTACGGAGGTGTGGCGTGTGGAAATGCGTACGACAAAGTCAAAGTCTACGCGATATATGTAACTTTTCAAAAAAATGTTAAAAATTAATTCGCATTATTTCCAAGCGGTAGTGGAAGTGTGGTAAAATTGTAGACAAGTGGGTACGGAATTTGTGAAAAGATATTGACTTTTTACTTTTGCCTATTGTATGCTAAAAACTAGCACGCTGATAAGGCTTACAAGCGTGTTCGGCTTTTTGTTAGCATACAGGTAATGTGTAAAAAATCACAAAGTCTAAACTTGCTTCTGTCGTAAAATCTTAGTCACGTTTTATGGACGGGAAACAAAATTGGCCAATAACATTAAAGAAAGGACATCTGCCGGAATGTTAGAATCACTGATAGGAATGTATCATCGTCATCAGAAGTACATCATTGCGTTTGTTGGCATATGCGTAGCTGGATGGTTGCTAACCCCACATGTACATATTTTTTTGGGGCTAAAGCTAGGGATTATTGTAGGTTGGTTTAACTACTGGCTTCTAATGCGACGCACGCAAGCCATGACGAAAGCGATTGCTGAAAAGCGAACTTTCTATGGTATGGGAACAACTGCAAGAATGGGAAGCGTTCTACTTGCAACAATCATTGCGACACAAGTGCCAGATTTTTTTCACGTTTATAGTATGGTGATTGGTTTGGGCATTGTTTATTCCGTGGTTTTCTTAGATTTTGTTATCTATTCCATCTACCGGAAGAAAAACGCTTAAAAGAGAGAGGGGTGAACCAAATTGGAAGAGGAATTTCCAATATGGTACTTAGGGAAATTAGCATTTAACTTGTCTAATGTCCTGATGATTACAATTACGTGTATCATCGTACTGTTTATTGCAATCTTTTGTACTCGTAAGCTCCAAATGCGCCCAACAGGCAAACAGAACTTTATTGAATGGGTAATGGATTTCGTTAAAGGAATCATTAACAGCAATATGGACTGGAAAACTGGTGGACGGTTCCACGTATTAGGAATCACGTTGATATTCTTTATCTTCGTAGCCAATATGTTAGGATTGCCAATGCAGATTGCGGTTGGCGGTGAAGTATGGTGGCGTTCACCTACTGCTGATCCAATTGTAACGCTAACACTGGCGGTACTAATTATCGGATTGACTCACTATTACGGGATTAAGCTTAGAGGCACTAAACATTACGTTGTTGGAACCTACTTCAGCCCAATGAAATTTTTATTCCCGCTGAAGTTGGTAGAAGAATTCGCAAACACATTGACTCTCGGTTTGCGTCTATACGGTAACATTTTTGCAGGGGAAGTATTGCTAAGCATCATTGCATTGCAACTAGCACATATCAACCCAGTTGTTGGCGTATTCGCTATTATTCCAGCAGTTATATGGCAAGGGTTCTCTATCTTCATCGGAGCTATCCAAGCATATCTATTCACCGTGTTGACAATGGTTTACATGTCTCACAAAGTAAGTGACGAACACTAAGCAACACTCGCCACATCAAGGAGAAGTCAGACGTATGGGGCAAAACCCATAATCTTGTAATAAACAAAAATAATTTAGAAGATAATTCGAGGAGGATATTATTATGTCATTAGGTGCAATTGCAGCCGCTATCGCAGTAGGTTTAGGAGCTTTAGGAGCAGGTATTGGTAACGGTCTTATCGTATCAAAAACAGTTGAAGGTGTTGCTCGTCAACCGGAAGCACGTTCAATGCTACAAACAATCATGTTCATTGGTGTTGGTTTGGTTGAGGCCCTTCCAATCATCGCTGTTGTTATCGCCTTCATGGTAATGAATAAGTAATCGACATTTTTGGCGGGAACATACTCGCCATTCCTTTGTGTAAAGGCATGAAACGATACTAAAGCGAATGTATGGAAAGGAGTGAATCGAACGTGCTAGGATTTAATATTGCACTAGGTTCAGCCGTGTTTACAGCAGGCGATTCTATTTTTACCGTCGTATCATTCTGTATTTTGTTAGTCTTAATCCGAATCTTTGCGTGGAAACCATTGATGAATATCATGAAAGCCCGCGAAGAGCATATCGCATCGGAAATCGACTCGGCAGAAGAAAGTCGTGTACAAGCAGAAGCCCTTTTAGCTGAGCAAAAAGAAGTATTACAACAAGCCCGCGTGGAATCACAAACAATGATTGAAAACGCGAAACAACTCGGCGAAAGAGAACGCGAAGAAATTATCAAAGTTGCGCGCGCTGAAAGTGAACGCATTAAAGAAGAAGCCAAAAGCGACATTACTCGCGAAAAAGAAGATGCTATCAAAGCGCTTCGTGAACAAGTCGGCTCCTTGTCTGTCTTAATCGCATCCAAAGTTATTGAGAAGAACTTGGACGAAGAAGCACAATCCGCACTTGTACAAGAGTATATCGAAAGGCTAGGCGATGACAAATGAGCAAAGATTTAGAAGTTGCGAATCGTTACGCCGTAGCACTTTTTGAAGTTGCAAAAGATAAACAAATGACTGATCAGTTCGACGCTGAGCTAGCAATCGTGAAGGAATCTCTTGACCAAAGTGACGATTTCCGATCACTAATCGAGAACCCAACGATTACTATCGAAGCGAAAAAACAAATGCTGGCTACCGTTTTTGGCGGAATAACACCAGTATTACAAGATTTCATGTCTCTTCTCGTTGACCGCGGTCGCGAAGACTATTTAGTGACTATCATCGATCAATATTTGAAGAAAGTGAAAGACGCCCGTGGCATTGCAGACGCAGAAGTTTACTCCGTTGTCCCGCTTTCCAAAGCCGAAGAAGCCGAGTTATCCAAAGCCTTTGCAGCAAAAATGTCCAAAAACGAGCTTAACATTCATAATCATATCGACCCAAGCCTTCTTGGAGGCGTGCGGGTAGTTATTGGCAACCGTATCTATGACGGTAGTTTAAAATCAAAACTAAGAGACCTGGAACGACAAATTAAATTGTAAGTTTCCGGTGTAACCAAGGGGTGAATTTGATGAGCATTAAAGCTGAAGAGATCAGTGCTCTTATAAAGCAGCAAATTGAAAATTATCAATCTGAGCTAAAAGTTAGCGATGTCGGAACAGTTACCTATATTGGTGATGGTATCGCACGTGCTCACGGATTAGATAACGCAATGGCTGGAGAATTGCTAGAGTTCTCCAACGGTGTTATGGGTATGGCTCAGAACTTAGAAACCAATGATGTTGGTATCATTATTTTGGGACCTTATACTGAAATCCGTGAAGGCGATGAAGTTCGTCGTACAGGAAAAATCATGGAAGTTCCAGTTGGTGAAGGCCTAATCGGTCGTGTAGTCAATGCATTGGGACAACCAGTCGATGGCTTAGGTCCAATCGAATCATCAAGTACACGCCCAGTCGAAGCAGTAGCTCCAGGCGTTATGCAACGTCAATCCGTTAACGAACCGTTGCAAACAGGAATTAAAGCTATCGATGCCCTAGTTCCAATCGGTCGTGGTCAACGTGAGTTAATCATCGGTGACCGCCAAACTGGTAAAACAACAGTAGCTATCGATACAATCCTAAACCAAGCAGACCAAGACATGATTTGTATTTACGTTGCCATCGGTCAAAAAGAATCAACAGTTCGTACAGCCGTTGAAACTTTGCGTAAACACGGTGCACTCGAATACACAATCGTTGTAACAGCGTCTGCATCTCAACCAGCGCCACTCTTATACTTAGCTCCATATGCTGGTGTTGCGATGGGTGAGGAATTCATGTATAACGGTAAACACGTTTTGATTATCTATGATGATTTATCAAAACAAGCAGCCGCATATCGTGAACTGTCCTTGCTACTACGTCGTCCTCCAGGTCGTGAAGCATATCCAGGGGATGTATTCTACTTGCACTCACGTCTATTAGAACGTGCAGCAAAACTGAATGACTCATTAGGTGGCGGTTCAATTACAGCACTGCCATTCGTTGAAACACAAGCAGGTGATATTTCTGCATATATCCCTACCAATGTTATCTCCATAACTGATGGTCAAATATTCCTACAATCTGATTTATTCTTCTCAGGCGTACGTCCAGCTATCAACGCAGGTTTGTCCGTATCACGTGTTGGTGGTTCCGCACAAATCAAAGCGATGAAGAGCGTTGCCGGTACACTTCGTTTAGACCTAGCCTCATATCGTGAGTTGGAATCCTTCTCGCAATTCGGTTCAGACCTAGACGCAGCTACTCGTGCAAAACTAGAACGTGGTAAACGTACTGTAGAAGTTCTAAAACAAGATTTGCATAAACCACTAAAAGTTGAAAAACAAATTCTAATTCTTTATACACTAGTTCACTCATTCCTAGACGATATCCCAGTGGTAGACGTGCTACGTTTCGAAAGCGAAATGAACGCATGGTTTGACCATAATCGTCCAGAATTGCTGGAAACAATTCGTACAACGAAAAAGTTACCAGACGAAGCAGAACTAGACAGTGCCATTAAAGAGTTCAAAAATACATTTGTTCCGTCAGAAGCCTAATCAAGTTTTTGACTGACAAACGAAACAAAGGTGGTGAAAATCTTTGGCATCTTTAATAGATATTAAGCAACGCATCACATCCACAAAGAAAACAAGCCAGATTACGAAGGCAATGCAAATGGTTTCTGCATCCAAACTCGGACGCGCAGAAGAAAAAGCAAGAGCATTTGCCCCATACGTGGAAAAAATTCGTGATGTAGTAACCCATGTTGCATCAGGAAACAGCGCTGACCATCCAATGTTAGTAACACGTGCGGTCCACAGAACGGGCTATATCGTTATTACTTCTCATAAAGGTCTAGCTGGTGCCTACAATAGTAGCGTTATTAAAGAAGTATATAAACAAATTCAAGAAAAGCATACTTCAAGCGAAGAATATGCCATTATCGCTTTAGGAAGAGCAGGTGCAGACTTCTTTAAAGCTCGTCAAATGAATGTTGTTCTAGAAGTACCAAGTATTTCAGACCATCCGATTTTTGCCGAGATTAAAGATGTTGCGCGCAATACCGTCCAAATGTTTGAAGATGGTGTGTTTGATGAAGTATTTATCTTCTACAATCACCACGTGAATTCGATTTCTCAAACATTACGAACTGAGAAATTATTGCCATTAACAGAGTTCCATGAAACAGAAGTGGAACATGATTTGACAACGTACGAATTCGAACCATCCGAAGGCGAAATCTTGGAAGTGTTGTTACCGCAATATGTTGAAAGTCTGATTTTCGGTGCTGTTCTGGATGCCAAAGCCGCAGAACACGCTGCCCGAATGACAGCGATGAGAAGCGCGACTGATAATGCGACCGATATCATTGATGATTTGTCATTACAATATAACCGTGCTCGCCAAGCTGCGATTACACAAGAGATTACCGAAATTATTGGTGGTGTAGCAGCTCTCGAATAATATTTGAGAGTTGTCAGCCCGCCGTTTAAAGTTCCCTAATCAAGGGAGAGCAAGTGAGGAGGAAAATCGCATGACTGAAGGACGAATAATCCAAGTTATGGGTCCTGTTGTAGACGTTCAGTTTGATAACCACTTACCAGAAATCTACAATGCGCTTAAAGTTGAATACAAAGCACAATCCGAAGAGGAAAAAAGTGTAGAATTAACACTAGAAGTAGCAATCCATTTAGGTGACGATGTTGTTCGTACAATCGCGATGGCCTCTACTGATGGCGTTCAAAGAGGTATGCCAGTAATCGATACTGAAAGCCCAATCACTGTTCCAGTTGGAAACGTGACTCTAGGACGTGTGTTCAACGTACTTGGAAATACAATTGATTTAGATGAGCCGATCGCAAGTGACGTTCAGCGTAATAAAATTCACCGCTTAGCACCAACATTCGACGAACTATCGACAACAACTGAAATTCTTGAAACAGGAATCAAAGTTGTAGACTTGTTAGCACCATACGTAAAAGGTGGTAAAATTGGTCTGTTCGGTGGTGCCGGCGTAGGTAAAACGGTACTTATCCAAGAGCTGATTCATAACATCGCTCAAGAACATGGTGGTATTTCCGTGTTCGCTGGGGTAGGTGAACGTACTCGTGAAGGTAATGACCTTTACTTTGAAATGAAAGACTCAGGCGTTATTGAAAAAACTGCCATGGTATTCGGTCAAATGAATGAGCCGCCTGGTGCGCGTATGCGTGTAGCCTTGACTGGTCTAACTATTGCTGAATATTTCCGTGATGTAGAACACCAAGACGTTCTGCTTTTCATTGATAACATTTTCCGTTTCACGCAAGCTGGTTCAGAAGTATCAGCCTTGCTAGGACGTATGCCATCTGCCGTAGGTTACCAACCAACATTGGCCACAGAAATGGGTCAATTACAAGAGCGTATCACATCTACAAACGTAGGATCTGTTACATCGATTCAGGCTATTTACGTTCCTGCCGATGACTATACCGATCCAGCCCCAGCAACAACTTTCGCCCATCTAGATGCAACAACTAACTTGGAGCGTAAATTAACAGAACAAGGTATTTACCCAGCGGTAGATCCACTTGCTTCTACTTCTCGTGCACTTGCTCCTGATATCGTGGGAGAAGATCACTATGAAGTTGCAACACAAGTACAACAACTATTACAACGCTACAAAGAACTTCAAGATATCATCGCTATCCTAGGTATGGATGAGTTATCTGACGAAGACAAACAGGCAGTTGGACGTGCACGCCGTGTTCAATTCTTCCTAAGTCAAAACTTCCACGTAGCAGAACAATTCACTGGTCAAAAAGGTTCGTATGTCCCAGTTAAAGAAACAGTTAAAGGTTTCCAAGATATTCTTGCTGGTAAA
This sequence comes from Listeria booriae, assembly GCF_000766865.1. GTDB lineage: Bacteria > Bacillota > Bacilli > Lactobacillales > Listeriaceae > Listeria_A > Listeria_A booriae. The sequence goes on from NZ_JNFA01000028.1 coordinate 54,265, forward strand.
TATGATCACCTTCCAGAGGATGCGTTCCGTTCGCTTGGACGTATTGAAGAAGTTATCGAAAAAGCTAAAGGCATGGGTGTCGAAGTTTAATAAAAACAGGAGGAGATACACATGGGCATTTTAAATGTAAGTATTGTTACTCCAGATGGTCCTGTTTTCAGCGGTGAAGCAAATATGGTCATCGCAAGAACAAAAGCTGGCGAACTAGGTATTCTGCCTGGTCACGTTCCTTTAGTAGCCCCTCTAAAAATTGATGTCGTCCGCTTAAAGCACGATGGCGCAGAGGAATGGGTTGCAGTAAATGGCGGCTTTATGGAAGTAAATGGTGAAGAAGTGAATATTTTAGCTGACACCGCAGAACGTGAAGAAGAAATCGACATTGTTCGCGCCGAGGCAGCTAAGCAACGAGCAGAAGATGCGTTGAAAGATGCGAAAGACAAAAAAGTAGATGAACTAAAAGCAGAAGTCGCACTTCAAAAAGCAATCAATCGTATTCACGCCTATAATAAAAAATAATTTCTCACAAGTTTGGAGCTAATTACTCGTAAAAGGAGTCTAGCTCCAAACTTGTTTATTACATTTTGCAAAAAAACCACAATATAAAGCATATAAAATTGTTATTCTGTAACATTCCTGTTAAAATAGGATAGGTTGGTAAAAAATAATGGAGGCCACAGATGTATACAGTTATTGGACAACAAGCAATTATCGTAATGATTTCACATCTTCTTTTTATTGTCATTACATTTTGGGCATTACAGGCGCTTAATTTCGAGAAACTAATACGCCGAGATCATGTTATTCAAGCACGAGTCCTATATTTAATTATCGCCGTAGCTTTAGGAGTTACCATAAGTAATTTCTTTTTAGACTATTTCATCTCAGCTAGACAACTCGGAAATCTGTTCGGCAACTAATTTTTAACATTATTAAGAGGTTATAGTTGGTATACCTCTCTTAAAATTAGTGTTGAAATTAGGCAGTCATTAATGTTAGAATGTCATAGTGCGTTTAAATTCGCATAATTTCATTTCAATATTAATTTTAAGTGATATATACCAGTTTATGAATAGAGTAATTAATACGCGGAGGGGTTCGTTTTGGAAAAAATTATAGTCCGTGGAGGAAAACAGTTACAAGGAACAGTGAAAGTTGAAGGGGCAAAAAATGCTGTTCTGCCTGTTATCGCCGCTACATTATTGGCAAGTAAAGGAACAAGTACGTTAAGAAATGTTCCACGTTTATCGGATGTTTACACAATTAATGAAGTACTCAAATATTTGAAAGCAGACGTATCATTTGAAGACAACACAGTAACTGTGGATGCTACAGGTGATATTCTTTCTGATACTCCATTTGAATATGTTCGCAAAATGCGGGCGTCAATCGTTGTAATGGGGCCTCTATTAGCACGTACTGGTTCAGCGAAAGTTGCTCTTCCAGGAGGTTGTGCGATCGGATCTCGTCCAGTTGACCTTCATCTAAAAGGTTTTGAAGCAATGGGCGCTAATGTGAAAATTGAAAATGGCTATATAGAAGCAACTGCAGACAAATTATCTGGTGCTAAAATATACTTAGATTTTCCAAGTGTGGGCGCTACTCAAAACATCATGATGGCAGCTACTTTAGCGGAAGGCACTACAGTAATCGAAAACGTTGCTCGTGAACCAGAAATTGTTGATTTAGCTAACTTCCTTAATCAAATGGGTGCACGTGTCATCGGTGCAGGAACAGAAGTTATCCGTATCGAAGGCGTTAAAGAATTGACGGCAACGGATCATTCTATCATCCCTGACCGTATCGAAGCTGGAACATTCATGATTGCAGCCGCTATTACAGGCGGTAATGTACTTATTGAAGAGATGGTACCAGAACACATTAGCTCGCTTATTGCTAAGCTAGAAGAAATGGGCGTTAAAATTACAGAAGAAGACAATGGCGTACGTGTTATCGGACCAAAACATTTGCGAGCAGTTGATGTTAAAACATTGCCGCACCCTGGCTTCCCTACGGATATGCAATCACAAATGATGGTTATCCAAATGCTAAGCGAAGGCACAAGCGTAATGACCGAAACCGTATTTGAAAATCGCTTCATGCACGTAGAAGAAATGCGCCGTATGAATGCTGATATGAAAATCGAAGGACACTCTGTTATAATATCTGGTCCTGCAAAACTTCAAGGTGCTGAAGTCGCAGCAACAGATTTACGCGCAGCAGCAGCATTAATTTTAGCAGGTCTTGTTGCAGAGGGTTATACACAAGTAACAGAACTTAAATATCTCGATCGTGGTTATTATGATTTCCATAAGAAACTCCAAGCACTGGGCGCGGATATCGAGCGTACGAGTGATACTAAAAAAGTTGAAGCAGACACTATTTAATAATCGAAGAACTAGGTCGTATAGGCCTAGTTCTTTTCTAAATTGTAAACCTTTAATGAAAATATATATAAGTTATAAGAAATATGCTATAATGCAAATGAGATAGTACGAAGTATTACATATGAAACAACTCAGAAAGGGGTCATTATAAACTATGGCAAAAGATGTTGGGATTGATCTAGGAACAGCAAATGTTTTAATTCATGTAAAAGGAAAAGGGATTGTACTAAACGAGCCATCAGTCGTAGCAATTAACAATGTCACAAATGAAGTATTGGCTGTAGGAACAGAAGCTAGAAATATGGTAGGAAGAACTCCAGGTAATATTACGGCGATTAAACCAATGAAAGATGGTGTGATAGCCGATTTTGATATTGTTCAAGAAATGTTACGTTTCTTCTTGCAGAAGCTTGATTTGAAAAGCTTTTTCTCAAAACCGAGAATATTAATTTGTTGTCCAACAAACATTACTTCAGTCGAACAAAAAGCAATTCGAGAAGCAGCTGAAAGAAGCGGCGGGAAACAAGTCTTTATGGAAGAAGAGCCTAAAGTAGCTGCGATTGGTGCAGGTATGGATATCTTCCAGCCAAGTGGTAATATGGTTATTGATATTGGTGGAGGAACAACGGATATCGCAGTACTCTCAATGGGTGATATCGTAACAAGTAGATCGGTAAAACTTGCAGGTAATCAATTAGATGGCGATATCCTACACTATATTAAGAGAACATATAATCTTTTAATTGGTGAGCGTACATCGGAAGAACTGAAAATCAATGTAGCTACAGCGTCTCCTGGTGCAAGACAAGAGTCTATGGATATTCGTGGTAGAGACTTAGTGACAGGGTTACCTAAGACAGTCACAGTAACAAGTGATGAAATCGAATTGGCACTAAGAGAATCAGTTAATGTCATTGTTCAGGCAGCAAAACAAGTACTAGAGCAAACTCCGCCAGAACTATCGGCAGACATTATTGATCGGGGTATTATCATGACTGGCGGCGGCTCGCTTTTACATGGCTTGGACGAATTATTGGCTGAGGAATTGAAAGTCCCAGTTCTTCTAGCTGAAAATCCATTAGATGCTGTAGCTATAGGTACAGGAATTCTTTTAGAGAATGCAAGAACTAAGAAAAGCTGGCGTTAACAAGCTAATCTAGTTAATAATTGTACGGAGGTTTAGTATGTTAGATATAAGCGAGATTAAAAAAATATTACCGCATAGGTATCCATTTCTTTTAGTAGACAGAGTCATTGAGTTAGAAGACAAAAAAGTAGTTGCAATAAAAAATGTAACTGCGAACGAAGAGTTCTTCAACGGACACTTTCCAGAATACCCGGTTATGCCAGGTGTACTAATTGTAGAGGCACTGGCTCAAACGAGTGGTATTGCAATGATGCAAGTAGAAGGAAATGAAGGCAAGATAGGCTTATTTGCCGGAATTGATAATTGTAGATTTAAAAGACAAGTTATACCAGGCGATCAATTGCGTCTTGAAGCTGAGATACTTAGACTAAGGGGCTCTATAGCAAAAGCGCAAGTAAGGGCCACGGTTGATGGAGATATTGTTTGTGAAGCAGAAATAATGTTTGCTTTAACTGATGTAAACAAATAATGAATGAATAAGTCGCGACTCGTTCGTGGCTTATTTTATTTGAATCTGAATTTAGAATTCGAGAATAACACAGTTAACTTCAAAAATAAAGCGAATAAAAAACTTCCCAAAAGGTGAAAATTCTATTTTAACAGGACGTATTTGAGACATAATTATATTTTCCTTTAGAGAAAATCTGTTTTCCAAGACTATTAAACCTATGAAAAAAATTTTTAGTGATTTTACAAAAGGTAAGTGAAGTATTATGCTGTATTCAACTTGAAAATAGGAGTGGGTGCATATATGATTAACCAAGTGACAATTGTAGGAAGACTAACTGAAGATCCTGAAATAAGATTCACATCGGATGATAAGGCGGTGGTGAATGTAACGGTTGCATTAAATCGTTTTGGCAAAGGTAGAAGAGTAGACCACGCGGCCGATTTTATACCATGCGTTATTTGGGGAAAGCAAGCAGAGAATACGGTAGAATATTGTCAAAAAGGCACGTTGGTGGGAATTATTGGTGAATTACAGACTCGAAATTACACGAATAGAGAGGAGAAGAAAATTTATGTAACGGAAGTGTTAGTGGATAAAATACGCTTTTTAAATAAAAAAAGGGAAAGTAAGGAAATGGAGATAGAGGAAGAGCAAGAATTAGAGGGCTGAAACAGCGATAATATTTGTAATCTCTTGTCATATTTCAAGGGAAATGAAGCATAAATCCTTTTATCTAAAAATTATTTGGGCAAATTCTCAGTTTTTTTGAAATAAAACAAAGGGTATTTAAAAATATATTGATATAAAAATATTATTTTAATGAACTATAATTCTAAGCTAGTTTTAAATTGTAGGGCACTGGTACAATAGGGTTCAAAAGCATTTATCCTAATTATTATTAGAAAAATGTTTTAGAAAGAAAATTAAATCAATATAGTTGATTAACAAATGTTACGCACAAAGATAGCGATTAATGCTTCATGTCACGTAGCTTTAATAGTTTAGTAACCAAAATCCATTTTCCATATGATACGATTGTTCTCGAAGTTATCAAGGAGGTAATTGTTACATGAAAAAAACAGTAGTAACTATCGCAGCTGGGTTAGTTTTAGCTGGTGGAGTTGGATCGACGCAAGCAAGTGCCGCAGAATATACGGTTAAGCCAGGGGATTCCCTTTGGAAAATTTCTAATGAAAATAATGTCTCTATAAATCAAATAAAAGTGGCTAACAAATTGACGTCGAATCTAATTTTTCCTAATCAAAAATTAGAAGTAGGAACTGCCGCACCTGAAGCAACTACTACAGCAAAAACGTATACAATTGTATCAGGAGATACCCTAAGCAAAATTGCTTTGGAAAACAGTGTTACAGTAGCTGAGTTAAAGAAATGGAACGAGTTGTCGTCTGACTTAATTATTGCGGGTAATACTTTGAAAATTATCAGTGATTCTCAAGAAACAGTGGCACCAAAACAAGAAGTGAAAGAAAGTACATCTTCTAATTCAAGTGTCCAAGAGCAACAACCAACTCAAAAACAACAACCGCAACAAAAATCAAATAGCAATCAACAAAGTAGCCAATCTCAAAGCTCTAGCAAAAGCTCATCAAAAAGCGTTGCTAAAGAAATCACAGTGACGGCTACTGCATATAGTAAGGCGGAACCAGGTATGGGACATATTACAGCTTCAGGTATTGATTTGAACGATAATCCTCGAGTAATTGCTGTGGATCCTTCCGTTATCCCACTAGGAACGAAAGTTTACGTTGAAGGATACGGAGAAGCTATTGCTGCTGATACTGGCGGTGCCATCAAAGGAAACAAAATTGATGTGCATATGAATACGGTACAAGCATGCTATAATTGGGGCGTTAAAACAGTTAAAGTACAAATACTTAACTAAAAATAGTCTTACAGGATCGTGGCTAATTCCATTTAGCCGCGATTTTTTTATGTTTTCATACATAAATCGTATAATATTATCTAATTTTAACATAGGAAGAATTGAATATTTATGATAAACTAATAGCTAGGAGAAATATAGGAGTGAGCATATGGAACAGACTGTAGAGATTTTAGGTATTCCGTTTTATAATGTTTCTCAAAATGCTTTTATAGAAGAGTTGATGGGGGCAGCAGCGAACAACGAACGTAGATTTGTTGTGACCGCTAATCCGGAAATTGTAATGCATGCGCAACAAGATATTGCTTTTAACCAAGCTGTTCTGAATGCGGACTATATTGTCGCTGATGGCATTGGTGTTGTAAAAGCAGCGAGTAGTATTGGAAAGCCGTTGCAGGGCCGAGTAACTGGTTATGATACCATGCTCGGACTTTTAAAAAGGGCAAATGAAATGAAAATGCGAGTATACTTTCTTGGCGCAAAGCCAAATGTTATAGAAAAAGTGGTTGAACAAGTTCAAATTAATTATCAAAATATTGAAGTTGTTGGGGCACGCGATGGGTACTTTTCTGCGGAGGAATCTGCCCTAATTGCGGAGGAAATTACTGCGAGTGAGGCGGATTTTGTTTTCTTAGCGCTAGGGTTTCCTAGACAAGAGAAATGGATAGCAGCTAATTTAGAGAATTTCAAGAAGGGGATTTTTATAGGCGTTGGTGGAAGTTTTGACGTCTTTTCAGGGTGCACGAAAAGAGCGCCAGGAATTTGGGTTAAGCTCAATTTAGAATGGCTGTACCGAATTTTGTCACAACCAAGTAGGTGGAGAAGGGCAATGGCAATTCCGCGATTCATGGCAGCTGTACAACGACAAAGAAAGCAAGGGTGATTCTGAGTTATGTTGATTAAGAAGGCGGAAATATTCCACTTGCAAATGCCGCTTCTAGCTCCGTTTAAGACGAGTTATGGTGAAATGAGTATAAAACACTTATGCATCGTGAAATTGGTCTCAGAAGACGGTATAGAGGGCTATGGCGAGCTAGATGCATTTGAGGTCCCTTGGTACACAGAAGAAACGACAGAAACGGCTAGCTTAATCATCAAATCTCATTTATTACCTCAACTAAAAGGCGTGGATTTACAAAATCCGAATCAAGTGAATACGTTGTTCAAGGTTTTTCGAGGAAACGAGATGGCCAAAGCGGCTGTCGAAACAGCAATTTGGGATATGTTTGCCAAAGCATCTAATCAACCGTTAGCCACATTTTTAGGAGGCTCCATCGGCGACATTGACGTAGGTGTGAGCATTGGTATTCAAGAAAGCCCAGAAATTTTAGTCAATGTTGTTCGAAAATATGTTTCTGAAGGCTACTCACGTGTGAAACTAAAGATCAAACCAGGCTCTGATGTCGAATCTGTCAAGCAGGTCAGAGCAACTTTTCCGAATTTAAGCTTGATGGTAGATGCTAATTCTGCGTATACAAGAGCGGATATTGAAACGTTAAAGAAACTTGATAAGTACGACTTGGCAATGATAGAGCAGCCTTTTGGGACAACGGATTTTGTAGATCATGCATGGCTTCAAAAACAAATTGCTACCCCAGTATGTTTGGATGAGAATATTCGATCTTTAGAAGATGTGAAACAAGCCTTCACGCTACAAAGCGCAAAAGCAATTAATCTGAAAATAGCAAGAGTTGGCGGTTTAGCAGAAGCAATAAAAATCGCAGAATTCTGCTTTGAAAACAATATGTTAGTTTGGTGTGGCGGAATGTATGAGGCTGGAATTGGTCGAGCACATAATATCGCATTGGCGTCGCGCGCAGAATTCACATTTCCTGGTGATATATCTGCATCAAATCGTTACTTTCATCAAGATATTATTCAAGATGAAATTACAATTAATAATGGAAAAATAGCAACGCCTACAAATATAGGAATAGGTGTTACGGTAGATCAGCCAGTCTTGGAGAGCTACTGCACGAAACGAGAAGTCATTGTGTTAGACTGAAGGATGGAGCTGAAATTAAGTTGCAAATATGGATTATGATTATTTGTTTTCTAATCGGGATTTTACTTATTCCGTTAGTGCGCAAATTTGCTTTTTTTATAAATGCTGTGGATGAGCCGCGGGAAAGACATATTCATAAAAAAATCACCCCAACATTAGGTGGACTTGCTATTTTCCTTTCTTTTACGGTAGGGATGATTTTGCTAGCTGTCGATAAAACCGAATTTTTGCCAGTGTACATAGGTGCGTTGATTATTGTTACAACTGGACTTATTGATGATATTATCGAATTATCGCCTCGTTGGAAGCTTGTTGGTCAAATCGCTGCGGCATTGTGCGTGGTATTATGGGGACAAATTACGATTGAATTCATCAACATTCCGTTCGTGGGTCCGCTATACTTTGGTGGTTGGGCGATCCCGATTACAATTATTTGGATTGTTGCGATTGTTAATGCGTTAAACCTGATTGATGGCTTGGACGGGCTTGCTGGTGGTGTTGCGATTATTGCTTTGCTGACGATTGCAGGAATGGCGCTATTGCTACAAGATGTTTTCGTGGCACCAGTGGCATTTATGCTAATCGCCTGTATTTTGGCGTTCTTGGTGTATAATTTCCCGCCAGCTACGATATTTATGGGAGATACAGGATCATTATTTTTAGGTTACATGATAGCAGTATTATCACTGATGGGCTTTAAAAACGTTACTTTTATTTCGATATTAGTACCTCTGATTATTCTAGGTGTGCCGCTTTCTGATACGTTTTTTGCGATTATTAGACGATTGAAGGCTAGAACGCCGATTTCGATGGCGGATCGTTCGCATATTCATCATCGTTTGCTAGCACTAGGCTTCTCGGAACGGCAAACTGTGCTACTCATATACTGCATGGCAATTCTTTTTTCCATCACAGGTTTTGTATTTTCCTTTTCAACAACGTGGGGAGCTGTTATTTTACTACTGCTACTCGCATTTTGTATTGAAATAATCGTGGAATTTATAGGGCTCATAGGCGAAAATTACCGCCCAATCTTGAATATATTATCAAAAGTACGGCGAAAACGAAAATAAAATAAGGCGCTAAATCGATGAATGGAATCACTGGTTTAGCGCCTTATTTTATTGATTAGTATTTTCTTCGCTGTACGGCATTGCGTTCGGGAATGGCTTATTGACACCTTTTAACTGGCTGGCAAACTCATTCGCAACACTTTCTACAGAGTTCTCATCTAGTTGGTAGTAATAGACACCATCTTGTGGGGCATCTTCTCCTTTTAGAGCCAATGATTTCATGTCAATATCATTAGTCATACCATATTTAGCGATGGAAAGCATTTGTGAGAAAGTCATGTTTGTTTTCATGTTATCGCCGACAGCTTTGATTACGTCTGAATACTTGTTGATAGAACCGATAGAAGTTGCCTTGTCAATAATAGCTTTCATGACAAGTTGTTGTCTTTTACCACGTTCGATATCATTATCGATGTGACGCGTCCTAGAAAGGGCAAGGGCTTGTTCGCCATTTAGCGTTTGTTTTCCCTTCTTCAATGTGATTGCGCCAGCTTTGTCGTTGGAATCTTGCTCCGTGAAATCAACTGGAACATCAACATCCACGCCATTAAGGGCATCCACAATTTCTAGAAAAGCATCAAAATTAAAGCGAATGTAGTAATCGACCGGTACTTTGAATAGGTCCTCCACGGTTTTCATTGTTAGTTCAGGTCCACCAAAAGCATGGGCCGCGTTTATTTTTGTATATCTGTTTGTTGTGTTGTCATCACTTTGAATATGAACATAAGAATCACGAGGGATACTTGTCATTTCTAATTTGTTATCTTCCACATTGAGCGTCGCTAGAATAAGCGCATCACTTCTAGGGTTACCACCATTATTAGCTTGACGTTTAGTACTGTCATCAACACCGATAATCAAGAAAGAAAAGCTATCCTTTATCGGATCCACATCTTTATCTCGTAAGGAGGAAGCTTCCCCACTCCGAACATTATCATAAGAGTTATCTACTGCAAGTTTAGCAGAACTGAATAAGAATGTAGCGTATCCAGCACCGGCGAGTACAATTAGCATCAATGGGACCAAAACTAGAAAAAGTACCAAGCGGCGTCGTTTATATTTTGCGCTTCTTGGTGCAGGGCTTTTGTTTATAGGCATGAATTGTTTGCTCCTTATAAATTAAATTCTAAGAGTTACGTTATTATCCCGAAGTAAGTATCTGTTCATCAGATAGTTGTCATTGTACCATATTAAAAGAACGCACTTGTTACAGCCAAATTACGTCTATTTTAAAGTTACAATAAACGTGCTGTAAACATCTGCACTTTTTTCTATTATACATAAGTCGCTGGCAAATTAACATCATTATTATCATGAAGCACATAAAATAAGTCGTATGTAATGGCTAGAAATTTATTTCAAATTGAGCTTATATTGCCTAACTTTTTCAAGATTTTTACTCTTCATGTCGAATTCGGAGACCAAATCATCAAATTGAAAGCCTAGTTTTATAAGTAACGTGCTAGATGGAGCATTTTTAGGAGACACTTTTGCGGTTAGTGTTCTAATAGGCGTTGTACTATGTATCACATGGATAAAAGTACTAAGAATGGTAGACATAATCCCTTTTCGCCAATAAGCTCGCTTCAATTCATAGCCAATTTCGGCAGTCATTGTCCCTAAATAAAGTTCATTTATACCAAAAGAGCCAATGAGTTCCTTTGACATTGTATTCTCTATAACATAACGGCAAGCTGTTTCTGTCTTGTCGATAGCATCAATGATTTCTTTGGCTTGGGTTAGTGTATCAAATGTTTCTATATTCATGTATTCCGTAACTTTCGTATCCGACCAGATTTCGAGAAGCTGCTCAGCATCCTCGGCAGTCATATACCGGATATGCCAAGTATCGCTCACGAATTCACTAGGAAGGGTTTGCAATGTTTCTACTAACATTTAAATGACATCCTTTTCACGATATTTTTCGCCAGATTCGTGCATTTTAATTTGGCCATTTGTTATGTTTACAGCCCATTCTTGAAAATTAGAAACGTCAGGACTGTCCACATATACATCGATGGTAACTTTGTCGGTAAATGTCGTATTGGCTATTTGATAATTTTGTTGTTCCAGTGCATTTTCAAATTTCGCATGGGCAGAATAATCAAGTGTACAGGATATAATAATGGCAAGTGAACGCTCGACAATACCGATAGCGTTACAAGCCTCACTAACCGAATTACCATATGCACGAACCAATCCTCCAGCGCCTAACTTGACACCGCCGAAATATCTAGTTACTACAACCGCAACATTTTTCAGGTGCTTTTTCTTCAAAACTTCTAACATAGGGACACCGGCTGTTCCACTAGGCTCTCCATCATCATTCGCTTTCTGAAATTGATCTCGTTCGCCAATAATATATGCAGAACAATTGTGACTCGCGTTCCAATGTTCTTTCTTTATCCTTTGAATGAAGTCCTGTGCTGTTTTTTCATCTTCAGCCCTAATGACAGAGCAAATAAATCTAGATTTTTCGATGATGATTTCATGTTGCCCAGCTTCTTTAATCGTTAAATACTTTTCCATCATATAGGCCTCCAATAGTTAATTTAATTACTCTATTTCACATTTTAACGGAAAAACGAAGACATGTATAGTTATAAAATGTGTTTGGTGGATATTTGAAAGATGAAGTGGGAGCAAATTCATGGTATAATGAAATTCATTGTTACTTTTGATAGATAAACTTCTTTTCATCTAGGCATTTTTGTAGAAATTCAAATGTCTATCCAGAGTGTTCAGAAAAAGTAGTTAGGCAACGAATAACAATGGCTTCTAGAAAAGCATGAAATGATAAAAAGATAAGCTATAGAAATATAGTCAGCGAATTATTTGAATCAGGCTTTAGAACTGATAAGGGGATAAAATGGGAACGAATATGGAAATATCAATTTGAAGGAGGATTTCTCATTATGACTGTGAAAATCATGATTGTAGACGATCATCAATTATTTCGTGAAGGTATCAAACGCATACTAGAGCTAGAAGACTCATTTGAAGTGGTTGCAGAAGCCGAGAATGGAAAAAATATTGTTGCGAAAGTACGCGAATATCGACCTGATATCGTGTTAATGGATATAAACATGCCAACAGTAAATGGCTTAGATGCTACAGAAATGCTAGTAAGACAATTTCCAAGTATTAAAGTAGTAGTTCTGACAATCCATGACACAGATGAATTCGTGACAGAAGCATTGCGCGCAGGTGCAGTCGGCTACCTACTGAAAGAAATGGATGCTAAAGACCTTGTTGACGCAATCAAGACTGTGGAAGATGGTGGAGCTTATATCCATCCGAAAGCTGCTATTAAATTAGTACGTGAATATCGCCATTTGGCCAGCACTAACAATGCGCAGGGTGCTTACGGCTATCAACAACCCGAAGTGAAAATGCCGCTACATATTCTCACACATAGAGAATGTGAAGTACTGCAATTATTAACAGATGGCAAGAGTAACCGTGGTATCGGCGAAACGCTATTTATCAGTGAAAAAACAGTTAAAAATCATGTAAGTAGTATCTTGCAAAAAATGAAAGTAAACGACCGAACACAAGCTGTTGTTACTGCAATCAAAAACGGCTGGGTGTTCATTAGATAGTATCAAATTGAGGTGACATTATGGGGGAAAAAATTGCTATCGTGACAGACAGCACTGCTTATCTACCCCAAGCAGTGACAGAAGAACTTGAAATTTATAGTGTGGCGCTTTCTGTAACGATTGATGGAAAGTCCTATATTGAAGACAAGGACATTGAAGAACATTCTTTTTACGATTTGGTGAAGAATGCGAAAACCTTTCCGACAACATCGCAACCTGCTCCAGGCGAATTTGTTTCTTTGTACGAGAGCTTACGCGATAAAGGATTTGATACAATTATTAGCATACATCTCAGCAGTGGAATCAGCGGAACTTATCAAAACGCAATATCTGCCGGGGAGTTAGTTTCAGGTGTTAATGTCATTGCATATGATTCAGAAATCGCCTGTATGGCAATGGGAATGATGGTTGAAAAAGCTGCACATTTAGCCAAAGATGGAGCAACATCTGATACAATACTGTCCAATTTAGATGCGATGAAACAAGCGCTAGATGCCTACTTTATTGTAGATGATTTGAATCACTTAGCTAGAGGCGGAAGACTTTCCAATGCCCAAGCGATTATCGGAAGCTTACTGCAAATTAAACCTATTCTTCACTTTGAAGACACGAAAATCGTTCTTTTTGAAAAAATCCGTACGCAGAAAAAAGCATTGAGAAGAATCGAAGCTCTATTAGGTGAAGCAGTAGCTAATAAAACAGCACAGCAAGCCCACATTGTTCAAGGTAATTGCTATGAAAAAGCAGAAGCCTGGAAAAATGAGCTACAGAAACAATATCCTACTGTGGATTTCAAAATCAGTTACTTTGGACCAGTCATTGCAACGCATTTAGGCGAGGGCGCGCTAGCTCTTGTCTGGACAATTAAATAAAATTTGAAAGCCTTCTAACACGTTTAGGAGGCTTTTAGTGTACTCCAAAAAAATAAAAAGTCAAAATGCCTAAAAAAGTTCAAAAGCACTGCAAAATGTTTGGAATAAGGGCAGAAAACAGCTGATTTCTTTTAAAATATCATTTTGAAACAGAAAATGGACGGAAAATAGAAAATTAGCAGTTCGCCAAAATTATTTATTTCGTGTATAACTAGTGTACGAGGTGATTACAGTGTGTAGCAGAATAGAAGGAAGACTATACTTAGCTAACGAAATCACGAGGACAGAAGGAATGCAACAAGTTAAAGCAATACAAGTGACAGGTTCTAAAAAAACATGTTTTAGGTGCGGCAATAATAAAGAGGAACTATTTTTCCGCTCACCTTGTAGTTACTGTAACCAAGAAGAATGCTTGTATTGTCGCAATTGCATTATTATGGGTAAAATGACAGAATGCCAACATCTTTATTTCGAACCAAGTCAGCCTCTAATGACCCCGTATCAAAATCGATGTTTAGCATGGAAAGGCCAGCTTTCCCCTGGCCAACAAGGTGCATCAGATGCCGTCTTAAAAGCAGTAATTAATCGAGAATCATTGTTGCTTTGGGCCGTTGCTGGTTCAGGAAAGACAGAAATGATGTTTCGAGGAATGGATGAGGTTATAACAAATGGAGGGCGACTTTGTGTTGCTTCCCCTCGAGTGGACGTTTGTCTAGAACTGTATCCGCGTCTGCAAGAAGTATTTCCTAACATTGACATGGTTTGCCTATATGGTGATTCCGATGATGTCTATAATGGAGAACGTTTTGTCGTTGCAACAACGCACCAACTTATTCGTTTTTATCAAGCATTTGATGTTATTTTTATTGATGAAGTAGATGCTTTTCCATATGCGAAAGACCCCTTTTTAGAATATGCAGTCCGTAAAGCCTTGCTTGACAGCGGATGCTCTATTTTCATAACCGCAACTCCAGAACGTAAATGGCAGTCGGAATGCAAAAATGGAAAACGAAACTATATTAAAGTTCCTGCTAGATATCATCGGCAACCACTACCAGTACCAGAAAAAGTCTGGATTGGGGATTGGAAACGTTCGCTCGAAAAGCAAAAGATATCGCCAATTATTCTAACTTGGATTCGGACAAAGTTAGATGAAGGATGCCCAGTGCTGTTATTCTTTCCTGAAATCAAGGTCATGCATCAAGTTGCGCCTATCCTAGAAAAGCTAGGATTCGGTCCTTTACTAACAGTCCATTCTGCGGATTCAGAACGGAAAGAGAAAGTGCAACAAATGCGTGATGGCACAATTAAACTACTTTGCACTACTACAATTCTAGAACGAGGTGTAACATTTACAAACGTACAAGTTGGTGTATTTGGTAGTGAAGGACGAATTTTCACCGAATCAGCTTTAGTTCAAATATCTGGTCGTGCAGGTCGGAAATTTGATTTTCCAACAGGAGATGTGAAGTTTTTTCATTTTGGTGTATCTAAGAGTATGGCATTAGCTATAGCACAAATAAAAATGATGAACCAACTAGGGAGGCGTCAAAAATTATTAGATGAGTAATCATTGTTTAATATGTATGAATCAGTTGACTATCAGTATTTCATGGCGAAGTTTATTTGCTAAACCACAACAGAAAAATATATGTGCTTCTTGTAGACGTAAGCTAGAAGTGATAGGCGCAGATGTATGTAGGAAATGCGGAAGGCCACAAGAAATAGGCGGTGAAATATGCCCAGACTGTGAGAGATGGACGAAGAGCGGGTCAGACCATTTAGCTGAAAATATCGCCTGTTTCACTTATAACGAGTTTGCCAAGGACTTAATGGCGCTTTACAAATATCGCGGAGACTATGCGATAGCTGCTGTATTTTCGGGAGAATTAATCAAGAAGTGGTCTTATGTAGCGAAAGAAGTGACCATCCCACTCCCCATAAGTGCAGAACGCAGAGATGAAAGAGGATTCAATCAGACAGAAGGTTTGCTTAAACTAGCGAATATTCCATTTACCACACAATTAAAAAGGGAACACACGGAGAAGCAATCCAAGAAGACTCGTAGAGAACGGATAGATCAAGAACAGTACTTCTTTGTAGAGGAGCGAGATACCGTTGCGTCGAAAGAAGTCCTCCTAATAGATGATATCTACACTACGGGAGCCACTTTACACTTAGCCGCAGAAGCCCTTAT
This sequence comes from Listeria booriae, assembly GCF_000766865.1. Taxonomy (GTDB): domain Bacteria; phylum Bacillota; class Bacilli; order Lactobacillales; family Listeriaceae; genus Listeria_A; species Listeria_A booriae. The sequence continues at coordinate 69,899 of NZ_JNFA01000028.1, forward strand.
GAAATCAGGTGCAAAGAGCGTTTCCTCCATCACGATTTTTAGATAGCCTAAATTTTCAATCATTTTAGGTTTGCATCTGAATATTTGTGGAATCAATAGAGTAACAGCATCATACAATTGACTATGTTAGAGGCTAATAATAAAGTGGTTCTAGTCTTTGCAAATGTTTGCAAAAAGCCACATTATAACGTAGACTGTATATAAGAAGTCATTCACTTCTTGTAGAGTATGATTTGTTTTATTTCAAAGGAGGAATTGCTATGCTAAAGTACAACATTCGTGGCGAAAACATTGAAGTAACGGAGCCAATTAGAGATTATGTTGAGAAGAAAATCGATAAATTAGAACGTTATTTCAGTGAGGCACCAGATGCCAATGTTCATGTAAATCTTAAAGTTTATTCTGATAAGAATGCAAAGGTTGAAGTGACCATTCCTCTCCCTAACTTAGTACTACGCGCTGAAGAGACTAGCGGGGATTTATATGCAAGCATTGATTTGATTGTAGATAAGCTAGAAAGACAGATTCGTAAACACAAAACAAAAGTGAATCGTAAATTCCGTGATAAAGGTGCTGAGCAAGATTACTTTGCTTTTGCAGATGCTAATAGTAATCCAGATGCAGAGGAATTTGAGAACGATAGTGATTTAGAAATCGTGCGTACGAAAGAATTTTCATTGAAACCAATGGATAGTGAGGAAGCTGTACTTCAAATGAATCTATTAGGACACAGTTTCTTTGTATATACAGATGCAGAATCTGATGGTACGAATATTGTGTATCGTCGTAAAGATGGCAAATACGGTTTGATTGAAACAAATTAACTTAGAATTTCCTCTAAAGGCCGGGATCCAACAACAAGGGGATCTCGGCTTTTGTTGTCAATAGGTAATTTGGATTTTTTACAAGTGAATGACCAAAAGGCTCGGAAACATATATTTTTTTAAGAGAGATTATAAGATTTTATTGGCTTTTCTGTAGTGTTGAAGGGAAATGCGTCGAAATGTTCACAGGAAAACAGGTTGTAAAACAAGGGTGAAAGATGGTAGAATTGTCTAGTGTGCCTGTATAGGGCAGTTGCGTCAGAAAATGGGAAGAGAGCGCGACGATTTTCAACTTCAGGGAAAGTATAGAAACAGTAGAGGAGAATAAGATCATGGCAGGTTTATTGAAAAAGATATTTGAATCTGGTAAAAAAGACATTAAATATCTAGAAAAGAAAGCAGATCAGATTGAAGCATTGGCTGATGAAACAGCGAAGCTTTCTGATGATGCGTTACGTGCAAAAACAGAAGAATTTAAGGAGCGTTTCCAAAACGGAGAAACATTGGATTCTCTTTTGGTAGAGGCTTTTGCAGTAGCGCGTGAAGGAGCTAAGCGTGCATTAGGCATGTTCCCGTTCCGCGTTCAATTAATGGGTGGTATCGTACTACACGAAGGTAACATCGCAGAAATGAGAACTGGGGAAGGTAAAACTTTAACAGCGACACTACCGGTTTATTTAAATGCGCTATCTGGTACTGGCGTCCATGTTGTTACAGTCAATGAGTACTTGTCGCAACGTGATGCTGAAGAGATGGGTATTCTATATAATTTCCTGGGCTTATCAGTTGGACTAAATCTAAATGCTCTTTCCAGTGAAGAGAAACGTGAAGCATATGCTGCTGACATTACGTATAGTACGAATAACGAATTAGGTTTCGACTATTTGCGTGATAACATGGTAGTTTACAAAGAACAAATGGTGCAACGTCCGCTTTCTTTTGCGGTTATTGATGAAGTCGATTCCATCTTGGTCGATGAAGCTAGAACACCATTGATTATTTCTGGGCAAGCTGAGAAATCCACGATTCTTTATGTTCGTGCGAATTCATTTGTGGAGACTTTGACTGTAGAGAAAGATTATACAGTTGATATCAAGACGAAATCAGTAAATATGACCGAAGACGGTATGACAAAAGGTGAGAAATATTTCGACGTCGAGAACTTATTCGATTTAGAAAATGCGACATTGCTACACCATATTGCACAAGCGTTAAAAGCAAACTACACGATGCATCTGGATGTGGACTATGTTGTGCAAGATGACGAAGTGCTAATCGTTGACCAATTCACTGGTCGTATTATGAAAGGTCGCCGATTCAGCGAAGGCTTACACCAAGCCCTAGAAGCTAAAGAAGGCGTAACTATTCAAAACGAATCGCAAACAATGGCGACTATCACATTCCAGAACTATTTCCGTATGTACAAGAAATTATCTGGTATGACTGGTACTGCCAAAACCGAGGAAGAAGAATTCCGCGATATTTACAACATGCGCGTTATTGAAATTCCGACAAATAAACCAATCATTCGTGATGACCGCGCTGATTTAATCTATACTTCCATCGAAGCGAAGTTTAGTGCAGTAGCTGATGATATCGCAGAACGTCATGGCAATGGGCAACCTGTCCTTGTTGGTACTGTTGCGATTGAAACGTCCGAAGTTATCTCACATAAATTAAAACGCCGTGGTATTCCGCATAACGTCTTAAATGCGAAGCAGCACGAAAGAGAAGCCGAAATCATCCAATTTGCAGGTGAAAAAGGTGCCGTAACAATCGCGACCAACATGGCCGGTCGTGGTACGGATATCAAACTTGGCGAAGGTGCTATCGAAGCAGGCGGATTAGCCGTTATCGGTACAGAACGTCATGAATCAAGACGTATCGATAATCAGCTACGTGGTCGTGCCGGACGTCAAGGGGACCCTGGTGTTACACAATTCTATCTTTCTATGGAAGATGAGTTGATGAAACGCTTTGGTTCAGACAATATGAAATCAATGATGGAACGCTTTGGTATGGACGATGAAGCAATCCAAAGTAAGATGGTTAGTCGTGCTGTTGAATCTGCGCAAAAACGTGTGGAAGGAAATAACTTTGATTCACGTAAACAAGTTTTGCAATACGATGATGTGTTGCGTCAACAACGTGAAGTTATTTATAAACAGCGTTACGAAGTTATCACAGCTGAGAACAACCTGCGTTCTGTTATCGATCCGATGATTCAAAACGTCGTGAACTACATTGTCCAATCCAATGCGCCGAGACAAGAAGACCGCGAAGAGTGGAACTTGCAAGGTATCATTGATTATGTAGAGGCGAACCTGTTGCCAGAAGATGCAATCAGTGTAGATGACATCAAAAACATGGAAACAAAAGAAATTCAAGACTTCATCCTGAAAGAAGTGGAAGAAGCTTATAACGAAAAAGAAACATTGCTTCCAGAAGAAGAATTTAACGAGTTCCAAAAAGTTGTCCTGCTTCGTGTTGTAGATACGAAATGGGTAGATCATATCGATGCAATGGATCATTTGCGTGACGGTATTCATTTACGTGCTTACGGTCAAATTGATCCGCTTCGTGAGTACCAATCAGAAGGCTTTGAAATGTTTGAAGCAATGATTAGTTCTATCGATGAAGATGTTGCGCGTTACATCATGAAATCCGAAATTCGTCAAAACCTTGAACGGGAACAAGTTGCAAAAGGTGATGCCATCGATCCAAATGAAGGCAAACCGGTTGCTAAGAAACAGCCTGTTCTTAAAGATCAGCATATCGGACGTAATGATCCTTGCCCATGTGGTAGCGGCGAGAAGTACAAGAACTGCCACGGCAAAGAAAAATAGAATCCAAAACCAGGGACGATCGCTCTCTGGTTTTTCTATGTGAATTTTTCCCGTCGCAGTTTGTTCGCAAGTATGCTATATTAATAAAGGCGCTATTACCGTGTCTTTGAAAAACTAAAAAGAGGTGTTGGAAAATGGAATTAGCTGAAATTCGTAATGAATTAGAAAAAACAACGCAACAAATTAAAGACTTTAGGGGGTCTCTTTGACTTAGACAGTATCGAGGTTCGAATTGCTGAGTTAGAGGATCAAATGCTAGACCCAGATTTTTGGAATGACCAACAAGCCGCGCAAAAAGTAATCAACGAAGCAAATGGCTACAAAGAAACGTATAACGCGTTCCATGAGTTGGAAGAAGAACAAGAAAATCTTGAATTGAGTTTGGAACTTTTGCGTGAAGAAGCAGACGAGGAGTTACAAGCAGAATTAGAGACTGATTTGACAAATTTTGTGGCTAAATTAACGGATTTCGAATTGAAATTGATGTTAAGCGGCCCTTACGATAAAAATAATGCCATTCTTGAACTCCATCCAGGAGCAGGCGGCACGGAGTCACAAGATTGGGGTTCCATGCTTTTGCGGATGTATCAGCGTTGGGCGGATAAGAAGGATTTCAAAGTGGAGATGTTGGATTATCAAGCAGGAGACGAGGCTGGTATTAAGAGCGTAACATTGCTCATTAAAGGGCATAATGCTTACGGTTACCTCAAAGCAGAGAAAGGTGTGCACAGACTTGTCCGGATTTCACCATTCGATTCCTCGGGCCGTCGCCACACATCTTTCGTTTCATGCGATGTAATGCCAGAAATGGATGACGATATCGAAATCGAAGTACGTCCAGAAGACTTGAAAATCGACACATACCGCGCAACTGGTGCTGGTGGCCAGCATATTAACACGACCGATTCGGCGGTTCGGATGACGCATATCCCATCAGGAATCGTTGTTACATGCCAGTCCGAACGCTCACAGCTAAAAAACCGTGACCAAGCAATGCGGATGTTAAAAGCTAAACTATACCAAAAAGAACAAGAAGAAAAGGAAAAAGAACTCGCAGAACTTCGCGGTGAGCAAAAAGAAATCGGTTGGGGAAGCCAAATTCGTTCGTACGTTTTCCATCCCTATTCGATGGTTAAAGATCATCGCACAAACGTAGAAACAGGAAATACACAAGCCGTGATGGATGGCGATATTGATGAGTTTATCAATGGCTATCTACGTTCACGGATTGATTAAGGGTGACAACATGACAGAAATCAAACCAATCAAGCGTCGCAAAATTCATCCGAAATTAGCAAAAGTGATGGAATATGTATACGTGATTATCGGGGCGTTCATTATTGCAGTAGCGTTTAACGTCCTACTTTTACCAAATCATGTAGCCTCTGGTGGCGTCAGCGGTATTAGTACGATTATTAACTACTTGACCGGCTGGAATCCTGCCTACATTCAATGGGCCTTTAATATCCCGCTGTTTTTTGCCGGTGTGCTTTTCTTAGGCTACCAATTTGGCATAAAAACCTTTGTCGGAACGATGATTATGCCATTCTTCGTTTATATAACGGCGGACTGGACGGTCTGGACCAATCAACCATTAGTTGCAGCGCTATTCGGTGGTGTGCTCGTTGGAATGGGACTGGGAATTGTGTTCCGAGGTAAGGCTTCAACGGGTGGGACAGACGTCATCGCTCAAATTTTACACAAGTTCACGCATTTATCGCTTGGCATTTGCGTGGCACTTATTGATGGCTTTGTGGTTATCGCGGCCATGTTCGTTTTTGACATCGAGTCGGGTCTGTACGCACTAATCGGCCTTTTCGCAACAAGCAAAACAATCGATCTAGTTCAAGTTGGCCTAAACCAATCGAAGACAGCATTGATTATTTCCGAAAAACAAGATGAAATTCGCCAAGCCATCCTTTTCAAAATTGACCGTGGTATTACAAGACTTTCGGCAAAAGGTGGCTATACAGATGACGAAAGACAAATTTTGTTATGCGTTATCGCCCAATCCGAATTTTCCAGATTGAAAGAAGTCATTAAAGAAATCGATCCAAACGCGTTCGTAGTCGTCATGAGTGCGAGCGAAGTAATGGGTGAAGGTTTTAATATATAACAGAAAAACAGTATGAGCGGCTTAAGTTCATGCTGTTTTTTTACGATTTAAAAAGTAGAGCTCTATACATTTTGTATAACAGTTATGTAACAAGAAGTTAAATCCTAGTAAATAGTTCGGTATTTATGTGACAAAAGCGGTCTATTCCAATTGATTTCACTGTAACTATTTTTAATCTCCCTGTAATGTTATTTCCTTGTAAAACACGGTACAATAAGAGAGTAATAAAAACAGTGCGTATTTTTAGAGGCGCGTTTTTTTATGGGATTTTTTTAAAAGTAAAAATAGACGACGATGAAGTATCATTTGAAAATGTAAATAAGTATGTTGCGAATAAAATAAAACTTGTCATTGGTTGAAATATAACTGTAACGCAAATAACCTAAACCTGAAAGATTGAGATGTTATAATTGGGTCATGTGTTGTGACTTCAAGTGCTTCAATAAAGAAATGGTGGATTGTGCGACAGCTGTTGCTCACTTCTAAAGGTTATCTTACATGTTATATCATTCGAACTTGATTTAAGAAAGGCATAGTTAGGTGATAAAATGATAGTAATGGAAGATGTCTACAAGAAATATCCGAATGGCATAACTGCTGCCAATGGATTAAATATTCGTATTGAGCAAGGTGAATTCGTTTATGTTGTAGGTCCTAGTGGTGCTGGTAAATCAACTTTTATTAAGATGATTTATAGAGAAGAACGAGCGACGAAGGGCACGATCAACGTTGATAAATTTGATCTTCTCCATATGAAGAACAAAGAAGTACCATTCTTAAGAAGGCATGTCGGGGTTGTCTTTCAAGATTTTAAGTTACTACCGAGCAAGACCGTGTATGAGAACATTGCGTACGCGATGGAGGTAGTAGAAGAAGATCCGAAAGTCATTAAAGACCGCGTCATGGAAGTACTAGACTTAGTAAACTTGAAACACAAAGTAAGAATGTTACCAGACGAGTTGTCTGGCGGGGAGCAACAAAGGATTTCGATTGCTCGCTCGATAGCAAACATGCCTAAGGTTTTGATTGCAGATGAACCAACTGGAAACCTCGACCCTGATACTTCGTGGGAAATCATGAACATCCTTGAGGAAATAAGTAATCGCGGAACGACAATCGTTATGGCGACGCACAATAAAGAGATTGTTAATACTCTCAAACATCGTGTAATCGCTATTGAAAACGGAAGAATCGTTCGTGACGAACAGCAAGGAGATTATGGCTATGAAATTTAGAACAGTAGGTAGACATTTTCGAGAGAGTTTTAAAAGCCTCTATCGTAATGGTTGGATGACATTTGCAGCAGCTAGTGCTGTGACTGTAACATTGATTTTGGTCAGCGTGTTCTTCGCAATTATGATGAACATGAACAAGCTGGCAGATGACGTTGAGAATGACGTTGAAATTAATGTGCATATTCAGTTGACAGCGACGAAAGCACAACAGGATGAGCTACAGAACAACATTGAGCAATTAAATGGTGTCGACAGCGTTACATTCTCTTCCAAAGATGAGCAAATGGAGAAATTAGTCTCTACATATGGTAAAGATTTCGAGCTTTTCAAGCAAGATAATCCACTTTACGATGTGTTCATTGTTCAAGCGAAGGAGCCGAGTGACACGGCAAAAGTTGCGAGCCAGATTGAGAAAATGAAATATGTCGCAAAAGTGAACTACGGTGAAAAAACTGTAGATAAATTGTTTGATGTCTTGAAATGGGGAAGATATGCTGGTATTATATTAAGTGCTGGTCTTTTACTGACTGCGATGTTCTTAATCTCAAATACGATAAAAATAGCGATTTATTCGCGTAGAACTGAAATCGAGATTATGAAACTTGTAGGAGCGACAAACTGGTTTATCCGGTGGCCGTTCGTGTTAGAAGGAGCATGGCTTGGTCTGTTAGGATCAATCGTACCAGTAATACTAACATTTGTTGGTTACATTAACACTTACAATTTAATAAACCCAAGACTTGGTGAAGGAACGAATCTTTCCTTGCTAACACCGACACCGTTCATGTATGAGATTGCCGGCTTAATCATCGCAATCGGCGTATTAATCGGTATTTGGGGAAGTGCAATATCCATCCGTAGATTCTTAAAAGTATAAAAACTAAATGTGTATCAGAGAAACGAACACATTTTAAAAAATAATAAAAAAATTAAACGAAAGAAAAGCCTAGGGAGCTTTTTAGGAGGTAAAATCTTTGAAGAAAAATACACTAATCGCTGCATCAATGGCAGCTGTAATCAGTTTATCACCAGTTTTTACAACGAATGCATTTGCAGACGTGAACACGGACATCCAACAGAAAGATGCTAAGTTGAACGATCTTAAATCTAAGAAAGCTGATTTACAAGCAGACCTTTCATCTTTAGTGGGTAAATTAGAATCTGCTCAAGCGAAATCAAAAGAGCTACAAGCTAGCTTTAACAAATCTGCTGAGCAATTAAAGAAATTGAATGCTGACATCGCATCAATTAACAAACGTATTAAAGAACGTGAAGCAGTATTGAAAGAGCGCGCTCGTTCAATGCAAGTGAACTCTAATTCAAATGTGTACCTTGACGTAGTTCTTGGCGCAAATAACTTCAGCGATTTAGTTGACCGTGTATCTGCAGTTAACACAATCGTTGACTCTGATAAAGCAATCCTTGACGAGCAACAAAAAGACGAAGATGCTCTAAAAGAAAAATCAGCAGCAGTGAAGAAAGAACAAGAGAAACAACAAAAAGCAATCGCAAGCTACGAACAACAACAAAATAAAATCGAAGCTCAAAAAGCTGAAAAAGAAGCTGTAGTAGCACAATTAGCAGCACAACAAGCAACAACGGAGAAAGAAAAATCTTCTTTAGTTGCACAACGTGATAGAGAAGCAGCAGCGGCGGCAGCTCGTGCAGCAGCAGCAAAAGAAGCGACTACTGTTCAACCAGCAGCGGCTACACAAACTGCTTCATCATCAACATCTTCTGATGACAATAACAGCTCATCAAGCTCTGATAACTCAAGCAGCTCTAACTCGAGCTCAAACAGCACTAGCTCAAGCAGCTCTTCATCATCTTCATCTAAGAGCTCATCATCTTCAAAATCAACAAGCAATAACTCAAGCAGCAGCAACCTACCAGCACCAACTGGTTCAGGATATGATGCAATGATTTCAACTGCATACGCACAATTAGGTAAGCCATATTCACTAGGAGCAACTGGACCAGGTTCATTTGACTGCTCTGGATTCACTTCTTACGCTTTCCGTTCAGCAGGAATTTCATTGCCAAGAACATCAGGTGCACAATATGCTGCATCTACAAAAATCAGCTCAAGCCAAGCAAAACCAGGTGACTTAGTATTCTTCAGCTATGGTAGTGGAATCGCTCACGTTGGTATCTACATCGGCGGCGGCAAAATGATTAACGCGCAAAACAATGGCGTTAGTATCGATAGCCTATCAAGTAGCTTCTGGGCACAATCTCTAGTAGGTTTTGGCCGTGTAGCTAACTTCTAATAAGATTTTTTGAAAAAAGAAAAGTACCTTTGCGCGACATGTTGCCGGAGGTACTTTTTTATAACTATCAAGCTGGTAAAATTAGTATTATTTAAGTGAATTAGGAGGAAACTGTGAATGACATATAAGAAATTGATCCGCAATAGCATCATTGCAACTGTAGCAGTTGGACTCTTTAGTGGAGCGCCAGTCAACGTTTTGGCCGCCGATTTAAACGAGTTACAAAAACAACAACAAGAGCTACAACAACAAAAAGCAAATATCGATGAAAGCATACACGAAAAAGAACATGAAGTATCCGTTTTGGAAAGTAAACAAGTAAGTGCTGCAGCAGAGTTAGAGGCTTTAGTAAAAAGCATTACAGAAACCAATGCCAAATTGCAAAAGCAACAACAAGAAGTAGCCGTAACTAATGCCGAAGTAACGAAACTTAAAGGTGAAATTAAAGAATTACAAAATAATATTCAAGAACGTTTCGATTTATTGAAAGACCGCGCTCGCGCTATTCAAGTGAATGGCAACAGCCAAGCCTATGTCAATGTCATCCTAGCATCAGACAATTTCAGCGACTTCATCGATCGTGCCACAATGGTAACGACATTAGTAAGCGCCGATAAAGACATCATGGCAGAACAAAAGAAAGATGAAAACAAACTGAGCTCCAAACAAAAAGAAACAGAAACCAAACTAGCGAGCCTTAAAAAACTAGCGACAGAAATCGCACTTTCGAAAAACAATCTAGAAAGCCAAAAAAGTCAAAAAGACGAGCTAATTTTAGCAATCGCGGCTGAAAAAGACTTAACACAGCAACAAAAAAACGATTTGCTATCTAAACAAGGTGCATTATCAGCAGACGAACAAAAAGTAGCAGGCAATATCCAAGCAGAAAAAGATCGCCAAGCGCAAGCAGCATTGGAATTAGCGGCAGCCAGAAAAGCAAGTGCTGAACGTGCGGCAAAAGAAGCAGCAGCAAAGGCGGCTACAGCCAAAGCAAGTTCTAAAACAATGACTAGAACGGAAACACCAGCTGAGCAACCATCTGAAACCGTGTCTATTCCATCAATTAGTAGTGGTTCTTCCACAGGAATGTTCATCAAACCAGCAGCAGGTATTTTAACATCAGGATTCAGCGATCGAACAAACCCAGTGACCGGCCAACACGAATCTCATAAAGGACAAGATATCGCAGCAGGCGGAAGTGTTCCAATCTACGCAGCAGCAGGCGGTACCGTTGTCTTCTCAGGATTCGGAGCACCAGGAAGTGGTTACGGCGGTTACGGATATGTCGTAGAAATCGATCATGGCAATGGTTACCAAACATTGTACGGTCACATGCGCGCGGGTAGTTTACAAGTCGTTGCAGGCCAGAGCGTTGCACAAGGCCAAGGAATCGGTATCATGGGTTCCACTGGCCAATCAACAGGTCAACATTTACACTTTGAAATTCACAAAAACGGTGTACCAGTTGATCCAACGCCGTATATCTAAAATATAATTTGAATGAAGTCGAATGTACATTTTACCCATTAAGGTGAGTAGGTGTCTTCGGCTTTTCTTTATGCTTTGTAGAATTGTTCTTAGTAGTACATATATGTATAAATATAAATATAAGCTTATTTATGATATGATAAAATAGTAGCAATATCATTGGGAGGTTCATTATGGGGATTTGGGTAGTTTTGTTGATTGTGTTGTTGCTTATCAACGTATTATTTGCTGCCGTGATGGTGTTTTTAGAACGACGTGACACTTCGGCAACATGGGCGTGGCTGTTAGTTCTAACATTCATACCAGTTATTGGATTCATTATATATTTAATTTTTGGGCGTAAGTTATCGCATCGTAAAATTTTCGACTGGAAGGGACAGGAGAAAATCGGGTTGCGCGAGTCGACGGATAATCAGATTAGTATGATTAGGCAACAGGAATTTCCATTTAGTGATCGGAATGTAGCGAAACATCGTGATTTGATTTATTTATTACTAGTCAACGATGGTGCGATTTTGACGCAAGATAATGAAGTAACACTGTTTACGGATGGACATGAGAAATTTGATGCGTTGTTGCGAGATATTGAGATGGCGACGGATCATATTCATTTAATTTATTACATTATTCATTCTGATACGCTTGGAAAACGTTTGAAAAGCGCGCTTATTAGAAAGGCGGAGGAAGGGCTTGACGTTCGTGTTATTTACGACGCGATGGGATGTCGGACCACGAAAAAGTCTTTTTGGAACGATTTAAAAAGTCATGGCGTGAAAGTCTGGCCGTTCTTTCCTTCGAAGTTGCCGCTGATTAATTTTCGGTTAAACTATCGGAATCATCGTAAGTTGGCAATTATTGATGGAGAAATTGGCTATATTGGTGGCTTTAACGTGGGCGACGAGTATTTGGGCTTGGATAAAAGTTTCGGATATTGGCGTGATACGCATCTTCGTGTTCGTGGAAAAGCGGTGTTTGCGATGCAGACGCGTTACATCATGGACTGGAATTCAGCATCGTCCGCTAGTCAAAAACTAGATTATCAAACGCGTTACTTCCCGTCATTTCATGGAAAAGGGCAAACAAGTATGCAAATCGTATCAAGTGGCCCTGATTCAGAATGGCAACAAATCAAGAATGGTTATATTAAAATGATCAATTCAGCGAAGAAATCGATTTATTTGCAGTCGCCGTACATTATTCCCGATGCCAGTTTATTGGAAGCTTTAAAAATTGCCTCTTTGTCTGGTGTCGATGTTCGTTTAATGATTCCGAATAAGCCGGACCATGCATTTGTATACCGGGCGACGACGAGTTATTGTGGCGAGTTGATTGAGAGTGGCGCTAAAGTTTATATTTATGATAATGGTTTTATTCATGCGAAAACATTGGTTGTTGACGGCGAAATTGCTTCAGTTGGAACGGCGAATATGGATTTTCGTAGTTTCCGTTTGAATTTTGAAGTGAATGCGTTTTTGTATGAGAAAAAAATCGCGCAGAAATTAGAAGACATTTTCTTGCAAGATATTTTAAAATCATATCAGTTAACTGCGGAATTGTATGCGGAGCGATCGATTTGGATGAAGGTGAAGGAAGGAGTATCGCGCCTACTTTCTCCTATACTATAAAAGAGGTGAGTGAGATTGGACATACTGGGCGAAATTGCAAAAGGAATTGGAAGTTTATTTATTCAGCCAGCGCTATATGTGGCGATACTTCTCGTTATTGTCGCGGGATTTAGCCGGATTAGATGGGAACGAAAAGCATTTCATGTTAGTATTCATTCGCCTTGGCAGGAACTAAAGGGCTTCTTTGGTATTGGACTGCTGTTTGGTTTGACGTTGTCGATTGTGACGTTTTTCATTGGACTGACATTGACGGTTACGTGGATTGCGATTTTTAATGTTGTGATGATTGTATTATTGCTTGTTGGGCTGTTTCGGATGGCTTCGACGGCGTATACGATTGGGATTACGAGTTTGGCTTATTATGCCGTATATTATTTCAATTTGGACTTGTCGCCGTTTGTGGACCAAATGTTGCCATTGCGGGATTTATATGTCGATAATTTCATGATTGTACTCGTATTATTGTTGGCTTTATTGCTAGCTGTAGAGGCATTTTTGATTCAGTTTTCGGGGGCTAATCATGCGTCTCCAATGCTTCGGAAAAGTGGACGTGGAAAATTGGTCGGCGCGTTTCAGTTGAGACGGCTTTGGTTTGTGCCGCTTGTTTGTTTTATTCCTGGACATGGTTTTGCGATGTTATTTGATTGGTGGCCTGTTTTTCAAATTGGGAATCAGTCGTTTGCGCTCATGGTATTGCCTCTTGTGATTGGCTTTCAACAGCAGGTGCAGTCGCAGTTGCCAGCGCAAGCCGCTCATAAATTGGCGGTTCGGCTAACAAGCCTTGCCATTGTTGTAGCGCTTATTGGTGTTGTGAGCATTGTGGTGCCAATTCTGACGTTGCTAGGATTTGTTGTTGCGATTGCTGGACGGTTCTGGGTTTCGTATCGCCATCGTGCGGATGAGCGTAATGCTCCGTTTAAGTTCACGCCACAGCCAGATGGAATTATGATTTTGGGCGCTCGTGACAATACGCCGGCGAGTCGGATGTCGCTTTTGCCTGGTGAGAAAATTTTGGAAGTGAATGGGCAGCCGGTTCGAAATCGTGAGGATTTGTATGAGGCGCTGAATGAGAATCGCGCGTATTGTAAGTTGAAAGTGCAGGATAATAATGGCGAACCGCGCATTGTGCAGACGGCTTTACATGAAGGGGACTCTTTTGAATTGGGGCTTTTCATGGTGGAAGCGAGGTAGCTTTTTTAAGATTGTGTTAATCTGAAGTGTTTTCTACCCGATGATGGTAAATTCGTGCTATATTTTAGATGAAGAGTACATAACAAGTTGTGGCAAGTTTGTAAAGGCCGCGCGTTATGAACGGGGAGGAAAAGGCGTTGACAAAGATTTTAGTAGTGGATGACGAGTCTTCTATTGTAACTTTACTACAATTTAACATTGAAAAAGCGGGATTTGATGTGGTGACGGCGGAAGATGGCAGGACGGGATATGAACTTGCCCTAGCGGAAAAACCAGATTTGATTGTGCTTGATTTAATGTTGCCAGAAATGGACGGGATTGAGGTTTGTAAACAGTTACGTCAAGATAAGGTGGAGACGCCGATTTTGATGTTGACGGCTAAAGACGATGAGTTGGATAAAATTATCGGGCTGGAGCTTGGCGCGGATGATTATTTGACGAAGCCGTTTAGTCCTCGTGAGGTTGTGGCGCGGATTAAAGCGATTTTGCGACGGAGTGCTGGGAAGTCAGCGGAAGTTGAGCCGGAAGTGGCGCCGAAAGAAAAAGCGCTACATGTCGGTGATTTGAAAATTTTGACGGAGAGCTACGAGGTGTATTTGCAGGATGAGTTGCTTGATTTGACGCCGAAGGAATTCGAGTTATTGTTATATTTGGCGAATCATCGCGGGAAAGTTTTTTCGCGAGACCAGTTGTTGGATGCGGTATGGAATTATGATTATATTGGTGAGACGCGGATTGTCGATGTGCATGTGAGCCATTTGCGCGACAAGATTGAAGCGGACACGAAGAAACCGCAGTATATTAAGACGATTCGTGGTTTTGGTTATAAGATGGAGAACGTGAAATCATGAAAAAACTGTGGCTAAGAATAGGACTGTCTTTTTTTATCTTATTTTTTGTGGTCATGGTGGTCGTTGGATTTTTCTCTGGGGAATTGATGCGCGGCGTTTATTTGCACATGAAGGAGAGCCAATTACAGGATGACGCGAAGATTTTACTGACGACGACCAAGCTTGAAGACATTGATTTGGACAAAAATGCCGATCAAATTCAAGCGGATTTAAAACCGTTAGAAGATAAAATCGGAGCGCGGATTACGGTCATTGATCAGAGTGGTCGCGTTGTGGCGGATACGAAAGAAGACCCGCACAGCTTGCCGAATCATATGGATCGACCGGAAGTTCAAGAAGTGCTGAAAGATGGCAAAGATGTAGGCATCGCAACACGCAAAAGCTCGACGCTTGGCTATAGCATGCTTTACGTGGCCGTTCCAATCACGCATAACGGTGTGACGGATGGAGTTTTGCGGATTTCGATTTCATTAGAGTCAGTAGAAAACGCGGTACATCAATTGTGGCTTAGCTTGGCATTGATTTTTGGCTTGGCGCTTGTGTTTATTGGCTTTATTAGTTTCTTTATTTCCCGTCGGATTACGCGGCCGGTCAATGAGATTATTGACGTGTCGATGGATTTGGCGAACAATCGTTACTATAGTAGAATTACCGGTAAAACAACCGGCGAACTGCATGATTTATCGCTCAGTGTCAACCAGTTAGCGCAAAGCCTCGAAAAACAAATGCAAGAAATCGAGTTAAATCAACAACGGCTAAGCGGCATTGTGCAAAATTTGGTGAGCGGCGTCATGCTTATCAACCAACGCAAACAAATCGTGATGACCAACCCGATGATGGAACAAATTATCGGCGAGAAAGACATGACCGGAAAAGCCTATTACGAAGTCCTAAAAAGTTTCGCGTTGACCCAACTTGTCGATCAATGTATGGATCAAAAAACGTTCCAACAAGAAGAAATTACGATTTACTTCCCACGCGAACAGATTTTAGACGCCAATGTGTCGCCGATCTTATCGCGGACGGGTAGTATTACTGGCGTGATTGTGTTACTTCACGATATTACGGAAATTCGCCGTTTGGAAAATGTACGTTCTGAATTCGTAGCCAATGTGTCGCATGAACTGAAAACACCGGTCACTGCGCTGAAAGGTTTTGCAGAGACGTTACTTGATGGCGCGATGTACGATGAAGAATTGCTTAAGAAATTTTTGACGATTATTAAAGAAGAGAGCGACCGATTGCACCGCTTAATCATGGACATTCTAGAGTTATCGCGGATTGAGCAGAAACACGTCTCGATGAATCTTGAAGAAGTCGATGTAGAAGATGTGGTCATTGCGACGATGGACACCGTCCGTGCGCTAGCCGTAGAAAAAGGAATCCAGCTCATTCCGCCAAACCTAGCGGCGCCAATCATGATTCAAGCAGAGCGCGATCGTTTGCAGCAAATCTTAATCAATTTAATTTCCAATGCTATCGTGTATACGCCGCAAAATGGAGAAGTATCCGTAGGCGTAATGGAAAACATGGCAAATGAAACAGTAACAATCACGGTCACAGACAACGGTATCGGTATTCCAGTCAAAGATATCGATCGTATTTTTGAACGTTTTTACCGTGTAGATCGCGCACGCAGCCGTCATTCAGGCGGAACAGGTCTAGGACTTTCCATCGTGAAACATATCGTGGAAAGCTGCGGCGGTCAAATTCACGTCGAAAGCATAGAAGGAGAAGGCACGACTTTTACAGTCATACTTCCCCGATAAACAAAAAAAGAGCGCAGGCCTCCAACAATGGTCTGCGTTTTTCTTTACATAAAACCAAGCTGAAACCGCCCATTCTGCGGTCTTTTTGTCATTTTCTTTTAAATAAATTTACAAAAAAACCATCTTAACATTCTCTTAACATTAGCTACATACGACCTTAACTGTGGGAAGGTATAGTAAACATGTAAGTTAAATCGAAAAAAAGGTGGTTTACATTTCATGAAAAAGAGATTATTAGGACTAGTAGCTGTGTTGGCAGCATTCACACTTATCATTGCAGGATGTGGAAATTCAAGTTCATCATCAGATAAAGCAAACGGGAATAGTACAAAAGATAGCGCAACAACCGAAGGCTCGATTACAGCAGTTGGTTCAACAGCATTGCAACCACTTGTCGAGGCAGCTTCGAAACAATATACAGCTGAAAATCCAAAAGCACAAATCAACGTACAAGGTGGCGGATCAGGTACTGGTTTAACACAAGTACAACAAGGTGCAGTGGACATTGGTAACTCTGACGTTTTTGCTGAAGAAAAAGATGGCGTTGATGCTTCTAAACTTGTCGATCATAAAGTAGCAGTAGTTGGCATGGCTCCAGTAGTAAACAAAGACGTTGGCGTTAAAAACATTTCAAAACAACAATTAATCGACATCTTCACTGGTAAAGTGACAAACTGGAAAGAAGTTGGCGGTAAAGACGAAAAAATCACAGTTATCAACCGTGCAGAAGGAAGCGGAACACGCGCTACTTTTGAAAAATGGGGCTTAGATGGTGCGACTCCAATCAAAGCACAAGAACAAGATTCCTCAGGTACTGTTCGTAAAATCGTAAGCGAAACTCCAGGAGCAATCAGCTACCTAGCATTCTCTTACATTGACGATTCAATCCTAGGACTTTCACTTGATAACGTAGAACCAAAAGAAGAAAACGTAGCAACAAACGATTGGAAAATCTGGGCTTACGAGCACATGTACACAAACGGTGAGCCAAAAGGATTAACTAAATCATTCTTGAAATACATCACTAGCGAAGACGTTCAAAACGACCTAGTACCACAATTAGGTTACCAATCGATTCACTCGATGAAAGTAGAACGTTCCGCTGACGGCAAAGTAACAGACGTTAAATAAAAGTAAATATGGGGAAGCGTCTACTTCAAAAACGAGGTAGGCGCATACCCGTGTGTTGGGGGTAAAAACCAACGCTCGGAAAGGAGTTAGGACTGTGGAGGCAAGAGAAAAAGCATTAACACAAACTTCCAAAAAAGCCCGTCTTGAAAAAAGGGGGAAAATCATCACATTTATCTGCATCAGCATAATGGTGATTGCAGCAGCATCCATACTTTTCTTTGTTATTTCGAAAGGTTTGGCTACTTTTTTTGTAAATCATGTTTCCTTTGTTGATTTTATAACAGGAACAGACTGGAACCCTTCGAAAACAGATGCGGCCGGAAATCCACTTGTTGGCGCCTTGCCGATGATTATTGGTTCTTTCGGTGTTACTTTACTCGCAGCATGTATTGCAGCACCACTTGCGATTGGGGCAGCTATTTTTATGGTAGAAATCTCGCCTAAATTTGGGAAGAAAATATTGCAGCCTGTTATGGAATTGCTTGTTGGGATTCCGTCGGTCGTTTATGGTTTTATTGGTCTTAGTGTTATCGTTCCGTTTATTCGCGAACATATTTCCGGAAGTGGTTTCGGGATCGCAGCAGCAACGGCAGTACTTACTGTAATGATTTTGCCGACTGTGACAAGTTTGACAGTGGATGCGATTCATTCGGTACCACGTCATTATCGTGAGGCTTCGCTTGCCCTTGGTGCAACGCGCTGGCAGACGATTTGGAAAGTAATTTTGCGTAGTGCGCGTCCTGGTATTTTAACAGCTGTCGTTTTTGGGATGGCTCGGGCGTTTGGCGAAGCACTAGCAGTACAAATGGTTATCGGAAACTCCGTGGTTATTCCGACTTCGTTATTCGAACCGGCGTCCACGTTAACAAGTATTTTAACAATGGGAATGGGAAATACCGTCATGGGAACGCTAGAAAATAACGTATTATGGTCACTAGCAATGGTGCTACTTGCCATGTCCCTATTCTTTATCATAATGATCCGCTTTATCGGTCGTAGGAGGAAGGTCAAATGAACGTAAAAACAAAAGATAAAATTGCCACCACGGTTTTCTATCTCATCGCTGTACTCATTGTCGTGATTTTGGCTGGATTACTCGGCTACATTTTAGTTCGTGGCGTTCCGCATCTAAGCTGGCACTTCCTAACTTCACCACCCGAATCGTTTAAAGCTGGCGGTGGGATTGGTCCAGAAATTTGGAATTCCTTTTACATGTTGTTCATTACGATGCTCATTTCGATTCCAATCGCACTTGGCGCAGGCATCTATATGGCCGAATATGCCCGCAAAAATTGGTTGACCGACTTTATCCGTACAACCATCGAAGTTCTTTCTTCCTTACCATCTATCGTTGTCGGTTTGTTCGGCTTCTTGGTTTTCGTATTACAAATGGGTTGGAGTTTCTCCGTTATTTCAGGGGCTCTAACGCTAACGATCTTTAATCTACCGCTACTTATTCGTGTTATCGAAGAGGCTCTAAACGCCATTCCGAGCACGCAACGAGAAGCAGGGCTGGCACTTGGCTTATCACGTTGGGAAACCATTACTCGCGTTTTAATTCCAGCTGCACTTCCAGCTATCGTAACAGGCATTATTTTAGCAGCAGGCCGTGTATTCGGTGAAGCCGCTGCATTAATCTACACTGCAGGACAAAGCACGCCGACACTTAACTTTGGCGATTGGAACCCGATGAATCCGACATCACCGCTTAACTTATTCCGTCCAGCAGAAACATTAGCAGTTCACATTTGGAAAATTAATGGCGAAGGAATCATGCCCGATGCAGTAGCCGTGTCCGCGGGAGCATCTGCCGTACTCATTCTTTCCGTCTTACTTTTCAATATTTTAGCCCGCATTCTAGGAAAATTCGTATTCAAAAAAATGACGTCTTCCTGATTTGGCGGACAAAAAGGAGTTTTTGACAATGATGGCAACGACTAATATGTCATTTGCGATTAACGAACCGAAAGAAATCGTAATGACTGGCGCGCCCGCAATGGCAACAAACGATTTGCATGTATATTATGGAGACAATCACGCCATTCAAGGTGTGAACTTAGAATTCCACGAAAACCAAGTAACTGCCCTAATCGGCCCATCCGGATGCGGAAAATCAACGTATCTTCGCGCATTGAACCGCATGAACGACGAAATCGATGGCTGCCGCATGGAAGGTGAAATTTTATATAACGGCATCAATATTAACCGCAAAGAAGTGGACCTGTATAACGTCCGCAAAGAAATCGGCATGGTGTTTCAAAAGCCAAACCCGTTCACGAAATCAATTTTTGAAAATATCGCTTTTAGCTTGAAACGTCATGGCATGAAAAATAAGGCCGAGCTAGCTGAACGCGTAGAACAAAGCTTACGCAGCGCAGCACTTTGGGATGAAGTAAAAGACGATTTAGGCAAAAGCGCGCTATCCTTATCTGGCGGTCAACAACAACGCCTCTGTATCGCCCGTGCCATCGCGATGCAACCAGAAGTATTGCTTCTAGATGAACCAGCTTCGGCTTTGGACCCGATTTCCACAAGTAAAATTGAAGATTTAATTCATGAACTCAAGAAGAAATATACAATCATCATTGTCACGCACAACATGCAACAAGCCGCTCGTGTCTCTGATTACACTGCATTTTTCTATCTTGGAAAAGTCGTGGAAGTTACGGATACATCGACATTGTTCACGAATCCATCCAACAAACAAACGCAAGATTATATTTCAGGTAATTTTGGTTAATTAAATTATCGAATGAAGGAGGCGCCCCAATGCCAGCAACCGCAACCGAATACGTCATCGAAACAAAAGACGTAGACCTATTCTACGGTCAAAAACAAGCATTAAATAAGATAACCCTCAACTTCAAAAAAAATCGCGTCACAGCGCTTATAGGCCCGTCTGGATGCGGAAAATCAACATTCCTTCGCACTTTGAACCGCATGAACGACCTGATTCCAAATGTAACAATTAAGGGCGAAATCAATGTTGCCGATGAAAACATCCAAAGCTCTAAAATCGACACAGTAAACCTACGCAAAAAAGTCGGCATGGTGTTTCAACAACCAAACCCGTTTCCTTTTTCGATTTACGATAATGTCGCGTATGGCCCGAGAACGCACGGCGTGAAAAGCAAGAAGCAATTAGATGAAATCGTCGAACGCAGCTTGCGCCAAGCCGCACTTTGGGATGAAGTACATGATCGTCTGCATAAATCAGCGCTCGGCATGTCCGGAGGCCAACAACAGCGCCTTTGTATTGCTCGTGTTTTAGCAGTTCAGCCAGAAGTCATTTTAATGGATGAACCGACGTCTGCTTTAGACCCGATTTCCACAGCAAAGATGGAAAATCTGATTTTGGAACTAAAAAAAGACTACACAATCGTTATCGTCACGCATAACATGCAACAAGCGTCACGTATTTCCGATGAAACAGCCTTTTTCTTAAACGGTGAAATCATTGAATTTGCCGATACAACAACCATTTTTACAAATCCAGGACAACAAAAAACGCAAGATTATATTTCAGGACGATTTGGATAAGGAGCGAAGCATATGCCAGTTAGAAAAATTTTTACAGAACAATTAGATGAGTTACATCAACACTTATTGGAAATGGGAATGTTGGTCAATGAGGCGATTTACAAAGCAGTGAAGTCGCTTGTAAACCGTGATCAAGAACTAGCAGAGAACGTCATTGCGGGCGACCGTTCCATTAATAATATGGAATTAGCCTTAGAACAGCGCTCATTCGAACTCATTGCCTTGCAACAACCAGTGGGCATTGATCTTCGCAAAATCGTGACCGTTCTTAAAGCAAGCTCTGACTTGGAGCGAATCGGTGACCACGCGGTGAGTATCGCTAAAACAACGATTTTAGTAGGCCGTAGCAAAGTCGTGAAACCAATTCCCGAAATTCAAGAAATGGGCGACATCGTTAAAATTATGGTTCATGATGTTTTGAAGGCCTATTTGGCAGAAGATGAAGAAGCTGCGCGTGAAATTGCTTCTCGTGATACGCAAGTCGACAAACTACAGCGCGTTATTTATACAAAATGTATCCATTTCATGCAAGAAGATCCGGATCATTTAGAAGAAATTTCGTATTTATTGCTAGTTGCGCAATACTTAGAACGAATTGGCGACTATGTAACGAATGTCTGTGAATGGATTGTTTACTTGAAGAGTGGCGAAATTGAAGAATTGAATAACTAAATATAATAAGGCGTTACATCAACTGAAAATGCTGATATAACGCCTTATTTTAATTATTCATTTTTTTCGCTTGTTTCAATGTGAATTCGAGTGAGTCGATGATATACTCTGTTGTTTCTTCTTGTAAATACTCACCGTTTAAATGTTGGTGCTCTTCGTAGCGTAAGTCTTCCGCTATTTTTTCAAGTCGTTTCGCAATGTCATTTTTCTCTTTCGTTGTAACGGGTTTATAAGAGGGTTCGCTATTTTGACCAATTAAATAGTCTACAGATACATCGAACAATGTCGCAATATGGCGAACGGTATCCAAATCAGGCTCCCTGATACCATATTCCCAGTTGCCGTATGTAGAAGGTGCTTTTAGTCCAAGCCGTCTTGCTGTCTCAGCTTTTGACCAGCCTTGCTTCTCCCTTAAAATAGTCAAACGTTTGCTTAAATCTGGCATGTTATCACTCCTTTGTGTAAATTATATCATGATTTTGCTCAGAGGGCTCATTTTTTACATAAATACAGTAATTTTATATATAATGGGACTTAGTAAGGATGGGACTTGCAATTTGGATGGAAATATATTAATATATGTGTATATAAACATATATTAATAATAAGCGTCAAATATTTGCTTTGTTCTCATTTTTGGTATATTATATGCGTATATGAACATATATAAGAATTGGAGTTGTTGAAGATGGAACAGAGCAAACAATTGTTAGGTGAAGAAACGTTATTTGGTGTCACTCAGATTTTTAAAGCATTGGCAGATCCAACGCGAGTTCAGATTTTGAACTTAGTGCAAGACCAAGAGTACTCCGTGAACGACATTGCGCGAACGCTCGGCTTTAACCAAACAACGGTTTCCCATCAATTACGCTTTTTAAAAAATTTACGGTTGGTGAAATCACGCCGCGAAGGGACAACGATTTACTACACGCAAGACGATAATCACGTGTTAGAGTTGTTGTCACAAGCGATTAGGCACGTGGAACACCAATAATGCGGAGAGGAAGGAATAGCAATGGCTGAGTTTAAATTAAGTGGCCTTTCCTGTGCACACTGCGCGCAAGAAATGGAAATGCAGATGAGGAAGTTAAAACACGGAGAAGACGCCAAAATCATGTATAACTCCGGAAAAATGGTTATTTCGGACAAAATGGCAATGGCGGACGTAGAAAAAATTCTACAACAAGAAGGTGTTGCAGCATCACCAATGGCTGGCGGACACGAAGATCACGACCACAATCATGATCATGGCGACACATCGCTAATCGTTCAAATCGCCATTTCCACCATACTCTTTTTTGTAGCGATGCTTACTGATAAATACTTGCCAACGTGGGGCACATTCAGTATTTATTTCGTAGCAGCAGCACTCAGCGGCTATCAAACCTTCTTTAAAGGACTTAAAAACCTGTTCCGTTTGAAATTCAATATCGACACATTGATGACCGTAGCGCTAGTCGGTGCCTTCATTATCGGGGACTGGGGTGAAGGAACGGTCGTGGCCATACTTTTCGGTGTGAATGAATACTTAGAAGGCTTCGGCATGCGTCAAGCCCGCAAATCGATGGCTGCACTTTTGAAAGTCGTACCGAAAACTGCGAACCTTTTAAAAGACGGCGTAACGAGTGAAGTGCCAATCGATCAATTACGTTTAGGCGACACCGTTTTAATTCGAGCAGGAGACAAGGTTCCATCAGACGCAACAATCGTCGACGGACGCAGTTCAGTAAATGAAGCAGCAATCACAGGTGAATCGATGCCTGTTGAAAAACAAGTTGGCGATGCCTTATTCGGTGGTTCTGTAAACAATGAGGGTACACTAAAAGCTGAAATCACCGCCATATACGCCGATTCTTCCTTAGCTAAAATTTTGCATCTTGTAGAAGAAGCGCAGGAAACGAAAACACCAACGGAACTATTTATTGATAAATTCGCGAGATACTACACACCGATCATCATGTTATTCGCCGTATTAGTAACCATCGTTCCACCGTTATTATTTGGAGGCGCTTGGAGCCACTGGGTTTACGAAGGGTTAGCCGTACTTATCATCGGTTGCCCATGCGCGCTCATTTTATCATCACCAGTCGCCATCGTTTCAGGAATTACCCGCAGCGCCAAAAACGGTGTCCTCATCAAAGGCGGCGTCTTCCTAGAACAACTCGCTAAAACAAAACAAATCGCGTTCGACAAAACTGGTACATTAACAGAAGGAAAACCAGTCGTAGCAAAAGAAATCACATACGACGACGCAAACTTCTTCCAAATTTCCGGCATGATGGAACAAAGCTCTAGCCACCCAATCGCAAAAGCCATCATGGACCACATCGGCGACACAAAACTCGCTGAAATGGAGCAGTTAACAACAGTTGGCGGCAAAGGATTAGGCGGTACTTTTGAAGGCAAGCAATATTTCTTAGGAAATGAGCAACAAATTCCCGAGGCAAGCTGGACAGAACAAGCGCGCGCAGACGTGGCCCAACTAAAACAAGATGGCTACACCGTCGTTATTACTGCTTCTGAAAACACGATTCTCGGCATGTTCGGAATCCAAGACGCCTTGCGCAAAGAAAGCAAGCAGCTCGTGCAACAACTCCACCACGAAGGCATCACCAACATCATCATGCTCACTGGAGACCACGAGAAGACCGCCGAAAAAGTAGCCAAAGAAATCGGCATTGACAACTACTACGCAGGCTTGCTGCCAGAAGATAAATTAACCAAAATCCAACAACTCCACGACCAAAACGGCAACATCGCAATGGTCGGAGATGGCATCAACGACTCCCCGGCCTTAGCAACCGCAGATCTCGGCATCGCGATGGGCAAAGGAACCGACAGCGCCATCGAAGTAGCAGACATCGTTCTCATGCAAGACCATCTAGGCAAACTACCACTCACAGTCAAAATCGCAAAAAAAGTTCGCTTCGTCGTAGGCTTCAATATCGCCTTCGCTCTAGGACTCAAAATCTTGGCATTACTACTAGCCCTAACCGGCTACCTAACACTCTGGATGGCAATCATGGCAGACATGGGCGCAACAATCATCGTCACCATTTTCGGACTCTCCATCCTCTTCCGAACCAAAGCAGAAAAAGAACTTCAATAAGCAACGCAAAAACAAGGATAGCACCACCTCCTTGTTTTTTGCTATCTATCATTGATAAAGTGCTATATGTTGCTATCACTAGCCATCCTCGTTATACTAGAAAAAAAGAAAACCATTTGGGGGCAAAGCAATGAAGCAATTATCTAGTGGCAAAAAAATCATCGTTATATTAGGCATTATCGCATTAATAGCGATCTCTATTTCAACAATATGGCTAAACGATAATTTGACAGCAGTCATTACCATATCCGTTATCCAATTTATTTTAATCCAAGCCGTTTGCTACGTTGGCATTTACTCCGAGATGAAAGTTGGCAGTGCACGGGGACATAAGCTATTCACATGGGGCATCGTTACCACACTGATTTTTATGGGCCTTATTTATATTTTTGCAGCAGACAATTTCAGACAATATTCCGCGGCGATTATTGCTTTATTAGGCTTTAGTTCCGCGCTAATTATGCGTGAAGTCGAAAATACGCATCCCGACAATAAAAAACAAGAACAATAAGAGGAGTGAAAACAAAATGGGAATCCATCAATATTTTCGTAGTTTATCCGATTTAGAAAACATTTACCGCTGCCCAGGAAAGTTCAAATACCAAGAACATTCCGTAGCGGAGCATTCTTTCAAAGTCACACAAGTCGCCCAATTTCTAGGTAATGTCGAAGAACAAGCAGGCCAAGAAGTCAACTGGCGCGCACTCTATGAAAAAGCACTCAATCATGACTACCCAGAACTATTCATCGGCGACATCAAAACACCCGTGAAATACGCCACACCCGAGCTTCGCGAAATGCTTTCCGAAGTAGAAGAAACGATGACCCGCAACTTCATTGACAACGAAATCCCAGAAGAATTCCAAGCGATTTACCACGTCCTACTAAAAGAAGGCAAAGACGACACACTAGAAGGCCGCATCCTAGCCGTAGCAGACAAAGTAGATTTACTCTACGAATCCTTCGGCGAAATCCAAAAAGGCAACCCAGAACCAACCTTCATCAAAATTTACAGCGAGGCACTAGAAACAATTTATGAGTTCCGCGAAATGGCCTGCGTCAAATACCTCATCCGTGAAATCTTGCCTGATCTACTGGCCGAAAAAGGCATTGAGAAAACCGAATTACCATCCTTAACAAACAAAATCCAAGCACGCGTCTTAACAAGCGATAACTAAGAAAAGGAGAGCGAGCCCATGTGGGACCAACTAATTTCCGCGTTACTATTTCCAGGACTACTAGTCATCATCCTATCTCGAATTAGCTACAACCGCTTCGTTGGCCTAGCTCTCACAATCATCTTAATCGCCGTCTCCGCCCGTCTAGGATTCACCAACACCTGGTACCTCATCATCCTAGACGCTATCTCCATGACCGTCGGCTTCATCCTAGCCACCCACATGCTAACCCGCCTCCGCCAATCCGGAAGAGAATGGTGAAAAATGGGAGAGCAATCTCGTTCATTAAATGAACCAAACATTGTTTGCTATTGATACAAAAACGTAGCCAACAAACTTTTGAGCGACGAGAAGCATTCAGATGCAAGGCGGAAGCGAGCACCGAAGCGGAGTGTACTCCCGTACATGAGCATCGGAGCACAGCTTCCAACGCCGCAGATGAATGCTTCTCGTCGCTCAAACCGAAAATATGTTCGCTTTTTGCTGTATCTTTACAACTAATTATGGTAAAATAAATACAAGTAATGAGTCTGGGGATTACCTAGGCTCACTTTCGTCTTTGCAAAAGGAGGAGAAAAGGTGAAGGATACATTTCAACTAGTTTCGAAGTATAAACCACAAGGAGATCAACCAAAAGCAATTGAGAAGTTGGTCGCAGGGTTAAATAGTGGTATCAAGCATCAGACCTTACTTGGAGCCACTGGGACAGGTAAAACATTCACGGTGTCCAACGTAATTCAAGAAGTAAATAGACCGACGCTTGTCATTGCGCATAACAAGACATTAGCGGGGCAATTATATAGTGAGTTTAAGGAATTTTTTCCGGATAATGCTGTAGAGTACTTTGTCAGTTACTACGATTATTATCAACCAGAGGCCTATGTGCCACAAACAGATACATTTATTGAGAAAGATTCTAGCGTCAATGATGAAATCGATAAACTTCGACATTCAGCAACTGCTTCTTTATTTGAGCGACGCGATGTTATCATTATCGCCAGTGTTTCCTGTATTTATGGTTTGGGTTCTCCAGAAGAATACGGCGCAATGCTTGTTTCTTTACGACCTGGCATGGAAATTAGTCGCGACCAGTTACTGCGTGATTTAGTAGAAATTCAATATGATCGTAACGACATTGACTTTCAACGTGGGCGTTTCCGAGTGCGTGGGGACGTTGTTGAAATTTTCCCAGCTTCTCGTGATGAGCATTGTATGCGGATTGAGTTTTTCGGGGATGAGATTGAGCGGATTCGTGAAGTAGATGCGCTTACTGGTGAGATTATTGGCGAACGAGAACATGTCTCGATTTTCCCGGCTTCCCACTTTGTGACGCGTCCTGATATTATGAAGAAAGCTATTGTGAACATTAAAGCAGAACTGGAGGATCGTTTGAAAGTTTTGCGTGATGATAATAAATTGCTTGAGGCGCAGCGTTTAGAACAACGGACGAATTATGATATCGAAATGATGGAGGAAATGGGTTATTGCTCAGGAGTTGAGAACTATTCGCGTCATTTGGCGTTACGTGAGCCTGGTTCGACGCCGTATACATTGCTTGACTTTTTCCCGGATGATTTCCAAATTGTCATTGATGAGTCCCATGTAACGATGCCGCAGATTCGTGGTATGTATAACGGTGACCAAGCGCGTAAACAAATGCTGGTTGATCATGGTTTTCGTTTGCCATCTGCTTTGGATAACCGTCCATTGCGATTGGAAGAATTCGAGAAGCATGTGAATCAAATTATGTATATTTCTGCAACGCCAGGACCTTATGAGTTGGAGCATAATCCAGATGTTATTCAGCAAATTATTCGTCCAACTGGCTTGTTAGATCCGATTATTGATGTGCGTCCGATTGAAGGACAGATTGATGACTTAATCGATGAGATTAATGACCGAATTAAGAAGAACGAACGTGTCTTAGTAACGACGCTTACGAAGAAAATGTCCGAAGATTTAACGGATTATTTGAAGGAATCTGGGATTAAGGTGCAGTATTTGCACTCTGAAATTAAGACATTAGAACGGATTGAGATTATTCGTGACTTGCGACTTGGCGTATACGACGTACTTGTCGGTATTAACTTGCTGCGTGAAGGGATTGATATTCCGGAAGTGTCGCTTGTTGCGATTCTTGATGCGGATAAAGAAGGATTTTTGCGTTCCGAGCGTTCGCTTGTGCAAACCATTGGTCGGGCTGCGCGTAACCAAGAAGGCCGCGTTATTATGTATGCCGACAAGATGACCGATTCGATGAAATATGCGATTAGCGAAACTGCGCGTCGCCGTGAGATTCAAGAAGCCTATAATGAGAAACATGGCATCACGCCACAGACGATTATTAAAGATGTACGTGGCGTTATCGCTGCAACAACAGCCGCCGAACAACGCGAAGCAGACCATCTGAAAGACCTTAGCAAGATGAATAAGAAAGAGCGTGAAGCCTTCATTGAAGAATTAGAACACGAAATGAAAGACGCGGCGAAAGCACTTGATTTCGAACGTGCCGCACAACTTCGTGATACGTTACTCGAGCTAAAAGCGGAAGGATGATTGTAGTTGGAAAAAGATAAGATAGTAATACAAGGCGCTAGAGCCAATAATTTAAAAAATATAAACGTAGAAATTCCGCGGGATAAGCTTGTCGTTATGACAGGTTTATCTGGTTCGGGTAAATCATCACTTGCTTTTGATACGATTTACGCAGAAGGCCAACGCCGTTACGTGGAATCTTTGTCTTCTTACGCGCGTCAATTTTTAGGACAAATGGATAAGCCGGACGTTGATTTAATAGAAGGTTTATCACCAGCCATCTCGATTGACCAGAAAACGACGAGTCGTAACCCGCGTTCCACAGTTGGTACCGTTACGGAAATTCATGATTATTTGCGTTTAATGTATGCGCGTGTTGGTCATCCAATCTGTCCGAATCATGGCATCGAAATAACATCGCAGACTATTGAACAAATGGTAGATCGTGTGTTGGAGCTACCCGATAAGACACGCATCCAAATTCTAGCCCCAATCGTTTCCGGCAAAAAAGGTGCTCACAAAAAGACATTAGAAGGCATCAAAAAAGAAGGTTATGTACGCGTTCGTATTGACGGCGAAATGTATGATATTGGTGACGATATTGATTTGGAGAAGAATAAGAAGCATTCCATCGACATCGTTATTGACCGTATCGTTGTCAAAGAAGGTATTACATCTCGTCTGTTCGATTCGATTGAGTCTGCGTTGCGACTTGCAGATGGTTATGCGGTTGTGGACGTTATGGGTGAGAAAGAATTATTATTCAGCGAACATTATGCGTGTCCTTATTGCGGTTTCTCCGTAGGGGAATTAGAGCCAAGAATGTTCTCTTTTAACAGCCCATTCGGAGCATGTCCGACATGTGATGGTTTGGGAACGAAGCTTGAAGTGGATATTGATACAGTTATTCCAGATATGAGTTTAACACTTAACGAAGGCGCAATTGTTCCGTGGAAACCGATTAGTTCACAGTATTATCCGAAGATGTTGGCCTGTGCTTGTGCAGAGTTCCAGATTGATATGGATACACCGTTACAAGATTTGCCGAAAGAGCATTTAGATATTATTTTGCATGGCTCGAATGGTAAGGAATTTTATTTTGAGTATAAGAATGATTTCGGGATGACTCGCGAAACAAATATTCCGTTTGAGGGTATTATTCCAAATGTCGAGCGTCGTTACCGCGAAACAAGTTCTGATTTTACTAGAGAACAAATGGCGCAGTATATGACGGATTTGCCATGTCCTTCCTGTAAAGGCTACCGCTTAAAAGAAGAAGCACTTGCCGTCAAAATTAATAAAACGCATCTTGGCGAAGTCAGCAATTTCTCCATTATTGAAGCACTGAACTTCTTTGATGAAGTGACGTTGTCGGAGAAAGAGACGCAGATTGCGAAACCAATTTTAAAAGAGGTTCGGCAGCGTTTAGGATTCTTGAAGAACGTTGGATTGGATTATTTGACGCTTAGTCGTGCGGCTGGAACGCTTTCTGGTGGTGAGGCGCAGCGGATTCGATTGGCTACGCAGATTGGTTCACGTCTGACTGGTGTGCTTTACATTCTGGATGAGCCGTCGATTGGTTTGCATCAGCGGGATAATGATCGTCTTGTTCATACATTACAAAGCATGCGAGACATTGGTAATACGCTGATTGTCGTGGAGCATGATGAAGATACCATGCTTGCGGCGGATTATTTGATAGATATCGGTCCTGGTGCGGGTGAACACGGCGGTCAAGTCGTTGCGGCTGGGACACCAGAAGAAGTCCGCAATAACAAGAATTCCATTACAGGTGATTATTTGTCTGGGAAGAAATTCATTCCGATTCCATCTGAGCGTCGGAAAGGTAACGGTAATTCCTTAGAAGTCGTTGGAGCCAAGGCCAATAATCTCAGAAACGTCAGCGCGACATTCCCGCTTGGCACATTTACTTGTGTTACAGGGGTTTCCGGATCAGGAAAGAGTTCGCTAGTTAATGAAGTGTTGCGCAAAGCATTGTCGCGTCATTTAAACCGTGCACATGCAAAACCTGGTGAGCATAAAGAAATTAAAGGCATGGAGAATTTGGAGAAAATTATCGATATTGACCAGTCGCCAATCGGCCGCACACCTCGTTCGAATCCAGCAACTTATACAGGTGTTTTCGATGATATTCGCGATTTGTTCGCATCTACAAATGAAGCCAAAATCCGTGGCTACAAAAAAGGTCGCTTTAGCTTTAACGTGAAAGGCGGTCGTTGTGAGGCATGTAAAGGCGATGGCATTATCAAAATCGAGATGCATTTCCTGCCAGACGTGTATGTACCGTGCGAAATCTGTCATGGGAAACGCTACAATAGCGAAACGCTAGACATCCGCTTTAAAGGCAAAAACATCGCAGAAGTACTGAACATGACGGTAGAAGAGGGATTAGATTTCTTCAAGAACTTACCGCGTATTAGCCGGAAACTGCAAACGATTGTCGACGTTGGACTTGGCTATATTCGCCTAGGTCAGCCTGCGACAACATTATCCGGTGGGGAAGCCCAACGCGTGAAGCTAGCCTCTGAGTTGCACAAACGCAGTAACGGAAAATCGTTCTATATTTTAGACGAACCGACAACGGGTCTTCATGCGGATGATATCGCCAGACTTCTGAAAGTATTGCAACGCCTTGTAGATGAGAACGGCGATACGGTGCTAGTTATCGAGCATAATTTAGACGTAATCAAGCAAGCCGACCATATTATTGACTTGGGACCTGAAGGCGGAGACGGTGGCGGTCAAATCATCGCCAAAGGAACGCCAGAACAAGTCGCCAAGGTCAAGAAGTCCTACACAGGCAAATATTTAAAACCAATTTTGGAGCGAGATAAAGAAAGAATGAAAAGCAAAATTGCTAGTAAAGCAGAGTAATTAGAAAAAACTAGAGATTATAAATGGTCTCTAGTTTTTTCATGTCCAAAAGTCTAAACAAATAATCATACTCTGGTTGTATGACAGAAATCGTGTTGTCCTTCATAATAGAGTTATCAGTTAGAAAACATGAATTTGAAAATACTTAATTATTTCAGGGATATCGCTTTATTTCCACGAGGAGGAAAAAACAATGGAAAACGAACGTAAACGTATTTTAGAATTAGTAAAACAAGGTATTATTTCCACGGAAGAAGCCCTAACATTACTTGAAAATATTTCGAAAAAAGAAGGCAAGAGTGCTACGGCTGAGAACTTCCGCACATCGGAAGAAACAACGGTCGAAGAAGACGTGCAAGAGGAAACAACGTATGACTATTCGCAAGGTTGGAACACGAAAGAAAATCCTTACCGCGGCGGCTCAACTTACAAGAAACGCCCGGAGCCAAAGAAAGACAGCGATGCGAATCGTGAAAAAACGCAAGATACTGGACGCCAAATCATGGATGAGTTGTCACAAGCAGGCGAGAAGTTTGGTAAATTCTTAAACAGTGCTTTTGAGCAAGTGAAGGACATGCCGATTCCGTTTTTGACTTCTACGAAACTAGAACGCGATTTTGTATATCACGACACAACATTGTCTATCCTAGAGTTTGAGATTGCTAACGGTAACGTTGAATTCAAGCCATCTGATAACAATGACGTGAAAGTACATGCGAACATCAAGTTGTTCAAAGAATACCCAGAAGATGAAGCACTGCAAATCTTCTTTGACAAAACAACATTACGCGTGGACGAAGAAACATTGCGTTTCCAATCGCCATCGAAACAAGTGGTAACGAACTTGACGGTTTACTTGCCGGAGCGCGAATATGATTATGTATCAGTGAAAATTTTGAACGGTAACTTCCATGTGGAGAACTTGACAGGACGCGATATGTTCGCCAAAACAACGAATGGTAACATCAGCGTGGGCACATTGAACACGACGCTTACAGAAGTCGAATCAATCAACGGCAATGTCCGCGTAAACAACGGAACAGTTCGTGATTTGTCACTAAAAACATTCCACGGTAACGTATCTGCAAAAGGTGCATTCGATTCAACCAACCTACAAACAAAAACAGGAAACATCTCATTCACATTAACAAACCACGATTCTAGTTTCCTAAAAACAAAAACAGGTGTTGGGAACATCGAAGTGTTAGTACCGAACGAATTAGGCGTTGACGGTAAACTACACACGAACCTTGGTAAAATCCAACTAGGAATCAGAGACGCAGACATACTTGACGAAACATCTGATTCTGTCAACAAAACAATTCTTTTTACAAAACTACCAAAAGCTAGTGAAGCCGTATTGAAAATTGAAGCAGAAGCAACGACAGGTAACGTCCGAGTTAAAGACGTAAAATAAAGAGGCATCGCGAATGTTGTGTCTACATGCAGCATTCGCGATTTCGCTACATATTTTGAAACTGAAAGGAAGGAATAACGATGGACAAAAAATTAAGGAGATCCAGATCAGACCGTAAAATTGGTGGGGTATTCGGCGGTTTGTCGGATTATCTAGGTATTGACGCAACCGTTTTACGTGTTATCTATGTTATCCTCATCATTATTTCTTGGAAAACGATGATCGGGGTTATTGCTTATATTATTGCCTTGTTTATCATACCTTCCGAGGATGCGAGTTACGATGATGTTATCGATCGCCATAATCAGAAAATGAAGGATAAATACGACCGCCACGAAAAACGGATGCAATCAAAAAGCGAACGTATTCAACAAGCACAAGCAATGCACACAGAACGCGCGAAAGAAATGCAACAACGCCACCGCGAACGCGCACAAGCAACACGTGAACGCCACCAAAATAACAACTGCAGAAAACCGCATAATCGACCAGTTCACCCATCACAAAAAACAGCTAGACCAAGACCAGTTCGTGAATTCGAATTTAACAATACAACTTTCCGTACAATGAGTTTAAAAGTAGCGACTGGTGATATCATCATCCGCACTTGGGATAAAGAAGACGTGAAAATGCGTGCAGTATTGGCTGTTCATAATAAAGCCCGCGCCATTCAACAACTGAGCGAAGAGAAACTATGGGACTACTTCTTCACACAAACGACGCTAGACATGTCTAATGACCGTTTTGTATTTGAATCGAAGAATGACGCCTTGAAAACAGACATCGTTCTAACGATTCCAAAACGTGCCTATGAGCAAGTGAAGATTCATTTATTAAACGGAACATTGAAATATGACGATATTACAGTAGACGACAGCACATTGAAAGTACGTCACGGCGATATTCGTTCTACAGGAACAGCAGGTAAATTCCTAGTTGCCAGCACGGATGACGGCGAGATTCTATTCAAGAGCGGCCATGTTGAAAACATCGAGCTACGTACAACAAAAGGCGATGTTTCTGTCACAGGTGATTTCCAAACAACCGTTGCCGTTGCAGAACAAGGCGATGTAGCCTACATTCTTCAAAACGACCAAGCGACAGCAGCCGATTTGAAAGCACCGCACGGCGACATCCGTATTCAAGTTCCAGCAACATGGAAAGTAGACGGAACACTAGGCACGAAACGTGAAAAAATCTATTTCGATCTAAAAAATGCGAAAGTATGGGATGAATCTAATAAGTCGCTCGTATTTACGCAAAATCCAGAAGAAATGAGCGTTGCTACTTTGCAAGCCGCAGTAGAAAACGGAATAATAAAAATTACAGAACTAGAAGAAAATCAAAATTAGGAGGAACTAACATGAGAAAATTAACGAAATCATCCAATAAGATGCTAGCAGGTGTTTGTAGTGGTATTGCTGAATACTTCGGCTGGGACGCAACTTGGGTTCGTATCGCATACGCAGCATTGACATTGTTTTTCGGAACAGGTATCATTCTATACATCATATTAGCAATTGTTATGCCGGCTAATACAAGTTGGGAGTGATTTTAGTCCATGCGTTGGATAATAGGTGTTTTAATTAATGCAGTGCTTTTTGTAGCCTTATCGGGATTCTTTACTAGTTTCCACGTTGACGGTTTTACAGGAGCGATTATAGCAAGTTTTGTACTGGCGATTTTGAATATGTTGGTAAGACCGATTTTATTCATTTTGACATTGCCGATTAACTTTCTTACTTTAGGATTATTTACTTTCGTGTTGAATGCGTTGATGCTTGAGCTCACGTCATTCTTCTTAGAAAGCTACATTCAAATTGATGGTTTCGGCACAGCGCTACTTATCGCGTTACTGATGTCGCTTGCTAACATGGTCATCAATTCTGTATTGTGGAACAAAGATCCGAATTGATAAAAGAAGCCTTGACATCTTAGGTCTTGCCACTGCGAGCCCTTGGATTTCGGGGCTTTTTTTCTTGGACTTAAAAATAGCTAGCCTTAAAAATTAGAAAGTGCTAAAATGAAAGAGAGATTTCAGAAAAAGGATTAGCGGGATGGGCTGGTTTATTGAAGTTTGGAGCCTGTTGTCGTAATGGAGGTACTTTCATGACAAAGTCGGTAACGGTCAAAGATTTAAAGGAACGTCTTAATTTGGAATTGATTTGCGGTGAAGAGGGATTGGAACGCCCAATCTCAACAAGTGATTTGTCACGTCCAGGGCTAGAATTGACTGGCTTCTTTTCTTATTATCCAGAAGATCGTGTGCAACTTTTTGGGATGACAGAGATTTCGTTTTCAGAAGGGATGTCGAGCGATGAGTGTTTGAAGCGGTTCCGTCAAATGTGTACGGACCGGACGCCAGCATTTGTTGTATCGCGTCATTTGGAAGCGCCGAAAGAATTGATACAGGCAGCAACAGAAGCGAAAATACCGGTTTTGCGTTCGAAGTTAAAGACGACGCGTTTATCGGTTTATGTGACGAACTATTTGGAAAGCCAGTTGGCACCTGTTATTTCGATGCACGGGGTTCTTGTTGATATTTACGGGCTTGGTGTGCTTATTATGGGATCGAGTGGTGTTGGTAAGAGTGAGACGGCGCTTGAGCTTGTGAAACGTGGGCATCGCCTTGTTGCGGATGATAACGTAGAGATTAGGCAAGAAGATGAATTAACGTTAATTGGGCAGTCTCCGGCGATTATTGAGCATTTGCTTGAGATTCGTGGACTTGGTATTATTAACGTGATGACATTGTTCGGCGCTGGGGCTGTGCGTTCTAGCAAGAAGCTAACCATTGTCGTGCATTTAGAGAATTGGGATCCAGACAAGCATTATGATCGCGTTGGATTGGATGAAGAGAAGATTCGTATTTTTGATATGGATGTGCCAAAAATTACGGTACCGGTTCGTCCAGGGCGAAATTTGGCGGTCATTATTGAAGTGGCAGCGATGAACTTCCGCTTGAAAAACATGGGCTATAATGCGGCAGAGCGTTTTACGCAAGATTTGAATAACCTTATTGGTCAAAATAGTAGTATGACAGATTGAGGCGGCTAACGTTTCGCTGTTTTAGAAAGTAGGGGCAAAATGGAATTGAATTTAGGGGCACTGGATCCAGTTGCCATCCAATTAGGCGGTATTTCAATACGTTGGTACGGAGTTATTATTGCAACGGCAGTCGTTGTTGCGTTGTTAATTGCGATGCAGGAGGCGAAGAAACGCAATGTGGATCGTGAATTATTAGTCGATTTACTGATTTGGGCGATTCCGATTGCGATTATTAGCGCGCGGATTTACTACGTGCTGTTTGAATGGAGTTATTATAAAGATCACCTAAACGAGATTATCAAAATTTGGCATGGCGGGATTGCGATTCATGGGGCTTTACTTGGCTCGGTGTTGACGGCGATTATCTTTGCGCGAATTAAGAAAGTATCGTTTTGGCAGTTGGCGGATATTGTGGCGCCGAGTTTGATTATTGCGCAGGCAATCGGGCGTTGGGGTAACTTTATGAACCAAGAGGCGCATGGTGGGCCTACGACGCGGGCATTTTTAGAGAGCTTGCATTTGCCGGACTTCATTGTGAATCAGATGTATATTGATGGTGTTTATTATCAGCCGACTTTCTTGTATGAGTCGCTTTGGAATGTGCTAGGCTTTATCGTATTACTTGTGTTGCGACGGACGCGGATTTTGCGTGGTGAGTTGTTCTTGTCGTACGTGATTTGGTATTCGATAGGTCGTTACTTTATTGAAGGTATGCGGACGGATAGTTTGATGTTAACGGATACGTTGCGTATGGCACAAATGATTTCGATTGTGTTGATTGTCATTGCGGGTGGCTTAATTGCGTACTTCCGCGTGAAAGGAAATCGACCTTATTATTTGGAGGACAAATACGGGATTTCAAGAAAGAAATAATGCGAATTTAGAGAGGACGGGAACATGACTAAGAAAATTACGACATTGTTGTTTGACTTAGACGGGACTTTGATAAATACGAATGAATTGATTATTGATACGTTTCAGCATACGTTGAAAGCTTATTTTCCAGATCGTACTTTTGCGCGGGAGGATATTTTACCGTTTATTGGGCCTTCGTTGATTGATACGTTTACGTCGCTTGACCCTGAGAAGGCGGAGGAAATGGTGGCGCATTATCGGGCGTTCAATAAGGAGCATCATGATGAGCTGATTTTGGAGTATGATGGCGTGTATGAGGCGATTCGAGCTCTGTATGAGGAAGATTACAAGCTGGCAATTGTTTCTACTAAAATGTATGACATGATCTTAAAAGGGCTACAAACGACTGGGCTAGACAAGTATTTCCAAGTGGTGATAGGGCTAGATCAAGTCGGTGCTCCAAAACCTGATCCGGAAGGGATTAATATGGCGTTGAAATTGCTTAATTCGACGGCGGATGAGGCGATTATGGTTGGTGATAATTATCATGATATCGAAGCGGCGCACAATGCACATGTGAAAAGTGCTGGTGTGGCGTGGGCGATTCGTGGTGCGGATTATTTACGTAACTACAATCCAACATATATTTTAGAATCGATGGGTGATTTATTGGACATCGTGAGGGAAGACTAATGCGGCAAACGGAGCGCTTTGAAGCTAAAGGTGGCGCGAACCCGCTATGGAAAGTTTACAAATCAGTTTCGTTTTTACGTACATTGAAAAATACGCTCGTCATTGAATTCGGGCGTGTTTTTCCTTTTATGGCTGGAAAGCGTTGGTTGTATCAGCACGGGCTTGGGATGAAGATTGGTGAGCAGACATCGATTGCTTATAAGGTGACGGTGGACCTTTTTTATCCGGAGAAAATTACGATTGGGCGCAATTCGGTGATTGGTTTTAATACGACGATTTTGACGCATGAGTATTTGATTAAGGAATATCGGATTGGGAATGTTGTGATTGGTGATGAGGTATTGATTGGCGCGAATGTTACAATTTTGCCTGGTGTTGTGATTGGGGACGGTGCCGTGATTGGTGCGGGAACGGTCGTGACGAAAGATGTGCCAGCGCGGTGTTTTGCACGTGGAAATCCGGTAGTAATTAGCGAAATAGAATAGAAATGATTTTGTAAGGGCTAACTTGTCTACAAAGTCATTTCTTTTTCGTTTTTACGGTGGATTTTGTGGTATACTCTTCTTACTGGATAAATGCGCGGAGGTTAATGAATTTGAAGAATAGTAAACAAGAAGGCAACAAGATTTACCCGTTTCGACCGAATGGTGAATTTTATTTTCAGCGTGGTATTGAGGCTTTTCGTAATCAGGAAATGCCGGAAGCACTGCGTTATTTGGAACGGGCAGCTTTTTTTGAGCCAGATGAGCCGGTGATTATGTGCCAGCTTGCGATTTGTTATACGGAATTAGGTCAATTTGATAAATCGAATCAGATTTTGCGTCGGGTGCTGGATGAGGCGGATGACATTCATTATTGCTATTATTTCATGGCGAATAATTATGCATACATGAAGGATTTCAAAAGTGCGTTGCAGCATGCAAATAAGTATTTGGCGGTCGTTGCTGAGGGCGAGTACGTGGAAGAAGCGAAGGATTTGATTCAGCTAATCATGGAAGAGGCACCGCTAGCAAGCTTTGGTGTGAGCGACATTTCGGACATGGAGAAGGACTTTTTTGCGTTCAAGGAGAATGTGGAGGAGCTTATTTCGGAGGACAAGTTGGCTGAGGCAAACCAATTTCTTGTGGCAAAAATTGAAACGGAGCCGACTTTTTGGCAAGCGTATGTGGAACTAGCGGGAATTCGGTTTAAAGAAGAGCGTTTTCCGGAAGGTTTAGCGATTTTGGAGGATTTATTGGATCGTGATCCTGGGAACTTGTTGGCGTTATGCGAATTGTATTTGTATGCGTACTATCAAGCGGAGTGGGAACAGGCGGACAAAATTTTCAAGGAAATTCGGAGTATCGAGCCGTTTATGTCTTTTCAGCGTGAGAAGTTAGCGCGGATTTGTGCGATGGCTGGGGATTATAAGCGTGCGGATCAGCTGTTTTTTAAAGTGAATCAGTTGGAGATTATGGATCGGTATGCGTATTATTATTATCGTGCGGAGACGGCTTATTTCTTGGAGCGGATGGATGAAGCGGAGGCTTTTTGGGAGCAGTTTCAGCAGATTGACGGGGAATCTTTGGCGTTTCCTTGGGATGCGCCTGAGTTGCTTGCCAATGATGAGTTTGCGGTGCTTGCAAAATTGAAAAGTCGCGATACGGCGAAGCATTTGTTAGGCGTTTATTTGATGACGATTTCGGATAAACAGCCGGCATTGATTATGTTTAATGATTATTTTGATATGACGGGCTGGGACTTTTTTGCGCATTTGATTTTCTCGGAGTTTGAATTTTTGCCGGATAGTTTGGATGCGGCGAATTGTAATGGGGTCGTTGCGATTCTGGGACGAATGGAAGAGCTTGGTTTTCCAGCGACGGTTGAGACGACGAAGCTTTATGTAGAGGCTTTTGATTTTATGCAACTGGCGATTGACCGGAAATATGATTTGCGCACGAAGAATTTGGATGGTTTGGCGGCTGCGATGCTGTATCGCCATAAGTTTGGGACGCAAAAGCAGATAGCAGGGCTGTTTGGCTTATCGGTTGCGACGTTGCGGAAGTTTTTACAAGAATTGGATGTTGTTTTGAGCAGATAGATGGACGGAAAACGGCTTTGGGTTTACCATTGTTTTAGGACGAGATAGGAGGAATAGCAGTGAGTGAAGAAAAGATTTATGATGTTATTATTATCGGTGCTGGACCTGCAGGAATGACTGCGGCGCTTTACACTTCTCGCGCTGATTTAGATACTTTAATGATTGAACGTGGTGTGCCTGGAGGTCAAATGGTGAACACGGCGGATATTGAGAATTATCCTGGTTTTGACAGTATTTTAGGCCCGGATTTGTCGGAAAAAATGTTTTCTGGCGCGAAACAATTCGGAGCAGAATACGCGTATGGTGATATTAAATCTGTCGAAAATGGCGAAGAATATAAAATCGTCGTTGCTGGTTCGAAGACGTACAAGGCTCGTTCGATTATCATTGCAACCGGCGCAGAGCATCGCAAGTTAGGCGTAGAAGGCGAAGATCCGTATAGCGGCCGTGGCGTTTCTTATTGTGCGGTATGTGACGGCGCATTCTTTAAAAATCGCGAATTAATCGTCGTAGGTGGCGGAGATTCAGCAGTAGAAGAAGGCGCGTATTTAACGCGTTATGCTAGCAAAGTAACTATCATTCACCGTCGCGACAAGCTTCGTGCCCAACAAATCTTGCAAGATCGTGCTTTTAAAAATGAGAAAATCGAATTCGTTTGGAACAGTACGGTAGAAGAGATTCTTGGCGATGACATGAAAGTGACTGGCGCGCGTTTAGTTTCAACAATTGATGGTTCCACATCAGAAATTA
Organism: Listeria booriae; assembly: GCF_000766865.1. Taxonomy (GTDB): domain Bacteria; phylum Bacillota; class Bacilli; order Lactobacillales; family Listeriaceae; genus Listeria_A; species Listeria_A booriae. The sequence continues at coordinate 110,017 of NZ_JNFA01000028.1, forward strand.
ATGCGGACGGGGCATTCATTTACGTTGGCCTTGTACCACTTTCCGCGGCGTTTAAGGATCTTGGAATTTTGGACGCTGAAGGTTATGTGATTACGAATGAAGAAATGGAAACAACGATCCCAGGGATTTTTGCAGCAGGAGATGTTCGTGTGAAATCGCTTCGTCAAGTTGTTACGGCAACGGGAGACGGTGGTTTAGCAGGGCAAAATGCGCAGAAGTTTGTGGAAGAGTTGAAAGAGAAATTGGTTGAAGGATCGCAAATTTAATAAGATTGGCAGTCAGTGTGGTTTTGTCGCGCTGGCTGTTTTTTGTGGATTTATTTAATCGGTTATGGGATAATAAGTAAATACTAGGTTTTTCAAATGTATTTGTAGGAAGGGTATAATGATAATTAGGTTTTACTACTATCGAGATTACTAAAGGAGATAAAATGTTAAAAAATCAGAACTTTAAGTATTTATGGTTTGGACGATTGTCCAGTAATGCGGGAGACAGTATTTATTATATTGTATTATCATGGTATATTCTCCAAACTACCAATTCTTCATTTTGGGTAGGGATATTGAATTTTGCTATATTTATTCCTAACATCTTTTCATTTTTATTTGGGCACTTTATTGATTCGCATGATAATAAAAAAACGTTAATATTTTGTGAGCTAGGCCAATTGATTGCTATTTCGATATTGGCGTGTACTGTCTATTTTGAAGCTGCCAATCCATTACTTACTTGTATAATCGTGTTTTTTGCTGCTTTGTTTGGTATGAATACGTATACCATTCAAGATACGATGATGCCAAAAATTGTGCCTAAAAAAGATCTTACTAGAGCTCAGTCGTATATGTCATTTGCTTATAACGGAACAGAGTATTTTTTCAATGCAATAACAGGATTTTTAATTAATATTATGAGTACGTTTTCACTCTTGCTTGTTAATTGCATAACGTTTATCATTTCAATTGGTTCTTTTTCGCGCATAAAGACGGAAAAAGAGGCTGTCGCATCTCAAAAAGATAGTAGTTTTAAGGAGAATATTTTTAAAGGGTTCTCATTGATTCTAAAAGAGAGGGCGATACTGTGCATAGCAGTGGGTGGCAGCATTGCTAATTTCCTATTTGGTGGACTAAATGTGTATATCGTCTTGATTGCCGATGCGCAGGACAGTCCTGTTATATTGGGATTAATGACTGCTTCAATGGCGGTAGGGGCACTAATAGGATCTACTCTGGGGGCGACATTTATTTTAAAAGTATTACCACATGGAAAAGCGCTAGTTTTGTGTACGTTGCTTTTTGGTGTAGGAATCGTAATCTGTGCAACAGTGGTATCTTCAGTACTGGTAACAGTGGTTTTTGGAATAGCTAATATATTCCTAGGAGTTACACATGTTTTGCAAAAACCTTATTTTCAGGTGTTGTTGCCTAAAGAAGATTTAGGGAAAGTGTTTAGTGCGTTATTTAGTGTTAGCGTCGGAACACTTCCTATTGGAGCACTATTTTTTGGAGCTATTGCCGGGAATTTAAATGCTTTTTGGTTTTTAATCCTTTTCGGAGTTATTTACATAGCGATAGCATTACTTTATATGTTCAATAAAAAAGTATTTCATTTTGAGTTGAGTGAAGAGTAACTGGAATGAGTGTAAAAGTTAATGATATATCATCGGGGGTGTAACTATGAGGAAAATTGTTGATGATGCGTTTGTTATATTTGGCATGATGTTTTTGATTTGTATCGTGCTTTCGTATTTTGTTCCGGTAGGGAATATGCTTTATAACGGCAGGGCTTATTTGTTGGTGCTGTTCTTGGCCATTATTGTTGGAAGGTATGCTAGGTTTAGGATAAAAAGCAAGAGCAATTAAATACTTAAAAACTGTGTAAGTAGCGAATTCTAGACTCGTTCTTACACAGTTTTTTTGCGTGCAGCTAAATGTCAAAAACTAATTGGGAAACTTTATCCCAGTCTGCCGCATTGGGTTGCCTAGAGCACGTATATGTTTCGCAGTCAAAATGCTCGTAGCGCTCCTTATAATTTTTCACAAGAATATCGACTTCGAACTCCTTAATGTAATCATTTGTAACCCGCTGATTCGACAAAAATGTCATTTTCGTGTTACTGCCCACGATATTTGCCGCAAAAACTTGTAGATAGTTCAAATAAGCTGTTTTTCCATCAAACGAAAACAAAATATGCTTCTTTTTGCCGTGATTCTTATTGTTCACATAAAGCGTAAACATCGTGAGATTAACGCTTACATCATCAATATGCGCGACATGCTGAAGTTCAGGGACAGCATTGCTTTTCAAAATATCATACCAAACTTCGAAAATATTGCCGTGATTTTTCTTAATCGAAGCATTCACTTCAAAGAAATTTTTCTGGAAAAGAGGGGACAGTCTGCTCAACAAGATAATATTTCTTAAGAAAAAAACAAAGATGCTTAAAGAGGCCTCGTCAGGTTCCTCCAACTTATTTCTATCAAAATATTCCCGCACCATAGCGAATAAATTCTCAATCAATGTCGCATTCTCCATATTCACGATGCCACTAGAAAATTGTTCGGTATAAACATAATTATCCAACAAGATGAAATCTAAAAATAACATTTCATTCCTATTAACCTCTGCATCAGAAGAAAGAACAAGCCCCAATACCTCTACAGCCAAGTTTTCAATGGATTTATACGTCAGCGGCAGCTCTTTTTGTTTCAACTGTACATCATCACTAATTTGAATATATTGGCGTAACTCTAAGCGCTTTGTAATTACCATAATCCAATACAAAACACTCCGGTGACTCACATGCCCCTCCAAATCGCTATGTTCCATGATGTACTGAAAACTCTTCTCAAACAAATTAAATATCCTCTTATCCGGCCTAAAATTGTGAGAAACATCATCCGTACTATAAAAGAAATAGTGAAAGAAATATCGAATATTAACCTCGCTGCCTTTAATTGCAACCGGGCTCAACTGCAACTTTAAATGAAAGTCCGCCAATATCTCCTTAAAATGATTCAAATAACGATAGAGCGTCGACGTCGATATGTATAATTCATCGGCCCACTCGTCAATATTCAAATATCGTCCTTCAAAGATATTTTTAGTAATAGCAAAAAGTGGTGATTTTTCAGCTAATTCAGCCAAAACAAAATCAACAAGCTCATTATCAGTAATCTCAAGCATAGAAGCAGAATGTTTAATAATTAAATTTTCTTCCATGTCTTCTATCTCTTGCACATCTCTTTTTAAAGTTCGCAATGACGTATTAAGTGTATCAGATATTTCATCTAGCGTAATCGAATACCTAGCTTTGGCAATTTGCTCAATCAACAAGATTTGGCGATGGACTTTTTTATCAGGTATTAATCTTAGACAAAAGTGATTCATATGCAACCCCTCGTTTCAAAAATGCCCAGAATTTAGGCAAAATAAAATGGCGATGATAAGTTAATTATCATAAAATAAAAGTATCCCCAGTGAGACAAGACGTATCACAAACACCAACTTTTCTATTCTTTTCCCCGAATGCCACTTTTTAATCTGTTAACTTCTCAAAAAGAATAACTGTCACAAATAGTTCACAATTTAGACCATAGGAGCATTTTTTCAGGTAACAAACGTCAAAAATAATATGACATACTATTAATCATAAGGAGGTTGTGTATTTGGGGCAAAATAATTTGTATTCCAGAAAAATGATCAAACGCGAATTTAATCAGCCTAAACTTTTTAAACTATTGATAGAAGACACGTTCTTTAATATTGAAAAAATAAATATGTCATTCAAAAAGAATACGACTATTCCTTTATATCAAGATGATACAGAATATGTATACTACATTTGCAACGGGATTGCCAGTGTAAGTATAGCGGACGAAGTATTCGAATTCAAGGGCCCTTACGAATTTATCGGCCTTTCAGATAGCATGATAAATACAAATAGTGAAGATTTCAAGATAACAACAATCGCAGAAACAATCATCTGGCGGTTCATAAAAAGTGATGTTATCGCAAAAATTATGAGCACACAAGAAGGGTACCTTTTTCACTATCTGAGCATGTTGGACCAATATAGTTTTTTTACAAAGAAGCTCATGACGATGAAAAAAACACATAAGGAACGCGTTTTTATCGCTTTACAAGAATTAGGGGAAAAATTCGGTTCGCTGGTGAACCATGGTAATTACGTAAAAATTCCTCCTGTATTTACACGGAACCTCATCGCGCAATATGTAGGGATTGGATTAACGAAGCTGAGCGATAGTTTACTAACCTTACAAGAGGAAAATCTTATACAGGTAACAAGTAAACGTGAAATTATTTTAGAAATAAAAAGTTTAATGTAAAAAACAGATAATTTTCTAATTGATACTAGGAGGTGAGGTATAATCACGAATGATGAAAGACGCCTACCTATATCTGAGAAACAGGTAATCGCGCAACCTCTATAAAAAAAGCGAACAAGAACATAGGTGGCGTTGTCATTCTAAGTAGGACATATAAGGAGGTGATGGGCAAGGGGCCGCTCACGAGAAAATAGTAGTTTAAAAAGTAATCAAACATAAAGGAGAATGGAAATAAATATGTTAAATAATAAAATGAAAAAAGCAGCAAGTATCATGGCAGTAGCAGCACTAATCGGAACATCAGTAACGACACCACTAGGAGCACTAACTACTAAAGCGGCAGAATCACAACCGCAATCGCAACCAAGCACATTAGCGGTGCTTAACCCAAACTTATTAAGTCAAGATATTTCTGTATCAGCAACCAATAGTAAAAGATTCGCAACAAACTGGAATCTAACATCGGGTGCGGCTTATACAACGCTTGGATATGACACTAATGGTGGGGCAGTAGCGACAGATGCAGTGGGCAATATATTTCATCTAACCAATGCAAGTATGAGCATGCAAACCACATTTAAAGCTAGAACGAATGTTGCTGTATCTCAAACAATCGACACAGAAATCGGAAAAGAATACACGTATACATCGAGGTTTTATCTAGATGAAAGTGTTGGCCCTGGTCCGACTAGAACAATGGTAAATAGAAATATTACGTTACAGATTAATGATTTGACACCAAGAACATTGATTGGTTTAAATCAGGGAATTGTCAATGGCTATGAAGGTACTTTTAGCTTTGTAGCAACATCAACAAAAACGAATATCACGCTAGCTTCTATTGGAACATCCTCTACAAGAGATTATAGATTGTTCCAAACTTTGCAGAGCATTAAGAAAAGTGATAAGCAAGTACAACAAGATGCCATCGCACTAGAACAACAAGCACAACAAGCTGTAAATAATTTGTTTAATGGAAGCAATCCAGCCAATGTTATTAAAACTGGACTGACACAAGCCGAAATTGACGCAGCGCAGAATTTAGTGAATCAAGTAACAGACGAAACAAAAAAAGCAGCGTTCCAAAAAAACTTGGATAACGCGAAAAAACAATTGAATGACCGTATCGATGCAGAAAACAAAGCGCAAGATGTGGTAAATAACTTGTTTGAAAATAAAAATCCAAACGGTGATATCACAGGAAATGTTACAAAAGATGATATCGATGCAGCACAAGACTTAATTGACAAACTAGCCAATACAACGAAAAAAGCAGAACTCCAAACAGCATTGAATAAAGCAAAACAACAATTGACTGATCGCATAGAAGCTACTGAGAAAGAAGCGCAAGACAAAGCAAACGAAGCAGTAACTAATTTGTTTGAAAACAATGACCCAGATGGTGACATTGTCGGAAATCTAACTCAAGATGATTTAGATAAAGCGCAAGATTTAATTAATAAAGTAACTGACGAAACGAAAAAAGCAGAACTCCAAACAGCATTGAATAAAGCAAAACAACAATTGACTGATCGCATAGAAGCTACTGAGAAAGAAGCGCAAGACAAAGCAAACGAAGCAGTAACTAATTTGTTTGAAAACAATGACCCAGATGGTGACATTGTTGGAAATCTAACTCAAGATGATTTAGATAAAGCGCAAGATTTAATCAATAAAGTAACTGATGAAACGAAAAAAGCAGAACTTCAAAGCAGCTTAGACAAGGCAAAACAACAATTAGCAGACCGTACGAACGCTGAAAAAGAAGCGCAAGATGCGGCTAAAGCAAGCGTGAATGACCTATTTTTAAATAATGATCCAACAAAAGATATTAAAGCGACAACAAATCAAGCAGCAGTTAATGCCGCACAAGAAAAAGTAAACACAGTGACGGACCCAGCTGTAAAAGAAGCACTTCAAAAACAAGTAGATAAAGCACAAGCACAGGTTTCAGCAAGAGCTGGTATTACAGGAGTCATCTCGAAATACACAGTTGGCGATATGTATATCACTGGAACATACACTGGCCCAGCAACAGCTTTGAGCGTCGATGTCAATGGAAAACGTTACTACGGTGGGGACATCGCTAATGGTACGTTTAAATTCTACGTAGCAGATAAAAACCTAAAAGCTGGCGATACTGTAATCGTGAATTTCTATGACAGCAGCAAACAAATCAGAACATCTGTGCAAGTACAAGTATTTGAGCCATTAAAAGTGACTGTGGCAGACTATAAAATTGGCGATGGCTATCTAACAGGAACATATAACAACAATGTAGCCAAGGTTGGTTTAGTAGTTAACGGCACGAAATACTGGGGTGGAACTGTTGCGAACGGCACAGTTAGATTTTACGCAGCTGATAAAATTAGAACAGCAGATGCAGAAGCAGTTATGAATTTCTACGACGAAAACAATAACTTACTAGCATCCAAAACAATCAAAATCCAAGCAGCTTATACAGGTGAAATCACAACAGCTGAATTCACACTAGGTGCAACCTATATCACTGGAGAACTTACTGGAGATATAACACAAACAGCAATATCTATCAATGGTAAAAAGTATTACGGTGGCACTATCGCATCCAATAAAACATACAAATTCTACGCACTAGATAAAAGAATAACAGCAGCAGATGAAGTTATCGTTTATGGTTACAGCGCAGACAATAGACTACTATCACAAAAAACAGTAACTATCACACAATAAAACCAAGAAACTAAAGAGGGGAACTATCACCGTGACTATTCGCGGCGTAAGGTAGTCCCCTTTTTGTAAGGAATGGAAGGAGAATTTTATGAAAAAAATACTGACAGCGATAAGTATAGCGGCACTTTTTGGGTTAGCATTAGCTGGTTGTGGCAAAGAAGATACCGATATCAACAAAGCATTGGGAAGCGAAGAAATGACTGTAACACCAACAAAGATTACTCGAGAAAAAGCAGCGACAGATCGCAAGAATATTTTAAAAATCGCCGTAAAAGTGAAAAATAACTCCAAAACAGAAATAGGCATCGGTGCCGGTAATTTTCGAATAAAAGATGACAATAGGAAAGTATACGACAGCTATGGCATGAAGAAAGATAGTCTAGGTCAAGTCGTAGCGCCAGGAGAAACGATTACTGGAAATATCTATTTTGAGGTTCCGGCGATTTTAGAAAAAGTTTGGTTGGAATACGATGTGTCTATGGACCGAGAGCCAGCAGCAGAATGGTTGTTAGCATTTCCTACTAAATAGGTAAGGAGGAGACAGTATGTTTTACTCATCAGAAAAAAGAAAGAGCGTCTACGTCAATGGCACAAAAGAGTACAGATACCGCGTACTTGATATTAGCGTTTCTCTGCTCGCCCTACTGATTAGCGCACCAGTCCTACTAATCATTATGTTACTCATCAAAATAAGCGACATTAAAGCACCGGTTTTCTTCAAACAAAAGCGAATCGGATTGGATGGAGTATCTTTTGAGATGTATAAATTCCGTTCCATGGTCGTCGGTGCTGAAAAATTAAAAGCGGCACTACTCGAACGAAACGAAGTGGAAGGCTTGATGTTTAAGATAAACGACGATCCACGTATCACGAGAATTGGCAAAGTTCTAAGAAAAACGAGCTTAGACGAATTCCCGCAACTTCTCAATGTTTTGCAAGGACACATGAGCATTGTCGGACCGCGCCCGCCGTTACCCGAAGAAGTGGAAGAATATACGAGTTATGATAAGCTACGTCTACTCGTCAAACCAGGATGTACTGGACTTTGGCAAGTAAGTGGTCGTAATAAATTGAGCTTTCAAGACATGGTCGAATTGGATTTATACTACATTCGCCACCGATCCATCCGATTTAATTGCCTCATTTTGATGAAAACTTGGAGAGAATTGACTGGAAAAGGAAGTGGAGTCTAAAGGGCTAAACCCGTTTCAAAAGTGCCCATAATTTGGGCAAAATAAAATGGCATGCGCGATCTAAATATCATAAAATAAAAGTATAGCAAAGATAATATTACGAGAAAAGGAAGTGGTGTCTCATGGAAAAACGCATTCAATTTTTAGAGGCGAACCTTGACAGATATAACTTTCATGAAACCATTGCAAAAATTGAAACCTACATTGCATTGAGAAAACCAATACATCATACAGGTGTTAATGCAGATAAAATAAACATGATGAAGACAAATCCTAAGTTCAAGAAAATTATCAATGAGGCAGCTCTAATCAACCCAGACGGTATGTCGGTTGTACTGGCTGCACAAGTATGCAAACAGCCGAAATTAGAACGCGTCGCTGGCATCGATGTGATGACTCGACTTCTAGAAATTGCAGCTAAGAAAGGGTACCGCGTGTATTTTTTAGGAACGAGCGAGCCGATTTTAAAGAAAATGATTGACCGGATTACAACGGACTACCCAACATTGCCAATTGCAGGTTATCATCATGGCTATTTTAAAGCGACAGAAGAAGTTGAAATCGTTGAGAATATTCGAAAAAATAAAGCTGATTTACTTTTTATAGCACTCCCAAGTCCGCAAAAAGAATATTTCGTAGACTCATATATGGAGGCGATGAATGTGCCGGTTTCCATCGGTGTGGGCGGCAGCTTCGACGTTATCGCTGGAGAAATCAAACGAGCGCCGAAATGGATGCAAGCACTCAGTTTGGAGTGGCTGTTCCGGATGATGCAAGAACCGAGACGACTAGCCAAAAGGTACTTGGTAGGTAATCTGATATTCCTGAACCACGTGATACGCGAGAAAAGAAAACAGATTTTGGAAAAGAGATGATAGCATGAGAATTTTAATGTTTGGACCTGACCATGAGACGAAAGGTGGTATTGCCACTGTTATCGCCAACTTTAAAAGTCATTTTAAATCCAGCAGAAACGCCATGTTCTACCTAGAAAGTTGGAAGGAAGGCAGTTTATTCAGACGTACAATGTACTCGATACGTGGATTAGCCTATCTGCCATTTTATATTAAAAAAAAGAACATCGATGTAGTGCATATTCATATGGCACAAGATGGTAGCTATTTCCGAAAAGCACTGGCAACAAGTATTGCAAAGCGCAGTGGGGCGAAGGTTTTGCTTCATATTCATGGCTCGCACTTCGATCAATATCACCAAGAAAGCCGGCCCGGACTGCAAAAACATCTGCTAAAAACACTCAGATGCGCGGATAAAATTATCGTGCTAAACGATGAAGTTCAAACTTATTTTGCAAAATTCGGTATCACAACCGAAATCATACACAACGCAGTACCAATCCCAACTTCTAATTCTAACCCAGTAAAGCGAACGCAAATCAGCTGTTTTGGACAACTCGGTGAGCGAAAAGGGACGTACGACATTCTAGCAATCGCAGAACCACTTCAAAAAAAATATCCGGATATCATGCTTTATTTATACGGTGATGGTGATACAAAACAAGCCGCAGAAATCATTAGAAAGCAACAATTAAAAAATGTGCAGCTAGGCGGATGGATTACAGCAAGCGAGAAAGAAGCAGCCATGAAAAAGACGATGATTCATATTTTACCATCCTACCAAGAAGGTTTACCAATGGCGATTTTAGAAACAATGGCGTGTGGTATTCCGAATATTAGTACGTACGTTGGCGGGATTCCAAGTGTCATCGAATCCGGAAAAGATGGGTTGTTGATTCAGCCTGGAGACAAAGATGAACTGCTGGCGTCAATCATGGAACTCATCGATCGGGAATCGGAACGAGAAACAATGGGTGAGGCGGCTGCCAAGAAAATGAAGCAACACTTTTCAATCACCGCTTACAATGCCAAATGGAATGAAATCTACTCAGAATGGAATGAGTAAGGCATGCCTAATAAAATCAGAAAAGAAAACACGAAACTAGCTAGCATTCTATTTTTCACATTTATAACGCTGATATTATTTTCCCCAGTTTTTGAAAAAATGCCCTTTTTAGCGGCTTTAAATATAGATAATATGTTGACATTTCTATGTTTTATCGGGATTATCTTGTTTCAACTAAAACAACCTAAAGCGCTTATGACGCAAGAATATCTGGTGATAGCGCTCCTCTTGATTATTATTGTCCTCGGTTTATTCGGTAATCGGGTTGCTAATGTTTATGGCTGGACTTTTATAGTTCTGGATATCTGGAGTATTTGCAAATGCTTTATTGCTTATTTCTTCGGACGACTCGCATTTCGACCAGGATTTTTCTCCTCACAAATTAATGGTTTGGTTCTGTACAGTAAATGGGTCATTGGGGTTTTGTTTCTGCTCTTACTTGTTAACTTAGTATATCCAATCTGGCCCTCGACGGAAATTAGAATGGGGATTAAGACACAGTACCTCATTTTCCCCCACGCTACGTATTTAAGTGCCACTGTATTTTTCTGCATGTTATTCCTCGGATTAAAAAATGTGCGTTATCATATTCCGTTCCTCGCGATGGGAGGAATCTTGATTTTCTTTGCTGCTCGAAATAAAGGTTTGATTTTTATCGGGATTTATTTCTTCATGTTATTATTTCAGCATTATGCCAAGAAAAAAAGCTTCAAAATTAGTTATTTGATTTTACCAGTGATCACGTTGATCGCAAGTTTTTGGGAGATTATTGATACACGTTTATTGTCTTCTACGACATCTGCCCGGAGCTTATTATACCAAGCTGCTTTCAAAATAGCGGATATGTATGCTCCATTTGGCGCGGGATTTGCTTCGTTTGGATCAGGCAGTTCGGTGAAGAATTACTCGCATCTTTACGATAAATTTCGATTTTATGAGTATTATGGCTTTACGAGAGAGAATCCGCAGTATTTAAATGACAGTTTCATTGCGATGTTTATTGCGCAATTTGGCTATATTGGGACGGCTTGTTTTGCTTTAATACTTTTGATATTTTTACTCATGATTAATCGGCGTTCAGGTAGGATACAGGCATTTACGTTGGTACTATTCCTCTACGCGGTGACCTCATTGTTTACAGAACTCTATTTAACGACAAGTCTCGGCATTATCACCTTTTTTCTCATCGGGATTGCTTTTGGAGATGAAAAAGAAAAGCCGCGACTAAGAAAGGATGACTTATGGAAGAAACCATTACACTAAAAGAAATCATGGAAGTTTTGCGGAAAAATATATGGATTATGGTAGCAACTATGTTACTCTTTGCCACTGTTGCGTTCGGATATTTGCAGTACTTTGTTTCTCCAAAATATGAGGCGGTGTCTCAAGTTCTGATTACGCAAAATGCCCAAAATCAGAATTCAGCGGTTCAAAATTCAGAAATACAAGCGAATATTCAGATGGTCAACACGTATAGTGTCGTGATTAAAAGCCCGCGAATTTTAAAAAGTGCTGCTGCTGAATTTAGTCAGGATATGAGTGTGGAAAGTTTGGCAAATAAAGTATCGGTGGATAGCGTACAGAATTCCCAGGTTATCAATATTCATGCGGTTGATAGCCAGCCTGAGAATGCGGTTAAGATAGCAAAAATCGTGACGCAGAGCTTTTTAAAAGAAACCCCTGGCATGATGAAAGTATCCAATGTCGAATTATTAGCAGATGCTTCTACGGCACAAAAAGTGAGCCCTAACATGAAAATAGGCGTATTAGCTGGGATGTTCGGGGGCTTGGTTATCGGTATTGTTATCGCGTTTGTGAGAAGAATGTTTGATGACCGGTTTAAGAAAGAAGAAGAGATTGTAGTGAGACTTGGAGTCCCCGTTATTGGAACAATTGGCAATATAACAGCTAGCGAGGAAAATGGCGAAGGGCAAACATTGAAACGGAGGCGAATGAAAAAATGATGCGACGTAAAGTAAAAAAAGTGCAGCGAGATGATCGTAAATTAATTGTGCAAAATAAGCCATTATCTCCTTTATCGGAACAGTTTCGGATGTTGGTAGAAAATATAGAACTCATGAGTATTGATAAGAAAATAAAATCGTTACTAGTTACTTCGGCAGATCCTAGTTCTGGAAAATCCCTTATTTCGAGTAATCTTGCCATTGCCTTTGCACAAAAAGGGAAGAAAACTTTATTGGTGGATGCAGATTTACGAAAGCCTACGATTCAAAAATATTTTCGGAACGGTGTTAATTTAGGATTGATGGGATTAATCAAAAAGGAATCAGACTTGCATGGGGCTATTTTTGAAAGTGAGAGTCCAAATTTATTTATTTTGCAAACGGGTATCATTCCGATAAATCCGGCTTCGATTTTGGCGTCGGATCGTTTGAAGGAGATTTTTGCGGAGTTGGAAGCAGCGTTTGATTATATTATTGTGGATACACCGCCGATTTTGGCAGTTGCGGATGCACAGGTGTTATCTGGGATGACGGATGCTTCGCTGCTCGTTATTCGTAATGATTATACGGTGACGGAGCGGGCTCGTAAGGCAAGTCAACGTTTGGAACAGAGCTCACGTTTGTTCTTGGGGGCTGTTTTTAATAATCAGAAACAGAAGGAAGATCATTATTATTATAAGGAGCGAAATTAAGGATGCTGGGTCTTGTAAGTGTTGTAATACCAACATGTCGTCGTGCTGATACATTGAAACGGGCGATGGACAGTGTCTTGTGCCAAACGTATAAAACCATCGAAATTTGTGTCGTTATTGACGGTTTTGATGAGGAGACGCGTCAATTGGTTATGCGATATATAGAGGCTGGTAAACCAGTACGATACGTTCAAACTACCGGTATTGGTGGAAGTGCTGCGCGAAATTTGGGAGTTCAAATGGCTCAAGGGGAATGGATTGCTTTTTTAGATGATGACGATGAGTTTTTGCCTACAAAGTTAGAGAAACAGCTTGGACTTTTGGGATTCGATTCTGAGAAACGGCATTTGGCTTTCACTTCTGTTTTGACTTATAAACCGAATAAGGAGCGAGATACGTACGTGCTTCCATATATGAATTGGGAGGAAATGACATGCTCTGTGGGGGAATACTTGTTTTGCCGTAAAGGGAGATGGACGATTGGGTTTATGCAGACATCGACACTTTTGATTCCGCGAAAAATTTTGTTGGAAATACCATTTACAGATGGGTTGAAAAAGCATCAAGACTGGGATTTGTTGCTTCGGATGGAGGCTGCTGGGATTGAGATTCGTCATTTGGAAAGTCCGGAAACGATTTATCATCAACACGATATGACGGCTAAACATGTCGGACAGCAAAATGCGTGGCGATTTTCAGAGGAATGGATGCAGACGGTGCCACTCAGTCGAAATGCTCAGGATGCTTTCTTGTTGTCTATCGTAAATCGAGGAATTGCAACGGATCGAATGATGACAAGTTGGGAGCGTCAGAAGGAGTTAGGAAGACGATTTTTGAAGGTACGTTGGGGTGTGAAAGAGGCAGGAAGTTATGTGTATATGGCTGGCCTTAATATGGTGCGATCGTATTTAAAATAGAAGTGAGGATGATATGATATGAGAATTGCAGTAGCTGGGACGGGATATGTTGGATTGGTGACTGGAACTTGCTTGGCTGTGGTCGGTCATTCTGTGGTGTGCGTGGATAAAGATGCGGCAAAAGTGGCAAGGCTACAACGCGGCGAGTCACCGATTTATGAGCCGGGTTTGGAGGACGCGATGGCTGTGGCGCAAAGAGCTAATCGATTGGCATTTACGCTCGATTATGAGGAAGCTTATGGCGACGCTGATGTGATTATTATAGGAGTTGCGACGCCTGAGAATACAGATGGATCTGCGAATTTACAAGCACTATACGGTGTTTGTAAGGAGATTGTTGCGTCGATTACGAAACCAACATTGGTTGTGGTGAAATCAACGGTTCCGGTAGGTACGAATGATAAGTTGGCGGCTTATATGGACACTCTGCTTGGCAGACAGCGCCGTGGATGGATAGATGTTGCCTCCAACCCAGAATTCTTATCACAGGGAACGGCATTACGAGATACGCGTCAGGCTGAACGGATTGTGATTGGAACAGAAACAGAAGCAGCGGCAGCAATTTTATCTGAGCTGTATGCACCTTTTGGGCAGCCGATTTTGATGATGAATCGCCGTAGCGCAGAGATGGTGAAGTATGCTTCCAATGATTTTTTAGCGCTTAAAATTTCGTTTGTCAATGATATTGCGAATTTGTGCGAGGTTGTGGGTGCGGATATTGAAGAAGTGACGCGTGGTATGGGTGCAGATTCGCGGATTGGTAGCCAATTTTTATCACCTGGAATTGGATACGGGGGTTCATGCTTCCCGAAAGATACGAAGGCTTTGCATTGGTTAGCAGAAGAGGAAGGCTATACTTTAAAAACGGTACGTGCTGCAATTGATGTCAATGAGAAGCAACGTTTTAAGTTGATACAAGCGGCTCGCAAGGACATGGCTCAATTTGCTGGGAAAAAAATTGCGATACTTGGTGCTACGTTTAAACCAGGAACAGACGATTTACGTGAGGCTCCATCGATTCCGAATATTAACTTGTTGCTGAATGAAGGCGCGGATGTGCATGTGTATGATCCAGTCGGCTTACCTAACTTAGCTAAAGTTTTTGGAACGGATATCACATATGGAGATTCGATGGCTGATGTGTTGGAATCTGCAGATGCTTGTTTTATTTTTACAGAATGGGCGGAATTTAAAGAGATGGACTTGAGTCTTTTTGAAAAAATGCGAGATGCACGTGTGTATGATGGCCGTAATTGCTTTGCACTAGAAGACGTAGATAAAGCTGGGTTTGCATATTACTCGATTGGTCGCCAAAAAATAGGAGGTTCTGTTTTTGCCTAGTGTTTCGATTATTTTACCGGTATATAATGTTGCTCCTTACTTAGGTACTTGCTTGGATAGTTTGAAAAATCAGACGTTTCAAGATTTTGAAGTTATCGCAGTGAACGATGGGAGTAGTGATGGGAGCCTCGCAATTTTAGAAGTGTATCAACGAAAATTTCCGAACTTACGCATTATCTCACAGACGAATCAAGGGTTATCGGCGGCTCGGAATACGGGGCTGGAGCAGGTGACTGGGAAGTATCTTTACTTTCTAGATTCCGATGATTATTTGCAGCACGATATGCTAGAACGATGCTTTACTCTCGCCGAGCAGGAAGCGCTTGATGTTGTGAAATTCGATGCGATTGGGTTTACGGAGCAGGGAATCACGAGGACAAATCCGTACGATTCAAGTTTTGTGCTTCAAGAAAATAAACGATATACCCAGAAAGAATGGTTACAAGTTCAAAGAAAACACTACAATTCTCCAGTCTGGCTCTACTTTGTACGCACATCATTAGTTTTATCCCAAGGTCTGCGATTTGTGGATGGAATTCTGCATGAGGATGAGATTTTTACGCCGCAATTGTTTACGCGAGCAAATAATTTTATGTATATCGCCCAGCCTTTTTTTAAAAGACGATATCGTGCTGGGTCGATTATGCAAAGTTCCATTTACCAAAGTCAGGCTTCCTACACGTCCAAACATCAGGTGATTCAATTATTGGAAGAAGAACGTGTGGTTGCTAAAACAAGAGCAGCGAAGCAATTTTTACGTCAGCGCCGTAATGTGTTATACATCGATAGTTGCCATTATGCAAAAGAATTGCATCAGAAAATTACGCTGCCACTCGGAGTAAAACTTTACTTAGATGCGCGTGCTTGGCTGAGAAAAATACGTAGAAAGAAAGGTGCACAAAATGAATAATAAGCATAAAAAACGACTACTCGAAAATACGATATTCTTATATGCTCTGACGTTCTCAGGTTACTTTTTCAGCCTGATTACGGTACCTTATCAAACGCGGATTCTAGGCCCTGAGTTTTACGGGAAAGTAGGTTTTGCGGTAGCGATGATGACGTATTTTAGATTAGTGATTGATTTTGGTTTTATTTTATCAGCTACGGCGGATGTGGCTAAAAATCGAGAAGATGCTCAGAAAGTGGCGAGCATTTATACTGCAGTAATGTATGCGAAGGGCTTGTTGACGGCGTTGAGCTTTGTTATTTTACTAGGCATTTGTTATGCGGTGCCGATGTTGCGCCAAGATATGTTTCTGTATCTACTGACCTTTGCATCTGTTGCCGTTAGCGCCTTCTTGCCAGATTTTTTGTATCGCGGGTTGGAAACAATGAAACGTATCACGATACGAACACTTATCATTCAAGCCTTTTTTGTACTCATGATTTTCCTCTTCTTAAAAACTCCTCAACATTATTACTTCGTTCCACTATTTACCTTGATTGGCAATGCTGTAGCGCTCCTCTTTGTACAGCGGCATGTCTCACGTCAATTAAAGATTAAGTTTGTCCGACTTGAAAAAGGCTATCTCTGGCAAACAATCCAAAAATCTAGCCCGTTTTTCTTTTCACGTATTTCAGCAACCATTTATCAAGTCACTAACACACTGTTTCTCGGTCTGATGTACTCTCCAGGAAGCGCAAAAGTGGGGATGTACGTAGCATCAGACCGACTTATAGGCACAGCAAAAACGACTTTTTCACCGCTGGCAGATAGTTTGTACCCATACATGGTGAAGAATCGTGACTTTCGTTTGCTCAAGAAAATTATCTGGATCATCATGCCACCAGTGATTATCATATGCATCGTATTAAGTATTTATGCGAATGAATGTATGGCATTATTTCTAGGCCCCGCATTTTATGGTGCAGGTTCTATTCTACGCTTATTATTGCCGATTGTTGCCATAACTCCACTGGTATACATGTTGGGCTTTCCAACCTTATCACCAATGGGACTGGCCAAACATGCCAACCTCTCGACCGTTGTTTCAGCAGTTGTTCAGCTTGTCGGGCTATCTATCTTATTTTTAACAGGTACGTTCAGCGTCCAAACGTTGTGCATGATGACCGTACTTTCTCAATTCACCGTACTTGTGTATCGCGTATTTATTGTTTGGAAAAACCGCCATATTTTCTCACAAAAGGAGTTGCTAGAAGATGTTCCACAAGTTTAAACAAACATTTCGACTTATCAAAAACCGCTTCAGTTTTGGAAATTATGCGTACCACTATTGGTTTTTGCCAATTCAAAAAAATAAAATCGTGGTGACCGCGCATGAAGGTCGTGGGTATAGTGACAGCCCAAAGTACATTATCGATGAACTATTAGACCAAAATTTTGATATTGTGTGGCTCATTCAAGAAGGACAAGAAACATCGCTCCCTGCCGGTATTCGCCCAGTACGATATGGTACGAAACAGGCGTTGAAGGAACTATCAACTGCGAAAATTTGGCTAGATAACTGCCGAAAAAAATACTGTCCACCGAAGCGTAAAGGACAAATATACATCCAAACATGGCACAGCCCGCTCCGCCTGAAGAAAATTGAAAAAGATGCGGAACAGCAATTACCACTGGCTTATCTGGACCGAGCTAAACGTGATGCTAAAAAATGCGATTATATGTTAGCAGGAGCCACTTTTAGCCGAGAGCTGTACGAAAATGCTTTTTGGTTTCAAGGAGAAGTATTAACGACTGGGACGCCACGCTGTGATTTATTTTGGAAAGATACTACAGCAATTCGACAACGTGTAGCTGATTTTTTTCAAGTGGATGTGACGACGAAATTCTTGCTTTATGCTCCCACTTTTCGAAAAGAGGCTAGTCTATCTGTTTATTTGCAGGAGTTTACCGATTTAAAACGGGCACTTCAGACGCGATTTGGTTCTGATTGGAAAATTTTTGTCAGATTACATCCGAATATCGCATCTTTGGCTAAAGAATTAGTTTATGATAGCAATGTTTTATCTGCGACCGATTATCCCGATATGCAAGAGTTGATTGCTACGTCAGATATGCTCATCACTGATTATTCTTCTTGTATGTTTGACATGGCTATAGCGGGAAAGAAAACGATATTATACACGCCGGATCTTACAACATATCTTCGTACGGAACGCTCGCTTTATTTTGATATAGAAGAGCTACCATTTCCAATCGCTATGACAGTAGAATCGCTCGTGCAGGAGATACATCAATTCGATGAAGCAGTTTATCAGCAAAACATGCAGAAATTTTACGGACAAACAGGATTATTTGAAAAAGGAACAGCCGCCACCGCCGTTGCCACGAAAATCAAGGCATTATGCCGCTAAAGGAGTTATTTTAGGATGAATAAAAAATATAAAATTGGTTACACCACAGGCGTGTACGACATGTTTCATATTGGTCATTTGAACCTTTTAAGAAAAGCAAAAGAGCAGTGCGATTATTTAATTGTTGGTGTCACGGTGGATGAACTTGTTGCCTATAAAAATAAGGAAGCCGTTATTCCTTTTGAGGAGCGGATAGAAATTGTAAAGCAGATTAGTTATGTGGATGAGGTTGTACCTCAGCTTAACATGAATAAAATGGAGGCATGGCGCAAGTTAGGCTTTGAAGCAATTTTTGTAGGCGATGATTGGAAAGGAACCGACACGTGGAATCAGTTCGAAGCTGATTTTGAACAAGTGGATGTTCATATTGAATATTTGCCTTATACAAAAGGAACGTCTTCTACGCAATTACGTCAAACATTGCAAGTAATTAACGGGAGGTAGCGCGGATGGTAACGAAACGCATGGATTGGATTGATACAGCAAAAGGCATTGGTATTTTCCTCGTAGTTTGGGGACATTTCTATGCTAGCGACACATTGAAAATAGTCATTTACGGTTTTCATATGCCTCTGTTTCTATTCCTATCAGGCTATCTTTACAAGCAAAAAGACATCCGATTCTTAGCGTTCTTACGGAAAAAGAGTAAGCATTTATTAGTGCCATTCTTCTTGTTTCAAACGGTGACATTTCTTGTAGTAAACGGTTTGTCTTTCTTAGCATCACACAAACTATATGAATCACCAACGGCGCTGTGGAAACATTTCTTTTACTTGGATGGTGATGTGGGATTCAACACGCCACTCTGGTTTTTAGTTGTTCTATTTTTTGTGGAAATCCTATTTTATTTGTTTATGCAGATGAGAAAAGGAAAACTAATTGTGATAATTCTTTTTTGCGTGCTTGCGATAATGTTTAGCGAGCAAGAGGGTATGCGAATCTTTCTAGGTTTTCAAATTGTGCCTTTGAGTTGGTTGTTTTATTATTTGGGTTTTAAATGTAAGGTGTGGGGCGTATTAGTGCATAAACGTTGGCATAATTGGTATGTACTTCTTGTGATGTCTCTCATCTATGTTCTCCTTGTATTTTATCTAAATAACGCTCAGATTGTGGGCTTTCGGAGCAATAATATAGGAAACCTTTTCATTTTTATGGTTGGGGCGTTGCTAGGGATTTATACGTTTTGCATCCTTTGTCAGAAAATCGGGAAGTCAGCGTTGTGGGGTAATTTTGGCAGGCATTCAATGATTATTATGGGCACACATTATTTTTTCTTGATTTTTTATGCAAATACTTGGAGGCTAATTACTCATGAAACAATCCAACAAGTATATCCTGTTTGGACTAGTTTGTTGCTAAGCGTGTTTGCGTTTTGTGTGTACTTTATTTGTTTTAGATGGTTGGAAATCAGACATCGTAAGAACGGCTCTTTCTTAAAATGAAAGTACAAATAAAAATCGAATCATACCTCCACACTAAAATAATTTAGTAAAATTACTTGATAAAGTTTACTAAAAGAATTATAATAAACACAAGAGGTTCTATTTTGAATGTGGAGGTATGGGGAAATGGATTTTTCGAAATTGAAAGCCGATTTTGCGCGGGTATTTCATCGGGAAGATGGGGCGTTGTTTTTTGCGCCGGGTCGGATTAATTTGATTGGGGAACATACGGATTATAATGGTGGACATGTTTTTCCGTGTGCGATTACGCTTGGAACGTATGCGGTGGCGGCGAAGCGGGATGATACGCAAGTTCGCTTGATATCGCTTAATTTTGAGGATTTGGGAATTATTTCGTTTGATTTAGCGGATTTGGAGTATCGGAAAGGCGATAATTGGACGAATTATCCGAAAGGGATGATTAAGTTCTTGAAAGAGGCAGGCCACGGGATTGATTCAGGGATGGATGTGCTTTTTTATGGGAACATTCCGAATGGTGCTGGGCTGTCGTCGTCGGCTTCGATTGAGCTTTTGACGGGAGTTATTTTGCAGGGGTTGTACGGGTTGGAATTGGCTGAGTTGGAGCTGATTTTGACTGGGAAGAAGGTTGAGAATGAATTTATCGGCGTGAACTCGGGGATTATGGATCAGTTTGCGATTGGTAAGGGTCAGAAGGATATGGCGATTTTGCTGGATTGTAATACGCTGGATTATGAGATGGTGCCGGTGAAATTGGCGGGATATACGATTGTGATTATGAACACAAATAAACGGCGGGAATTGGCGGATTCGAAATACAATGAGCGGCGCAGTGAATGTGAGCAAGCGTTAGCGGAATTGCAGCAGGAGTTAGCGATTAAGTCGCTTGGTGAGCTTGATATGGAGACGTTTAATAAATACCAACATTTGATTTCTAGTGAGACGTTGGTGAAACGAGCGCGCCATGCAGTAAGTGAAAATGTTCGCACGTTGCAGGCTACGAAAGCGCTTAAAAATGAAGATTTAATGACTTTCGGCAAATTAATTAATGAATCTCACATGTCTTTACGTGACGATTATCATGTAACTGGGGTAGAATTAGATATGCTAGCAGAAACAGCTTGGGAGCAGACGGGCGTTTTAGGTGCTCGAATGACAGGAGCTGGTTTCGGTGGATGTGCAATCGCGATAGTGGAAACGGCTCACGTAGATGCTTTTATTGACAATGTCGGTAAAGCTTACGCGCAAAAAATTGGCTATCCAGCAGCGTTTTATATTGCAAATATTAGTGATGGAGCGAAAGCCATCAAGGAGGAATAGTATATGAGTATTTTAGTATTGGGCGGCGCGGGTTATGTTGGCTCGCATGCAGTGGATCAATTGGTAGACAAGGGTTACAAAGTAGCGGTTGTTGATAATTTACAAACGGGTCATGTGGAATCGTTGCATAAAGATGCGGTTTTTTATCAAGGGGATATTCGTGATAAAGCGTTTATGCAAGACGTATTTAAGAAGGAAAACATTGAAGGTGTGATTCACTTTGCGGCGAATTCGTTAGTTGGTGAGTCGGTTGAAATGCCTTTGGAGTACTTTAATAATAACGTGTATGGCACGCAAGTAACATTGGAAGTGATGGAAGAGTTTGGCGTGAAGAACATCGTCTTTTCTTCATCTGCAGCGACTTACGGCGAACCTGAGGTTATCCCGATTACAGAAGATGCGCCGACCAATCCTGAAAGTCCTTATGGTGAAACGAAACTCATGATGGAGAAAATTTTAAAATGGTGCGATAAGGCGTATGATACGCGTTTTGTAGCGTTGCGTTATTTCAATGTGGCGGGTGCGAAGTTCGATGGTTCGATTGGTGAAGACCACAATCCAGAGTCGCATTTAGTACCGATTATTTTACAAACTGCATTGGGACAACGTTCGGAACTATCGATTTTTGGTGATGATTATCCGACAGAAGATGGTACGTGTATTCGTGATTACGTCCATGTAGTTGACCTAATTGATGCGCATATTTTGGCATTGGAATATTTGAAAGACGGCGGCGAAAGCAATATTTTCAATTTGGGCAGTAGCCAAGGTTTTTCAGTGAAGGAAATGTTGGAGGCAGCGCGGAACGTGACGGGCAAAGAAATTCCTGCGAAAATTGTGCCAAGACGTGCAGGAGACCCAAGTACGCTGATTGCTTCTAGTGATAAGGCACAACAAGTTTTGAAATGGAATCCGCAATTTACGGATGTGAACAAAATTATTGAGGACGCCTGGAACTGGCACTCTAAAAATCCGAATGGCTACTCGAACTAAAAACCTACGAGGTGTAAAAAATGATAGTAGATCAGTTTGTTGATATAGCAATAGAAAATGGGGAAATCGACGCGTTAGATCGTGTGTATGTGACGAATCGATTGTTGGATTTGCTTGGCTGGTCGGAAAAGCGCGCGGTGGCAGAAAATGTTGCCGCGGATCGCTTGTCTTTGCTGGATCGGCTGACAGAATTAGCGATAGAATCGGGCGCGATTGGGGAGACATTGGCGGAGCAGGAAATCTGGCAGAGTAAGGTGATGGATTTGTTCATGCCAATGCCGTCGCAATTAAATACGGAATTTTGGGAATTATATAAACAATCTCCGAGAAAGGCGACGGATTATTTTTATGCGGTGAGCAAGGAAAGTGATTATATTAAGACGCGAAGCATTGCTAAAAATATCGAATATCGGGTGAAAACGGAGTATGGCGAGTTGGAAATGACGATTAACTTGTCTAAACCGGAGAAAGATCCGAAGCAGATTGCGATGGCGAAATCGGAGCAGGGAGTGAGTTATCCGCTTTGTGCGCTTTGTGTGGAGAATGAAGGGTATGCGGGACGGATGGATTTCCCAGCGCGAACGAATCACAGAATTATTCGGATGCGGGTATGTGATGAGGATTGGGGATTGCAGTATTCTCCGTACGCGTATTATGATGAGCATTGTATTTTCTTGTCGGCGGAGCATCGGCCGATGGTGATTAATCGCGGGACGTTTGAGCGGTTAGTTGGGATTACGGCGCAGTTTCCGGATTATTTTGTGGGATCGAATGCGGATTTGCCGGTTGTTGGTGGATCGATTTTGTCGCATGATCATTATCAGGGTGGTGCGCATACGTTTGCCATGGCGAAAGCGCCTGTACATAAGGAGTTTCCGGGGTATCATTGGGCGGAGTTTCCGGATGTGACGGTGGACATTGTGAAGTGGCCGATGTCGGTGATTCGGTTGCGGTCGGCGAGTGCGACGGAGATTGTTGCTGCCGCGGATGCGATTTTGCAAAAATGGGTAGGGTATTCGGATGACTCGGTGGACATTTTGGCGTATAGTGGTGAGGAACGGCATAATACGATTACGCCGATTGCGAGTTGTCGGGATGTTGACGGCGAGCGGGTGTTTGAGTTGGCGCTAGTGTTACGGAATAATCGGCGGACGACGGAGCATCCTGACGGGTTGTTTCATCCGCACGCGACGCTGCATCATATTAAGAAGGAGAACATTGGCTTGATTGAGGTGATGGGGCTTGCGGTATTGCCGCCGCGATTGAAGCCTGAGCTTGAGGAGGTTGCGCGTTATTTGATGGATCAGCCGAATGCGATGGCGGACTATCATTTGGAATGGGCGGACCGGTTGAAGGCGACGGGGGGCTTTGATGCGGAGACGGTGACGGAATTTCTGCGGCAGGAAGTCGGGAAGGTGTTCTGTCAAGTGCTTACGGATGCTGGTGTGTTTAAGGACACGGAGACGGGAATACGGGCGTTTAAGCGGTTCATCGAGACTGTAATTGGAACGGAGGATGCGAAATGAAGGTAACGGAACGGGAATTTGGTGTGCTGGATGGCCAAGTGGTGACGGAATTTTGTTTGGAAAATGATAACGGTGTGCGTGTGAAGGCGCTGGATTATGGCGGGATTGTGACGGAAACTTGGGCGCCGGATGTGACGGGGAATTTTACGAACGTATCGCTGGGCTTTAAGACGCTGGATGAATATTTGGAGCATTCGCCTTATTTTGGAGCGCTTGTTGGACGGATTGCAGGTCGGATTGAGAATGCGCGATTCGAACTAGATGGGAAAGTCTATGAGCTTACGAAAAATGAGGGCGAGAATCAGCTGCACGGTGGACCGAATAATTTTAGCAAAACGATTTGGGATGCGGCGAGTCTGGAAAGAGACGACGAGGTCGGGGTTGTCTTTTCGATGACGAGTCCTGATGGGCACAATGGTTATCCGGGGAATTTGGATGTGCGCGTGACGTATACGCTGAACAATGCCAATGAGTGGAAAATTAAATACGAAGCGGCAAGTGACGTGACAACGGTTTTCAATCCGACGAATCATATTTATTTTAATTTGACAGGCGATGTGGCAAAAACGGTGCTGGATCAGACGTTGCAAGTTCGCAGTGACCGCATTGTTGCTCTGCGTGAAGATTCGATTCCGACGGGCGAATTAATGGACGTTGCGGGAACGGCATTTGACTTGCGCGAGCCAAGACCGATTCGTGATGGTGCAACAAGCGAACACCCGCAAAATATCATTATCAAAAATGGCTATGACCATGCGTTCGTGCTAAATCATGCGCCAAATCAAGCAGATGCGCGATTAGTTGATCCGCAAAGTGGCCGAGTTGTTGAAATGGAAACGGATTGTGATTCAGTCGTTATTTATTCTGGCAATCAACTATCTGGGAAATTTGCCATCGATGGCACGCCGGTTCCGAAATATGCTGGTGTTACAATGGAAACTCAAGGTTTACCGGATTCCATGAACAACGATGGATTTGGTTCAGCCGTACTTAAAGAAGGCGAAACTTTCCAATCGGAGACAGTTTTCCGATTTACAACGATATAACAGAATTCCAAGGCTAGGAATGTGATGTTCCCGGCCTTTTTTTTGGTAATTAGATGAAAATGGACGTGTTGCAAAATACCTGATAAAATGAAGGTGATGCTTCACGGAATGCTAACAGAGGAGCGTGTTGACGTGGCAACAATTAAGGATATTGCAAAGCAAGCTGGTGTCTCGATTGCGACCGTATCGAGGGTCCTCAATTACGACGAAACATTGTCGGTCGGAGATGATACGAAGAAGCGGATTTTTGAGGCAGCAGAACAGCTTTCATATACGAAGCATAAGCGCAAACAGCAAAAGAAGAATGCCAAAATAGCCATCGTGCACTGGTATTCAGAAAAGGAAGAATTGGATGACTTGTATTACTTATCCATTCGTGTTGGCGCGGAACGTAAGGCCGAAGAAGAGGGCTACCAAGTGTTGCGACTTTTTCAAGACATTCCAGATCAAAGTTTGACGAATGTGGAAGGAATTATCGCGATTGGAAAGTTCAGTCAGGCACAGATTACGGCGTTGACGGACTGGAACGCCAATATTTGTTTTGTGGATTCGGATCAATCTGTGTTGAAATATGATTCGGTTGTCGTTGATTTCCAGCAGGCGACGGTTTCGGTTCTCGATTATTTTATTGCAAAAGGACATCGAAACATTGGTTTTATCGCTGGTGAAGAACAGTTTAGTGATGAATCGGCTAATATTATCGACACAAGATGGCTGGCATTCCGTGATTATATGAAACGTAAAGGCTTATATGAAAAGAAATTCTGTTTTTCAGGAAAGTTTTCTGTTAAAACAGGGTATGAATTAATGACAAAGGCGATTAATGAACTTGGCGAGGACTTGCCGACTGCTTTTTTTGCGGCGAATGATTCGCTAGCGATTGGTTGTTTGCGGGCGTTACAGGAGCAGGGAATTGCGGTTCCTGAGCGGGTGAACGTGATTGGTTTGAATGATGTGAGTGTTTCTAAATATGTTTTTCCGCCGTTAAGCACGGTGAAAGTATATACAGAATTGATGGGCGAGACGGGTGTGGAACTTTTGCAAGAAAGGTTGCTCGCGGGTCGCTCGATTACAAAAAAAGTAACGCTATCTACGGATTTAGTCATTCGGGACAGCAGTTTGTGAGAGGAGCAGGAGAATTATGGGATGGAAAGAGGAATACAAGAAATGGATGGCAAATGATGCACTTGAGGGTAGCTTGAAGGAAGCGTTACATGCGGAAAAAGACGAGAAAACGCTTGAGGACAGCTTTTATCGTAATATGGAATTCGGAACGGCGGGCATGCGTGGTGTGCTAGGTGCTGGAACGAACCGGATGAATATTTATACGATTCGCAAGGCTTCGGAAGGTTTGGCGCGCTATGTTGCGGAGAACGGTGAGGAAGCGAAGAAACGCGGCGTTGTTATTGCGTATGATTGCCGCCATATGTCGCCTGAATTTGCGTATGAATCTGCGCGTGTTTTAGGGCACCACGGCATCAAGAGTTACGTGTTTGAAACATTGCGTCCAACACCAGAATTGTCTTTTGCTGTGCGCTATTTGAATACGTATAGCGGTATCGTGATTACGGCGAGCCATAACCCAGCGGAATACAATGGTTACAAAGTCTACGGCGAAGATGGCGGGCAAATGGCGCCACACGCGGCGGGGGCAGTAACGCGTTATATCGATGCAATTGACGACATTTTCTCCGTTCAAGTAGCGGATAAAGAGGCGCTAATTGCAGACGGCATGCTAGAAGTCATCAGCGAGAAAGTCGACACACCATACTTAGAAAAAGTAAAAACAGTCGTTGTAAACAATGATTTAGTAACAAATCACGGCAAAGATTTGAAAATTGTCTTCACACCACTTCACGGAACTGGCGGCATGCTTGGCTTGAAAGCATTGGAAAGCGTTGGATTTACAAACGTCATCCAAGTCGAAGAACAGTTCGTTCCTGATCCAAATTTCTCGACGGTGAAGTCACCGAACCCAGAAAACCGTGCAGCATTTGAAGTTGCGATTGGCTACGGGGAGAAATATGACGCGGATATTCTTGTCGGAACAGACCCTGACGCTGACCGTCTTGGCGTTGTAGTTCGCACCAAATCAGGGCAATACGATGTTCTAAGCGGTAACCAAATCGGCGCGCTAATTTTGCATTACTTATTGAAACAGAAGAAAGCGCAAAACGAATTACCACAAAACGCAGCAGTCTTGAAATCGATTGTAACATCTGATTTAGGAACGGTTATTGCGAACCATTTTGATGTAAAAATGATTGAAGTTCTGACTGGTTTCAAATTTATCGCCGAGCAAATTCACCAATTCGAAACAACGGGTTCTAACACGTTCGAATTTGGTTTTGAAGAAAGTAATGGTTTCATGGTGAAGCCGTTCACGCGTGATAAAGACGCGATTCAAGCGCTACTTGCTATTTGTGAAGTGACGCTGGACAGTAAACAAGCGGGCAAAACATTAGCAGAGGACCTTGAAGAAATTTACGAGCAATTTGGCTATTTTAAAGAGGACTTAGTATCGTTAACGATGAGCGGGAAAGATGGCTCGGAGCAAATTGAGAACATCATGAAATCGTTCCGCGCAGCACTTCCAGAGCACATGGGTGGCGAAGCGATTACGAAAGTGGAAGACTATCAATTAAGCGAACGCCGCGACATCACGGCTGGCACAACCGAAACAATCGATATGTCCAAATCCAACGTTATCAAATGCTTCCTAGCAGATGGTTCATGGTTCGCGCTACGCCCATCCGGCACAGAGCCAAAAATCAAATTCTATTTCAGCATCAAAGGCCAAACAGAAAACGAAGCAACTGAAAAATTAGAACGTGTTCGCGATGGATTAATGAAAACCGTCGAGAAATAAGCGCAGAAAAAAGGATTTTCCGTCATTGGAAAATCCTTTTTTGTTTTATAAATCGAAGTATCGACTAAGTACTTTGGCCGCATCAGCAATCAATTGATCGTCATATTCAGCATCCTCTTTGTCTTTTTTCGAGAAGATAACCCAGACTAGTGGTTCTTTATCTTTGTCATCAGAATAAATAACGGCGATATCATTTCGTGTTCCGTAAGAGCCCGCGCCGGTTTTGTCTCCGACTATGTAACCTTTTGGAACGCCAGCTCGGATTAGTTTGTCTCCCGTTGTGTTTTCAATAAGTGTTTGCTTGAAATAATCTAACTGTTTTGGTTGTAAGTTGCCTTGCTTTGTTAGGAATGCCAAGTTTTTAGCGAACGCTTCTGGAGTGCTTGTGTCGCGAGAGTCTCCAGGAATGGCTGTATTTAATTCCGTTTCGTAGCGGTCGGAGTTTGTTGTTTCATCTTTGATTTTGCGGAGTTCGTCTTGGAAACCTTTAGGACCGTTTAGCGCGTTGAATAATAAATTTCCCGCTGTGTTATCGCTGTATGCAACGGCTGCGTGAATGATTTCTTTGATGGTCATGCCGCTTTCCACATGTTTTTCAGTGACTGGGGAGTAGTCCACTAAGTCCTCTTTTTTGAAGAATACGCGTTTTTCTAGTTGTTGTTCGGTTAGATTTTTCAGTAACACGCCGCTTGCGATGGCTTTATATGTGGATACAAAGGCAAAGCGTTCCTGTGCGTTGTACTGGAGGGTTTGGCTGTTTTCCGGATTGACTGCATAGACGCCTAATTCCGATCCGTATTTTTTTTCTAGCTGATTGAGTGCTTCTTTTGCTTGTGTGGTTTTACTTTTTGGTGCGGGTTTGGATTCGGCAGTTGTTGGCGTGCAAGCGATTAATAAGCCCATGAGCATTGTCGCAATAAAGATGATGCTGATTTTCTTCATTTCCTCTCTCCTCTATAAAAAAATGTGGTGCATTGCCTACTATACGGATAAGCTCTAAAGGTTTTATAAAGAAAAGTATAGAATTTTTTAAAAATGACAAATTAATTACTTTTTGGAGTAATAGGTGTAAACTAAGCCATTGTTTACGTCTACTCGGTCGACTCTTAGAGAAACTGGGCCTTCAAATTCTGAGAATAAGGGGATGCCTTTGCCTAGAAGGACTGGAATGGTAGTAATGACGTACGAATCGATTAAGTTGGCTTCGACTAGAGGTGCTATAATGCTACTGCCACCTACAATCCAAATCGCTTTTCCGTCCACGCTTTTTAAGTTGCGGACTAATTCTACGGGATCTTCGGATGTGAAAACTAGTTTTTCGGTGTTTGTGTCGGGGTGACTTGTAATGATGTACGATGTTTGTTCGGTGTACGGATAATTTCCAGGCGCAAGCTCGTTTACCAACTGATCGTAAGTCGTTCTGCCAAGTACGACCGTGTCGATTTTGTCCAGCAATTCTTGATAGGAAGTCTCCTCATCGACAATCACTTCTGTATCTTCCAAAAAGCCAATGCTACCGTCTGCTTCTGCAATATAACCATCCACACTTACTGCGATATATAAAATAACTTCACGATTCATTGTGCCTCGTCTCCTTTAAATATGATTATTCGCATATTCGATCGTTTCTTTGCGCCGTTTCGTAAGTTCTGCGGTCACAAATTGTTCATCGAGATACGCGGATAGTTCCAAACTGAATTTCATTTTTCGGGTTCCTGTTTGCTTTCGGTTGGTGCGAATAAAAAATACACCGAGTTCAAAAAATAAATAGGAGAGGTAAAAATTATTGTTTTGCCGTTTACAGCAGTCAATGCCTAGGTGAATGTACTCGATTGCCGTTAAATTATCACCAGAAAAGCCGTAACAAAGCGCCACATGATGATAAATGGCTGGAATGAGTTCGCTTGAAAAGTCGCGTTTATTTAAGAACAGTAAACAGTGATTTAATTGTTGCAGCGCGGCGACTTCATTGTTAGTAGCGTAATAAGCTGGGGCGAGATAACTGCTGATTAATGCTCGCATCACGTCGGTTTTCGATAATGTTAAAGCTTGTTCTAATGCGCTAATGCCAGCCGTGTTATTTTTCTTGTATTTTAGTTCGCAGATGCCGAGATAGAAATAATAGTAGCTTTCTTGTGTATTGATTTCGAATGTTGCCAACGTCTTTTTGTGTAGGTAGGTGTAGAGTGTTTCGTAGTCGTGTTGGATGTATAAATCATGCAGTTCTTTTTTGAGCTGGATGAGCGGTGAGTCGAGTTGGGATTGGGCGAGTAGGAAATCGACGGTGATGCCGAGTTTCTGGCAAATGTTGTGGATGATTAGAACGCTTGGGATTTCTAGCCCTTGTTCGACGCGGCTGAGTAAGCTTTGGGAACAGATGCCTTCTGCGAGTTGTTTTTGGGTGAGTTCTTGGTTGATTCGTAGTTGTTTGATGCTTTTGCCGAGTGCGTTAGACAAGTGATGGCACCTCCTTTGTTTGAAATATGCGGATAGTCATTTGAAAGATAGCGCATTCTTCTTTAGTATAAAGCCAAACGAAGAAAATTCAAGCGGCACGCATTACGCGAAGGAGGTATCATGATGACGGAACAATGGCTGCTGTTGAATCAGTCGAACTTAGACCCAGCGATAAACATGGCGATTGATGAGAAATTGACGGATTGGCACCGAGCTGGGAAGATTCCACCTGTTTTGCGTTTTTATGGTTGGACGCCGGCCGGGCTTTCGGTTGGGTATTTTCAACGAACGAAGGGCAAAATTGATATGGATGCGGTGAAAAAACACGGATTTGAGCTGGTTCGCAGGCCTACGGGAGGTCAGGCGGTGCTACATGATGATGAATTGACGTATAGTTTTGTGATTTCTGAGGAACATCAGGCGATTCCGCCAACGATAAAAGCGGCGCACAAGCTGATTTCGGATGGTTTGATTGCGGGCTTGGCGAAATTGGGGATTGAGGCGAATTGTGCGATTCCTGATGAGAAAAAGACGGGGAGCGGGACGGCGATTTGTTTTGAGGAGCCTTCGTGGTCTGAGATTACGATGGAGGGTCGCAAAATTATCGGTAGTGCGCAGGCTAGGAATCAAGGGATTTTGCTGCAGCACGGGTCGATTCCGTTACGGATGAACGCGACGGAGCTTTTTGACTTATTTATTTTTGATAATGAGCGGGTGAAAGAGCGGATGTTGCGGACGTTTGGGAATAAGGCGGCGGGTATTTTTGATTTGATTGGTCGGGAAATACCGCTGGATGAGATGAAAAAGGCATTCCAAGATGGGTTTGCGGAAGTTTTTGGCGTGTCGTTTGTGGACTATACGTTATCGGCGGCAGAATGGGACGAGGTTCACGAGTTGGCTGATTCGAAGTTTCGCGAGGACAGCTATTTATTTTCGCGATGAGGAAGGGACGAGACAAATGGAGAAGAAGCGGGAACATGTAAGGAAGCCGGATTGGCTGAAAATCAAGATTAGTAACAGTGAAAGCTTCAAAGCTGTGAAAAATAATCTACGGGAAAATCGGTTACATACGGTGTGCGAAGAAGCGAAGTGCCCTAATATTCAGGAATGTTTCGGTGATCGCAAAACGGCTACATTTATGATTCTAGGCGATATTTGTACGCGGGCGTGTCGGTTTTGTGCGGTTACGACGGGAGCACCGACGCATTTGGATTTAGGTGAGCCTAAGCGTGTGGCGGATTCGGTAGCTGCGATGGGACTTCGGCATGTCGTGATTACGGCGGTTGCGCGGGATGATTTGAATGATGGTGGTTCGCAAGTTTTTGCGAATACGGTGAATGCGATTCGGTATCGGATGCCGCAGACGACGGTGGAAGTTTTGCCTTCGGATATGAAAGGTGATTACGATAGTTTGAAAACGTTGCTGGATGCGAAACCGGATATTTTTAATCATAATATTGAGACGGTGCGCAGGTTAACGCCAAGTGTGAGGCATCGCGCGACGTATGATCGTTCTTTGGAGTTATTGCAACGCGTGAAAGATATGGAACCGGACTTGCCGACGAAATCGAGCATCATGGTAGGTTTGGGTGAGACGCGGGAAGAGTTGCTGGAAACAATGGATGATTTGCTGGCGCATGGCGTGGAAATTTTGACGATTGGGCAGTATTTGCAGCCTTCGAAAAAGCATTATCCAGTGGAGCGTTATTATGACCCGCGCGAATTCCGTGAGTTAAAGCGCATTGCTCGTAAGAAAGGCTTTATTCACTGCGAATCTGGCCCAATGGTGCGCTCGAGTTATCATGCGGATGAACAAGTGAATGCTGCGGCAAAACAAAGGCGGCTAGATGCAGAAAAAGCGCAAAATTAAAGAGAAATCCTCATGTTCTTTGGAATGTGAGGTTTTTTGCTGGGATAAAAATGAGACGCCCGGCGGATTTCTTTTCTTAGGTTTTCAGTTCGGAATGTGATAAAATAGGAGAGTAAAGGAAGACGATGAAGAGGTAACGAGTTTATGCTTCTTTTTTAATAGAAAGGTTGGGTTTTTGATGGCAGCGAATCATCTGCAATTAGTAATTATTACGGGTATGAGTGGTGCGGGAAAGACTGTTGCAATGCAATCTTTAGAGGATTTAGGGTATTTCTGTGTCGATAATTTACCGCCGAGTTTACTGCCGAAATTCTGGGAACTGATGAAGGAATCTGGCAAAATGAACAAAATCGCACTCGTTATGGATTTGCGTGGCCGCGAGTTTTTCGATTCGATTCAAACCGCGTTGGATGAGCTGGATAATACCTCATTTATTACGACAAAAATGCTTTTCTTGGATGCAGACGATCAAGTGTTGGTTTCGCGTTATAAAGAAACACGCCGTCATCATCCGCTGGAGCCGAATGGTTCTGTGTTAGAAGGTATTCGACAAGAACGTGAATTGCTAGAAGATTTGAAAGGTCGTTCGCAACTTGTGATCAATACGTCGACATTGGCGCCGCGCGAGCTTCGTGACCGGATTAACAATGAGTTCCAAACGAGTGACCGTGAAGTTTTCAACGTGCAGGTGATGTCTTTTGGATTTAAATATGGCTTGCCGATTGATGCTGATTTAGTGTTTGATGTGCGTTTCTTGCCGAACCCGCATTACATTGATAAGATGCGTCCGCTGACTGGGCTTGATAAAGATGTGTATAATTACGTGATGAAATGGCCGGAGACGGAGACATTTCTTAATAAACTGATGGACATGTTGCTATTTACATTGCCGTTTTATAAGCGTGAAGGGAAGACCCAACTTGTGATTGCGATTGGCTGTACAGGCGGGCAACACCGTTCTGTGGCGCTGTCGGAATACGTTGGTAACAATCTGAAAACCAAATATGAAACGCAAATATCGCACCGAGATATGAAACGCAGAAAGGGAAAATGAGATGACAACGACGCAAAAGCCGAAAGTGGTCGTGATTGGCGGCGGGACAGGACTGCCAGTCATCCTTCGAGGCTTGAAAAAACAACCGATTGATTTGACGGCGATTGTCACGGTCGCTGATGATGGCGGAAGTTCAGGCAAAATTCGCGAACAAATGGATGTATTGCCGCCGGGTGATATTAGAAACGTCATGGTGGCGCTGTCGAATACGGACCCGCGAATGGAAGCGCTGATGCAATATCGTTTTAAAGTGGAAGGTGATTTATCGGGACACGTTATTGGTAATTTAATTTTGACGGCTTTGTCGCAGTTGAATGATAGTTACGTAGAAGCGATTGAAGTGTTGAGTAAAGCGATGCGGATTCGGGGAAAAGTCATTCCGGCAACGGATAAGCCGCTCATCTTGAATGCGATTATGGAAGATGGCTCGCTCGTACAAGGAGAGTCGGTTATTCCGATGCAGGGCCAGCCGATTGATCGTGTATTCATTACGCCAGAAGACGTGAAGGCTTTGCCTGCTGCGATTGAGGCGATTCATGATGCGGATTTGATTGTGCTTGGACCGGGTAGTTTATACACGAGTATTTTACCGAGTTTGCTTGTGCAAGATTTACAAGATGCCATTTTTGAAAGTAAGGCTTATAAAGTGTATATTTGCAATATCTTGACCCAAGTTGGAGAGACCGATTTCTTCACGGATGCGGATCATGCGCAGGTGATTTTGAACCATGTTGGGCGGCCGATTATTGATGCGATGATGATTAATACTGCTGAGGTGCCGCGCCACTTGATGTTCCCTGATGACGTGTTGCAGGTGAGCCAAGATTTTGAGAAAGATAAGAAGTTAAATATTAATGTCATTGCTGGCGATCTGCTTTCCACAGAAGGCGGACTCGTACGACATGCCGCAGATAAAGTGACAAATACATTATTACAGATTCTAATGAATTTGAAAGAAAAGGAATGAGGGTCTATGTCCTTTGCCTCGGAAACAAAGAAAGAACTAACCAATTTAGATATATCAGACACGGACGCAAAAGTAGAACTGTCCGCATTTATCCGCATGAACGGAGCGGTTTCATTTTCTAACCAAATGATGATGGTGGACGTCCAAACCGAAAACGCAGCCATCGCGCGCCGCATGTACCGACTTTTAAAAGAACTATACCAAGTTCCAATCGAACTACTCGTACGCAAGAAAATGAAGCTCAAGAAAAACAACGTCTACATCGTGCGTCTAAAAGCAAAAACCAAGGAAATCCTTGCTGATTTGGCGATTTTAAACGACGGTATTTTTCAAAAAGCGATTGATCCCGCGTTAATAAAAACGAAAAGTGCGCGCCGGGCGTATCTTCGCGGAGCCTTTTTGGCCAGTGGATCAGTGAACAACCCAGAAACGTCGTCGTATCATTTGGAGATTAATTCAGTGTATGACGAGCATAACGAGGCGATTTGTAGCCTGATGAACAGTTTCAAGCTGAACGCGCGAACGCTAGAGCGCCGAAACGGCTACATTACCTATTTGAAAGAAGCGGAGAAAATCACGGAATTCCTCAATATTATTGGGGCTACCGGGGCTTTGCTTCATTTTGAAGACGTGCGGATTATGCGCGACATGCGAAATTCGGTGAACCGACTTGTGAATTGTGAAACCGCAAACCTGAACAAAACAATCAACGCGGCGGTGCGCCAAATCGACAATATCAAGTTCATCTCCGCGTCAGTCGGGCTAGAAGCACTGCCTGGCAAACTGCGCGAAATCGCTGAACTGCGCATCACACACGAAGACGTCACACTAAAAGAACTAGGCGAAATGCTATCCAGCGGACCAATTAGCAAATCCGGCATCAACCACCGTTTGCGCAAATTAGACCAAATCGCCGATCGATTACGAAGTGGCGAATCTCCATCACAATTAGGCTTAAAAGCACCATCAAAATAAGTAATTATATTAAGAAAAGGATGCGATCAAACCATGTCAAAATTGTTTTCTACGTATAAAACGAAAAATCTTACTTTGAAAAATCGAGTTGCGATGTCACCGATGTGTATGTATTCGGTAGAAACGGACGACGGGGTAGCGAATGACTTTCATTTGGCTCACTACGTTTCCCGTGCTGCAGGACAAGTTGGCTTAATTGTATTGGAAGCAACAGCCGTTCAAGCGGTTGGCCGAATTTCTCATGGCGATTTAGGCTTGTGGGAAGACGCGCAAATTCCAGCATTGAAGCGAATTGTAGACGGCGTACATTATCACGGCGCAGCAGTCGGAATTCAATTAGCACACGCAGGACGTAAAGCAGTTTTAGACGTAGATCCAGTGGCACCAAGCGCTGTTCCGTTTGACGATGATAGCAAGAAGCCACACGAATTAACGGCAACAGAAATTGAAGAAGTAGTTGCTGACTTCCAAAAAGCAGCGATTCGCGCAAAAGAAGCAGGTTTCGATGTCATCGAAGTCCACGCAGCACACGGTTATTTATTACATGAATTCCTATCCCCAATCTCGAATTTACGAGATGACGAATACGGTGGTCCAGCAGGGAACCGTTATCGCGTTGTAAGTGACGTCATCAAAGCAATCCGCGAAGTTTGGGACGGCCCACTTTTCGTACGCGTTTCCGCAAGCGATTTTGCACACGGCGGTCTGACAGTAGACGACTACATCCCATTCGCTAAATGGATGAAAGCAGACGGCGCCGACCTTCTAGACGTCAGCAGTGGCGGCCTAGTAAACGTCGCACCAAAAGTATACCCAGGCTACCAAGTCCCATTCGCCGAAAAAATCCGCATGGGAGCAGGAATCGCAACCGGCGCAGTAGGACTAATCACAACTGGCGTCCAAGCAGAAGAAATCCTGCAAAACGACCGCGCTGATTTGATATTCCTAGGCCGCGAGCTACTACGCGATCCATATTGGGCAAGAACAGCCGCGAAAGACGTACGAGATTCGGTGGAAGCGCCGAAGCAGTATGAGCGTGGTTGGTAAATAGAGAGATAGATTAAAGTCTAGTATTCCGAGATTGGAATGGAATGCTAGGCTTTTTTATGTTTAAAATGTATTGTGTGTTAT
Source organism: Listeria booriae (assembly GCF_000766865.1). Classification (GTDB taxonomy): domain Bacteria; phylum Bacillota; class Bacilli; order Lactobacillales; family Listeriaceae; genus Listeria_A; species Listeria_A booriae. Next base: position 146,052 of record NZ_JNFA01000028.1, read on the forward strand.
ACTATTGATATAAATCTTCAAGTCTAACGCATCTAAAGGAGTGAGGCAAATGTCAAATCTAAACAATTTATTTACAGGCCCAATAGTTGCCCATGAAATAAAAATAGAGAATAAAACGGGGTACACCATTTCGCAACCATCTCTACTAAGCGGCAATCAGAAGAAAAAAGGTGCTAACTTTCAAGCTGGTGAAAAAAGAAGCTTATATCTACCAGCCTCAGATTCGGACGCTTGCGAATTAGAGTTTATAGTAGACAATCAACCATATTCTTTTGTGCTGCACGAGAAAATAGACATACACAACCAAGCACCGATTATCGTAGAAATTGTCGGAGATAGCCCAGCAAACTTAAAAATAGAAACATACCGCGAAAAACAAGAAGTTCCAGAAGGCAAGGTGGTGTGGAAAGATTCTAAAGTAACTTGGGGAACCGCGATAGTTTTTGCAATCGTTATTGTTATATGGCTTGTGAATATACTCTGAATAAAGGCAGGTCAATGTGTAGATTTCTAATTGAGCTTATTTAGGATTGTCAAAATTGGCATCTTGAATAGGCTTGTTTTTTTTGAGCAGAAAACAGAAGGAATGGAATTATTCTCTTTTAGAAACCATTTATGATATACTAAATAAGTACTAATTAACCAATGCATTACCATTTTAATACTTAATCAGCGCGTTTAAGAATGAAAAGTGTCATTTTAAGATTAATCTGATAATTCTTTTTATTTCTGTGCTACAATCGTGATGAACAAAATAAAACAAGAAAAGAGGAATCGAGATGACAAAGAAAAATCGAAAAATCACTGCTATTTTTGCTGTAGTTTTGGCTTCAAGTTTAGTATTGGGGTCTTCACCGCTGGCAGGAAGTGCACAAGAAACGGACACTAGTTTTGAAAGTTATATCAATCAGTTAGTAGAGAAACAACCAGGTATTACGAAAGCTGAATTAGAGCTAGAAATTAGTGAGAGTGCTAAGGAGCTGGGCATGGATAAGCAATCACTTGCCAAGGAAGCGCTAGCAGAATTAAACGACAAAGAGTTAGCAGCGCAGATTGAAGCTAAAGAAACGGGACAATTGATTTCGGCTCGTGGAGGAAGTTCTGGAACTAAGAAATTAACCAAAGCTAATCAGCGTGGAGATGTTTTCTATACGCCTTCATCGACACTTGGAATCTCACATGGACATAATGGTATTTATTACACTACAGACTATATCGTGGAATCTATACCAAAATCGGGCGTAAGAAAGATTCATTATACAGGCCGAAATGTTGAAAAAAATGCCGTGATGCAATCAGTAAAAACATCACAAGCCAATCGTAATGCAGCAGCAAACTGGGCTAATAGCCGTGTTGGTGATAGTTATTCTTATAATTTTGCAACTAATAGAGCAACATCTACAACAGGAGCCAAAAATTGTTCCAAACTAGTCTGGAGTGCTTACAAGCTGAAAGCGAATATTGATATAGATGCTGATAAAGGTGCAGGCGTCTATCCTGTTGATATTCGAGACAGTAGCTACACAGTAACCTACAAAAAATTATAAATGAGGAGAACCTAATGCGAAACAAAAAGGGATTTTGGTTTATTTTAGCTTTGGTAATAGTTATTTTCGCCGCGGGGATTGTAGTATTCAAACTACTAGCCACACAAGAAAATGCAAAACAAATTCAAAATTTAGATATTACAAATTCAAAAGCTTTCTTGTATTCATCAACCACAGCAGAGAAATTTATCACGACGGGAAGTTTCTACACTATAAGCAAGCAAAATAAAGTAGACAGAGCATTAGGTACTAAAGGGTTAGAGCTGGGAAGAATATTACTCGCGGATACTGGTGTAGTTATCAATGATGAAAAATATCGATATAGTGTGACTGATAAGGCCATAAAGAAAACAAAAAGACAAACTAGTGAATTCACTGGCGATCTGGTTGGGCATACCAATGGTTATCAAGTAGAATTATACAATAGTGGCTATGATGGGGATGGTGTATATACATCTAATTTATACATGAGTAAGGATGGAAAAGAGCTACTCAAAACACTGCCTTATTTTATTATTGGATCAGGATTACATGATGGAAAGCTCTATGTTATGGAACAAGATGAATCGAAGCTAGCCCTCCATGAAATTACTTTAGGAGCGAATTTTGCAGACACAACATTGGTAACATTACCAAACAATGTCGAAGGTTTTTCTCTCTTAGACAACTTTAAATTTGGTGGAAATAATCTGTACATGCCTACCAGACAAGATAATACGTATACTATCATGAAAATCAATCTAGCAACAAAAATGATAGAAGATATTCCGTTTGATAGCGCGAAAGAAAATGACGAGGCGGAATTGTTAATGGCAGCTTCCTATCGTGACAGTACTCATTTGACAAAGAATTCCTACATGTATCTGAGCAGACGCGGTGTACTTTATACATTTGATATAAATGCCGTTTTGCAAAATAAAAAAGAATTAGTTCCAATGAAGGCTAGCACAATATTGACAGATTGGGATCAAGATAATTTATATGTATACAGACAAGATGAAGATGATTCATACTTAGAAACATACGATTTTGAGGCACATAAACAAATAGAAAAAGTGAAGTTAAAAACTTCGTATGTTTCAGGCGAGTATATATATGATTTTAAGATGAACAAATAAAAGCAATGAAGCTATTAATCAGCAGTTCTCATGTGCAGTAGTTTGCCAAGAGGAGCTCGCTGAATGAATAGCTTCATGTTCTATTTTTTATACATATTATCGTAAATCGTGTAATATAATTCTTCATAAGAGCTTCCTACTTTTTGCAGTAGCCTTATAGTCGAGCATTTGATGAACCATTCAGGTATGTTATTATATAATTGTATGAATTTCCACATAAAGGAGTGCTACCATGAAAAAAATAAAATTAGTAATACCTCTCTTTATTTGTATGCTATTGGTCGCTTGTGAAGAAGAGAAAGCGAATACAAAAGACAATGAACTAAGTGCGAGTGTGCATGCGTCAACGGAAGATATTAGCTATAAACAAGCAGTTGCAGAAGCGGATTTAATAGTCGAAGTAAGTATCCAAAAAATGCAAGGTGTTATCGAAGGCGGGAATAACATTATTGCAAAAACCAAATTTGAAGGCCAGATTAACAACGTTTACACTGGCTCGAAGAAAGTTAAAGATACTATATCTATTCTCCAAGAAGGTAAAAATGGGATGGAAATAGAAAATTATCCTTTGTTTGAACCAGGTGAAAATTATATTTTAATGCTGATGGATTCAGGTGACGGAAAAACTTATTGGATAAAAGGGCAGTTAAACGGAACGTATTTGATAGAGAATAAAAGTACATTGAAATTCGGTAAACAAGAAGTCACTTTGCCTGAAAAGAAAGATATAAGCGATGTTGAAGCCAGCATAATAGAAAAACAAAAAGAAACCGGTGGGAATTCGCAAATATTAGACACAGCGAAGTTTAAAAAGCAGATTCAGAATGATGTAGAGTAATTTTGTTTAAGGAAAGCAAATCACTAGATAGGAATTCTGCGAAGAAGGGAGAATAGAATTGCTAACTTTTCAAGAAAATTTTATGTTACTCCTCATTTATTTACTTATTTTTTATTCGATGTGGAGAGATTATAAAAAAAGGATATACCTTTTTTCATCAATTTTAATTACGGGTAATTTTGTTTTTGCTGTTTGGAAAGCCTTAGATTATGGCCGACTGCTTGATGAAAAAATTCTAATCAAAAATCAAGTAGCCATCAGTGTGATTACTTGGGGAAATTTAATTTTAGCCTCACTTTTATTGCTATATGCAGTATACATAGCGATAAAAAAAGAATTCAAATAATTGATATAGAAAAATAAATCTCTAAATGAAGCTGTTCTTAAATTGAAATTCTGAATTAGTGTACTTTACTTTATTTCAGTGTGCAGAGAAACACGACGAAATTATGTTATATTTATTAATAAAAGAATAATAAGGAAAACGTTTAAGACTGTAAAAAGGCCTTTTAGGACTAAAATGGTTCCCATCCCCTTTTCTATGATATGCTTAATGTGTTGCTATCATAACTATACGAGGAGGAACTATCTATGAAAAAAGTAATCACTATATTAGCAATAGGTACGATGAGTTTGTCAGCCTTTATTCCACTTGCTCACGCAGAAGCCCAAGTGGTCGTTCCAAATGAAATGGAGCAATCTGAGATTAAAGAAAACGATGCTTTACCAGAATCACTTGTTGAAGGATTAGATAAATATGTGGAATTTACGGGGGATAAGTACATTCTAAATATTCCTGCAGATGTAAAATTAACGTATTCTGTAGAAGAAATTATGGCTGTACAAACGCAAATTGACGAAAGTAATAGTTTTCTAAGTGTGGCAGAGGCAGATTCTCATACATATGTAGATGAGGCTGCTAAAACGACCAATTTTCTGATCACTGATTCAGAGGTTCTAAAGGCGGCGGGGCAAAAGCCAATGCTAAGAGCTGCTGGTGTAACAAAAGTAGTGAGATATTGGTGGGGCATGAAAATTTATCTGAGTAAGACATTTTTAAACTACAGTGGTGGATCATTAACTGGTATGGCTGGATACATGGTTAGCAAGCTACCCTTAAAACATCCATTTGCACTGTTAGCTGCTGGAGCAATGGGTGCTATAGGTGTCTTTGGGACTAGCGCCAAGCATGGATACGTTATCAGGATAACAGGAATTAGTACAGCAGCTACAGTCACTGGGATTTGGAGACAGTAATGAAGAAATATGATGTGATAGAATTTCTAGTTATTTTATTCATTATATCTATATGGTCGTATTTAATATTTGTAGTGGGTATTGTATCTAATACAGTAGGTGTTATACTGACAATAATATTATCAATATTGATCTATATTGTAGTGAAGGTAACTGAGAAAAAAAGACGGAAATAAAATACTATGATGGCAACATGAATTAAAATAGTTATCAAAATAAAGTAACAATTTCTATGAAACCAACACTTGATAATATGGTGCTGGTTTCTTTTAATGGGTTTCTTAAACTTGGAAATAAGGGTCTTAATTGGAGAAGCAACGCACTTAGGAATAAAAATCGAGCGTTTAAGACAAATTTGGTTTCTTACCCACTTTTTATGTTAGTATAAAAATAGCAAAAGAAGTAAAAATCCTGCAAGTAATGATATTCCTGATCTGCTATTGCAAACTAAAAGAAAGTTTCATATAATTAGGAGATTCTTACTCACACAAGGAGACCAGCATGCAAGAAATCCAAACTTATTTTATATCTGCATTTCTAGGGTGTAGCGTACAAGTCATTTCCTTAATGATGGGTATTCAGATTCTTACTAGAGGGGCATTTACAAAGATAAATCTAGTAATTCTGTATATTGTTTTAATTATAGAAAGTATGACACTGCTATACTACATTCAGTACTTCTCGCTTATATTTACACTTGGAATACTTGTACTTGCATTGCGGCTCAAGAAAATTCGTTGGACATTAGCGATTGGTTTACCATTTGTTTGTGTAGCCTATCTGGTTGCGGTTGATTATATCGTTAACATTACGACAATTCTTGTATTATCTTCCACAAGTCAAGCTACTATTGCGAATCCGAATATTTATTATGTGGTATACATACTAGCTTTATTAGTAGCCTATCTACTATACAAGTTGACCGCCCGAATTATTTTTAACAGTAAAATCAAAGAAATAAGCAATACAAATAAAAAATGGTTGATAGTCGTCCTGATATTAACAATCGTAATGGTATACTTATTCATTTATTTAGAGTCTAGCTATGGATTCCCTAATGAACTCGTATACATTAACGGCGCTTTATTTTTCATTTATTTTTTGTCAGCGATTATCATCTTCTTATTAATTCTTAAAGCAAGTGAAAGACAGGCTGAAATCAGGAATCAGGACTTAAAAATGCAGCAACTTAAGAAATATACAGCATCCATAGAGAAAATCTACGATGAAATGAACGTATTTCGACACGATTATATTAATATTTTGGCAAGTCTAAATGGTTATATTGAGAAGGCGAATCAACAGGATTTACAGACGTATTTTGAAAAAACTATCAAGCCATTGAGCAACCATATTACAAATAAAGAAACCGGAGGCACCGAAGAATGATGAATATCGGCACTATCTTTAACACCAGCACAGCTTTTATCTGGATCACACTTATCGCGATAATCTGTATTATTTTATTTATCAGCATCTTATTCCTAATGCGAAAACGAACGAAAATATCCAAAACGCAGCGCTACTATATTTTCCTAGCAATCGGCATTATCGTTGTAACCGCAGTGATATTACAATTAACGATTTATATGTCAAATACATATGAATTTCCAAAAGCTGTTTTATACACAACAGAAGTACTTTTTGTCGCGTACTTGACGATTATTTGCCTGGTTTTGGTGAAAGTGTACCGCGCGAATTTGAGAGAGGCTGAGAAACGAAATCAAGAAGAACAAATGGCGCAGTTGCAACGTTATGTCACGAATGTGGAGCAGTTGCAGCATGAGGTTGTTCATTTCCAGCAAAACTATGTGGATGTGCTATCGAATCTAGAAACTTTGATTGCCAATGGTCAAATGGAAGAATTGGCGATGTATTTTGATGAAAATATTTTACCAGTGAACAAAAGCATGGTGGATAATAAATACAAGTTGTCGCAGATTAAGAACATGCACGTGTTGGAACTAAAAGGCTTACTTGCGGCGAAAATGATGCGTGCTCAGGAACTGAAAATTGATGCGCAGTTGGAGATTGTGGAACCGATTGAAAGCTTGGAAATGTATAAAGTCGAGTTATGTCAGATTGTTGGGATATTGCTTGATAACGCGATTGAGGCGAGCGCTGGAACGACGGCTGCTTTTATGAAAGTGGCATTTGTGAAGAACGAGAACACGGTGACGATGCTTGTGCAAAATAGTGTACCTGATGAGATGCCTGAAATTCACCAAATGTTTGAAAAGGGCTTTTCGACAAAAGGTGAGAATCGTGGGTTGGGGTTGGCGATTGTTGATGAGATCGTTAATAAAAACGCTTCGGTTGTGTTGGATACGCAGATTATGGATGATGGGACCTTTATGCAGGGACTTATTATAAGGCAGTAGGTGATTGTTTGATTGAGTTTATCGGAATAGCTGTAAGTCAGTTGCTTTTATTAGTTTTGAGTGTAAATATAATGACAAGAAATATTTTAACTAAATTAGAACTAGTTGCAGTAAGTATTATTTTATCTGTTTTCGGAACTATACTACTCGCACATATTCAATATTTTTCTCTTCTGTTTGTACTTGGCTTATTAACTATTGTATTGAAAATCAAAAAAGTGAGCTGGTTTATGGCGATAACAGCTCCAGTACTGGGCCAATTAGTGATGATAATGAGTGACTATATTATTAAGATAGAAAATAACTTCTTTTTTATAGTATGTTTGGCGGTACTAATGATTTTATCAAGTTTTGCCTTAAAGAGCGTGTTACCAAAAATCGAAAACGACTATTTTATATTGGCTTTACTAATATTGACTACTATAATATTCTATATGTTTATTTATGCAGGCTCGTTGTATAATTTCCCTAAGGCCATTACTTCTATATACACACTAATCTTCGCAACGTTTATACTGGCAATCGCTCTAACTTTTATAATCATAACGAAGATAAGCCAAAAACAATTAGAAATTCAGAAACAACAACTTGAATTAGCGCAACTAGAAGAATATACAACGCGAATGGAAAGTTTGTATGCTAGCATGAATATGTTCCGTCATGATTACATCAATATTTTGGCGAGTTTGCAAGGCTATATTGCGCAAGGGGACAAGACTATTTTGGAAAGTTACTTCAAGGAAACAATTGCGCCTTTGAAGAACACTTTTGAGGCTGCGGAGGGAGAAGAATGACATATTCTATAGTAATGCTGATTGTCGCGGGAACCCTGCAACTTTTAGGTATGGCAATTGTGGCGAATATAATAGCGAATAAAGTTCTTCGAAAAAGAGATATTGCTATAGCGACCTTATTTATGACAATAGGAGGAACATTGTTTCTTAATTCCATGCAATATTTTACGATTATTTACACAGTAGGAGTCCTATTTGTTTTTATGAAGTGGCGAAAAGCGGGTTGGGTAATCTCATTAGTAGCCCCGATGTTGTCATTTTTATTGGCTGTTGTAGTGGATTATATATTGAGTTGGGGTGTCGGAAAGGCATTTGGAGTGTATGCAAGTGATTATGATAGTAGTATTCTTGGCGTAACGTTAACAATACTAGTTTTTTTGTTGCCATTCTTCATGTGTGCTTACTTACTTGGGTTAGTCATTCATAGGATTTTGTACAGACAAAGTACTGCTGATGTCCTAACTCGTAATGGATTCGTGGTAGTTATCTTAATGCTGATGACAAGTATGATTACCTATTTACTTATTTCTGCAGAAAATGTGTTAGGTTTCCCAGAACAATTATTAACGGTTTACCCCATTTTATTCATCACATTCTTTCTAATTATCTGTATCGTCTTTTTGATTATCAATAAAATTGGACAAGAACGGGAAAACATGAAAAAGCGCGAAATGGAGATGGCTCAGCTTCGCGATTACACTGTTCGGTTAGAAGAAATGTATGCAAATATGAATATGTTCCGTCATGATTACATTAATATTTTGGCGAGTTTGCATGGTTATATTGAGCAAGGAGATCAGGAGTTATTAGAAACTTATTTTGAAGAAGTGGTGAAGCCGCTAAAACAAAAATTCAACTAAAAGATAAGGAGAAGCTATGCAGACATTACTTTTATTCATTTTTTCAGGGGCGTTACAGATTGCAATCTTCGTGATATGTTCTGACGTTATCGCACAACGTGTACTGACAAAGCGAGAAATCTTGTATATTTCAATCTTGTTATGGCTTATCGGAATCCCGTTACTATTAACTGTTCAATATTTCTCCTTAGTCGTAGTCATTGGGGTCCTGGCACTGGTTTTTAAATGGAAAAAGAAAACGTGGGTACAGGCTATTACTATATCGATTATTCCTATCTTATTAATGGTTTTAGGAAATTATATTTTTGAGTTTCTATTTATAATCATTTTTGGTGGGAGTAATGCGCGTTATGTTGGGGATATTTTTTACATACTTCTATCCAGTTTTTTGATATTCATTCTAGTGTTTGGATTATCTCACTTAATTAAAAAAGCATTTCAAAGTCAAATCTATAAAAATATGTCTAAACAAAGTGGCTATTTACTGGCAATGCTTCTAATTATTACTGCAGTTACGATTTACATTTTTATTTATATCGGTGCTACATATAATTTCTCAAATGATATTATTGTTGCCAATGCATATTTATTTGTCATTTTTATACTAGCGATTTTGATGATTTTTTCTATCGTCTATTACACTAGCAAACAACAAAATAAAGTCATGAAACAAAGAATAGAACTCAAAGCATTGGCGGACTACACTACTTCAATAGAAACTATCTCTAGTGACATGAGCCAATTCAAACACGACTACATCAACATCTTATCAAGTCTACACGGCTATATAGAACAAGGCGATACATTACAATTAAAAACCTATTTCAAAAACACAATCACACCACTAAAAACCAATTTAACCAACAATCAAAACCAACTAGCAACCTTACAAAAAATCAATAATCTAACATTCCGAGCAACACTAAACACCCTATTTACCAAAGCTAAACAAAAACGAATAGACCTCCACCTAGAAATCACCGACCATTTTCAAATGACCGATGAGCAATGCACAACCATCGAAATCCAACTTGCAGAACTAATCAACCAGCATCAAAACACGAAACTCAAGCTTAATCTAACACCATCTGGGATAGAAAGGATGTCGAGCGAATGATTCCAATTTACATTTGTGAAGATGACACGATGCAGCGAGAAGAAATTGCATCCTATATAGAAGACTATATCAAAATCGAACATAAAGACATGCACATCCAACTAAAAACAGAAAGCCCAGACAAATTGCTCGAATCCATTCAGAAAAAACACGAACCAGGCTTATATTTCCTCGATGTGGCCTTAAAAACACAATCCATAAACGGTTTCGAACTAGCAAAAGAAATTCGCAAAAACGATCCCCGAGGATTCATTGTTTTCATTACATCGCACTCAGAAATGAGCTACTTAACGTTCACCTACAAAATCGAAGCAATGGACTACATCATCAAAGACGACTACAAAAATATCCAAAGACGCGTTATCGAGTGCATTCAAAGCGTAACCAAGCGCGTCAAAAATAACGATAAACCAGGCAAATATTTAACGATAAAAACCGACGATCGCATTCTACATGAACCACTAGAAAATATATTGTTTATCGAAACATCATCGCGCGCTCACCGAATCATCCTGCATAGCAAAAAACGCAAAATCGAATTTTACGGTAAAATTAAAGAAATTGCAGCCAAACTAGACCAGCGTTTCATCAGAACCCACCGTTCTTTCCTCGTAAACAAAGACCACATCAAAGAAGTTGACCTAGCCAAAGGTATCGTTTACATGAACAACGGACAAAAATGTCTCCTCTCCACGAGAATGCGAAAAAATTTAGAATAAAAGCAAACCAAGAAGCTGAAAATAAAGCAGTTTTCTTGGTTATTTTTATGTCAAAAAACCTTTTAAAGTTATAAATATAACTAAAAATATAGCGTTTTTTTGCGTTCACTTACAAAAACGCGACGTTTACGAACGATTGCGTCAGAAACCGCTTTTCTATCGTATAATTGGTTTATGAAAGTAAGGCTTACGGAGATGAGCCAGAGAATCACACTATTAGACACTGAAAGGACTAGATTACGGTATGATGAAACCATTTATTCCAGTAGGATTGGCTAGCACACAATCATGCTCCTTTTTCCAAAAGGAAATTATGCGTGATCAGCAGTTCTTTAGCCCCGTCTTGGCTAAAATTAATTTGGTGGACCGTAATAGTGAAGATTCTAAATGGGATTGTCTCATGTTAGCGGTATTTTCTGAGCTTGATCGCTACTATATAAATAATCAAGACCACTATATGGAGGGTTTTCCTATTTCCAACAACGAGCCAAAATATAAAATGTTAATCACATATCGTGGTTACATCTACTTTTTGGACAGCATTACAAAGCATGTTGGCATTAGTGATAATCGCTTCTTAGTAGGACTTAACCGCGACAAGTTGTATATGATTGCTTATCGGGATGAGGCACTTTATTGTAAGCCGCTGAGAGGGAAGACTAGTCTTCTTTCTCAAGATGGCGTAGTAACGCGAAACATAGAGAAAATATTAGATATGAATGAAATACCGAATGATAGGGTAGAAATTGCAGAGTTTGTTAATTCGGACAGAGTTAGTGAAATTTCACTAGTCTCTGTCTGGGAATTAGCACTCGGTGAATAGGGAGGCGAATGGTATGTTTAGTTTGACCGTCCCCAATATGGCAACAAAGATTACCAAAACGATTTTTCGCGATAGAGAAGTCGACGAAGATAGATTCGCTATTGTAAAGTATGGCGTGGAAATATTTTTAGTAAACGTGACGAAAGGTATCATCGTATACCTCGCCGCTGCCTTGCTCGGGATGCTTTGGCAGACGTTGGTTGTACATCTTTCATACTTGATGATTCGTAGGCATTCGTTTGGTCTGCATGCGAAGACGAGTTTGGGTTGCACAATAACAAGCGTTGTAATGTTCGTGATATTACCTTATTTTGTGAAAGAAGTTCAATTGTCGGAATGGATGATTGTACTTATAAGTGGCTTAATTTTACTGAATATTGCAATATTTGCACCTTCGGATACTGAAAATATGCCGCTTTTTAACGCTCAAAAAAGACACACTTTGAGGCGAAAATCGATTTTCGACACTATTTTAGTACTTGCTTTAGGGTTTCTAGCACCTTGGGCATGGATGCATATTTGTGTCTTAATGGGAGCACTGATTCAGTCAGCAACTATTAATCCAGTTACGTACAAATTATTAAAGAGGGGGTACAATAATTATGAAAAAGACACCATATAAAAATAGTCTTAATAAAAAATTTATGGCTCAATTAGAGAAAAAGGCGAGTAATTTAGCGGAAAAATCGGTTGTCAAATCTTGTGGCATGTTCACTTATGAACCAACAGTCCCAACAAGTTTGTTAAAAAAATAATTTGCCTTTATGATGCATTCATTTGTCAATTAGAGTATCTTGAACTATAATTTAGTAATAGATACTCTAAATTCGACATAGGAGGAATTATGGAGAAAATTTTACAAGGGATAGTTTTAGGTGGAGTTGAAATTGTTGCGCTAGTAATTGGTATACAAATAATTAGTAGAATTAGTTTTTCATGGAAGCTAAGGATGTATGTAATAGGATTTTTAATGTTAACTGCAATACCAATATATTTTTATATGTTACCGAAAGGTTTACAGTATCTTTCTGTAATATACATGATGTTAGTAGTTCTAGTTATCCTTTTTATACAAACCAAAAAAGTAAGGCTACCTCTAATTACAATATTTGTTACATTTATTTGTATGGTCATCTCAGATGCAATAGCTAGCAATATGACATTAGGTTTCGGAGAACTCATTAATCATAAGTTTCCAAGTTATGGTTGGCTTACAATAGTTCTCTATACTTGTTGTATAGCTTTACTGTTGAAAATTATTGATATTATAATGAATAGAAACTACAGAGAATCAATATTCCAAGGTAAGTACTTATCGTTGATACTGGTAGTTAGTGCTACGACAATTTTATTATTTTATTTGTATATCTGGCAAGGGGCAAAATTAAATTTTCCAGACAATATAATTAGAATGAATGCTATAGTTTTTATTGCCTATGCTTTAGTAATGATAATAGTTTTAGCTATCATTGTTAAGAATGCTGTTAGAAGTGCCAAAGTCGAAGCGCAAGCTCTCCAAATGCGGCAACTTCAGGAATATGTTGGTGCGCTGGAAGCTTTGCAGAAAGATGTTCGTGTTTTTAGGCATGATTATGTTAATATTTTATCGGGGATTAATGGGTTTATCACGAATGAAGATATGGACGGGTTGCGGGTTTATTTTAGGACGAAGGTCATTCCGATGAACTCGGATATGGAAGTCAATATTTCGAAACTGGCGACTTTACATAACTTAGAAGTAGTTGAATTGAAGGGCTTGTTTGCGACGAAATTGATTCGGGCGCAGGAGCTTGGTGTGAATGCACAGGTGGAGGTTTATAAGAAAATCGACCAGATAAATATGGATAGTATTGATTTGTGTCGCGCAGTGGGAATTTTATTGGATAACGCGATTGAGGCAGTTATGGGAACGGAAGATCCGACAATTCGCGTTGCAATTATTCAGAAAAAAGATGCGATTGTACTTGTTTTTGCTAATAATTTACCGGAGGATTCGCCGCCTGTTCATCAGTTCTTTGATGAAGGTTTTTCGACGAAGGGTGAGAATCGCGGGCTTGGTTTGTCAACTTTGAAAAAGACGTTGAAGAAATATCCGAATGTATCTCTAGACACGAAAGTAACGCAACTTGGGTTCGTGCAGGAACTTGAAATCGGCTAACTTGGAGAGGGTGAGGAGATGATTGAGGTTTTTATCTGTGAGGATGAAGATAACCAAAGAGCAGAAATTGTGAAATATGTCGAAAGCTACATCATGATTGAAGAGTTTGACATGCAACTTGCTTTGGCCACAGGTGATCCTGAAGAACTATTATCCTACGTGCAATTGAGCGGCGAGGGTATGGGACTTTACTTTTTAGATGTAGACTTGAAACATGCGCATTTGGATGGTTTATCTTTAGCGCAACAAATTCGAGAATACGATCCTAGAGGGTTTATCGTTTTTATCACAACACATGCGGAACTGAGTTACCTCACTTTTACGTACAAAGTAGAAGCGATGGATTATATTATCAAGGACGATTTCGACAAAGTGCGCAATCGGATTTTTGATTGTTTGAAAAGTGTTGAAGAAAGAGTGAGCCGGGAACGCAAAGATGTCGGGAAATTTTTTACGTTTCGTTCTGGTGAAAAAGTGGTGCATGAATTGTATGACGACATTTTGTTTTTGGAAACAACGGGAAATGCGCGTCGTGTTACGTTGCACGGGAAGGAACGGCAACTCGAATTTTATGGTAGCTTGAAAGATTTGGATGAGCAGTTTGATGAGGACTATTTTTTCAGAACGCATAAGTCGTTTATTGTGAATCTGGATAGAATAAAAGTAGTTGATTTTAAAACGCGGACAATTACGATGGTGAATGGCGCGGAATGTTTGGTTTCTATGCGTAAAGTGAAGGAATTGAAAGAGCGGATTAGCCAGCGTAAGGAAAGTGAAGCATAAATAAAACTCCCGTATTGTCTCTTAAGTACAGAGATGATACGGGAGTTTTGTTGCTTATTTCAAGCCAGCTTTATTTACTACGATGTCATCAATTAGGCCGTATTCTTTCGCTTCGGCAGCCGTCATGAAGTTGTCGCGATCTGTGTCACGAGCAATGACTTCAATAGGTTGGCCAGTGCGTTCCGCCATAATTGTGTTCATGCGTTCTTTAATTTTTAGAATGTGGCGAGCAGCGATTTCGATTTCAGTCGCTTGACCTTGCGCACCGCCAAGTGGTTGGTGAATCATGATTTCTGCGTTTGGAAGCGCAAAACGTTTGCCTTCTGCACCAGCTGTTAATAGGAATGATCCCATAGAAGCAGCCATACCCATTGCAATCGTTTGAACGTCCGCTTTCACGAAGTTCATTGTGTCGTAAATCGCCATACCCGCGGAAATACTTCCACCTGGTGAATTGATGTAAAGGAAAATATCTTTCTCTGGATCTTGCGCATCAAGGAATAACAATTGCGACACGATAGAATTCGCTACGTTATCGTCGATTGCACTACCTAACATAATGATGCGGTCCTTAAGTAAGCGGGAATAAATGTCATAAGCACGTTCCCCACGACTTGTTTGCTCGATTACTGTTGGAATTAAATTCATAATTAAAACGCCTCCTGTTTACCTAATTTCATTGAAAAAAGCCTAACTCTTTAGCTTTTTGTTGCCTACTTGATGCTTCTATATTACACGAATGGTCAAACAAGGTCAAACGAAAGGCTCGCACAAAAATTGCCTGTAAGATAAAGCTTGTATAATTGGGCTTTTTCCGCTATAATTATTGTTTGTGAGTGTCAATTAACTCGCCCTCGTGGTGCAAAGGATAGCACGTGAGATTCCGGTTCTTAAAATGGGGGTTCGATTCCCTCCGAGGGCATAAATAAGTAAATGAAGAAGTCGTTAAACTGTGGGTAACTTGTTGGTATGGCAAGGGTTACGAGTGGTTTAACGACTTTTTGTTTTGCATAGTATTGCGAGGGTTTTTCAATCTTCCTCGAAACCATTTGTACCTTTTTCATTTTTGTTATAAAATCAATGTAACAAAACGAGGTGAACGCATGAGCAAAAAAGTTCTAATACTAGCATCAATAATACTAATACCCGCCATTGCCTATCTCATCTATAAAATAAACTTCGAAAATCCTGGCTACGCGTGGTTGGGTGGTAATGATAAGTGGAAAGCGGAGTATCGCATATCAAGAACCTCTGCCAATGAGATGTATTCAGGAGAATTATGTTGGGTTGGCGAACCAAGCGAGAAACAAAATCTATACATATCGCATATCGACACGTTCTTCGACGGAAACAAAATCGACGTATCAGAAATAAACAACAAACTCTACGAAAACATGCCATTCGCTGAGTTCCAGCAAAATGTAAAAAAGGACACGGCAATCAAAATAATTATTTATGGAACAAATGGCAGCAGGAAGTTCACAGAAGAACTATCGCTGCCAATAGAAAATTAAAAGCAACCATCCAAAACCACTTATCTGGCGCGATGATTGCTTTTTTGCTATGATAAATTGCGAAAGAGGTGAGGTCATGAAATTAGGCTATGCATGTATTAATATGTCAATGCCATCGAAGTTCAAATCGTGTCGGCTGAAAACGGTGGAGGAGCAAGGGCTTGGAAAGGTCAAGGAGATTGCTGTACATAATTTAGCGGAAGTCATTCGCGTCCTAGAGTGGGATATCGCGCATGACATTTACTTTTTCCGGATGTCGAGTGATCTGATTCCTTTTGCGTCGCATCCGATTATGACGTGGGAGTGGCAACGGGATGCGGATATTTTGGCGTTAACTGCTGAAATTAGTCGGTTGCGGGAGCTTCACGATATGCGGTTGTCGATGCACCCAGGGCAATACACGATTATTAATTCGCCGCGCGAGGATGTTGTGGAGAAGGCGATTGCGGAGCTGACGTATCATCAGCAACTTCTGGATTTAGTCGGAGGCACGGACATGATTTTGCATATTGGTGGTGCTTATGGAGACAAAAAATCAGCAAGTGAGCGCTTTATTCAGGCGTATAACGGCTTATCAGAGGATATTCAGCGGCTTTTACGGCTGGAAAATGACGACAAGACATATACGGCGATGGATGTGCTGGGAATTGCCAAGGCAACAGGCGCAACGGTTTGCTTTGATATTCATCATCATATTTGTAATCATGAACCGGACGCGGACGTGACGCAAATTGTGACGGATGTCTTCAAAACGTGGAAAACGACGCCAAAAATGCATATTAGTTCTGGAAAAACTGGGCCAACAGATCGGTCGCATCATGATTTGATTCACGAAACTGATTTTCAGTATTTAATGGGCTTGCTTGCTGGTCGGGATGCGGATATTATGTTTGAGGCGAAGCAAAAGGAGCGGTCGGTTTTAACATTGCGGGAGACGTTGAAGTGGTAGTTTACGTATGGAGAAAGTCGTGATAAAATGAGGTGAATTGAGTGTTGGAGGTGGTAGCGATGAAGAAGAGGACCCGTGCGGAGGAACTGATTTTTACGCGTAATAAAATTTTGACAACGGCTCGAGATCTTTTCATGGAGAAGGGCTATCGTTCGGTTTCTACTCGGGACATTGCGGCCAAGTGCCAGATGACGCAACCCGCGCTATATCACCATTTTAAAGATAAGGAAACGTTATACGTGGAGGTTGTTCGGCAGTTGACGATTGAAATCCAATCGGACATGATACCTATCGAAAAAGCAGATACTTCACCACAAATACAGCTAAAATCGATGCTGACCATGCTTATCGAAAACCATCCAACGAACATTTTATTGATGATTCACGATATCCTGAACGAACTGAGCCCAGAAAATCAATTTCTCATGTTCAAACTCTGGCAGACAACGTATTTAGAGCCGTTTAATCGTGTTTTTAAAACGATTTCGGATAAAGGAATGCTTCGAGATGGTATTACAAGTGAAACAGCGGCGCGTTATTGTTTGTCAACGATTAGTCCGATTTTTGCTACGGATAGCCCATTTCGCCAAGGTTCTATGTCGGATCGGCTAGACGAGTTAATCGATTTTATGATGTTTGGTATTTGTAAAAAAGAGGTATAATTCAAGTGTCTCTTTTTTTAAATAAATATTTATCGAGTGATAAACGAAAATTTTAGGGGGGAATGAAAATGAGTAACTCGATTTTCAGTAAAATTGCCAATGCGGTTGGCGGGAAGAAAGGTCGGTTTATAACGCTGGCCATCTGGATTTTGCTAGTTATTGCTTTACAATTATTTTTACCAAAAGCTGCGGATTATAAAGATGATGCGGCGCCAGACCTTGCGGCATCGGAGCCTTCTGTTGTAGCGCAAAAAGTGATGGATGAACAGTTTCCATCTGGTGAAGGCACGCCAGCTCTGATTACTTGGTATCGTAGCAATGGACTTACGAACGCTGACTTAGCGCAGATTCAGCAATTTTCGAAGGAGTTAGAACAGAATCCGATAAAACATCAAAAAACAGCAGTTCCTTATGACAAAATGCCGCTTCCAGTGTTGAAACAGCAAGTCTCAGAGGACGGGACAACATTTATTCAAACGGTATTAATGGATTCATCGGCAACTTCTGATCAATTAAAAGACAGTTTTACGGAGCTGGAAAAAACGGCAAATGCGACTTTTTCAGACAAGCCGTTTAAACAAGATGTGGCAAGTAAAGACACATTGGTAGCGCGGACAACAGGGCCTGCGGGGATTAGTGTGGATGCGACAGAACTGTTCAGTGACGCGGATGTATCCTTGCTCATTGGAACGGTATTACTTGTCTTGGTCTTCTTATTAGTTATTTATCGCTCGCCGATATTAGCGCTGATTCCACTTATCGCAGTCGGTTTCGCGTATCTCGCAGTGACGCCGATTCTAGGATTACTCGGTCAAGAAGGCATTATCACATACGGTTCACAAGGACTCTCGATTATGACCGTACTTCTGTTTGGTGCTGGGACGGATTACTGCTTATTCCTCATCGCCAGATTCCGAAGCCAACTTCATCATGACGAAAATCGCTACACCGCATTCAAAAAAGCTTTTGGAAACACTGCTGGGGCAATCGCTTTGAGCGGATTTACCGTGATGGCAGCACTTCTCATCCTACTTGTCGCCAAATACGGTTCGATTCATAATTTTGCGGTACCGTTTAGTTTATCTATTTTAATCATGATGATTTCATCCTTAACACTAGTGCCAGCATTACTTGGCATCTTCGGGCGCATCTCATTCTGGCCTTTCGTACCAAGAACCGAAGCTATGGCCAAAGAACATGCCACCAAAAAAGGCAAAAAGGTCAAAATTCACCGCGAAAACCGATTTTGGCACCGTGTTGGTGAAATTTCAGCGCACCATCCAATCAAGACATTTGTCATCACGCTCCTCATTTTAGGCGGATGTGCCTTGTTCGCAACACAAGTCAAATACACATATGACACACTATCCACTTTTCCAAAAGATATGCCGTCGCGCGAAGGTTTTACACTAATTAGCGACCACTTCGGCGCCGGGCAATTAGCACCAATGAATCTCATCGTCAAAACAAACGGCGAAAAAACAGCGATGCGTGAAAATCTGCAAAAAACAGATGGCATCGAAACCGTCTCGGTAGGCGTTCCAAGCACGAAAAACCGGGATTATACCATGTACACCATCCAGCTTACAGACAATCCGTACAGCAACGCCGCCATGGACCTTATCCCAGATATCCGCGACACCGCGCAAACTACCATGTCAGATGCAGGCTTGTCCAAAA
This sequence comes from Listeria booriae, assembly GCF_000766865.1. Taxonomy (GTDB): domain Bacteria; phylum Bacillota; class Bacilli; order Lactobacillales; family Listeriaceae; genus Listeria_A; species Listeria_A booriae. Next base: position 165,252 of record NZ_JNFA01000028.1, read on the forward strand.
ACAATGTCTGGATTGCCGGACAAACAGCGACACAATACGATTCGCGTGCTGTAACAAAAGACGACGAAGCATTAATCATCCCGCTTGTCATCGGCCTCATCGCCTTGCTACTACTCGCATACTTGCGTTCCATTACAGCGATGGTCTATCTCGTGGCAACCGTCCTGCTATCCTTCTTTAGCGCACTCGGATTAGGCTGGGTCATCATTCACTACATCATGGGCACCGAAGCAATCGCAGGCCTCATACCAATTTACGCATTCGTGTTCATCGTCGCACTCGGCGAAGACTACAATATTTTCATGATCTCAAGCATTTGGAAGAAAAGTCGCGAGCTTCCATTGCGCGAAGCAATCGCAGAAGGCGTCGGCCAAACCGGTGGAGTCATCACATCCGCAGGTCTCATACTAGCAGGAACATTCGCCGTCCTAACGACGCTTCCAATCCAACTGCTCGTCCAATTCGGCCTCATCACAGCAATCGGCGTCCTACTCGACACGTTCATCGTCCGCCCATTCCTCGTTCCAGCCATCACCATGCTATTCGGCAAATGGGCATTTTGGCCAGGCAAAGGACATAATCAAGAGCATAAATAAAAAAGGCTTGTATCCCCATAAAAAAAGTATATAATGGAGATATTGAAAAACGGAGGTGGGCATAATGATGAACATCGTGGATATGCACTGCGACGCACTTTACAAGTTACAAGCAGGCGTTGGGAAAGTTACATTTCAAGATTCCGAGGAACTAGATGTGAACTTCGAAAAAATGATTGCCGGCGGCGTGAAAATGCAGGCCTTCGCTATTTTTTTAGATCCAACAACACCAGTAGAACAGAAATGGAAAAAAGCAATCGAACAAGTCAATATTTATAAACAACATATTCTGCATCGCAATGGCGTAATCAAGCCACTTCGCCAATGGTCAGACGTCGCGCTCGTTCCAGAAGAGAAAATCGCGGCATTCCTAACATTGGAAAGCGTAGAGCCAATCGGCACAGACTTACGAAAGCTAGACCAAATGCTCGATTACGGCGTACTATCTGTTGGCTTAACTTGGAATAACGCCAATTTAGCGGCAGACGGCATCGAAGAATCACGCGGAGCAGGTTTGACCGACTTTGGAAAAGCGATTGTTGCCAAACTCAATGACCGCAAAGTTTTTACCGACGTATCGCATTTAAGCGAGAAAGCGTTTTGGGACGTGATGGAACTAGCGGATTATCCGATTGCGAGCCATTCTAACGCCAAGGCAATTTGCCCGCATCATCGCAATTTATCGGACGAACAAATCAAGGCGCTACTTGAAAAAGATGCAATGATTCACCTTGTTTTTTATCCGTTGTTCACGAAGGAGACGGCAGACACTGTTTATATAGAAGATTTGATTGCGCATATCAAACATATTTGCGACCTTGGTGGCGTGAAAAACATCGGTTTTGGCTCGGATTTCGACGGCATTCCATATCATATAGAAGGTTTGGAAGATTGCTCGAAATACCCAACACTCATTACCGAATTACGAAAACACTTCACAGAACAAGAAATCAAAGGTTTTTGCTACGATAATTTTGTTAATCACTTACCTAAATAAAAATGGGCACTTCTCTGAATTTTGGAGAGGTGCTTTAATTTGGGTCTTTTGAACTTGGGGTGTCGTGTTATAATAGAAGAGACGAGTACGTAAAAACTAGGAGGAGTAATCCATGAGATTAGAGTCTAATTTTGTCCAAAAGCAGCAGCAGACGCAATCGATGAAGCTCGCGATGACGCAACAATTATCGCAATCCATCGCAATGTTGCAGTTTAATATGGAAGATTTGACGGCTTTTCTAGAAGAGAAGGCGCTTGAGAATCCTCTCATTGAAATTGTTCCAGGCGTGGACATGGCTCCTGATTACACAACGATACGTAAAAATAATAATGCGACAGGGACGGACGCCACGGATTGGTTGGAGCAAATCGCGGATACAACAATGACGCTGGCCGATGCTTTGAAAGAGCAAATGCAGTTTTTAGATATGACCAGTCAGCAGAAGCTGATTTTATTGTTCTTAATTGAAAGCCTAGATGACAATGGCTATTTGCAGACGGATGTGGATGTCGTTGCTTCGGCGCTCCTTGCCTCAGAAGGCGATGTACTGGAAATGCTAGAAGTTTTGCAGGGCTTTGAACCAGCTGGTGTTGGTGCTAGAGACGCGAAGGAATGCATTTTATTACAAATTGAACGGAAAGAAGACGCACCACTTCATGCTTACGACGTGATCCGCGACTACTTCGAAGACTTTGCAAATAAACGTTGGAAAAGAATCGCGGATGGGCTAGGCATGAATGTGCTTGCGATTCAAGATATTGCTGATTTCGTCGTGACGCTAAATCCAAAACCAGGTGCAGAATTCGAATCAGACCGGGTACAATATGTCGTGCCAGATTTGATTTTGCATCATGTAGGCAACGAATTACAAGTATCGGTTGCCAAGCAATTTTTGCCACGAATGCAATTTCAAGAAGCCTATTTTCAAATGATGCAGGCAACGCAAGAAAAAGATGTAGCAGCATTTTTGAAAGACAAAGCCGGCGAATTCGACTGGCTCAAAAAAGGCTTGGAACAACGAGAAAGTACGATTGGGCGCGTGGGTGAAGCGATTGTACGCCATCAGAAGGACTTCTTTTTACACGAAGGCAAGCATTTGCAACCGCTGACGCTAAAAGAAATTGCCGAAGAAATCGACGTCCACGAATCCACAGTAAGCCGCGCGGTAAACGGCAAGTACATGGAAACAGCGCACGGCGTCTACGAACTGAAATACTTCTTCTCATCCAGCCTCACCAAGAAAGCAACCGAAGAATCTGACGCGGGCGATGTCTCCAGCCAAAGCATCAAGAACCTCATCCAGCAATTCGTCAGCAACGAAAACAAATTAAAACCACTTTCCGATCAAAAAATCGTAGAAATGTTAGACGAACAAGATATCCAAGTTTCTAGGCGTGCAATTGCGAAATATCGCGGGGAATTAAATATTCCATCATCGTCAAAAAGGAAACGTTTCGCTTAACCTCTTGACTACAACGCAAGAGGTTAAGCTTGTGTTTTGCTTGTTCATGTTTTAACGCATTCATTCCGTGGAACTAGTAGAGTGACCTGTTTGAGAGTGTTAATAAATCATGAATTTTTCTTTAAATTACTGCTTAACACTTGAATTTCCAAGCAATCACTGGTAGAATACTTGTTGTAGGGTAATGAAATAACTGCTTGTGTTACGGCAAGTGCTTTACGGAAGAGACGGGTTAGTTTAGAAACGATAAGATGGCTGAATGGCCACAATAGTTACTAGCAAAGACTTAGATCTCTTGTTTTTTTAGTTTTATCGGGACATCTTATGACTAAGCGGGTCAAGAAGAGTCCAAGAAGGTTAGGAGACTTTGAAATGTCAGATATCATTAACATTCAAAAGAAATTGTTACCCGACATGCTTCTAGTTATGCAGAAGCGCTATCAAATTCTACGCTCTATCTATTTTGCGGAGCCAGTTGGCAGACGAACATTAGCCCAAATGCTTGGGATGAGTGAACGAGTGCTACGCGGTGAAGTGGAATTTTTGAAAGCACAGGGGTTGATTGGCATTGCTCCTTCTGGAATGACAGTTACGAAGGACGGCCTGGTTGTATTTCGTGAATTGGAATCCGTAATGAATCAACTAACAGGAATACATACAATGGAAGACCGGTTACGCGAGAAACTGAAAATCAAAGCGTGTTTCGTCGTTCAAGGTGATAGCGATGTGACGCCGTGGGTCCAGGAAGAAATGGGACGCGTGGCATTGGCACAACTCGACATATCATTAACGGAGAACGAAAATATTATTGCAGTAATGGGTGGTTCAACAATGGCAACGCTGGCCGAAATGATGACTCCCGATTTTGCAGCAGGACGTGAATTACTCTTTGTTCCAGGGCGCGGTGGACTTGGTGAGGACCTGAATAATCAGGCGAACACGATTTGCGATCGCATGGCGACAAAGACGAACAGTAAGCACCGCATGTTTTACGTACCAGAGCAGCTTGGCGAAGAAGCGTATCAATCACTTCTGAAAGAGCCGGCTATTCAAGAAGGACTGCGACTCGTTCAATCGGCGAATGCCATTTTGCACGGAATTGGTGATGCGATGACAATGGCAGAACGCCGTCACACCAACGCCGAAACTATGCAGAAAATCACAGACAGACAAGCTGTAGGTGAAGCATTTGGCTACTATTTCAACGAACAAGGAGAAGTCGTGTATAAAGTCCCGACATTTGGTTTACAATTTGAAGACCTACCGAAGATTCCAAACATCATCGCGCTTGCAGGAGGTACTTCAAAAGCCAAAGCAATCAAATCGTATATGAAAACCGCTCCGGCACATACGATTCTAGTAACAGACGAAGGAGCCGCAACGATGCTTTTAAAAGGGGAAAACACCCTTTTGAAATAAAAAATTTCATTATTTTCAAGGAGGAAATTGACTTATGACAGTTAAAGTTGGTATTAATGGTTTTGGACGTATCGGACGTCTAGCATTCCGTCGTATTCAAAATGTGGAAGGTATTGAAGTTGTTGCAATCAATGACTTAACAGACGCTAAAATGTTAGCTCACCTGTTGAAATATGATACTACTCAAGGTCGTTTCGATGGCGATGTTGAAGTACATGATGGTTATTTCAACGTGAACGGCAAAGAAGTTAAAGTTTTAGCTAACCGTAACCCTGAAGAATTACCATGGGGCGAACTAGGTGTAGATATCGTTCTTGAATGTACTGGTTTCTTCACTGCAAAAGAAAAAGCAGAACTACACATCAAAGCTGGTGCTAAAAAAGTTGTTATCTCAGCTCCTGCATCTGGCGACATGAAAACAATCGTATACAACGTAAACCACGATACTTTAGACGGAACTGAAACAGTTATTTCTGGTGCTTCTTGTACTACTAACTGTTTAGCTCCAATGGCTAAAGTTCTAGAAGACAAATTTGGTATTGAACAAGGTCTTATGACTACAATCCACGCTTACACAGGTGACCAAATGACTCTTGATGGTCCTCACCCAGGTGGAGACTTCCGTCGTGCGCGCGCTGCTGCAGAAAACATTGTTCCTAACACTACTGGTGCTGCTAAAGCTATCGGTCTTGTATTGCCAACACTTGTTGGTAAATTAGACGGTGCTGCTCAACGTGTTCCAGTTGCAACTGGTTCATTAACTGAATTAGTAACTGTTCTTAAAAAAGACGTTACTGTTGAAGAAGTGAACGCTGCAATGGAAGCTGCAAGCGATGCTGATACTTTCGGTTACACAAATGACCCAATCGTTTCTTCTGATATCCAAGGAATCACTTTCGGTTCTTTATTCGACGAAACTCAAACAAAAGTTCTTTCTGTTGGTGGCAAACAATTAGTTAAAACTGTTGCTTGGTACGATAACGAAATGAGCTACACTGCACAATTAGTTCGTACACTTGAATATTTCGCTAAAATTGCTAAATAAGATTGCAAAGAACTAAATAATAAACAAATAAGCGGGGACAGGTTTTATGTTTCCGCTTTTTATTTGAAAGCTATGGAGGAATTTTATTATGGCTAAAAAAGTTGTGACTGACTTAGACTTAAATGACAAAAAAGTTCTAGTACGCGTTGACTTTAACGTTCCGATGAAAGACGGTAAAATTACCAACGATAACCGCATCGTAGCGGCATTACCAACAATCCAATATATCCTTGAACAAAACGGTAAAGCAATTCTTTTCTCTCACTTAGGTAAAGTGAAGACAGAAGAAGACAAAGCAGACAAATCATTACGTCCAGTTGCTGAACGTTTGAGCGAATTACTAGGTAAAGAAGTAAAATTCGTACCTGTAACTCGTGGTCCAGAACTTGAAGGCGCGATTAACGAAATGAAAGACGGCGACGTTATTTTATTCGAAAATACGCGTTTTGAAGACATCGACGGCAAGAAAGAAAGCAAAAACGATCCTGAGCTAGGTAAATACTGGGCTTCTTTAGGTGATGTTTTTGTAAATGATGCATTCGGAACAGCCCACCGCGCGCATGCTTCTAACGTTGGAATCGCTTCTAACTTAGAATCAGCAGCAGGCTTCCTAATGGAAAAAGAAATTAAATTTATCGGCGGCGTTGTTGATAACCCAGAACGTCCACTTGTTGCTATCCTTGGTGGAGCAAAAGTATCCGACAAAATCGGTGTTATCGAAAACCTAATCGAAAAAGCAGACAAATTACTAATCGGCGGCGGAATGGCATACACATTCTTCAAAGCACAAGGTAAAGAAGTCGGCATCTCTCTTTTAGAAAAAGACAAAATCGATCTTGCGAAGAGCTTACTTGAAAAAGCAGGCGACAAATTAGTACTTCCAATCGACAATGTTGTTTCTCATGAATTCAGTAATGATGCACCATTCCACACAGTTGATTCGAACCACATCCCGGCTGACGAAGAAGGCTTGGACATCGGACCTGCAACAGTGGAACTTTTCACAAAAGAATTGCAAGGCGCGAAAACAGTTGTTTGGAACGGTCCTATGGGCGTGTTCGAAATGAGCAACTTTGCAAAAGGTACTATCGGTGTTTGTGAAGCAATCGCAAACCTTGATGGCGCAACTACAATCATCGGCGGTGGCGACAGTGCTGCAGCAGCGATGGACCTTGGTTACGCTGACAAATTCACACACATCTCAACTGGTGGCGGAGCTTCTCTAGAATATTTAGAAGGCAAGAAACTTCCAGGCGTTGAATCTATTAGCGACAAATAATCCACAGAGCGAAAATAGGAAGGGTGAAGAAAAAATGCGTAAACCTATCATTGCAGGAAACTGGAAAATGAACAAAACAGCTGCAAAAGCTGCACAATTTGCTGAGGACGTAAAATCTAAAGTCCCAAGTAAAGACGCTGTTGATTCCGTAATCGCAGCACCAGCTTTATTTTTAAAAGAACTAGTTCACTTAACAGAAGGAACAAATCTTAAAATTGCAGCACAAAATACTTATTTCGAAGACGAAGGTGCTTTCACTGGCGAAATTAGCCCGTTCTCAGTTGCGGATTTAGGCGTTTCTTATGTTGTTATCGGTCACTCTGAACGTCGTGAGTATTTCCACGAGACAGATGAAGACATCAACAAAAAAGCACACGCAATCTTCAAACACGGCATGACACCAATCATTTGCTGTGGTGAAACACTAGAACAACGCGAAGCTGGCCAAACAAACGAATGGGTTAGCGGCCAAATCCGTGCAGCGCTTAAAGGCTTGACAGAAGAACAAGTTTCTAAAGCAGTTATCGCTTATGAGCCAATCTGGGCTATCGGAACTGGTAAATCTTCTACAAGTAAAGACGCTAACGACACATGTGCTGTTGTTCGTCAAACCGTTGCAGAAGTTGTTTCTAAAGAAGCAGCAGACGCAGTTCGTATTCAATACGGCGGTAGTGTAAAACCTGAAAATATTGCTGAATACATGGCAGAATCCGACATTGATGGAGCTTTAGTTGGTGGCGCAAGCCTTGAGCCAGCTTCCTTCTTAGCCCTATTGGAGGCAGTGAAATAAATGACGAAATCACCTGTAGCTATTATCATTCTTGACGGCTTCGGTTTACGTAACGAAACGGTTGGGAATGCAGTAGCATTAGCTAATAAACCGAACTTTGATCGCTACTGGGCAGAGTTTCCGCATGGTCAACTGAAAGCAGCTGGTCTTGACGTAGGTCTTCCAGAAGGTCAAATGGGTAACTCAGAAGTTGGTCATACGAATATCGGCGCTGGACGCATTGTTTACCAAAGTTTGACGCGTATTGATAAAGCCATTGAAGAAGGCGAATTCGCAGAAAACGAAGCACTAAACAACGCATTCACGCACACAAAAACAAATAACTCCGATCTTCACTTGTTCGGTTTGCTATCAGACGGTGGCGTGCACAGTCACATCAACCATCTTGTAGCATTGCTTGAAACAGCGAAGAACAAAGGTGTCAAAAACGTTTACATCCATGCTTTCCTTGATGGACGCGACGTGGCACCACAATCGGCTGTAGGCTATATTGAGACGCTACAAAAAGCAATCGCTGACTTGAACTACGGCGAAATTGCAACAGTTTCAGGACGCTTCTACGCAATGGACCGCGACAAACGTTGGGAACGTGTAGAAAAAGCTTACAACGCAATCGTTAAAGGCGAAGGCGCACAGTTCGAAGACCCGATTAAATTGGTCGAAGCTTCTTACGCAGACGGCAAAAACGACGAGTTCGTTGTTCCAGCCATCATTGCTAAGGACGGTAAACCAGTGGCAACGGTAAAAGATAACGATGCTGTTATTTTCTTCAACTTCCGTCCTGACCGCGCGATTCAACTTTCAAATGCCTTCACGGATACAGAATGGGAACATTTTGACCGTGGCGACAAACATCCGAAAGACGTGAAATTCGTGACGATGACGCTTTACAACCCAAGCATTATTGCCGAAGTTGCTTTTGCGCCAATCGAAATGAAGAACGTTATCGGAGAAGTTTTATCAAACGAAGGATTATCTCAATTGCGTATTGCTGAAACCGAGAAGTACCCGCACGTTACCTTCTTTATGAACGGTGGACGTAACGAAGAATTCCCTGGTGAAAGCCGCATTTTGATCAATTCACCGAAAGTCGAAACATATGACTTGCAACCTGAAATGAGTGCTTATGAAGTAACAGACGCGCTAGTTGAAGATATCAAAAACGATAAACACGATGCGATTATCTTAAACTTTGCAAATCCTGATATGGTAGGTCACTCTGGTATGGTCGAACCAACAATCAAAGCGATTGAAGCTGTAGACGAAAACCTTGGACGTGTTGTCGATCTTATTTTAGAAAAAGGCGGTTCTGCGATTATTTTCGCCGATCACGGTAACTCTGAAACGATGACAACACCAGAAGGCAAACCACACACAGCGCATACAACCGTACCAGTTCCAGTCATTGTTACGAAAAAAGGTGTTACATTACGCGAAGGCGGTCGCTTAGCCGATGTAGCTCCAACAATGCTTGATCTTTTAGGCGTGAAACAACCAGCCGAAATGACAGGCGAAAGTTTAATTCAAAAATAACATGGTCCTGCTTTGCGTTTTTGCGAAAACAAGGCTAAAATAAGAAGGTAAGCAACCGGTAATTCGGTCACTTCCTTACAAAAATTCATTTTTAGAGGAGAGTTTTAATTATGTCAATTATTACTGAAGTATATGCACGCGAAGTTCTTGATTCCCGTGGTAACCCAACAATCGAAGTAGAAGTTTACACAGAAACAGGCGCATTTGGTCGCGCATTAGTTCCAAGTGGCGCATCTACTGGTGAATATGAAGCAGTAGAATTACGCGATGGCGATTCAAGCCGTTACCTAGGTAAAGGTGTTTTGAAAGCTGTTGAAAACGTAAATGACATTATTGCAGACAAAATTATCGGTTTTGACGTAACAGACCAAATCGGTTTAGACCAAGCAATGATCGAGCTTGACGGAACTGAAAACAAAGGTAAATTAGGCGCTAACGCAATTCTAGGTGTATCTTTGGCAGCAGCACGTGCAGCAGCTGAAGAATTAGGCTTAGAATTATACGAATACATTGGTGGAGTAAACGCTAAAGTATTGCCAGTACCAATGATGAACATCGTTAACGGCGGCGAACATGCTGACAATAACGTAGACATTCAAGAATTCATGGTTATGCCAGTAGGAGCTAAAACTTTCTCTGAAGCATTACGTATGGGTGCTGAAATTCTACACAACCTTAAAACAGTTCTTAAAGGCAAAGGCCTAAACACTGGTGTTGGTGATGAAGGCGGATTCGCTCCTGACCTTAAATCTAACGAAGAAGCGTTAGAAACAATCATCGAAGCAATCAAAAAAGCTGGTTACACTCCAGGCGAACAAGTTAAATTGGCAATGGATGCTGCATCTTCTGAGTTCTATAACCGCGAAACTGGTAACTATGAACTTAAAGGTGAAGGCGTAACTCGTACTTCTGAAGAAATGGTTGCTTGGTACGAAGAGTTAGTAAACAAATACCCAATCATCTCTATTGAAGATGGTTTAGACGAAAACGACTGGAAAGGTCACAAACTATTGACAGAACGCATTGGCGATCGCGTACAATTAGTTGGTGATGACTTGTTCGTTACAAACACTAAGAAACTTAAAGAAGGTATTGACAATGGCATCGCTAACTCAATCCTAATCAAAGTTAACCAAATCGGTACGCTTACTGAAACATTAGACGCTATCGAAATGGCTAAACGCGCTGGTTACACAGCAGTAGTTTCCCACCGTTCTGGTGAAACAGAAGACAGCACAATCGCTGACATTGCTGTTGCAACAAACGCTGGCCAAATCAAAACAGGTGCTCCAACTCGTACAGACCGTGTTGCTAAATACAACCAATTGCTACGTATTGAAGACAACCTAGGTAACTTAGCTCAATACCACGGCGACGATACTTTCTACAACTTGAAAAAATAATTGTCGCTTGTAATGACATCCCGGAGTTTTCCGGGGTGTTTTTTTGCATTCAGGAAGCCAACATCGTCATTTTCTGCTATAATGACTTTACGAAAAGGTCGGGTGATAGCGATGAAAGCATATGTGAATGGAATAGAACTCTCATATCATATTTACGGCAGTGGTGAACCGCTTGTTTTGTTGCATGGCAATGGGCAGAGTCATGGTGCGCTGAAACGCCAAATCGACTTTTTTCGAAAAAGGTACCAAGTGATTGCTGTAGATTCACGTGGTCATGGCAAGTCCGAGCTTGGCTTTCGACCGCTTGATTTTCAAGTGATGGCGCTAGACATTTTATGTTTATTAGATTTTTTGAAAATTGATACGTATCGCGTTATCGGGTATAGTGATGGCGGGATTATTGCGCTAGAAATGGCGATATATCAACCGAAGCGGCAGAAACAGATGGTCGTGATTGGCACGAATTATGACGCGAATCAGATTAAATGGTGGGCTAATATTTTTAGCGTTGTTGGTTATTTCTTTGCTTCGCTGTTGACGCCGCTTAGTTTCTTTTTTAGGCGGATCAAGGCGCAGATGGGTTTGATGATTTTTTATCCGCATATTAAAGAAGAGGAGCTGGCGAATATTTCGGCTCCAATGTTGGCGATTGTTGGGGAATATGATGTGATTTCCAGAGCTGACACGAAAAAAATGGTTGATTCGGTACAGCGCGGGGAGATGGCTGTGATTCATAATGGCACGCATTTTTTGATCCGGCAAAAACCGCGAGAATTGCACGATATTATTGCCTCCTTTTTTGACAAAGATGTGACATAAACATAGGGAGAAAGTAGTGAAAATGTGTTTTTCTTTGGATTGCGCAAAAATAACATTGACACCCAAACCGTTCCGCGTTATCATATGTCTATTGTATAAATTATTGACCCCAAAAACAGAGATTGTGAATCGTGCTGAAGCCTTTTATAGCAAGGGTTTTCAGCGACCGAATCAAAAGCTGGTAATTTGTGCGTTTATGGCGTACAATGAGGGCAAGTTAAGGAAGATGGAGGAGTGCAATTAATCATGAGTACGGATCGTAGCTTTCTTATAAAAGCAGGCAGTCGTGCTGTTCTATTACTGCATGGATTTGCAGGAACGACAGAGGATGTTAGAGAATTAGGAGAGTATCTAGCAGAGAACGGTTATACGGTATATGCGCCAAATTATCGTGGTCATGGCGAAGAACCAGCTATTTTTCTAAAAACCACACCAGATATGTGGTACGAAGATGCAACGGCTGGCTACAAGCATTTACAAGACCAAGGATATCATGAAATTGCAATCGTGGGTGCCGCAATGGGTGGCGTTTTTGCGCTGAAAATGGCAGAAACATTCGCGCCTAAGGCTATTGCTCCATTATGTGCGAACGTGAACCGCAAAATGCGATACATTCCAGTAGAGAATTATTTATTAAAGAGTATGAGAAAAGATGGCATTGCAGAGCAAGACGCGCAAGTAATGCTTACTAATTATGCGCCGGAAATCGGCAAGATGGCAGATGCCCGCTCGGAATTCTACAAAACAGTAGCAAGCGAGATTGAGCGCATTGAAGTGCCAACGATGATTGGCCAAGGTTGTCGAGATGAAGAAATTTCAGCAGATGACGCGAATTATATTTTCAAAAATATTCATTCTGATGATAAACAACTTTGTTTCTACGCTGGATCAGGACATGATATTACGAACGATTGTGAGAAAGACATTTTAGGTGAAGACTTAGTGTACTTCTTAGATGACTTGATGTGGCTAGAACAAGAAGTAATGTAGAAATAATAGGGAAACGCCTGACGTGGGTGTTTCTCTTTTTTTGTGGATTTGTGTTATTATGTAGAGACGGAAAGGAGAATGTCAAATGACTACACGTTTTTTTCTAATGAAAGAGAATCCGAAAGCTTATGAACTACTTGGTGAACTGGATAAGTTGGGGAGAGAAAGCAATATTCCGCGTAACTTACAGGAATTGATTAAAATTTATGCGTCCAACTTGAACCATTGTGCGTTCTGTATTGATATGCACACGAAAGAGGCGCTAGAGATTGGCGAAACATTGCAACGTATTGCTGGTGTGAATGCGTGGCGTGAAGCTCCGTTTTACAGCGACAAAGAACGCGTTGTGCTGGAGCTTGTAGAGGAAGTGACGTTTATTCATCAACATGGCGTTTCTGACGCGGTGTATGATGAGCTTACAAAGCATTATAACGAGAAAGAAATCGGCGAACTATACGTGCTAATCGCAACAATTAATGCGTATAATCGCTTAGGAATTATGAGTAGACTACAACCTAAGATAGATAAATAATAAAAAGGCCCGTCAAAAATTAAATTTTTTGGCAGGCCTTTTTTTGCTATTTGGCTAATAGGTAATCGTTGTTGCTGTACATCCGTTTTGCTAGGTATAGGAAAATCAGGGCGAGTACAAGGTTGGAAGCGATTGTTGCGAGTAGATGTGTCCAAATGAATTGGTCGTAAATCATTTCGCGTAGTAAAAACGAGATGTTTGCCAGTGGGATGAAGAACATGGTTGTTGTGGTTTGGCTCAGGCTAACGAACATGGTCACGAACGCTGGAATTATGGCCAACATCATGATTGGACTTTGGTAGCTATTGGCTTCTTTCATTGATTTCGCAAAAATGGCTGTGATGGTTTGGAGGCTGACGATGAGTGCTGCAAAGGAAGCCGTTGCAAGGAGTGCTACGAAAAACAGGCCGAATGGGTTTGTCATGGCGTCAAGCGCCTTACGCAAATGCTCGGTTCCAAAAAAGATAACGAGTAGTGTAGCGGCAAGCGCAACGGTTGCTGTGAAAAGGCTGACGGTAATTGCGACGGACCATTTGCCAAGCAATAAAGTCGAGCGTTTTACTGGTGTGACAAGCAGAGCATCAATGATTTTCTTATCTTTTTCGCCTGCAAAAAGTTCGGAAATGACTGGGTATGCGCCGATTGTTACGCCGAGGCAAAGTAGCATTGGCAGGACGATGGTTAACATCATTCGCGAAATGTCGGTTTCTTCTGTGCTGCTAGATAAAGGCTTGATTTGGACTTGTATCGCGTTTAATGTTTGGATAGGGACGCTAACTTTTTCTAGGCGGTCGGAAACAATGTTTTTATCGATTGCGCCGAGTTGGGTACTAAGGTCGGTTACGGCGGCACTAGCATTTTTATCAGATGAGTCGCTGTAAATGATAACCGATGTCGCGTCGCCATTTTTTAGTTTGGTTAGTGCGTTTGGGTCTGCTTCCATGGCGATAAGTGCGTCTCCAGATGAAGCGGTTTGCTTAGGGTTGCTGGCTTTTTGGAATGTTAAATCTTTATCCTGTTGTTCTAAAACGTGTAGCAGTTCGGGATCTGCGGTTTGGTTAACGGCAACGGTGATGCTTTTGTCTGGATTGTGGCTCATCATGTTTTCGTAAAATAAAATCAGCCCGACAAAAAGGAGCATTGGTAGGAAAACGACGAGCAGGAAAGTTCGCTTATCACGCATGATTTCGAGCATTTCTTTTTTGTAAACGTGTCCGAATAGGCTTTTTTTAGACATACATATCACCCCGCACGATGTTTGACATGAAAATATAATTTAGGTCATTCGTTCCTTCTTTGGCGTATAAGGCTTCCGCGGTTCCGGCATATAGAAGCTGCCCCTGGTGCATCAAAATGAGATCGTCCGACAGGCTCTCTACTTCGTCCATGATGTGGCTGGAGAAAATAATCGTCTTCCCTTCTTGCTGCAACTGGCGTGTGAAATCGCGGAACACATTGGCACTTGTGATATCTAACCCCGTCGTCGGCTCATCAAAAAGGACTACCGCGGGATCATGGATGACGGCTCTAGCAATCGCGACTTTTTGACGCATGCCCCGGGAAAAACCGCCAACAGTTCGGTCGAGTTCTTTGCGCATGCCAAAGCGGAGTGAGAGGTCATCGATGCGCTTTTTCAAGGTGTGTTTTGGTAAACCGTAAAGACCTCCGAAATATAATAAGTTTTCGCGTGCTGTTAGGCGGTCGTAAAGTCCTGTTTCGCCGCCGAATAGGACGCCGATATGGCTTTTTACTTCTTCGGCTTGTGTTTTATTATCGTAACCCGCGACGGTAATCTTTCCTTCATCTTGCGTTATCAATGTCGCGATACTACGCAGAATGGTCGTTTTACCAGCGCCGTTTTCGCCTACTAAACCGACAATGCGGCCTTTATCGACGTGGAATGAGACGTGATTGACTGCGGTTGTTGATTTTTTGCGATCGCGGAATTTTTTGGTGACGTTTTGTACTTCAATCATGTTTGTTCCTCCTTTTTGCTTTTCTTGATGTCTTTATCATAGCGCAAAATGGCGAGAATAGGAGGGGTTTGTCGTAAAGGGGGGCAATTTCGTCGTGAAAAGGGTGTTTTTCGCCTAGAGTTTGTTTATAATGGAGGAATAAGGGGTGAAAAAGATGCTAACTGTTGGAATTGTTGACGATAATCCGTTAGATTTAGATAAATTGGAGTTAATTGTAGGTAAAGTGGCGACTGTGGAATTGCGACTAAAGGCGAACAATGCGGAGGAAGTCTATGCATTCATTCAGGAAACGCCAGTGGATTTGCTTATTACAGACATTGAAATGCCGGGAATGTCAGGCTATCAGCTAGCGGATTTTATTCACCTAAATAACATGAGTACAAGCGTGATTTTCGTTACTGCAAAAAGCGGTTATGCCGTTCATGCTTTCGAGCTCAACGTGCATGATTATATTTTGAAGCCTTACAATCAGGAACGGCTGGTCCAAAGCATCGAACGCTTTACCGACAAAAAAGAAGCTGGTAAAATAACGGGGCGGCTTTTCATTCGTTCTGGCGGCGACTTGGTCATTATTCCGAAAGACGAAATTATTTTTCTGGAACGGACGGGGCGTACGACGACTATACATACAACTAAAGATATTTTTGAGTCTTATCAATCACTCGGCGAATTAGAAGGGGACATTCGTGAAAGCATGTTTATCCGCTCGCATCGCTCGTTTCTCATTAATTTGCAATACGTCAAGCGCTTCACCGAATACTCGAAAAAATCATTCGAAGTCGTGTTCGAAGGCACCTCACAAAAAGCCCTTGTCACGAAAGAAAAACTGAAATATTTACAAGAAAACTATTTTTAAGAAGGAGCTAACTCAATGCGATTAATTTTGACTGTTCTGATTTTGGCATATACTATCGCGTGTTTGTATTTGGAAGCGCATGTCGTTTTGCAAGTGGTATCTGTAGTCCTTTGCTTTGGCGCACTAGCTCTTGCTATGAAAATTCGCACGGTGAAGCTTTCGCTGGCGGGAATTACGGTTATCGGCTTACTGCTCGCACTGATTTACGACGCGAGTTTGGCAGGTTGGGCGCTCCTTTTTCTGTTCCTCGTTGCGCAATATCAACTGGGCCAGCTCGAACAAACCAACCAGCAGCTGACAAGCAAAAGTGACCATTTACAAACCTTCGTGGCACTCCTTCAAAAAGAACGACATAAAAATTATGCGGGTCATGCAAACGATGCCGCATTCCAACTTGCCAAAAATGAACGACCAGACATCGCGGCTTGGCTTGTCACAACGGACGAACAATTGAAGTTAGCGAATCTGACGTTCAAAACCGACTTACACAGCGCAATTTCTGACTTACCGTTCCAAGAAGACGAACTGCGCGCACTGTTAACCGCCATCATGACCAACGCCAAACAAGCAGCCTCCCAAGTCGAAAACGGCTGGATTTCATTACGACTCCAACTACAAAGCGGTCTTTTCTTACTTGAAATCAGCAATGCTTCCAACATGCCCAATCAGGCGGTCATGGACAACCTATTCGCAAGACCGAAACCTACAAGCGGCACAGCCATCATTAAACACTACATAACAAAAGCACACGGCATCATCGACTACCGCTTCGACCAAGCCCAATTTAAACTACTATTAAAGATTCCAGCGATAAAGAAATGAGGAAACCCAATGGATAAACAAAAACAGCAGCTCAGCATTGAAGTCGCGCGGCTTTACTACCAATCCGACTACAGCCAACAAGAAATCGCCAGCCAACTCGGCATTTCCCGCCCAACCGTTTCAAGACTTTTGCAATTTGCCAAAGAGAGCGGTTTTGTGGAAATTAAAGTGACTGATCCGTTCGCCGATTTAAATGCACTAGAAACCGCGCTAAAAGCCAAATACAATCTGCGGGAAGCCCACGTCGTCTTTTCACCAACGACCGAATACCCGACAATCACTGACTTCTTGAGCAAAAAAGCAGCAGAATACCTCGAAGAAACCGTAACAAATGGTGATATTCTTGGCGTCAGCTGGGGAACAACGATGTACGAAATCGCCAAAAAAATGCGTCCACAAAACGTGCGCGGTGTCGAAGTCATCCAATTAAAAGGCGGCATCAGCCATTCCAATGTTAATACGTACGCCTCTGAAACGATTTCTCTATTCGCCGAAAACTTCCAAACAATGCCGCGCCATTTACCGCTCCCCGTTATTTTTGACAATGCAACGGTAAAACAAATGGTGGAGCAAGACCGGCACATTCACCACATCATCGAAATGGGCAAACAAGCTAATATCGCTGTCTTTACAGTAGGAACGGTTCGCGATGAAGCTTTACTTTTCCGACTTGGCTATTTTACCGAAGAAGAAAAAGCTTTGCTAAAAGAAAACGGTGTTGGTGACATCTGCTCCCGTTTTTACGACAAAGACGGCAATATTTGCAGCACCGAAATCGACGCCCGCACAATCGGTATTGAACTAGACTCACTCAAACAAAAAGAACATTCGATTCTAGTAGCCGGTGGCGCAAGAAAAGTCGCAGCAATTCACGGCGCCTTGCAAGGAGAATACGCCAATGTTCTCATCACAGACCAATTCACCGCAAAAGAACTAACACAAGTTTGAACATAATTTCATGTATCACTTTACAAATGTTCAAATATATATTATGATAAACTCAAATAAACGAAAAGCGAGGAGATTTAATCATGACAAATATCGCCAAAATGATTGACCACACAGCTTTAAAACCAGAAACAACAAAAGAAATGATTCTAAAATTAACAGCAGAAGCTAAGCAATTCGGTTTTGCATCTGTATGTGTAAACCCAACATGGATCGAGCTAGCACACGAACAATTGGCAGGAACAGACGTTGATGTATGTACTGTTATTGGCTTCCCACTAGGCGCTAACACAAGCGAAACAAAAGCATTCGAAGCAACAGATGCTATCCAAAAAGGCGCAACAGAAGTGGATATGGTAATTAATATCGGCGCTCTAAAAGACAAAAACGATGCACTTGTTGAAGCGGACATTAAAGCCGTTGTCGACGCAGCAAAAGGTAAAGCGTTAGTAAAAGTAATCATCGAAACATGTCTTCTAACAGACGAAGAAAAAGAACGCGCTTGTCGTCTTGCTGTAGCAGCAGGAACAGACTTCGTTAAAACATCAACAGGATTCTCAACAGGAGGCGCAACAGCAGAAGACATCGCTCTAATGCGTCGCACAGTTGGACCAGACATCGGCGTGAAAGCATCCGGTGGAATCCGCACAAAAGAAGATGTCGATAAAATGATCGAAGCAGGCGCAACACGTATTGGTGCCAGCGCTGGCGTATCGATTGTTTCAGGAAATGAAGCAAATCCGAAAGATAACTATTAACAAAATCACCGAAATGTGGCATGATGGAGGAGAAGTAATTTTTCCTGTGAAAAGAGGCGAGCCACATTGGGTGCAACGATTCGAGATATTGCAGAAAAAACCGGCGTTTCGATTACAACGATTTCCCAGATTTTAAATGGAAAAGGAAGCCGTTTTAGCGAAGCGACGCGAAATAAAGTGTTCCAAACCGCAAAAGAACTAGCCTATAAACCGAACTTTTTTGCGAAAAATATGGTGACTAATCGGACGAATACAATTGGTATGATTGTTCCTGAAGTGACGGACCCATTTTTTTCGCAGATGGTGAAGGGCGCAGAAGACTATTTGAATGCGCATGATTATATGATTTTATTATGTAATTCTTCGCAAGACAGTACGCGTGAGGATTTATATGTCGAGGAACTTTTGCATCGGGCCGTGGATGGTTTGATTATCGCAAGCCCGAATATTTTGGCGTCGAACGTGTTTACACAATTGGAATCGATGCGCAAACCGTACATTTTGTTAGATCGCAAACGGCATCATCGTGAGGAAGGTAATATTTATATTGACGATTATGAAGGCGGATACATGGCGACGGAACACCTTGTGTCACTGGGCCACCGCAAGATTGGCATTATCACCTCGGACGATTCTTTTTACTCTGTAGAGGAACGTTTACAAGGATACCAAGCCTGTTTGAAAAAGCATCACCTGTCGATATCACCTGATTGGATCATGGAAGGCGACCAAACCATGGCTGGCGGCTACAACGCTACAAAAAAATTACTCGCAGCAACGGACATCACCGCATTATTCGTTACAAATGACCAAATGGCAGTCGGGGCTTACCGCGCCGCATTGGAACTCGGTATTACGATTCCTGATGACCTTTCTATCGTTGGTTTTGATGACATCGAACTTGCGGAATACATGGCGCCAACACTCACCACCGTTCGCCAACCAATCTATGCTATAGGCCAAACAGCTGCTGACTATTTATTAAAAGCTATCCAAAATCCGAACGAAAAAATGGCAAACCAAAAAATGCCTTTAGAACTTATCGTCCGCGAAAGCGCTCGGAAATTGGCTAATAAAGCAACACATAAATGAGGCATGATGCTACCAAATGCAGTTTCGCAAAACATTTGGTAGCTCTCTAAAGAGGAAAACGCTTTTCTTCTTAGAAATTACATGCTATACTTACTTCGGTAAACCGTTTTACTTTTTAGAATTACAATGTAAACGTTTGCTAAATGAGGAGGATTTGTTTAGTAAACCGTTTTACTACTATTCAATTATTGGGGGATACACAATGAAATATCTTATCGGGATTGTTGGTTTAATCGTTGTTCTTGGAATCGCTTGGCTTGCGAGTAACGATCGCAGGAAAGTTAAGATTAAGCCGATTATAATTATGATTGTACTGCAATTTATTTTAGGATTTATTTTGCTGAATACAAGTGTTGGGAATTGGCTCATCGGTGGGATTGCTGATGGATTTGGTAAACTGCTCAACTATGCAGCAGAAGGGGTTAATTTTGTATTTGGTGGTATTGTAAACCCAGGTCAGATGACGTTCTTCTTAAGTGTTTTACTACCAATCGTCTTTATTTCCGCGCTTATCGGGATTTTGCAACACTGGCGCATTTTGCCGTTTATTATTAAATATATCGGTTTAGCGTTGAGTAAAGTGAACGGAATGGGGAAATTAGAATCATATAACGCCGTTGCTTCTGCGATTCTAGGTCAGTCCGAAGTTTTTATCTCCGTGAAAAAAGAACTTGGCCTGTTGCCAAAACATCGCTTGTATACGCTTTGTGCTTCTGCCATGTCAACTGTTTCGATGAGCATTGTCGGGTCATATATGGTACTCTTAAAGCCAGAGTATGTCGTAACAGCCCTTGTTTTAAACCTATTCGGCGGGTTCATTATTGCATCCGTTATTAATCCATATGAAGTCACAGATCAAGAAGATATATTAGAAGTCAAAGAAGAAGCGAAACAAAGCTTTTTCGAAGTGTTGGGCGAATACATTATGGACGGTTTCAAAGTTGCTGTCACCGTCGCAGCCATGCTTATCGGGTTCGTAGCCATTATCGCGATGATTAATGCGATTTTCAGTGGGATTTTCGGACTTTCCTTCCAAGAATTGCTCGGTTATGTTTTTGCACCATTCGCATTCCTTGTCGGTGTTCCGTGGGATGAAGCTGTTAAAGCCGGAAGCATTATGGCTACAAAAATGGTATCCAATGAATTCGTAGCGATGAACGATTTAGCATCAGGGAACTTCCATTTCTCCGGAAGAACAACCGCTATCGTTTCTGTATTCCTAGTTTCATTCGCGAACTTTTCATCCATCGGCATTATCGCTGGAGCAGTCAAAAGCTTAAATGATAAACAAGGCGTTGTCGTTGCCCGTTTTGGCTTGAAGCTGTTATTCGGCGCCACATTAGTTAGTTTCTTAACAGCCACAATCGTTGGCTTAATCTATTAAGGAGGTTTTTAAAAAATGGCATTTAAAAGAATTCACGTTGTAGTTATGGACTCGGTAGGTATTGGAGAAGCGCCCGACGCAGCGCAGTTTGACGATTTTGACGTTGATACATTAGGACACATCGCTCGCGAAAAAGGTGGACTGAAACTGCCAAATATGGCGATGTTAGGTTTATCGAACATCCGTGAAATCGAAGGCGTACCAGTTGCTGACAAACCACAAGCTTACTATACAAAAATGCAAGAAACATCCGCAGGAAAAGACACGATGACAGGACATTGGGAAATCATGGGCTTGTATATTGATACACCATTCCGCGTTTTCCCAGATGGCTTCCCAGACGAACTCATTCAAAAAATTGAAGACTTCTCTGGACGCAAAGTAATCGGTAACAAACCAGCCAGCGGTACTGAAATCATGGAAGAGCTCGGCGAAGAACAATTGGAAACAGGCGCATTGATCGTGTACACGTCCGCTGATTCCGTTTTACAAATCGCAGCGAACGAAGAACTTATTCCGTTAGAAGAATTATACCGCATTTGCGAATATTGCCGTGACATCACACGTGACGAACCGTATATGCTTGGCCGTATCATCGCTCGTCCTTTCGTCGGCAAATCAAAAGAAACGTTCGAACGCACATCCAACCGCCACGACTACGCGCTAAAACCATTTGATAAAACAGTTATGGACCACTTAAAAGACGGCGGACTAGACTCTATCGCTATCGGCAAAATTTCCGACATTTTCGATGGGGAAGGCGTAACAAGAGCCATTCGTACCAAATCAAACATGGACGGCATGGACAAATTCATTGATTTACTAACAGAAGACTTCCACGGCATGAGCTTCTTAAATCTCGTAGACTTCGACGCCTTATTCGGACACCGTCGCGACCCAATCGGTTATGGCGATGCTTTAGAAGAATTCGATGCACGCTTGCCAGAAGTTTTTGCAAATATGAAAGAAGACGATTTGTTGCTAATTACAGCGGATCACGGGAACGACCCAACATACCGCGGCACCGACCACACACGCGAATACGTGCCACTTTTAGCTTATTCGAAACAATTCAAAGACGGCGGCAAAGAAATCGATCTGCGTAAAACATTCTCAGACCTAGGCGCAACAGTCGCAGCGAATTTTAACGTAAAAATGCCCGAATACGGCGAAAGCTTCCTAAACGACTTAAAATAAAAAAGGATTGGTGAACTTAAAATGAGAATGGTAGACGTAATTTCAAAAAAGCGTGACGGTAAAGAACTAACGACCGAGGAAATTCAATTCGTTGTAGATGGCTACACGGAAGGCAAGATTCCGGATTATCAAGTCAGCGCCTTAGCAATGGCAATCTTTTTTCAAGATATGACTGATCGCGAACGTGCCGACTTAACGATGGCGATGGTGAATTCAGGCGAAACGATCGACTTATCGGCAATTGAAGGCATTAAAGTCGATAAACACTCAACAGGAGGCGTCGGCGATACAACAACGCTCGTATTAGCACCACTTGTTGCAGCACTTGACGTTCCTGTTGCTAAAATGTCAGGACGCGGATTAGGCCACACTGGCGGAACAATCGACAAACTAGAAGCAATTGAAGGCTTCCACGTCGAAATCACAAAAGACCAATTTATCGACCTTGTAAACCGCGACAAAGTAGCTGTTATCGGACAATCAGGTAACTTAACGCCAGCCGATAAAAAACTATACGCATTGCGCGACGTAACAGGAACGGTCAACTCGATTCCACTAATCGCAAGTTCCATTATGAGTAAAAAAATCGCAGCAGGCGCAGATGCCATCGTCCTAGACGTAAAAACTGGTGCCGGCGCATTCATGAAAACCGATGAAGATGCTGAGAATCTAGCACACGCGATGGTTCGCATCGGAAATAACGTTGGCCGCCAAACAATGGCAGTTATTTCAGACATGTCCCAACCACTAGGTTTTGCGATTGGTAATGCTTTAGAAGTCCAAGAAGCCATCGATACATTAAAAGGCGAAGGCCCAGAAGACTTAACAGAACTAGTTTTAATTTTGGGCAGTCAAATGGTTGTTCTTGCGAAAAAAGCGAAAGACTTGGATGAAGCGCGCGACATGCTAAAAGAAGTCATGGCAAACGGAAAAGCTTTAGCGAAATTCAAAGATTTCCTGAACAATCAAGGCGGCGACGGCTCTATCGTAGATGACCCAAGCAAATTACCACAAGCCGAATTCAAAATCGACGTTCCAGCCAAAGAAAGCGGCGTTGTATCTGAAATCGTGGCAGACGAAATCGGAATCGCTGCAATGCTTCTAGGCGCTGGCCGTGCAACAAAAGAAGACGAAATCGATCTTGCGGTTGGCATTATGCTACGCAAAAAAGTAGGCGATAAAGTCGAAGCAGGCGAACCGCTTGTAACGATTTATGCGAACAAAGAAGACGTGAAAGCTGTCGAAGAAAAAATCTACGCTAACATCAAAGTAAGCGATCACGCCGACGCACCAAAATTAATCCATACAATTATCACGAAATAAAAAAGAACGAGGAAGCGCCTGGGATTGTGCACCCATTCGTTTCCTCGTTTGTTTATACAATATAAAAAATAATGCAATCGTTGCTCTGCGCCACTTTATTGAAGAAAGCCCGCAATCCATGGAAGTTCAGCAATAAATCTTTATCGAATCGTTCTTTTTTTGTGCGCCAGTTTATCCCGTATAGCCCACTTTTTTTCAATTCTTTAAAGTTATACATAGCAGTGAATTGCTCCTCTGATATGCTAAATAAGGCGTCTTTTGCCATGCGAACTTGTTCTGGGTAAATAAAATGTACCGTCGCCAAAGCATCCCGAATATAATTCTCGGCTCGAAGTGGCACAATATACCCCCAAGGCGCGGCCCCATTATGTTTCTTACCGCAAAAAATGTAATGAAGAACCTCCCAATATTCATCCAGCGACAGTAACATTGGCATTGTGAAAACGGATTCATCCCCAGCCTTAATTTCCCGCATTCCTGGTTCGTCAATGTAGTAATAGTAACCATGTCTCTTCATCTCTTTATTTCTCCTTTCTAGTAATAACTTCACTGTGATAAAGTATATTATGCGTAATTTTAGTTGATTTGTCAACGAAATGCTTAATAGTGTAATTTTGTAGTTGATAGTGGTATTATTAAGAACAAATGTTTCTGTTTTTAGAATTAGGGTAACAAATAAACATGCTTAATTAGGAAAGGGAAGTGACCCATGATACGCTTTGAAAAAGTAACGAAACAATATCAAAACGGCGAACATGCAGTCAATAATGTGGATTTAAATATTAAAGACGGTGAATTTTTCGTTTTTATCGGTCCTAGTGGTTGCGGGAAAACAACGACTTTAAAGATGATTAACCGCCTCATTCCGCTGACGACAGGAACCATTTATATTGATGAAAAACGAATTAGCGACTATAACATTCACGAACTGCGCTGGAACATTGGCTACGTACTACAGCAAATCGCGCTTTTTCCACATATGACGATTGAGGAGAACATCGCGATTGTGCCAGAACTGAAGAAATGGGATAAAGACAAGATTCATCAGCGGATTACCGAATTGCTAGATAGCGTTGGTTTAGATGCGGAAAGCTACCGTAATCGTAAGCCTGCCGAGCTTTCTGGTGGGGAGCAGCAACGCGTGGGCGTAGTTCGTGCCTTAGCCGCCGATCCCGAAATTATCCTGATGGATGAGCCATTTAGCGCGCTTGACCCGATCAGCCGCCAGAAACTACAACAAGACATGATTGTACTACAACGCAAAATTAAGAAAACAATCGTTTTTGTTACGCATGACATGCAAGAAGCCTTGATGCTAGGCGACCGAATCTGCATCATGAAAGACGGCGAAGTAGTACAATGCGACACGCCAAATGAAATTTTACAAAACCCAGCCAACGAATTCGTGCAAAATTTCTTAGAATCAGGTAACGTGAACAAACACGTGCTATCTTCTAAGTTCACCGTACGCGATATGGTAGAACAAGGTTACTTTGACGCGCAGAAAGTTGATGGCGAAGCAGATTTTGCAGAAACGATTGCCGTGGAAGTATTATTACAACAATTGGCGAATCAAACGGTAGTATCAGTGGAACGAGACGGTAAAGCAGTTGGGCTTATTACACAACAACACGTCATTCAATTTTTGGCGAACCAGCTGGCAAGGGAAGGTGAGCACGTATGAGTAAGCTAATCGACACGTTTCAGGTGCGACAAGACGCTTTATGGGCCGCTTTAGTTCAGCACATTGAATTATCCTTCGTCTCCTTATTCATCGCTGTATTCATCGCTGTGCCGCTTGGAATCTATTTAACCAACCATAAACGCGCCGCGGAACCAATTATTCAAGTCACGGCAATTTTACAAACGATTCCTTCACTCGCGTTACTCGGTTTGCTAATTCCGCTCGTTGGGATTGGAACTTTTCCGGCGATTATTGCGCTTGTCATCTATGCACTGCTGCCAATTTTGCGAAATACATATACAGGGATTAAAGAAATCGACCCAGTATTAATTGAAGCAGCACAAGCCATGGGGATGAACCGTTGGAAACAACTATACAAAGTGCAATTACCGCTCGCTATGCCAGTTATTATGGCCGGGGTTCGTACGGCGATGGTCTTAATCATCGGAACGGCGACACTCGCAGCCCTAATCGGAGCCGGCGGACTTGGGGACTTAATTTTGCTAGGAATCGATCGCAACGACAACAGCCTTATCTTGCTCGGAGCCATTCCAGCAGCCCTACTCGCAATCTTATTCGACGTCATTTTGCGCTACATGGAAAAAGCGTCGTTCAAACGCACCTTAATCACGATTACAGGCGCATTAGTCATAACTGCGAGCATTATCATCGTCCCATATTTCACCCAACCACAAAAAGAACTAGTCATCGCTGGGAAGCTTGGATCAGAACCTGAAATCTTAATCAATATGTACAAACAACTCATCGAAAACGACACAGATCTAAAAGTAACCGTCAAACCGAACTTAGGAAAGACCAGTTTCGTGTTTAACGCTCTAAAATCAGGCGATGTTGACATTTATCCAGAGTTCACCGGAACCGTCCTAGAAACCTTCTTAAAAGTCCCTGCTAAGAGCCATGATCCAAACGAAGTATACGAACAAGCCCGCGCAGGCCTTGCCAAAGAAGACAACATGACATTCCTAAAACCGATGAAGTACAACAACACATATGCCGTCGCAGTTTCCAATGAATTTTCCAAAGCATATAATCTTGAAACAATTTCGGACTTGCAATCTGTGCAAAGCGCCGTCAAAGCAGGATTTACGCTAGAATTCACCGATCGCGATGATGGCTACAAAGGCTTGCAGAAGCTCTACAAACTGAAATTCGACTCACTGAAAACAATGGAGCCAAAATTGCGCTACACCGCTTTGAAAGCAGGCGACATCAACACATTGGATGCCTACTCTACAGACAGCGAAATCGCGCAATACAAGTTGAAAGTATTAAAAGACGACAAACAATTATTCCCGCCATATCAAGGTGCACCGCTAATGCTCACATCAACCATCAAGAAATACCCAGAAATCAAGGCACCACTTGAGAAATTAGCCGATAAAATCACCGACCAAGAAATGAGCGAGATGAACTACGAGGTCAACGTCAAAGGCAAATCCGCCGAAGAAGTTGCCAAAGCATATTTACAAAAAGAAGGATTAATTAAATAGCATAAAAATAAGCTGGGCAGTGTTTATAGACACCGCCTAGCTTATTTTTTACACTAATATCCTGTTTCTACCGAAGCGTTTACAATATACATCAAGTCGTTCTTATCCGCTTTGTCAGCAAGGAAAATACCGCTCGTTGTTACCATTCCGCCCGCCATAGTTTCTACAGTCACGGTGCCATAAGGAATAATCGCCTTAATCGCATCATGATCTAGTAACTCAGCGTCACAAGGCAAGGCCAATTTCACATTAACGACCATATTGTTCAAGTCGCCATCCGGAAGAAAAGCCTCGATACCTGGCATTGAATTCGTAAATATCGCATGGCGCACCGCTCGAACAGCAGCTTTCGTAATATCTTGACCATGCACATCCACACCGAATCCTGTCTGAATAAATACAATTTTCTCCATCCAATCACACTCCTATTTAAAAAATGCGAAGCCTGGTCGTTCTTTTGCATATTGCTCTAATACGTTCATCCAAACCTTGCCCTCTGGATCATCGCCAGCCGACAATGCAGCAGCCATTTGACGTCGCTGTGCCTCCCCAAGCTCAGCTTCAATCATTTGTCCAGCTTCCGTCAAAAAGACGCATCGCACCCGTTTATCCAATTCAGAAGGTTCAATCGTGATGTATCCCTTTTCCTTAAGTTCTAACAACGGCTGATGTAACGCCTGTTTCGAAACTTCCAGCAAAGTCAACAACTCATTCATTTTAACACCCGGAGAACGCGCCACAAAAAACAAAATCCGATGATGCGTCCGCGTAATGTCATACTTGCCAATAAGCCTGTCTGCCGTTTCCACAAACGTCTTGTACGCGAAATAAAATAGAGCGATCTGCTGATTTAATCGATCCTCTTTATCCATAAACTATCCCCTTTTTACAAAAGATAAATTTAGTATAGCACAAATTACGAAAAGTAGGAATGTGTGACAAAAAATCATAATAAGGGTATGAATTTGTTCATTCAGGGGTATAGTTTTATAAAGGAGTGATGAATCATGGGAAATAAATATACACGAATCTTAGTCGCGCTGGACGGTTCCAAACAAGCCGAAATCGCCTTTTTAAAAGCAGTAGAACTAGCCAAAGCAACAGGTGCCAAACTTGGTATCGCAAGTATCGTTGACGTCCGCTCATTCTCACCGAACCTATCTTATGACGGCGTACTCGAACAATTGGCTACCGAAGAAGCCACCGCCAGACTCGCCGAATACAAAGAACTCGCCGAAAAAGCCGAAGTCACAAGCGTAACCACCTTTTTAGAAGCCGGCAATCCAAAAACACTACTAGCTCGCGACATCCCAGCCGAATTCGACGCCGACGTACTTATTTGCGGAGCAACAGGCCTCAATCGCATTGAAAAAATCGTTCTCGGAAGCGTCTCAGCTTACGTTTTACAACACGCCATATGCGACGTATTAGTAGTCCGCGAAAAATAAAAAACGCAAGACATCATGCTCTGGTGGGAGTTTGGATGTCTTGCGTTTTATTAGTGTGTGATCTCCAAGTTTTTCATTTTTTCTGGTTCATGTTTGTAGCGGAATGTGAATTGGAAAACGATGGCTAGAACGAGCGTGTAAGCCGCGAAAATCAGCCAAATCATTGTCCAGTCTTTCACGCCATCCACCGTAAAGTAATCAACTACCATGCCGCTCAAAATTGCGCCAACATAGGCACCGACTCCGTTTACCATCGTCATAAATAAGCCTTGCGCACTTGCCCGAATATCTTTGCTCACTTCTTGCTCCACGAAAATCGCGCCAGAAATGTTGAAGAAATCAAAAGCACAGCCATAAACAATCATAGATAGTAGCAATAATACAGTACCAAACGGCGTCGGATCACCGAAAGCGAACAATCCAAACCGCAATGTCCAAGCAATCATACTCACCAACATGACCGTTTTAATCCCATATCGCTTTAAGAAGAATGGAATAGCCAGAATAAACACGACCTCCGCCATTTGCGAAACCGATAATAAAATCGATGGATACTTCACAACTAAACTATCCGCAAACAGAGGATTCAAGCCAAAGTCATGTAAAAACGGGTTACCAAACGTATTCGTAATTTGCAAAACAGCTCCAAGCAACATTGCAAACAAGAAAAACACTGCCATTTTTGGCTTTTTAAAAAGAACGAAAGCATCGAGTCCGAGCATGCTGACCCAGCCTTGATTTTTCTTTTTGTTGGCAGTTGGAATGGAGGGCATCGTTAGGGAATACAGCGCTAACAACAAAGAGGCACCAGCGGCAATATAAAGTTGCACATTGCTAAGCTCGAATTGGCCAAGACTGATCGTCCACATCGCGATAATAAAACCAACCGTACCAAAAACACGAATTGGCGGGAAATTAGTAACCGTATCAAGATTTGCTTTTTCCAAACAGAAATAAGAGACCGTATTAGAAAGCGCTAGTGTCGGCATAAAGAACATAGCGTTCACCAACATCACCCAAAACATCACTGTTGGGTCACTCACAGACGCCGCATAAAAGAGGGCACCAGCACAAATCAAGTGACACGCCGTATACAAATAATTCGCCTTAATCCACTTATCCGCAATAATCCCCATCAATGTCGGCATAATCACCGCGGCAATTCCTTTCGAACTATAAACAATCCCAACCTCCACACCCGAAAAACCGAGCGTGTTCAACATATACGAGCCGAGAGTTATGAGCCAGCTCCCCCAAATGAAATACTGCAAAAACGACATAAAACGAAGACGCGTTTTAATCCCCATGATGTTTTTCCCTCCAAATTATACAAACTTATTTTTATTTTGATAAAAAGCGGTCAATCAGAAACGTTCAACAATTTCCGCAACAAGTTTTAAGAAAGTAGCTTTTACACGTTCGGCTGTTTCGATAACTTCATCATGGCTCAGTGGTTGGTCAAGAATGCCGCAAGCCATGTTCGTTAAGCAAGAGATACCAACAGTTTCAATCCCAGCATGGCGGGCAATCAGAGCTTCTGGAACAGTAGACATTCCAACGGCATCAGCACCAAAACCGCGAATCATTCGAATTTCTGCAGGCGTTTCATATGTCGGGCCAGTCCACCAAGCATAAACACCTTCACGCAAAGTCACGTTTTGTGCTGTAGCAACGTCTTTCACGATACCGCGCAAACGCTTACTATAAACTTCCGAAACATCTAAGAAACGCACGCCAAGATCCGGATTGTTTGGACCCATCAATGGATTGTTAGCCGTCAAATTAATATGATCGGTAATCAGCATCAAATCGCCAGGATTAAAGTCGACATTCACCGCGCCGCAAGCATTCGTAATGATTAATTTCTCTACACCAAGCGCTTTCATCACACGAACAGGGAAAGTAACTTCATCCAGCGGGAAGCCCTCATAATAGTGGAACCGGCCTTTCATCGCAACGATTTGTTTGCCGCCAATTGTACCGATAACAAGCTCGTTCGCATGTCCCACAGCACCTGATTTCGCAAAATGAGGAATATCGTTATACGGAATATGAATCGCATCCTCAATCGTATCCGCAAATGGCCCAAGTCCAGAACCTAAAATAATCCCGATCGTAGGTTTGACCGCCGTTAATGACTCAATATACGTTAAAGCCTCGTTAATGTGTTTTATTTCATGCATGTTAATATCCTCCTTGTAAAATATATATTTGATTTGTAAAACGCTTTCACAAGTAATTCTAGCATGAATAAATCCGAAAGTAAATAACTTTTTTTCATTTTGATAAAAAGAGTTTGAAATTGCTTTTTTGGCGGGCATTTGATACATTTTTACTATACAAGAGGGGGTTATGGCGATGGTCAGCAATATGTTGGAGTCGTTCCGAACTACACAAAATTCGAAAATTAAGAAGCTAAAAACATTATATAATCTAATTCGCAAACAAGAAGGCATAACGGTTGAGGAGCTACTTACCCAAACCGGGATGAAGCCTGCAACATGCGCGCGTTTGCTTGATGAATTGAGTAAAAATCACCTTATTAACAGTAATCAGCTTGGCGTTTCGACCGGCGGACGTAAGCCAATTTTATATCGAATTAATCCAGAACAAGCCTACTTAATCGGCATAGAAGTGACGGATATTTATTCCACCATTGTTTTATCCGATTTGAATTTAAAAGAAATAGGCCATAAAAAAATCCAGATGGGTGATGAAAAGTCGATTTATAAACGATTAGATGTTTTTATCGCACAAACATTGGATTTGCTACAGGAATATGATAAATCGATGGACGATATTTTAGGCGTGGGAATTTCGGTGGATGACCTTTTTGATCAGGTGAATTATACCGAAGTGCAGCGGGAGGATATTGAAAGCTATTTGAAGGCGCAGCTTCCGACGTATATCATGGTTGGCAGTGGGGTGAACTTCGCGGCATTGGCCGAGTACCGCTTGCATTATTGGCAGACGAGTGACCGGTTTTTATTTACGACTGGCGATATTGAAATCCGGAGTGCGAAGATTGAGTCGGGCGTGGTGAACTCAGGACAAGGCGGCATGACAAACGCATTCGGGCATACAATCATTGACACGAATGGCTCCCGTTGCTACTGCGGCTCATACGGCTGCCTACACACATACAGCTCACTTCCAGCGATTAAAGCCGAAATACAGCAAAAACTAAAACGAGGCGAACCATCCTTACTATCCGAACTAACAGATAATCCTGATACATTGGACTACTTCACGATTTTCCAAGCATTAGAACAAGGCGATCCAATGTGCGAAACTATTTTAAAAAATGCGGCATATTACTATGGCATCGCGCTATCGAATTTAATTTTGACAACACAGCCAGACACCGTCGTTTGCGGCGGTACACTTGTCCCGAAAGCGACCTTTTTTGAAGACGTGAAGCGGACTGTGGAAGAACGGTTGCAAGCTTTTCCAAAAATAAATACGACGATCTATCCAGCGAAAGAATCATATGAAATTGTGGCCCAAGGTGCGGGCGGAATGGTTTTAGAGCGATTTTTGAGCGAATGAAAAAACTAGGACGGGAGATTCTCCTTCCTAGTTTTTTGCTAGTGATATTTCTTTTTTGTCACCCGGATATTCGTATAGAAACCAGGCGATTTTTTTCTGAATATCGGGACTCGCGAATAGCGTTCGGTGGTCGTATTCCTCGCCTTTATAGTAGCTTTCTAAGTATGCTTTTGCCTCGTTTTTGAAAATCAGACGAGAGCCGAATGCGCTTAAGACGGGGACGATGTCATCGGAGAAGCTGCCGTCGTCAATATTGCTAGCTATCGAAAGGACGAGTAAATCGGGATTAATTTTGGCACGGTTTTTTTCGTATTTTTGCAAGAGCGGGGTTGCTTTTGGAACGTCAGTGAATGCTAAATCGCCCTTATTGTCGTCTGGATCTAAGTCATTGTACGGCGAACCGATGGCTACAAGGCGTTCTAAAGTCGGCGCTGTTTTGGCGTATTTCTGTGCATAGGTCGACAACACAAGGCCGCCATTGGAATGACCAACACCATCGAACGCGGCGAATTTATACTTCTTCTGCAAGTCTTCCATCGCTAGCCTCAGCCAAATCGCTTGCTGTGTAATGCTCGCATCAATACTATCGGCAAAACCTATTTGAACAATCGGATGCAGCGCTTTTTTGCTAAAAGTACCGTGATAAGTTAGCGCACCGTCCGTTCCAATATGAAGTTTGATACGCTCGTTGGACGTGTGGTAATCATCTATAAAAACATCGCTAAAACCGTCCAATGTATCTGTACTTCCGCCAGTTCCATGAACGAGAATAAGCGCGTTTTGAGCAGAGAGGTTAGGCAGGTTTTTCATGTCTTGTTCTGTGGTTTTGTCCGTACTGCAACCAGCGAGCAAGAAGATAAGTAGTGCAATGAATGTGACGCTTTTTTTCATGGGTGATGAGTCCTTTCTTGATAAGTTGTGGTTATGTAAAGTCTAGCATAGAAGGAGTTGCGTTTCAAATAAGCAAAAAAGAGTTTGAGCATCATCTACTGCATGCTCAAACTCTTTCTCATTTCACCGTTACATAGATTGTTTTCTCAGCAGTTAAGCCGTAGAAATTCGATGCGGTGTATGTTACGAAATATTTTCCGGGGATATTCGTATTTAAATCGCTGGCCTTAACATGAAGGAAAATCCGGATGTCGCCTGCAAGTTCGTCGAAAGCTGACACATTTTTTATGAAATCAAAATCGGTACCGCGTGTAATGGTCGCATCTTGTGCTTCGATAATTGGTTTAGCAACGACATTGACTTCGACGCGGCGCTCTTTCCAACGGCCATCGGGGGCAATGGCGCGGTAGGTCACGTGGTATGTTCCGACTTTGCTCGTGTCGACATCGTTTTCTGTTACTAAAATCGAAGGTGTTAAATCGATATGGTTGTCATCGTCGTAAGCAGTTAACGAAATCGGTGGCATCATTGGGTCGAAAATCGTGTTTTTCTCAACGAAATAGCGATGGGCATGCAAGGAAATTCCTTTGATGCGGTCGCTGCCAGAGATTAATAAATCGTGTTTTTCGGGAATTGTTTTCGCTTTGACATTGCGGTGTGCGAGGCTAGTTGGAAGCAATAATAGGACGGCAGATGTAACGAGGGCTGTTGTGGTTAATTTTTTATACATGTTTGTTTTCACTCCTAGTAATCGTATACTAACATTATACATCGAAATGGGATAAAAAGGTGTTAAATAATGCACATGATTGCGATTTTTTTGTGTACTTTTCGACACAAATAAAAGACACCGAACGGTAAAATGCTCGGCGTCTTTGGCATACTTATTTATTTTTGAAGAAAAGTGGTAAATGTTCTTTGTGTGCTTCTAGTAGTTCGTCAAGCAAGACACGTGCATCGGTATCGCTTGGTACTAGAGGGTTTACAGTTAGTGCTAGCAATGCTTTATCGTAATCGCCAGTCACTGCGGCTTCGGCTGTTAGGCGTTCTACCGTTTTGATTTGTTGGATGATGCCGTTGATTGCAACAGGAAGGTGACCGCTTGCTAGTGGAATCGGACCTTGACGTGTAATCACGCAGTTTGTTTCAATCGCAGAATCGGGATCGATGTCCAAAATGGCACCATTGTTACGTGTATTGACGATTTGAATATCGCGTTTATCATTGTAAATCGAGTTAATCAAGTTACATGCAGCTTCACTATAATAAGCACCGCCACGTTGTTCCAATTGTTTTGGTTTTTCAGCTAAATCAACATCTTTATACAACTCGAAAAGTTCAGCTTCAACGCGTTTTACGACTTCTGCACGTGTACCGTGTTTTTCGTAAGCAGCTTGTTGATCTTCCAGTTGAGTACGTGTTTGCCAGTAATAGCGTAAGTAGTCGATTGGAATCATGTTTAAAGTACGTAAGAATGTTGCGTCCCAACCAGTTGCATTAATATTTTTCAAAGTAGAGCCAGATTCGCCTTCTGTCATTTTTGTAACGACTTCAGCAGTAACATCTTCGCCATCTTTATAAACTGTTTTTGCAAAAACCATATGATTTAAGCCGACAAATTCCACGTAAATTTCGCTGTGGTCAACGCCTAGAATATCCGCAATGTTTTTCTCAATGCCGATTGGGCCATTACATAAGCCGACAACTTTTTTGATATTGCTGTAACGAAGAACGGCTTCTGTTACCATTCCAGCAGGGTTCGCGAAGTTGATCAACCAAGCTTTAGGGCACAGGCGCTCCATATCTTTACAAATGTCTAGAATAACAGGAATTGTACGGAAACCTTTAAACATACCACCAGGGCCGTTAGTTTCTTGTCCGACAACACCGTGAGAATTCGGAATACGTTCATCTTTCACACGCGCATCTAATTGACCAACGCGCAATTGTGTTGTAACGAAATCAGCACCTTTTAGCGCTTCTTCACGATCCATTGTTAAATGAATTTCGATATCCGCACCAGCTTTTTCAACCATGCGTTTCGCTAAATTACCAACGATTTCTAATTTTTCTTTACCAGCAGGAACGTCCACAAGCCAGATTTCACGGACTGGTAATTCATTTTGACGTTTGATGAAACCTTCAATTAATTCGGGAGTATAGCTTGAGCCGCCACCAATTGTGGCGATTTTGATACCTTTAGACATCAATATTTCCTCCAATATAATAGATTTGAACTCACGACAAGTTCACAATTTGCTTTACGCTTTCTTCCTCCATAGTATAGGACGAAAATGAAAAAATAGCTACGATTTAATGATTATTTGGTAAGGATTTTTGAAGATGGAATTTGTTACTTTTGTGTAACGAGTTGTCACAAGTGTGTTAAACATGATAAAATATCGGTATAAAGCTGGATTAGGAGGCATTGTTATATGCTTTTTTTAGACAAAACAATCGAACTAAACGATACAGAAATGACGATTTACCACTATGTAGTCGGCAATTTGGACACGGTTATTTACATGCGGATTCGGGATTTAGCCGATGCAACCCATGTTAGCACAACGACAATTTTACGATTTTGCCGGAAATTTGGGTGTAACGGTTTTTCCGAGTTTCGTGTGAAGCTGCAAATGTACGCGCAGAATCGGACCAAAATCAGTGTGGATATGTCGGATGAGACAACGTATATTGATTTTCTAAAACGCACAGCTCAGCCTGAATTCAAGGCAAATATTGCCCAGTCTGCGAAAATTTTACGCGATGCGGAGTTGGTTTTATTTGTTGGCATCGGGGCGTCTGGAATTATCGCTGAATATGGCGCGCTCTATTTCTCCTCTTTGTTCACGTTAGCGCTACATATCGAAGACCCGCTAAACCACCCGTTTTACCACTTGTCTAGCAAAATATCCGACAAAATCTGTCTCATCGCGATCTCCGTATCAGGCGAAAACGAAGATCTCATTAAATACATTCACCAACTAAAAACCCAGAAATGCAAAATTATCACGATTACCAACAGCGCCAAATCAACAATGGCAAAACTGTCCGACGCGAACATCCCGTACTACATCAACAAAGAAATGTACCAAGAAGCCGACATCACATCCCAGCTCCCAGCCGTGTATACAATCGAATGCATCGCCCGCGAAATCAGAACCCAGATAGACCGCGAAGAAAAATAGGGAAAACCCTGAGAAAAATGCTTTGTGTACTATGTTAGAATAGATGTATACCATTTTTTAGGGGGATTGAATCATGATAACAGAAGAACAAAAACAAATCGTAAAATCAACGGCACCACTTTTGAAAGAGCATGGGAAAGAAATCACATCTATCTTTTACAAAAAAATGTTCGCAGCGCATCCGGAGTTATTGAATTATTTCAACATGACGAACCAAGAAATCGGCACACAACCACTGGCACTAGCCAACACGGTTTATTTAGCAGCCGAAAACATTGAGCAATTAGAAGTGCTCTTACCACAAGTCAAAACAATCGCGCATAAACATAGAAGCCTGACAATTAAAGCAGAGCACTATCCAATCGTCGGCGAATATTTACTAAAAGGCATCGCAGAATATCTCGGTGATGCAGCCACACCAGAAATCCTAGAGGCATGGGGCGCAGCGTACGGCATCATCGCAGACATTTTCATCGAAGTAGAACAAGAAATGTACGACGCACTCGGCGATACGCGAAATCAAGATTTTATACCTTTTAAAATCGCTGATAAACAAGATGTCACGCCAAATATCTTCACTTTGAATTTAGTTCGTGATGATGGCGGTAAACTGCTCGATTTTAGCCCTGGCCAGTACATATCGCTACGTATAAAACTGGACCAACTTTTCCATAATCGCCAGTATAGCCTAACAAAAGCGTTCAATAATCAATACTACCAAGTCGCAATCAAACGCGAAAACGAACATGATCCAGCAGGCGTTGTTTCCAACCATATTTACGATAATTATCAAATCGGCGATACAATTCTAGCAACTTTACCAGCAGGCGATTTCACGCTAAACACTACGAATAATCAGCACACATTCATCGCAGGTGGAATCGGTATTACACCAATAGCAGCAATGATTGACAGCTTCACGAAACCAGAAGGACTAGAACTCATTCATTGCGTGCGCTCCGAAGAATACGCCGCCTTCTCCAAAGACTTCCAGACACAACTTGGCGCCCACTACCACCAATTCGCAGGCAAAAAACTAACAAAAGCAGACATCGAAAAACTTGTCCCATCAGGCTCCGCCATTTATTTATGCGGACCAGTGCCATTCATGCAAGAAGTCGAAGCATTACTACTAGAACTAGGTCACGAGCAAAAGAACATCCACTTCGAAGCTTTCCAACCAGCACTCAGCCTAATAAAATAAATTGAAATACCTGCTTAGTCATCCCGTTGAGCAGGTATTTTTTGTTTAGAAATCATTAAATTTATTTTTTTCTAAATACTTAGTGAAATGTTGTCGCATAAGAAGTATAATAGAACCTATCAATTAAAAAAGGAGCTGAAGAATTTGAAAGCAATTTTAACAGTAATAGGGAAAGACAAGGTCGGCATTATATCTGGCGTAAGTAGCGAACTAAGCACACTTGAAATCAACATTCTCGACGTATCCCAAACCATTATGGACGGCTATTTCACAATGATGATGATGCTAGATATCACAACGACCAAACCATTCGACGACATAAAAAGCCAACTTGCGAAAAAAGGCGAAGAATTAGGTGTTAAAATCAGCGTCCAACGCGAAGAAATTTTCAATTCAATGCATAAATTATAAGAAGGAGGTGCCGCTCATATGGAAACAAAGCAAATATTAGAAACAATCCGCATGATTGAAGAAGAAAAGCTAGACATCCGAACAATTACAATGGGAATCTCACTGCTCGACTGCATAGACAGCAACGGGGAAAAAGCGCGCGCAAACATCTACAAAAAAATTACTACATACGCCGCAAAATTAGTCGAAACCGGCGAACAAATCGAATCCGAATACGGCATTCCAATCATCAATAAACGCATCTCCGTCACACCAATTGCTATCATTGCTGGCGCATCAGACGACAAAGACTACGTTGCATTTGCCAAAACATTAGACGAAGCAGCACGAACAGTAGGCGTCAATTTTATCGGTGGCTTTTCAGCGCTAGTCGAAAAAGGTTACACAAAAGGCGACAAAATCCTGATTCAGTCCATCCCAGAAGCATTGGCACAAACAGAGCACGTATGTTCATCAGTTAACATTGGTTCCACACGCACAGGAATCAACATGGATGCCGTTCGTGACATGGGCGAAGTCATCAAACAAACCGCAGAACTAACAGCAGACACACAAGGATTAGGCTGCGCAAAATTAGTCGTTTTTGCTAACGCAGTAGAAGACAATCCCTTCATGGCAGGCGCTTTCCACGGCGTTGGCGAGGCAGATTGCGTAATAAACGTTGGCGTCAGCGGCCCAGGTGTTGTAAAACGCGCCATCGAAAAAGTAAAAGGCGAGAGCTTCGATAAAGTCGCCGAAATGGTCAAACAAACCGCCTTCAAAATTACACGCATGGGCGAACTAGTCGGACAAGTCGCATCCGAACGACTCGGCGTCCCATTCGGCATCGTCGACCTCTCCCTAGCACCAACACCAGCCGTCGGAGACTCCGTCGCACACATATTAGAAGAAATGGGCTTAGAAATGGTCGGCACGCATGGGACAACCGCAGCACTCGCGCTCCTAAATGACGCAGTGAAAAAAGGCGGCGTCATGGCATGCGGACACGTCGGCGGACTAAGCGGCGCCTTCATCCCAGTCTCCGAAGACATCGGTATGATCGAAGCCGTCAACGCAGGAGCGCTCAATCTTGAAAAACTAGAAGCAATGACTGCCATCTGTTCCGTGGGGCTAGACATGATTGCGATACCAGGCGACACACCAGCAACGACCATCGCCGCAATGATCGCCGACGAAGCAGCAATCGGCGTCATCAATAACAAAACAACCGCCGTCCGCATCATCCCAGCCAAAGGCACAAAAGTAGGTGACATGGTCGAATTCGGCGGACTACTAGGAACAGCCCCCGTCATGAAAATAAACCAAAACTCATCCGCAGATTTCATCGCACGCGGCGGCCGAATCCCAGCCCCAATCCATTCCTTTAAGAACTAATCACGAGAGCGAGGACGCGCATCAACCATCCTCGCTCTATTTTTGCCAAGCAAATACATTGCATCCCACTCTAAATTAGTTCATAATAGAACTATCCTAAATTGAACTAAAAAAGAAAAGAGGTATCCCATGCCAACCCTACAACAAACCGGCGATATCATCAAAGCCATCGTCAGCGTTAACAACGCCCTCAGCCAAATCACCAAGCAACACGAATCCGAACTCGGCGTCACATTCCACCAACTCGCCATCATCAACACAATCCAATTCCACCAAGGCGGCACACTAAAACAAGTCATCGACCAACTATCCCTATCCAAAAGCACCGCCAGCACCCAAGTCGATCAACTCGTAACCAAAGGCTACATCAAGCGCGAATTTTCTAAGAAAGACCGCCGCGAAACAAGGCTGACCCTCACCACCAAAGGCATCGAACTTGCCCAACAGAGCATCGAGATTCTCCCATTTTATCAAACCACCCAAGAACAACT
The DNA here is from genome assembly GCF_000766865.1 of Listeria booriae. GTDB lineage: Bacteria > Bacillota > Bacilli > Lactobacillales > Listeriaceae > Listeria_A > Listeria_A booriae. The sequence continues at coordinate 204,224 of NZ_JNFA01000028.1, forward strand.
CGCAACCCAATCCCCAGCAACCATCGAAGCCATCACAGAAACATTAACCCAAGTACTAACCCAACTACAACATCTAAAAGGAGCAAAAAAATGATCCCCATCCTAACCACTATTTTTATCGTAATCGTTGCCCTCATGCACTTTTACATCATGTATTTCGAAATGTTCGCCTTCACAAAACCAAGAACACTCAAAACATTCAACATCACAAAAGAAAAAGCCGAGAACGCCAAAGAACTCGCCGCCAATCAAGGTCTATACAACGGTTTCCTAGCAGCCGGCCTCGTCTGGAGTGTCCTTTACCCCGACACCCAAATCGGTTTACAAATCGCACTTTTCTTCCTAAGTTGTGTCGTCATCGCAGCACTATACGGCGCCGCCACAGTGTCCAAACGAATCTTCTTCGCACAAGGCATCCCAGCAATCATCGCACTCATACTAACGATTATTTCTATATAAAGAAAAACGACGCGACACACAAGTCACGTCGTTTTTCTTTCCACAAGCGTAAATTCCAAATGCTGCAACGGCTCATCCTTATCATCTAACCGATTCGAAATAATCCGAAACGCATTTTCCGCCTGCAAATCAATCGGATAATGAATCGTCGTCATATCAAACAAGCGCGCCACATTATTCGTATCATCAAACCCGACAACCGCCACATCCTCAGGAATACGAATCCCAATTCGCCGCGCCTCCGCAATAAACCCAGAAGCCAAATAATCCGTCGGGCACAAAATCGCATCCGCCTTCACATCTTGCGCCAACCACCAGTGCGCAATCTCCTCGCCATGCGTAATCCGTCCCTTATTATAAAAATGCTCCATCTCGTTCGGATTAAGCCCATACTTCTCACAAAAATCAGCAAAAGCCCGCATCCGACCACGCGTATTTTTTCCCGACATTCGCCCGTAAATATTCACAATTCGGCGATATCCTTGCGCGTACAAATGCTCCAATCCCAACATATACCCATCATACTGATCCATAAAAACCGAAGCCACTTTCTGCAACTCGACCCGTTCCCACGTCACAATCGGCCCATATTTCGCATATTTCTCAATCAAATCCCAAGGACTGAGCCGCAAAACAAACACGAGCGCATCCAACTGCTTATGACGCAACATCTCGAGCGCTTCCAGTTCCCGCTCCTTGCTCCCGTTTGTCACGAAAACCGTCACATTATATCCATCCTCCTGCGCCGCCATCGAAAAACTCCGCAGAAAAACCCCCATCGAATTATCAAAAGTCAGAGCCACGATACCAAGCATCATCGTTTTGCCCTTTTTCAAAGAAACCGCGTTACGATTCGGTGCATAATCGAGCTGATCTACAATTTCCTGCACCCGCGCCCGCGTTTCATCACTCACATAACCACGTCCACTCACAACCCGCGAAACCGTCGCCGCAGAAACCCCAGCCAGTTTTGCAATATCTTGAATATTTGCCATCGAAACCATCACCTCTTCCTTAATTAGTATACCGCAAAAACCAAAATAAAAAAGTTTTGAATTAATCCTTGACCTGTAATGCATTACATAGAATACAATAAAGAAGAGCAAGAGAAACCGCTTTATAAAATTTCTTGGAGGTATGTATAAATGAGTAAAGGCGTAAAAATCGTTACCATTGGTGGAGGATCAAGCTACACTCCAGAACTAGTAGAAGGGTTCATTAAACGTTTTGACGAATTACCAATCAGAGAATTATGGCTAGTAGACATCGAAGCAGGCCGTGAAAAATTAGAAATCGTTGGCGCAATGGCTAAACGTATGGTAAAAGCAGCAGGCATTGACTGCGAAGTACATTTAACACTTGATCGTCGCGAGGCATTAAAAGATGCTGATTTCGTAACAACACAATTCCGCGTAGGTCTTCTTGACGCACGTATTAAAGACGAAAGCATTCCGTTAAGCCACGGTATTATTGGACAAGAAACAAATGGTGCAGGCGGTATGTTCAAAGCCTTCCGTACAATTCCAGTTATCCTAGGAATCGTAGAAGATATGAAAGAACTATGCCCGAACGCTTGGCTTATCAACTTCACAAACCCAGCTGGAATGGTGACAGAAGCCGTTCTTCGCTACGGCAAATGGGACAAAGTTATCGGTTTATGTAACGTTCCAATCGGCGCAATCAAGAGCGCATCAGACGTCCTTAAAAAACCAGAAGAAGATCTATTCTTCAAATTCGCCGGAATCAACCACTTGCACTGGCACCGCATTTTTGATAAAGACGGCACGGAACTAACAGAACAAGTTATCGACGGCCTTTACGCACCAGATGCTAACCCAGAAAAAGTAGTAGAAAACATCAAAAACATGCGTTTCCTATATGAACAAGTTCGCAATCTAAAAATGCTACCATGTCCATATCATCGCTATTACTACATGACTGACAACATGTTAGAAGAAGAACTAGAAGCCTTCAAAACAGAAGGAAGTCGTGGTCAAGTTGTAAAACGTCTAGAAGAAAGCCTATTCGAACTTTACAAAGATCCAAATCTAGACCACAAACCAGAAGAGTTAGCAAAACGTGGCGGAGCACACTACAGCGACGCAGCATGCGAAATCATCAACTCTATTTACAATAACAAAGGCACGATGATGGTCGTTTCCACACGTAATAACGGAGCGATTGACGATGTTCCTTACGATAGCGCCATTGAAATCACAAGTGTTATCCGCGCTCACGGTGCAGAACCAGTCAACTTCGGCAAGTTCCCACCAGCACAACGCGGCTTGCTACAAGTGATGAAAGCAATGGAAGAACTAACAATCGAAGCAGCAGTAACAGGCAACTACGACACAGCCCTACAAGCCTTCACGCTAAACCCGTTAGTTCCAAGCGGCGACATCGCACAAACAGTCCTTGATGAATTACTAGAAGCACACAAAGAACACCTACCACAATTCTTCACAAAAGTAGAAGCATAAAATTTCTTAAGCACGCAGCCGCCAAATCTGTGTGCTTTTTTTGCAATAAAATTTTGGATAGAGTAGCGATTTTGTGAAACAATATTGCCGAATAGAATAATTCGTAAAAACCTAAAAGTCTATACATACCAAGTGTGTACAGCTTTTTTTGTGTTTACACGGTTTACATTTATGTGTGTAAACGCTTTACTTTCACAAGAAAAGCTTGGCGTATGAAGCGCTTCCACGTTTTTTTCGAGATGTTAAAAAGTTGGCACGCTTTTTGCATTATAGTTAAGTGAATCCATAAAACCTTAATTTGAAAACGAGAGGAGGACATCCCTAGCACTTCATAGGTCGAATGGAGGTTGTTCGCATTCAAACGCTTAGAAGCTGACATAATCAAATAATCCCAAGTTTTACGAACGGATCAAAAAAGGGTATAAGTTCACGGGGTTGTTCGACGAATGCCGATAAACCACAATAAGCTTCAAAATAGGGAGGATAATTATGAACGGACTAACTAATTTTTTAGAAAAGTATTTCGTACCAGTTGCGGCTAAAATCGGCTCGCAAAAACATTTAGTCGCGCTTCGTGATGCATTCATTTCAACGATGCCTATCACAATGGCCGGCTCAATCGCAGTTCTTTTGAACGCATTCTTTAGAGATTTTCCAACGTCGTGGGGTTGGACGGGCTTTGTTGAAGCCATGCAACCACTAATCGGAGTCAATGGATATGTTTGGGCAGCGACACTTGCAATCGTTTCCTTAGTATTCTCAGTGTCATTAGGTTATAACTTATCGAAAGTGTATGAAGTTGACCGCTTAGCCGGTGCACTTGTTTCACTTGCAGCATTCGTTATGAACTTGTCACAAACAGTAGCAGTAGATCCAATCAAAAACGCGATCTTAGCAGCTAATCCAAAAGCAGACGTTTCCATGATTCAACCAGTTTGGGGATTCCTTGATCTTAACCAAGTGAATGGTACTGGTTTGTTTACAGCAATGTTATTCGGTTTTATTTCTACTATTATTTATGCCAAATTAATGCGTGCTAACATCACAATCAAGATGCCTGATTCAGTGCCACCAGCAGTAAGTAAAGCGTTTGCGGCTATCATTCCTGCATTAGTTGCACTTTATATCTGTGCGATCATCGACTGGTCGTTCGTTAAAATTACAGGCCTTGACGTTATCACATGGATTTCTAAAACAATTCAAGAGCCACTACTTGCCTTGTCACAAGGTTATGGCGCGGTATTGTTAGTAACATTCTTAGTTCAATTACTATGGTTCTTCGGTATTCACGGACCAAACGTACTTGCTCCAGTTCTAGAATCACTTTGGGGTACAGCACAACTTAACAACATTAACGAAGCTGCAAAAGGTGTTGCAGGTTCAGATCTTCCATACCAATGGGTTCGTGGTTCATTCGACGCTTACGTATGGATGGGTGGTTCAGGTGGTACATTGGTACTTATCATTGCACTACTTATGTTCTCGAAACGAGCGGATTCCCGAACAGTTGCGAAACTGTCACTCGGGCCTGGTATATTCAACATCAATGAGCCAATCATGTTCGGTCTACCGATCGTGCTTAACTCTATCTATCTAATTCCATTTATCATTGCACCAATGGTTATGGTTACAATCGCTTACTTTGCAACAACATTGGGTCTCGTAGCCCCAGTTAAAATTGCAGTAGTCTGGGTAATGCCACCGCTTCTAAACTCATTCCTGGCAACCGGAGGAGATTGGATGGCGCCTGTCATATCCTTAATAAACATGGTCATAGCCTTCTTAATCTGGGTACCTTTCGTTATCACAGCGAACAAGGTTGGTGTACCAGAAGAAGAAATGAAAGCCTAAATTGCTCAAGCGAGGCGACCAATGCTCATAAACGTCGTCCTCGCTCGAGTTTGGTGGCACAGAACAGGTTTCTCGTGCTACCAATTTTAGTCTGGCGCTATTCTTAGTGATAGGCCAGACCATTATGTGCATTCGTGTTTAGATGATATTCTTTACACTCCACACGCCAAACAAGTATAATAAAGGTAATATTGAAGGAGGTAATGAAAATGATCGTAATTAGCAGTCCTATGAAACGTGATTTTTTTGTAGAAACATTGGAGAAGTATAATGAAAATGGTGTCACTTTTAAAAAAGTAGACGAAAAAGGGATTAAATTATATTTCGAAACAACGGCTGAGGATGAAGAAGCGGCTGTAAGAATCGCAAAAGACGTTATGAAAGCAACTGATATTGGCGCTGTTCTTTACTTCCAGGTTACTGTGGAGTAAATGATGAAAAGTGCAGCAAACGGACTATTTATAATGAGTCTTGGCTTAATCATTATCGTATTCAGCCCAACATTAGGCGGTACGTCAACGAATTTGCCAATGATGCTTACTGGAGTTTTAGTAGTTATTTTAGGCGCGCTAATGGTATTTTTGAAGAAGAAAAAAGATAAGAAATCCTAAAGGGAGATGGCAATATGAACGTTTCCACAAAGCTATACATCTCACAAAAAGAGTGTTTTCATACAATCGCTAAGTCGGTTATCTACGACGTGAAACAAGCGACCGGAAAAAATCTGCCAATGCAAAAGCTACAAGGGCTGAAGTACCGCCGGAAAATGTCCAACGGTGCCACAGTTGAAACGAAAATCACAGAATTTCAATTTCCAAATGTATATCAATTCGAAACAACAAGTCGCGTGAACTTACACCGGACAACCTATACCGTTACCGAAATTAGCGACCACGTTTGCGAAGTCACGTACAAAGAAGAAATTGAAGCCGAGAAGTGGATGCAGAAAATGAATAATATGTTGGTAGGTACCATTTTCGCATTTTTGAGGAAAAAAAGGGTAACACGTTTGTTGAAAGCCATGGAAGCGTCCGTGATTACAGCAAGCAAATAAAAGGGATCATTAGGCGGTATTACCCCAATAATTGTGGTATCCCAAGTGCCATTAATAAGAAATATCGCTTTTTGATATAGAGCAAGAGCAGTGAGGCATGTCTCACTGCTCTTGCTCGTTCCTATTTGATTCTATGAGTCACTATAGTATAATACCTTAGAAGAAGCACGAGAAAATTCAGCGTTATTGCTTACAGAGGAGATTTTTTATTATGACTGCACCAAAACAAAGAAAGCAGCTCAAACATCCATACCTAGTAAGGTCACTTCGAACGCTAGGCTTTGGGCTTATACTATCTGTTCTTTTACATATTCTACTTGATGCCTCATTGAGTGGCTTTAATTTATCTGACACATTCGAAATGATTAAAACCTACCCAATCCCATTTTTGCTAGGAATTCTAGTATTATTACTCGTTTATTTATTCTTGATTTCACTTATCGGCAACTTGTGGGCCAGTACGACAATACTCGTCGGCACATCCATCGTTGTCGCTTTTGCAAACAATCAGAAGTTCCTAGAACGAGGCGAACCGCTTTATCCGCAAGAATTTGAAATGATTACCCAGTGGCGCTTCATGCTTTCCATGCTCTCCACATGGCTCGTCATTTTACTATTTCTTGGAATCGCCGTAATCATCGCCATTGCCTGGGTGCTAGACCGCTATTCGCGCAAAGTATCCGCCAAATATTACGGTCGTGATTTTAAATATTGGGACCGCAAAACACTCATCATTCGCGCAGTAGGACTCGTATTTAGCGGCGTGTTACTGTTCTCTTTAACCAATTTCCAAAGTTCCGACAACTGGCTCCGCAAAGCATACAACATCGATGCACAATGGAAAGACGTGGATCCGAAAGAAAGCTACCAACAATATGGCTTCGTCGGCGGCCTCATCTATAGTGCAACAGCAAACATCATGGACAAACCAGCAGGCTACAGCGAAGCAAAAATGAAGCAAATCACGAAGAAATACAATAAAATCGCCGATGAAATCAACCAAACACGCCAAAATAAACCGATGGACGATGTCAATATTGTCTACGTCATGAGTGAAAGTTTTAGCGATCCAACTAGATTAAGCGGTGTCACAACATCCTCAGATCCAATTCCAGAAACCCGCAAAATCATGGAGAAATACCCATCAGGCTACAGTCTTTCGCAAGGATACGGGGGAGGCACCGCCAACATCGAATTCGAAGCACTAACAGGGCTTTCTATGTACAACATCAACCCGCAAATCACATCGCCGTACCAAATGTTCCTATATCAAAAAGAAAAGTTCCCATCACTAGTCAGCTCACTCGCGCAAAACAATTACGAAACGATCGCGATTCATCCATTCAAACCATCATTTTACCGTCGCACAGACGTTTACAACGCGCTGCAATTCGACAAATTCATCAGTCGAGACGAGATGGTGCACACCGAGAAATTGGATGATAGCGAATATATATCCGATGCATCAGCCTACCAAGAAACACTGGATCAACTAAAAGCAAGCGACAAATCAACATTTATCCACCTTGTCACGATGCAAAATCACATGACTTACTGGGATAAATACATCAATACCATTGCCGTAGAAGGCGTTCCCGAAGAAAACAAACAAACCGTCCAAACCTATTTACAAGGCATTAAATATTCCGATGACGCTCTAACAGACTTCATCACACAGCTAAAACACCTAGACAAGAAAACAATGGTTGTTTTTTGGGGAGATCATTTGCCAAGCGTGTTCCCAGAAGAAATCGTCAACCAGAACACAGAACGAACGATGCACGAAACGCCAATGTTCATGTACGCCAATTTTGACCTACCGAAAAAAGACTACGGAACCATCAGCCCAATTTATTTTGCACCAAAAATGCTAGAACTAACAAACAGCAAAGTATCACCGTACTACGCATTGCTAACCGAAATGAGTCAACAAGTCCAAGGCCTAGAAAAGAACGTACTAATCGACAATCACAACAAAACCATCATCGAAGACCAACTATCCACCGAAGCCAAAGAATACCTAGCAGACTACAAAATGGTACAATACGACCTCATAAGTGGTAAAGGCTACACAAAAACAAGCATGTTCAAAGATAGGTAGGGGAGTGTTTTGACATGAACGCCACACACAAACAAATAGTCGAGGCCTATTTCACCGGCTGGATTTCCCAAAATAAACAACAAATACTAGACACGCTAAGAGAAGACGTTTACATTGAAGAATGCTACGGCCCGTGTTACAGCGGCAAAAAACAAATAACAACCTGGCTAGACAACTGGTTCAAGCGAGGCGAAGTACTATCATGGAACATCACAGAAGAATGGTTCGACCAGAAAAAAGACACTTACATGTGCAAATGGCAATTCGAATGCCTATACAAAGAAGAAAAAGGTCGATTTGACGGCATGAGCATCATTATCTTCGCAAACAATCAAATCAAGACCATCGAAGAATTCCAAACCACCGCAAAACATGAATATCCATATTAATAATGGAGAGAAAGTGCGATAATCTATATCGCATTTTCTTGTTATGCACACAAAAAAAGAGCACTCATAAATGAGCACTCTTCTCTAAGTCAGCTAAAATTACGCTTTTTCAACGTTAGCAGCTTGAGGTCCACGTTGACCTTCTTCTACGTCAAAAGTAACTTTTTGGCCTTCGTCTAAAGATTTGAAGCCTTCACCTTGGATAGCGCTGAAATGTACGAATACATCGTCACCGTTTTCGCGTTCGATAAAACCAAAACCTTTTTCACCGTTAAACCATTTTACTGTACCTGTTTCCATATCAAAATTCCTCCTCGTGCACACTGGCACATAATATTACTATTCCTGCTTAGCGGTACGAAGTGGAAAGTTATTCACTAATCATTTCTTCACCAACAAAAATAAGTCTAGTTAAATATACCATGCTTTTTCAAATAAAGCAAACAAATAACCTTTTCCTCTCCAAAAAGAGGTCTTTAGGACAGTTGAGGAAGCTGATCGGCACCAAGCAAACGCCGCAACTCCTCCACATCCGTAATCACCCAAGGCTTTTTACTTGATATCAGAATTTTTTTTGCACGGAGTTCTGACAGCACTTTTGATGTATACCCTTTCGATGTATTAGAAAACTCCGCCAATCTTTTATAAGTCAGAAAAATAGGCAACTCAACACTATTGTTTTTTTGTCTAAATCCTAAATCAATCAAGGAAAGCAAACTAAAGTAAATCCGATCCTGCGAATTCAGCCGATCTTGAATCGTAATCGCATACAACTCTCTTCGCGTGCGAGCCATATAAGCCAGCAAAATATAGTTTCTCGGATCTTCCACCCGCATAACCTTCTTAAAAAAAGAAAATTCGACGCGCCACCACCGCACATCGGCTAGCATCTCAATTTTAGAAATGTTTGGAACATCGTCCTCATATATCGGCAAAAAAGGAAAACTCCCTGGACCAAACAAAAAATGAAACCGCCGACCTAACTGCCCATCATATTCATACTTCACATAACCTTGCTCAATTAAATAGAAATATTCGCGATCCCTATTATATATCAACTCAGTACCCTTCGAAACCATTTCTTCTATACAGTGATGATTAAACTGGGCATCCTTTTTTAAAAGTTTTAAAATATTGGCATTAGAAGCAAAGCTATCAATTGTTTCTTTCAAATACATGGCCAAGCCTCCTCCTAAACGAATAAATGGCTACCCCTACAATACCACAGAAACAATGACCTTACACATTTCAAGTCTGAAAAAAGGCGACAATCTTCATTATATGCAAAAACCTCGCGCAAGAATGGTGAAATATGTTATACTTTAGAAAGCGCTTAATATTTTTGGAGTAACTATAATTGGGAGGCCACAGAAATGCTTAATGAACAACAAATCACTAAATTACTAGAACGCATCATCGATCCAGTCTTAGAGGCAACATTATTAGAAACAGACGGGATAATAGAAGTTAGTGCAACAGAAGCAGGAACAACACTAGAAATCGCACTAGCAGACCCAGAACAACAAACCGAAGAATTCATCACGAACATCACAGACCTACTAAGCCAATTCGGACACGAAGAAATCCACTTAGAACTAAGCTACCTCCCAACATCAAAAATCGAAAAAATAATAGAAGGAAGAAACAACATCCTATCTCCAGAAAGCAAAACACAATTTATCGCAATAGCTAGTGGCAAAGGCGGCGTCGGCAAATCAACCATCGCAGCTAACCTAGCAGTATCACTAAGACGCCTAGGCAAAAAAGTCGGTTTACTAGACGCAGACATATACGGCTTCAGCCTTCCAGTTTTACTAGGCACCTCTGAAAGCCCAACAACTAAAGACGAGAAAATCATTCCAGTCACTACATACGGCATCCAATTAGTCTCCATGGAATCTTTCGTTGACGAAGGCGAACCAGTCATTTGGCGTGGCCCGATGTTAGGCAAAATGATAAAGATGTTCCTAGAAGACGTTATGTGGGACGCACCGGACTACCTAATCATTGACCTCCCACCAGGAACTGGCGATGTAGCCCTAGATATCCACACACTATTACCATCCTGCAATGAAATCATCGTAACCACACCACATCACGCGGCAGCAACCGTAGCATCCCGAGCCGGCATCATGGCACAAAAAAATAATCACCACATTTTAGGCGTTATAGAAAATCTATCCTATTATTTATCCGAATCAGGCGAAAAAATATATTTATTCGGTCAAGGCGGCGGAGAAAAAGTAGCCGAAACCCTAAAAACAGAACTATTAATGACCTTCCCAATCGAACAACCCGAACAAAACAAGAATGGCTATCTATCAGGTATCTACGAAGAAAACACACCACTTGGTGACGACTTCCTGACCCTCGCAAAAAAAATAAATCAACATTTATAATAAAAATATGCAAAAAAGTATTGACGAATGGATAAATAGTTGGTATATTTATAAACGTTGCTGATGCACATAACGCAAACCGCAACACATGAGATTGCTCTTTGAAAACTGAACAAAAAACAAAGATAAAACCAAGAAAACAGCAATGTTTTCAGGTAAGAATCGCAGGGCGGAAA
>NZ_JNFA01000029.1 GCF_000766865.1 Listeria booriae
CTTTCTTATCTAGTTTTGAGAGAACAGCGTTCTTTCGAATCACATTGTCTGGTGATGATGGCGAAGAGGTCACACCCGTTCCCATCCCGAACACGGAAGTTAAGCTTTTCAGCGCCGATGGTAGTAGGGGGCTTCCCCCTGTGAGAGTAGGTCGTCGCCGGGCAGTGTACATATTTTTAGGGGGCTTAGCTCAGCTGGGAGAGCATCTGCCTTACAAGCAGAGGGTCAGCGGTTCGATCCCGTTAGCCCCCATTTATAGCAAGCCGGCTTAGCTCAGTTGGTAGAGCAACTGATTTGTAATCAGTAGGTCGCGAGTTCGACTCTTGCAGCCGGCACCATATTTCTCATAGTATAACCAATGTTTGTATTGTGAGCCGTTAGCTCAGTTGGTAGAGCATCTGACTTTTAATCAGAGGGTCGATGGTTCGAGCCCATCACGGCTCATTTTGCGGGTGTGGCGGAATTGGCAGACGCACCAGATTTAGGATCTGGCGCCGCGAGGCGTGAAGGTTCAAGTCCTTTCACCCGCACTCTTTATGCGGAAGTAGTTCAGTGGTAGAACATCACCTTGCCAAGGTGGGGGTCGCGGGTTCGAACCCCGTCTTCCGCTCCAAATAAACATGCCATTATAAAGTTTCTAACGCCGGGGTGGCGGAACTGGCAGACGCACAGGACTTAAAATCCTGCGGATAGTGATATCCGTACCGGTTCGATTCCGGTCCTCGGCACCATATACTTATATAATGCGCCCGTAGCTCAACTGGATAGAGTACTTGACTACGAATCAAGCGGTTAGAGGTTCGAATCCTCTCGGGCGCGCTTTTCGGGAAGTAGCTCAGCTTGGTAGAGCACTTGGTTTGGGACCAAGGGGTCGCAGGTTCGAATCCTGTCTTCCCGACCATTAAAAAGTTATCCTACTATTTTATTGGGGCCTTAGCTCAGCTGGGAGAGCGCCTGCTTTGCACGCAGGAGGTCAGCGGTTCGATCCCGCTAGGCTCCACCAATATGTTTTTATGAGATTTAAAGGTAACGTTGTATTTTAATATGGCGGTGTAGCTCAGATGGCTAGAGCATTCGGTTCATACCCGAAAGGTCGTGGGTTCGACTCCCTCCGCCGCTACCTTTAATTTGGACCTTTAGCTCAGTTGGTTAGAGCAGACGGCTCATAACCGTCCGGTCGCAGGTTCGAGTCCTGCAAGGTCCACCTATCACTATTATATTAATACCATGGAGGAATACCCAAGTCTGGCTGAAGGGATCGGTCTTGAAAACCGACAGGCGGGTAAGACCGCGCGGGGGTTCGAATCCCTCTTCCTCCTTTTTCTTCTTAGTGATTTGTGGATAATTTAATATCGTCGCGGGGTGGAGCAGTCTGGTAGCTCGTCGGGCTCATAACCCGAAGGTCGCAGGTTCAAATCCTGTCCCCGCAATTAGTGGTTCCGTGGTGTAGGGGTTAACATGCCTGCCTGTCACGCAGGAGATCGCGGGTTCAAATCCCGTCGGGACCGCTTTACTTATGGCTTGGTAGCTCAGTTGGTAGAGCACTTGATTGAAGCTCAAGGTGTCGGCAGTTCGATTCTGTCCCAAGCCACCATATGATTTTAATTAGTATCTTAAGCCGGCTTAGCTCAGTTGGTAGAGCAACTGATTTGTAATCAGTAGGTCGCGAGTTCGACTCTTGCAGCCGGCACCATATTTAGCGATAGCGGCGGCTATGGCGAAGTGGTTAACGCACCTGATTGTGGTTCAGGCACGCGTGGGTTCGATTCCCACTAGCCGCCTTTTTAGGTAGTTTTGGATGATGCGGGTGTAGTTTAGTGGTAAAACTACAGCCTTCCAAGCTGTTGTCGTGGGTTCGATTCCCATCACCCGCTCTTTATATTTTTCAATTGGGGCCTATAGCTCAGCTGGTTAGAGCGCACGCCTGATAAGCGTGAGGTCGATGGTTCGAGTCCATTTAGGCCCACCATATGATTATTCCACAGTAGCTCAGTTGGTAGAGCAATCGGCTGTTAACCGATCGGTCGCAAGTTCGAGTCTTGCCTGTGGAGCTTGTAAGTTTTTATATTGGGGAAGTACTCAAGTGGCTGAAGAGGCGCCCCTGCTAAGGGTGTAGGTCGTTAACGCGGCGCGAGGGTTCAAATCCCTCCTTCTCCGCCAGTATAAAAGATGCGATTAATATTTGTATAAAGGCCCGTTGGTCAAGCGGTTAAGACACCGCCCTTTCACGGCGGTAACACGGGTTCGAATCCCGTACGGGTCATCGCTGATTATAAAGAACAATGTCGATATTAGGCATTGTTCTTTTTAAAGGATCGGTTTAAGTTTTGGATTTTGACGGTGGTCGTTGCTATATCGGGATTGTCGCAAGGGCTATTGTTGCCGCTGATTTCGATTATATTTGAGGAGCATGGGATTTCTGCGGGGATTAATGGGTTTCATGCGACGGGGATTTATATTGGGGTGTTGTTGGTTTCGCCGTTTATTGAGGCGCCGCTACATCGCTTTGGTTATAAACCGATTATTATTGTTGGTGGCGGGATTGTAGCGCTGGCTTTATTGTTATTTTCGTTGTGGTTTAATTTGTACTTTTGGTTTGTGCTGCGGCTTTTGATTGGTGTGGGGGATCATATGCTGCATTTTTCTTCGCAGACTTGGATTGGAGCGATGAGTCATCCTTCGAAACGGGGACGGAATATGGCTGTTTATGGGTTATTCTTCTCGCTCGGATTTGCGATTGGGCCGCAGTTGGTAAACTTGATGGCGATTAATGTGAATTTGCCGTTCTTTATTTCGGGACTGATGGTCGTTATTGCTTGGGGACTTGTTTGGTTTTTGCGGAACGAGTTTGTGGCAGAGAGTGCTGTCATTCGGGAAATTTCGTTTTTTGGTAGTTTGAGACGGTTTTCGGATGTGTTTAAATTGGCTTGGATCGCGATGATTCCGCCATTTGTGTATGGGATACTGGAGACGGCGCTTAATGCGACTTTTCCGATTGTGGGGCTTCGGGACGGGATTCCGCAGGCCATGGTTGTGACGATTATTTCTTCTTTTTCGGTGGGGACGATTTTGTTTCAGGTACCGATTGGGATTTTGAGTGATAGAATGGGACGGGGGAAAGTTTTGCCGTTGTTTGTTGGTATCGGGGCTGTTGTATTTTTTGTGACGGCGTTTGTTTCGAATAGTTTTGTGTTAATCGGGATGTTTTTTGTGCTGGGGATTTTCTTGGGGTCGATGTATTCGTTGGGGCTTTCTTATATGACGGATTTGACACCGCTTGAGCTTTTGCCTGCGGGGAATATTTTGGTTGGGATGAGCTTTAGTTTGGGGAGCATTCTTGGTCCTTCGGCATCGGGAATTATGATTGGTTTGTTCGGGAACGATGTGTTTTATTTTGTTATTACTGGACTGCTGGTGTTGGCTTTTATAGCGCTGTTTTTCGGGAAAAAGGGGAGACAGGAAAAAATAGTTTAATTTTTTTAGTTGACAGGAATTTGGTGGGATGGTAATATAAATTCAATACATTCGAACTGGATGTAATTTCAATTTCATATGAAACTCTTATTGTGAGTGGTAGAGGGACTGGCCCTGTGAAACCCGGCAACCTTTCAATTTTTTGAAAAGGTGCTAAATCCTGCAAAGTGTGATGCTTTGAAAGATAAGAGAGTGCATGCATGTTCGTTCTTTCGGATATTCGTAACCTCTCTGGTCACTAGCTAGAGAGGTTTTTTGTATGAAAAATTAATAAGGGAATGGTGATGTGAAATGGCAAATGTTCAAAGTTCAAATTTAGGGTATCCGCGTCTTGGTGAGAAACGGGAGTGGAAGAAAGCGTTAGAGAATTACTGGAACAATAAGATTTCAGAAGAGCAATTACTTTCTGAAACTAAAGAATTGCGTTTACATGCTTTGAAGAAACAGCAGGACAAAGGGATTGATTTGATTCCTGTTGGGGATTTCTCATTTTACGATCATATTCTGGATACGAGTATTACATTTGGTATTGTGCCGAAGCGCTTTGCTTATGATGGCGGGAAGGTGCCGATTGATACATATTTTGAGATAGCGCGTGGTAAGGATGATGCGGTGGCTTCGGAGATGACGAAGTGGTTTAATACGAATTATCATTATATCGTGCCAGAGCTTGAGGGTGCGAAGCCGCAATTGACGGAGAATCGGGCGTTGTTTTATTACGAAGAGGCGAAACAGGAGCTTGGTATTGATGGGAAGCCAGTGCTTGTTGGGCCGATTACGTATTTGAAGCTGGCGAAGGGGAATGCTGATTTTAAAGGATTGCTCGATCAGTTGGTTCCGCTGTATGGTCAGGTTTTAAAGGAATTACAAGATGCTGGCGCGACGTGGGTGCAGATCGATGAGCCTTACTTAGCAACAAGTTTTGATAAGAGTGAGTTGGCGCTTTTTGAAGAGGTGTACGCGAATTTTGCTAAAGTTGCACCTGATTTGAAAATTGAATTGCAAACCTATTTCGAAAGTCTTGATTATTTTGAAGATGTTGTGAAACTTCCGGTTGCTGCGATTGGTGTCGATTTTGTGCATGATCATGGGGAATCGATTGAGGCGCTTGAGAGATTTGGCTTCCCGGCGGATAAGGTTTTGGCGGCTGGGGTAATTGATGGCAGGAACGTGTGGCGTGCGGATTTGGATGCGAAGTTAGCATTATTAGAGCGTATCGCAAAAGTAGTTCCTAAGGAGCGCTTGATTGTGCAGCCTTCTAGTTCGTTATTGCATGTGCCGGTGACGAAGCTGAGTGAGCCTGATTTGGACGGGGTTTTGCTTGGTGGGTTATCGTTTGCGGATGAGAAGTTAGTGGAATTGGTAGCTTTAGCAAAAGCGCTGAACGGGGAAGATGTGAAGGCTGTATTTGCGGATGCGAAGGCGGGGCTGGATGCGATTAATGGTTCGCATCACCGAAATAATGCGGAAGTGCAAGAGGCGATTCGGAATTTAGAAAACGTGGAAGTAAAACGTGATTTACCGTTTGCTGAGCGGATTAAGTTGCAGCATGAATGGTTGCAGTTGCCGTTATTGCCAACGACGACAATTGGTAGTTTTCCGCAGTCTCCTGAGGTTCGGAAAAAACGTTCGGACTGGTTGAAAAAGGTGATTACGGATGCGGAATATGAGAAGTTTATTGAGGAAGAAACGGAGCGCTGGATTCGAATTCAAGAGGACTTGGATTTGGATGTGTTGGTGCATGGTGAGTTTGAAAGAACGGACATGGTGGAGTATTTTGGCCAGAAGTTAGATGGGTTCCAAGCGACGAAGTTTGGCTGGGTGCAGTCTTATGGATCGCGTGCGGTGCGTCCGCCATTGGTTTACGGGGATGTGGCGTTTACGGAAGCTATCACGGTGAAGGAAAGCGTGTATGCGCAGTCGTTGACGGATCGTCCTGTGAAGGGGATGTTGACGGCGCCAGTGACGATTATCAATTGGTCGTTTGTGCGTGATGATGTGCCGGATTATGTGGTTGCAAATCAAGTTGGATTGGCATTGCGTAAAGAGGTAGAGGCGCTTGAGGCTGCTGGCATTCGAGTGATTCAAGTGGATGAGCCGGCGCTTCGTGAAGGGTTACCGCTAAAACGTTCGAGATGGCAAAAATACTTGGATGATGCGGTGTATTCCTTCAAGTTAACGACGACTTCCGTGAAAAATGATACGCAAATTCATACGCATATGTGTTATGCGGAGTTTGAAGATATTATTGATACGATTAGCGCGCTGGATGCGGATGTTATTTCGATTGAAACGTCTAGAAGTCATGGTGAAATTATTGAAACCTTTGAGAAAGTGGGATATGACAAAGAGATTGGCTTGGGTGTTTATGATATTCATAGCCCGCGTGTCCCAACGACTGGTGAGATTCAAGACAATATCCGCCGTGCGTTAAAAGTCATTGATGCGCGTCAGTTCTGGGTAAATCCAGACTGTGGTTTGAAAACGCGTAAGGAAAAAGAAACAGTGGCGGCGCTTCGTGACATGGTAAATGCGACGAAGGAAATTCGCGAAGAGTACAAAGTAACTAAATAAGTGAGAAACAGGCGCTAGGAACGGCATCATGTTGCTACTCCTAGCGCTTTTTAAATTATTGGAGGGGATTGGATTGACAAAATTACAAAAAGAAACGATTGTAGCGCAAATTGGAAATCGAAAAAGTGGAGCGACTGGTGCTGTCAATATGCCGATTTATTTGTCGACTGCATACCGTCATGAAGATCTTGGTGTGTCAACGGGATATGATTATACGAGAACGGGAAATCCGACGCGGGAAGTTTTGGAAGAGGCGCTTGCGACTTTGGAAAATGGGACGGCTGGTTTTGCGACAAGTTCAGGTATGAGTGCGATTCAGTTGATCTTTACGCTTTTTGGAAGTGGGGATCATATTATTTCTTCGCGGGATTTATATGGTGGTACATATCGTTATTTTGAGCTGATTGCGAAGAAGTATCGGGTTGACTTTTCGTATTGGGAGACAACAGATATTGCGGATTTGGAGAGTTTGCTGAAGCCGGAGACGAAGGCGGTGTTTATTGAGACGCCGACCAATCCGTTGATGGTGGAAACGGATCTTGTGGAAGTGGTTGCTTTTGCGAAGAAGCACGGGTTGCTTGTTATTGTGGATAATACGTTTTTGACGCCGGTTTTGCAGCAACCGCTTGATTTGGGTGTGGATATTGTGTTTCATAGTGCGACGAAGTATTTAGGTGGGCATAATGATGTGCTTGCGGGTGCTGTGATTGTGAAGGATGAGGCGTTAGCGGTGCAGTTGCGTGATTTCCATAATTCGATTGGGGCGGTGCTTTCGCCGTTTGATAGCTGGCTTTTGATTCGTGGATTGAAGACGCTTGTTTTGCGGGTAGAGCAACATCAGAAAAATGCGCGCAAAGTGGTGGCGTTTTTGGAAGGGCATGAGGCGGTCACAAAAGTGTTGTATCCTGGAAAAGGCGGGATGGTGAGCTTCTTGATTAAGGATGCTGGACTTGTTTCGCCGCTGTTGCGGAGTTTGGAACTGTTTACTTTTGCGGAGAGTCTTGGTGGTGTGGAGAGTTTGATTACGTATCCGGTGACGCAGACGCATGCGGACGTGCCGCGGGAGCTTCGGGAATCTTACGGTTTGACGGATGAGTTGTTGCGGATTTCTGTAGGAATTGAAAATAGTGATGATTTGATTGCAGATTTGGAGCAGGCTTTTGCGAGTGTTTTGAAGGAAGGGGTGAGCGTGCATGAGTGAGGAAATTTCTTTTCGGACGAAGGTTGTGCATGCGAGTTTGGGGATTGATGAGGCGACGGGGGCTTTGAATACGCCGCTGCATTTATCTTCGACGTTTCACCAGCCGGATTTTGATAATTATCATGCGTTTGATTATGCGAGATCGGGGAATCCGACGCGTCAGGCTGTGGAAGAAGCAATTGCAAAATTGGAAAATGGGACGCATGGTTTTGCGTTTGCGACTGGGATGGCGGCCATTTCGGCAGCGCTACTTACGTTGTCACAAGGAGATCATTTTATAATTTCGGGCGATGTGTATGGCGGGACGTTTCGGTTGACGGAGCAGGTTTTGCCGCGGTATGGGATTACGCATACGTTTGTTGATATGGGTGATTTGGATGCGGTGGCAGCGGCTTTTCAGGAGAATACGAAATTGGTTTATGTGGAGACGCCTTCGAATCCGTTGATGCGTGTGACGGATATTGCGGCGGTGGCGCGACTTGCGAAAGAGCATGATTGTTTGACGTTTGTGGATAATACGTTTTTGACGCCAGTTTTGCAACGGCCTTTGGATTTGGGCGCGGACTTGGTTGTGCATAGTGCGACGAAGTTTCTCGGTGGCCATAGTGATATTTTAGCGGGGCTTGTTGTGACGAATAATGAGGAGCTTGCCAAACAAGTATATTTCATGCAAAATTCGACGGGCGGTGTTCTCGGTGTGCAGGATTGTTGGTTGCTACTGCGTGGTTTGAAAACATTGGCAGTGAGGATGAATGTAGGCACGGAGTCGGCGCAGCGTGTGGCGGAATTTTTGGAAGCGGATGAGCGGGTTGCGGCGGTGTTTTATCCTGGTTTGTCGTCACATCCTGATTATGCGTTGCAGCAGGTTCAGGCAGAGGCGGCGGGCGCGGTATTGTCGTTTGACCTGGGTAGTGAAGAGGCGGCGCGCCAATTTGTGAATCATGTGCAGTTGCCAGTTTTTTCAGTGAGTTTGGGCGCGGTGGAGAGTATCTTGTCTTATCCTGCGCGGATGTCACATGCGGCGATTCCTGAGGCAGAACGGTTGAAACTTGGTATTACGCCAGGATTATTACGCTTTTCGGTGGGGCTTGAGGATGTGGATGATATCATTCAAGATTTCAAGCAGGCACTTGCGTATACGGTTGAAAGGAGTGCTCGTTGATGAATTTACGCCGCGATTTGAGTGAGAAGGTTTTAATTGCTGATGGTGCAATGGGTACACTGCTTTATTCTTACGGGGTTGATCGTTCCTTTGAAGAATTAAATTTATCGCATCCAGATGATATCGTTGCGATCCACCGGGCTTATATCGAGGCGGGTGCAGACATTATTCAAACAAACACGTATAGTGCGAATTATATTAAATTATCGCGCTACGGGTTGCAAGATGATATTAAAAAAATTAACCAAGCGGCTGTGCGCCATGCGAAAGAGGCAGCCCGCGGGACGGGTGTTTATATTTTTGGTACGATTGGCGGGATTAATGGCGCGAATGATGCGCGGATTTCGGCGCCCAGCATGGAGGAGATTAAGCGTAGTTTTAGAGAGCAGCTGTATTGTTTGTTGCTTGAGGGCGTGGATGCGATTTTGCTGGAGACGTATTATGATTTAGATGAACTGAAAACGGTGCTGAAAATTACGCGGGAAACGACGGACTTGCCGATTATTGCGAATGTGTCGATGCATGAACCGGGTTTGCTACAAAGTGGCCAGACGCTTGCCTCGGCTTTGCAGGAATTGGCGGATCTTGGTGCCGATGTTGTTGGCGGTAACTGTAGGTTGGGCCCGTATCATATGGCGAAGGCGCTAGAGAGTGTGCCGATTTTGGAAAATGCGTATTTGTCGGCGTACCCGAATGCAAGTTTGCCGCAGATGGATGAAGGAAAAGTGGTTTATCAGACGGAAACAGATTATTTTGAGCAATATGGTGAGATTTTCAGGCAGGAAGGTGTGCGCTTAATTGGTGGGTGCTGTGGCACGACGCCAGATCATATTCGAGCGTTACGCAAAGGCTTGAAATCGCTAGAGCCGGTTACTTCAAAAGTAGTGCATCCGATTTTGGAATTAGCGGAATTGGAGTCAGCAGAGGACGTTGGCGTGCGTTTGACTGACAAGGTGAAAGAGGCATTTACCGTGTTGGTAGAGCTTGATCCGCCGCGTACTTTTGATACGGATACGTTTTTTGAAGGAGCGAAAGCGCTGGATGATGCGGGGGTTGATGCGATTACGATTTCGGATAATTCGCTTGCGACACCGCGGATTAGTAATATGGCGCTGGCCGCGATTTTGAAGCAGGAATATAATATTAGACCGCTGATTCATTTGACGACGCGAGATCATAATTTGATTGGGAT
The DNA here is from genome assembly GCF_000766865.1 of Listeria booriae. Lineage (GTDB taxonomy): Bacteria > Bacillota > Bacilli > Lactobacillales > Listeriaceae > Listeria_A > Listeria_A booriae. The sequence continues at coordinate 9,604 of NZ_JNFA01000029.1, forward strand.
GCATTCGCATATTATGGGTTTTCATAAGTTGGGAATTCTGGATGTGTTGGCGGTGACGGGAGATCCGAGTAAGGTTGGTGATTTTCCGGGGGCGTCTTCGGTGTTTGATTTGCGCTCGGTGGAATTGGTGCAGCTGATTAAGAAGTTCAATGACGGGATTTCGTATACGGGGAAATCGTTGAAGGAGAAGGCGCGCTTCCAAGTAGCTGCGGCGTTTAATCCGAATGTGCTGAAGCTCGACAAAGCGGTCCGCCTGATTGAACGGAAAGTGGAATACGGCGCGGATTACATTATCACACAGCCAATTTATGATACGGAAAAAGCAGTACAGCTAAAAGAAGCGCTCGATGCGGCGGGAATTACGGTGCCGATTTTTGTTGGTGTAATGCCGTTACTTTCTAGCCGGAATGCGGAGTTCTTGCATAATGAGGTGCCTGGTATTCGGTTGACGGACGAGGTTCGTGAGAGGATGCGTGAGGCGGAGCAGGCGGGTACGGCGCGCGAAGAAGGAATGGCGATTGCGAAGGAAATTATCGATGCGATTTGCAAACATTTCAATGGTGTCTACATTATCACACCGTTCTTGCGCTACGACTTGTCGATTGAGTTGACGAAATATGTGCAGAGTAAACAAGAAGTTGCAGAACAAATCATATCGCAAAATTAAAAAAGTACCAGCGAGCCATTAACGGTTCACTGGTACTTTTTAATTATTAAAAATCAATCATATTCGCGCTTAGTAAGCTGATTAAGAAGGCGATGGCTAGTAGTAAGCCGAAGAACGTAAGCGCCTTGCTCGTTGCTTTCATCGCGGGGACCATTGTAATTGGTACGCTTTTGCCGATGAAGCGGCGAACGGCTTTGATAGCTTCGGGAACGCTTAGAAGAATGATTAAAATCCACGGCGTTGCTTCCACTGTGAAAATTAAGGCGATTTCCCATGCGTACGCGAAAATAAATGCGGCAGTGAATAAAACAAGTGCGCCTTTACGACCGAGTAGAATCGCTAACGTGAGGCGTCCGTTTGCTTTGTCGGGTTCTAAATCGCGGATACTGTTTGCGAGCAAGAGGTTGCCGACTAAGACCATCACTGGAATCGATACGTATACAATGAACGAACTAATAAATCCGGCTTGAATATAGAAGGAAATGTACGTAATGATTCCTCCCATGAAAAAACCTGCCATGATTTCGCCAAACGGTGTGTAGGCGATTGGATAAGGGCCGCCAGTGTATAAATAACCAACGAGCATCGATATAATACCGAGTAACCCGATCCACCAGTTATTTACGTCCATGCATAAGTAAACACCGCCAAGAATCGCTAGTACATATAGAAAAATGGCAAGGAATAAAATAAATCCTGGTTTCATCCCGTTCCTAACAATTGCGCCGCCGTTTCCTACTGTATGCTCATCATCTTGTCCTTTTTTGTAGTCATAATATTCATTGAAAAGATTTGCTGACGTTTGGATGAGGAAGCAGGAAATTAACATTACGAAAAAGCGCGTAAAATGAAAACTTTCATAGCTCATTGCGACAGTAGTTCCTAAAAATACAGGGACGAATGATGCGACCAGTGTGTGTGGACGGAGTAACATCCACCATTTATGGAAACCAGAGTGCCGTACAATGGCTGATTTTGTGCCGTGTGCCATTTGTTTCTCTCCTTTTTTTAAACCTTTATACTTGTTTAATTTTAGGGAAACTTGAGCCATTAGTCAATTAAATAGGATAATTCTTTTTGAAATGGCGGTTGTAGTTGTTTTGTAAAGTGTCTAAAGGTGTAAAAATAACGGGCTTTTGTTATAATGAGGAGGTGAGTTAAGGCAATGAAGGAGAGATGAGTAATATGGGACTAACATTGCCGGTAGAGCTATTTGAGCAGGCAAAGCGGACCATGGATTCGCAAAAAGAGCAGGTGTTGCTAAGTTGGGTAAGCGAACTGACAGACATGACTGCAAAGCAACTATTTGATCAGGCAGAGACTTTTAAGGGAGAACGATTCTTTTGGCAAAATAAAGAACGGTCCTTGCGACTTGCTGGATTTGGCGTGATGGATCAGTTACGAATGGAGCCCGGAGGCGATCGGTTTTCGGCATTACATACGAGAAAAGAGCAGGTGCTCCGCAGAACGGTGACGAACAGTGAGGAAAGCGCTTGTGGTGCGGTTTATTTTGGTGGATTTCGCTTTGATGCGCAAAGTGATGTGGCGCCGGAATGGGAATCGTTTGGGCAAGGACTTTTTTATTTGCCGCTGTTTCTGGTGACGGAAAAGGAAGGACATCGTTATTTGTCGGTGAATATTTGGTTATCGGCAGACGATGGGTATGATAAAGTAGAAGCTGTGATGGCGCAGTGGGAACGGATTTGTGACACGACGCCTAGCAGTGATGCGACCCCAGATTGTATTTTGGAGGAGCGATTGGCTGAGGATGCTTGGCTTGCGGCTGCGACGGACGTTGTGGCGTTACTGCAGGACACGGAACATTTGCAAAAAGTAGTACTGGCGCGGCGCATGCGACTGGGTTTTGATGGCTTTTTGTCGAGTAGTCGGATTATCGCGAATATGGAGGCGCAGCAGGGGAATAGTTATTGTTTCGTGTTGGAAAATGGGACGCGGACTTTCTTTGGGGCAACGCCGGAGCGGTTAGTATTGGCGGATGAAACGCGGATGGAGTCGGCTTGTGTGGCTGGTTCGATTGGACGCGGGACGACGGATGCCGAGGATGAGGCGCTCGGGGCAACGTTACTCAATGATGCGAAGAACTTAGCGGAACATCATTTTGTTGTGGAGATGATTGAGGAGACAATGGCGCGCTTTTGCGAGGATGTGGAAGTGTCGGCGAATCCGGAATTGCTTAAAAATCGGGATATTCAGCATCTGTATATGACGGTTGCTGGGAATCGGGGTTCGGCGAAGTTACTGGACGTGGTTCGGGCGCTTCATCCGACGCCAGCGCTTGGTGGTTGGCCGCAGGAAGATGCGATGACAGTGATTCGATTGAAGGAAGCGATGGATCGTGGGCTTTACGGGGCACCGATTGGCTGGATTGACGCGAAGGATCGTGGTGAGTTTGTGGTCGCGATTCGTTCGGCGCTTACGATAGATACGGATGCGTTATTGTATGCTGGATGCGGTATTGTGGCGGATTCAGTGCCAGTAGATGAACTTGCGGAGACGGCGATGAAATTCCAGCCGATGTTACGCGTATTAGGAGGTAAAGTACATGAACGATCATAGACAAGTCATGACGGAATATTTGGCAGCTTTTGTAGAGGAACTAGTACAGGCTGGCGTGAAGGAAGCGGTAATTAGCCCAGGCTCGCGCTCGACGCCGATTGCTTTACTTATGGCAGAACATCCGACGCTAAAAATTTATGTGGATGTGGATGAACGCTCGGCGGGATTTTTCGCGTTGGGAATTGCGAAGGCTTCGAAAAGACCGGTTGTTCTTTTGTGTACATCGGGAACGGCGGCGGCGAATTATTTTCCTGCGGTGGCAGAAAGCAATTTGTCACAGGTGCCGTTGCTTGTTTTGACGGCGGATCGGCCGCATGAATTGCGAAATGTTGGGGCGCCGCAAGCGATGGATCAGGTGCAGTTATTTGGGACGCATGTGAAGGACTTTACGGATATGGCGTTGCCGGAAAATTCGACGGAAATGTTGCGTTTTGCAAAATGGCACGGCTCGAAGGCTGTGGATATTGCGATGAATGCGCCACGTGGACCGGTACATTTGAACTTCCCGTTACGTGAGCCATTGATGCCAATTTTGGAGCCGTCGCCGTTTGCTGTAACGGATAAGAAGCGCCGACATGTGCATATTTATTATACGCATGAAGTGTTGGAAGACGCTGTCATTACACAGATTATTGAGGCGTGTGCTGGCAAGCGTGGTGTTTTTGTGGCGGGGCCTCTAGATAAGAAGGCTTTTTCGCCGAAAATTGTGGCGCTTGCAGAGCAGATTGGTTGGCCGATTTTGGCAGATCCGCTTTCGCAGTTGCGCAGTTACGGGGCGTATAGCGATGTCGTGATTGACCAGTATGATGCGATTTTGCAAGAGGAGGCGGTGCGCGTGGCGTTGCAACCGGAAGTCGTGATTCGTTTTGGTGCGATGCCGGTGTCGAAGTCGCTTTCGAAATGGTTGGAGGCATTGGAAGACGTGATGTTTTATGTGGTGGATCCTGGTGCTGCTTGGAAAGACCCGATTAAAGCGGTGACGAATATGATTCATTGTGATGAGCATTTCTTGGTGCAGGCATTGACGGAAGGCTGGCAGGAGAAGACGACGCCAAGTTGGACGAAGATGTGGCATGATTTGAATGGGAAAGTGCAAGCGGTGATGCGAGAACATATGGCGGAGCTTGAGCAATTGGATGAAGGTAAACTTGTGTATGAGCTGCGTGAATGGATTCCGGAACGTGCGGGACTGTTCATTGGGAATAGTATGCCGATTCGTGATGTGGATACGTATTTTGCGCAAATTAATAAGCAGGTACGGATGCTTGCGAATCGGGGCGCGAATGGGATTGATGGTGTGGTTTCTTCTGCGCTTGGTGCGAGTTTGACGGAACAGCCGATGTATTTGCTGATTGGTGATTTGTCGTTTTATCATGATATGAACGGACTTTTGATGGCGAAAAAGTATGGTCTGAACTTGACGATTATTGTGGTGAATAATAACGGCGGCGGGATTTTCTCGTTTTTACCGCAGGCAAAAGAACCGAAGTATTTTGAGACGTTGTTTGGAACGGGAGCGGATCTTGATTTCCGTTATGCGGCGGCGCTTTATGAAGGGGATTTCCATGAGGTGAAGGATTGGGATGAGTTGCATGATGCGCTAGATAAGGCGCAGTTCCACAAGGGACTCGATATTATTGAGGTGAAGACGAATCGGTATGAGAATGTTGACGGGCATCGGGCTTTGTGGGAGCGGATTGCAACGGAGATTCGTGAGGAGTTGGCTAAATGATGCGGATTCGTGATGTGGAATACCATGTCGTGGAGACGAATCGGGCGCTGATGGGACGCGGAACGTTGCTTTTGTTGCATGGCTTTACGGGTTCGCACGCGACGTATGATGGCGTTTTGCCGATGTTGGCTACGGATTGGCATTGTGTGACGGTGGATTTGTTGGGGCATGGGAAAACGGATGCTCCGCGGGACGCCGCGCGGTATGCGATGCGTGAACAGACGGCGGACTTGATTGCGATTTTGGACGGGCTTGGTGTAACGGAAGCCATGGTGTTAGGATACTCGATGGGAGGCCGTTTGGCGCTAGGCTTGGCGGTGGAATATCCGAATCGGGTGCGGACGCTAGTGCTTCAAAGTGCTTCGCCAGGTCTTGAGAATGCGCAAGATCGGCAACTGCGCGCGGCTCGTGATGCGGAACTTGCGATGCGGATTGAGACGGATGGTGTCGCCGATTTTGTTGCTGGGTGGGAACGATTGCCACTTTTTGCAACGCAGGCGAGTATTCCGGAGACACAACAAGTGAAAATTCGTGAGGAGCGCTTAAATCAGCGTGCTAGCGGGTTGGCAGGAAGTTTGCAAGGAATGGGGACGGGGGTTCAGCCTTCTTTTTGGGAGGATTTGCCGTCGCTTGCTATTCCGACCTTGCTTTTAGCGGGGCATGAGGACCAGAAATTTTGCGGGATTGCGCGGGATATGAAAGACGCGTTACCTGATGCAAAATATATAACATTTTCCAATGCGGGGCATACGATTCATCTGGAACAACCTGAATGTTTTGGCTATGCGGTGCGCAATTGGCTACGAATTAGAGGAGGAACGAAATAATGGGTTTTGATTGGAAGAAAGAGAAGGATTACGAGGAAATTAAGTACGAAACATACGAAGGTATCGCGAAAATTACGATTAACCGTCCGCAGGTTCACAATGCGTTTACTCCAAAAACAGTGATTGAAATGATTGATGCGTTTACGATTGCGCGTGAGGATGCACAAGTTGGCGTCATTATTTTAACAGGAGAAGGCGAGAAGGCGTTCTGTTCTGGTGGCGATCAGAAGGTTCGCGGAAACGGTGGTTATGTTGGCGATGACAATATTCCTCGTTTGAACGTGCTTGATTTGCAACGTTTGATTCGTGTGATTCCAAAACCGGTCATTGCGATGGTCGCTGGCTGGTCTATTGGTGGCGGAAATGTGTTGCAACTTGTGTGTGACTTGACGATTGCGGCGGACAACGCGAAATTTGGTCAAACAGGACCGAATGTTGGTAGCTTTGATGCGGGTTATGGTTCTGGTTACTTGGCGCGCGTTATCGGTCACAAAAAAGCGAAAGAAGTTTGGTTCATGTGTCGTCAATACACGGCGGCTGAAGCGCTTGAAATGGGCTGGATAAACACAGTTGTGCCGCTTGCCGAACTTGAAACAGAGACGGTTGCTTGGGCGAAAGAAATGTTGAAGAAAAGTCCGACGGCGCTTCGTTTTATTAAGGCTGCGTTCAACGCGGATACAGACGGTCTTGCCGGCATTCAACAACTAGCGGGCGATGCGACATTGCTTTATTATACGACGGATGAAGCGAAAGAAGGACGTGACGCGTTCAAAGAAAAACGTGATCCCGATTTCGACCAATTCCCGAAATTCCCTTGAGGTGACAATGATGGAACTAACCAATTGGTTGGAAAAACGAGTGCGGCTTTCTCCAAAGAGGACCGCGCTTGTTTTTGATGGTAAGCAAGAAACATTTTCAGAGATATATGACGCTGTGCAAAAAGTGGCTGGGCAACTGGCTTCTTTTGGTGTGCGTGACGGGATGTTCGTGGCATTGCTCGGTAAAAATGACCGCGATACTTTTCTGATGCTTCATGCGTTGCAGCAACTAGGGACCAAGACGGTGTTTTTGAATAACCGGCTGACCGCGACGGAAATGGGATACCAAATTCGAGATGCGCGGGTAGAACGGTGTTTGTATGCGGCGGATTTTGCGGATGTGATGGCGAATGCGGCAGGGGATGTGCGGGCAGTGGCTTTTACGGAAGTTATGATGGCGGAGTCTTCTGGCGTGACGCAAGCCGTTTCTCATTTTCCAATGGAGACGGTGGCTTCGATTATGTATACGTCAGGCACGACGGGCAAACCAAAAGGCGTGATGCAAACATTTGGCAACCATTGGTGGAGCGCAACGGGGTCGATGCTGAATCTCGGTTTACAAGAGGGCGACAGTTGGCTTTGCGCAGTACCAATTTTTCATATTAGCGGCTTGTCGATTTTAATGCGCTCGGTGATTTACGGAATACCTGTATACCTAGAGGAACATTTCGATGCAAAACGTGTCGATCAATTTCTGCGTAGTGGCGAAGTAACCATCATCTCCGTTGTAACAACGATGGTTCAGCGCCTGCTAGATACATACACAAAATCTTACCATCCGAAATTCCGTTGCATGTTGCTCGGCGGAGGCCCTGCTAGCAAAGCCATTTTAGAATCTTGTTTTGCAAAAGGCATCCCGCTCATTCAATCGTTCGGCATGACAGAAACCGCTTCGCAAATCGTAACACTACCACCAGAAGACGCACTACAAAAAATCGGCGCATCAGGCAAGCCTTTATTTCCTGCAGAAGTGAAAATCAGCGATCAAGATGAAATTTTGCTAAAAGGTCCTAATATAACGGCAGGCTATCTGCATAATGAAGCGGCGACACAGGCTGCCTTTGATGCTAACGGCTGGTTTCGAACGGGAGACATTGGCTACCTCGATCAAGATGGCTTCTTATTCGTCCAAGAACGGCGCTCGGATCTCATTATTTCGGGCGGTGAAAACATCTATCCTACAGAAATCGAGCACGTTCTGCTTGAATACCCAACTGTTCTAGAAGTAGCCGTTGTGGCAAAACAAGACGACAAATGGGGAGAAGTTCCCGTCGCCTTCCTGGTTACTACCAAAGAGACATCGGAAGAACAATTACATCAATTCTGTGAAGAAAGACTAGCCAAATATAAAATTCCGCACCAATTTCACTTTCTTGATGAATTACCAAAAACAGCTTCACAAAAAATTCAGCGACATAAATTAAAAAAACTATAATCAAGGCAACAAAAAGAATCCAAACAAAGGAGGTTTCCCTCTCATGTTTGGATCCTTTTTCATACATTTAATAATTCAACGCCGTCTTCAATGCCGCCAAGTTATCTTTCATAATCGACATATAATCACGTTTTGCATCTATATCTTTTTGTGTCAGTGTTTCTAAGTTATGCAGTTTCAATGTTTTCGTATCGGTTTCTTTCTGAATAACATCAGCGATTTTAGAGTTTGTGTTTTGTTCTAGTAAAATGTAAGGGATTTTCTCGCTTTTAATCGTGTTTACAATCGTAGTTAATTTCTTTTGGGAAGGCTCATCGCTTGTGGAGATGCCAGCAATCGGAATTTGTTTCAAGCCATATTCCTTTTCCCAGTAGCCATACGCTGCGTGTGCTGTTACGAAATCTTTATGTTTTGCTGTGTCTGCCATTGTTTTATAGTCTGTATTTAATGTTTTTAGCTGGGATACGACTTTTTCGTAGTTTTTGTTGAAGGTTTCTTTTTGGGCTGGGAGTTCTTTGCTAAGGTTGTCGCGAACGGTTGCGGCCATTGTGATCATATAGTTCGGGTCAAGCCAAACGTGGGGGTTAATATCGCCATGATCGTGCCCATCTTCGTCTTCCTCGTGCTCATGGTCTTCTTCTTCATGAGACATCGTTGGCAAATGCAAATTATCCGTTGTTACGACGAACTTCACGTTTTCATTTTTCAAAGATTGTTTCGCTTTATCGACAAAACCTTCCATGCCAAGACCGATATAGAAAAATAAATCGCTATCGGCAATGTTCATCATGTCTTTTTGTGTTGGGTCAAAGCTGTGGGCATCAGAGCCTGCGGGATAGACGGAATGCGCATCCACATATGTACCGCCAATTTGTGATGCTAAGTATTGTAAAGGATACACGGTTGTATATACTGTTAATTTGTCGTTGTCTTTCTTCTGCGCGTCGCTATTGTCACCGCATCCTGCCAGGAACACAGCCGTAACTAATAATGTACTAAGTAAAAAAGCTAATTTCTTCAAAAATGGAAACCTCCTAAATCGAAATGATTCTTATTTGATGTGTAAAAATAATAAATCGTAGTCGTTACGATTTAACATCAGAAATTTATAATACCGCATCTGGAATGAAAAAACAAGCCTTAGCATGAATTTTTTCAAAAAAAATAGGAGGGGTCTACGCGTTCCTTGCACCGACTCCTACTTTTCATTATAATGGTGATGATGGTGGTGAGCTTTGTCATCACATTTAAGAGGCACTAAATCAACGCCGCCTTTATGCAGTGGATGACATTTGGAAATTCGCTTAATAGTAAGCCAGCCGCCTTTTAGCGCACCGTGTTCTGTAATGGCTTCCATGCCGTATTGGGAACATGTCGGATAGAAGCGGCACGTACCGGGTTTTAGAGGCGAAATATATTTGCGATAAAGTTGAATACCGCCCAACATAATTTTCTTCATTTTGCTAATCACCTTCGTTAAATAGAATATAATTATCGTACCACAAATTTGAAAAAAAGAAAGGGAAGAAGCATGTATACGTATCAAGATTCGCTAGGTAATGCCGTTTCGATTCAATTTAATGCGACAAAAGAAGCAGATGATGTACTTGTCATTGCGCGATTTCATGATGCGTGGTTGTTTACGTCGCATAAAACGCGAGGTATTGAGTTTCCTGGTGGTAAGGGTGAGCGCGGGGAGACCAATGAGGTAGCTGCAAGACGTGAAACAATGGAAGAAACAGGCGCCAAATTGGACAAGTTACATCGAATAGCGCAATATGAAGTAAAGACGGCAGAACGTATTTTTAGCAAACGGGTCTTTTTTGCGAATGTGACGGGTTTTGTCAATCAGGTGGACTATATGGAAACGCATGGCCCGATTCTTATCGCTGGAGATTTAAGAGATATTGTAAAAGCCGAGTCATTTAGTTTTTTCATGCGTGATGAAGGAATGCAGGTCGTGATTCAGGAAGTTATGCGCCAAATGCAAATAAACAATTGGAGGTAGAAAAAGATGGGAATGCCATTAGAAGTCAATACAATGATCGTAACAAAGGGCAAGGAAAAGCGAATTGAAGGAAACTTTTTTGAATTGCAGAAAGAAGGCTATCGTATTTATCCGATTGATGTGCCGGTGGAAGTGCGAACGACGAAGGAAAGCGAAACAAATGGAATTGCTGTGCCATCGAAGCTGATTTGGGAAAATAATACGACGATTATTACATATGAGCTCGTGTCGCTAAATTCAAGCAACTAAGGAGGAAATGATTTGACTCGGAAAGTTGGAATTATTGGGGTTGGAAATGTTGGTTCGCAAGTGGCTTTTTCGCTTTGTACGCAGGGCATTTGCGATTCTCTTGTTTTAATTGACAAAAATGCAAAAAAAGCGCAGAGTGAGGCGTTTGATTTATTGGATATGGCGGCGTACACGCATCCGGTTTCGATTACAACGCAAGATTACGACGCGCTAGATGATGCAGATGTCGTTATTTTGGCGGCAGGTCCGGAAATGATGGCGCAGGAAGATCGACTCAGTGAGCTGGATGAAACGCTAGCGATTTTAGACGATGTTTTGCCAAAACTGCTGCACACGGCTTTTCGTGGGATTTTTGTAGTGATTACGAATCCTTGTGATGTGGTGACGCATTTTGTGCAGGAGCGGACTGGCTGGGATAAGCAGCGTGTGTTTGGAACGGGAACGGCGCTTGATACGGCGCGAATGAAGCGAATGGTTGGCTCTGTTTTGCATGTGTCGCCAAGCTCTGTGGAAGGCTTTGTCCTTGGGGAACATGGTGATTCGCAATTTGTGGCATGGTCGACGGTGAGTATTGCTGGAAAGGCTGTGACTGATTTTGCGGTTTTGGACGGAGATAAAATAGAGCAGGAAACGCGAGATGCGGGATGGGCCATTTTGCAAGGGAAAGGTTGCACGAGTTTCGGCATTGGAACAACGGCGGCTATGGTGATGCAAGCGATTTTGACGAATGAACAGCGAATAATTCCTGTGTCAACATTTGATGCGAAAACAGGCGTGTATATTGGCTTGCCTGCGCTCGTTGGACGTGATGGCGCAACAACGTACTATCCGAAGTTAAACAGCGCTGAGAAAGAGCGTTACGATGCTTCTGTAGCAGTGATTAAACAAGCAATCGAAAGTAAGTCCACCAAATTAAAAAGTTGAGCCCTTCATCAAGGACCCAACTTTTTTACGCTTCTTTATTTTTGGCGGATAATCGACGAATCCAGGCCACGATACTGATAATAAGTGAGAAAATGTATTCACCAAGCGTTGCGATAAAGATGGAAATCGCGATTTCGGCTTGAGAAACACCGCCACCATAAAAGCTAATAAAGAAAACAATAGCACTTGCAATCAAGCCCATTGTTGCTAGAAAATACTTGAACCAGCGCCATTTTAAAATAAATTCAAAAATGCACACAGCGACGATAAAAATCGCAAAAATAATCAAAGTTAACGTTGAAAATATCATAGTTTCTTCTCCTTTGGTGAACCGAGCGTTCGTGTAGTATGAGACAAATCCCAGACTATAAAAACATTCTACCATAGTTTTGTCAGAATGATAAGCGGGAAACGAGATTTTAGGAGGTAAGTTCTCATGAAAGATATTGTATTGTATGATGGTAATTGCCGTTTTTGTAAAGCCAGCAAACGTTTATTTGAAAAACTAGACTGGATGCATGTCGTGGATTGGCAAGCATTGCAGAGCGTGGATGTGCCAGGTTTTTCACAGGAAGAATTAATGCGGGAAATCCATCTGATTACGCCAAAAGGAGAGGTTAAAAAAGGCTTCTTCGCGATTCGGCGGATGTTGCTACGCTTTCCATTAACCGGCCTGATTGGTCTTATTTTACACTTGCCATTTCTAAAACCGGCTGGTCGATTCGGGTATAAAGTTGTCGCAGATAATCGAACGTGTACACTTCGTAAAAAATAATGTTTTTTTGTGCGTGACAAGGACGAGGAAACATGTTACAATAACGTGAAAACTAAATTAAACTCTTATCCAGAGCGGTAGAGGGACTGGCCCTTTGAAACCCGGCAACCTACAGTAATGTAAGGTGCTAACCTGTGGCAGGAAGTGATTTTCCTGATCGATGAGAGCGAAGGTATTGTAAATAGTAGCCTTTTCTCTAGTTCCGCGCGCAATTGGCAAATTAGAGGGAAGGCTTTTTGTTTTTGTTATTATTTTAACGAAACAAAGCCGCAACTTCGCGATGGAGAAGAATAAAGGAGGAAACAAGAAATGGCAAGAAATCGTCATTTATTCACATCAGAATCAGTTTCTGATGGACATCCAGATAAGATTGCGGATCAGATTTCTGACGCAATTTTAGATGCAATTTTAACAAAGGACCCAGATGCTAGGGTTGCCTGTGAAACGACGGTAACAACAGGACTAGTACTAGTAGCAGGGGAAATTACAACATCCACATACGTAGACATTCCGAAAATTGTGCGAGACACGATTAAAGAAATTGGTTATACGCGTGCAAAATATGGTTTTGATGCAGAAACATGTGCCGTTTTAACAGCGATTGATGAGCAGTCGCCTGATATCGCGCAAGGTGTAGATGTAGCGCTAGAATCTCGTGATAATGAAGATGCAGCGATTGACGCAATTGGCGCAGGAGACCAAGGCTTAATGTTCGGTTTTGCAACAGATGAAACGCAAGAATTAATGCCACTTCCAATCTCACTAGCACACGCCTTATCTCGCAAAATTGCCGAGCTACGCAAAAATAAAGTGTTAACATACCTACGCCCAGATGCGAAAACACAAGTGACAGTCGAATATGATGACAATAATCAACCAGTTCGTGTCGATACGATTGTCATTTCAACACAACATCACCCCGACGTTACCCAAGAACAAATTGCAGCAGATTTGCATCAATTAGTCATTGAAGAAGTAATCGATGCTAACTTGCTTGATTCTGAAACAAAATACTTCATCAATCCAACAGGACGCTTCGTTATCGGCGGACCTCAAGGTGATGCAGGTTTGACAGGTCGTAAAATCATCGTGGATACGTACGGAGGTTACGCACGTCATGGCGGCGGCGCATTTTCCGGTAAAGATCCAACAAAAGTCGATCGTTCAGGCGCTTACGCCGCGCGTTATGTGGCTAAAAACATCGTCGCAGCAGGACTTGCAAAAAAAGCAGAAGTCCAATTAGCGTACGCAATCGGTGTCGCCCATCCGGTATCCATTTCTATCGATACTTACGGCACGAGCGAATACAGCGAGCAAGACTTAATCAATGCTGTGAATCAATTTTTCGATTTACGTCCTGCAGGGATTATTCAAATGCTTGACTTGCGTCGCCCAATTTATCGCCAAACAGCGGCATTCGGTCATTTTGGACGTCTTGATTTAGACTTACCATGGGAACGCACAGATAAAGCCGCGCAAATGAAAACCTTTTTACAAGAAACAGCAAGCGTTAAATAAAGAAGGAGAAACTAGCTTTGGCAATTGTCAAGCTAGTTTTTTTGAGAAAAAGTAATATTTTTTAAGTGTTTATGGAAATTCCGTCACAAAAAATACACACACAAATGAACCGTTATGTAATATAATAATTAAGTTACTTAACGAAGGGAGTTTTCATCATGAAAACAAAATTATTAGCAGCATCAGCAATCGCGGCATCACTTGTTCTTGTAGCAGGATGTGGCAATAGCGACGCAAGCGATTCAAAAAAAGAAGAGAGCAAGAAAACAGAAACAGCAGCAAAACACGAAGATCACTTAGATTATCATGATCAAAAATCGTGGCAATTTGAAGCAGGAGACACACAATCACCAATTAACATCGAAACAGCGAAAACAACGAAGATGGAAGACGAAGGTGCTATTGAATTAAATTACAATCAAAAAGTAACAGACGAAGTTGATAATGGCCATAGCATCCAAGTTGATGACGGTGGTACAGCAGTTATTAACGGTCGTAACTTTGAATTAAACCAATTCCACTTCCATGCAGAGAGCGAGCACACAATTGATGGGAAACATTACCCAATCGAAGCTCACTTTGTAAATGAAAGCCAAGATAGCCGTTTAGCAGTTATCGGCGTGTTCTTTAAAGAAGGAAAAGCAAATCCAGCTTTTGAAACAATCCTATCTAACATTAAAAAAGGTGAAAAAACAACCGTTAGTGAGCCAATCAATGTTGCGGCACTACTTCCAACAAACAAAACATACTATCACTACCTAGGTTCATTAACAACACCACCACTATCTGAGAACGTAGAATGGTATGTCATGGCAAATCCAGTAGAAGTTTCTAAAGAACAAATCGCTGAATTCAACAAATACTACGACGGCAACAACCGTAAAGTACAACCATTGCATGATCGTCCAGTATTGAAACATACAGACTGATAAAGCTATTTAAAGAGAGTTTGGAGGCAACTTCAAACTCTTTTTTTGCGCGATGCTGTTCAAACAAACCCTATTTATGATATGATAGACGTTGTTGAAAAAGAGAACAAGACTAGTATAATAATAGAGGAGAAATGTGACGATGTGTGGATTTATTGGATGCGTGCATGACCGCATTGCTGAAATTACCGGCGAACAAAAAGAAACATTTAAACAAATGAATGATATGATTACCCACCGTGGCCCTGATGATGAAGGGTTTTTTACAGACGAGCATGTTCAGTTTGGTTTCCGTCGCCTAAGTATTATTGACGTAGAGAACGGTCATCAGCCACTGACTTATGAGAATGAGCGTTATTGGATAATTTTTAATGGTGAAGTGTATAACTATGTGGAGCTGCGCGAGAATTTAATCAAAGAAGGCATGACTTTCGAGACAAGCAGTGATACAGAAGTTATTATTGCTACATATGCCAAATATAAAGAAAAAACAGCGGAACAATTACGCGGTATGTTTGGTTTTGTCATTTGGGATAAAGAAGAACAGACCGTCTATGGCGCGCGCGATCCATTCGGTATCAAGCCATTTTTCTATGCAGAAGAAGATGGCAAACTGTACATGGGTTCCGAGAAGAAATCGATTTTACACGCGTTAAAATCAACAAAATTAGACGAAGTATCTTTACAAAACTACATGACATTCCAGTTCGTTCCAGAACCTGATTCCTTAACACAAGGCGTGAAACGTCTAGAACCAGGCCACTACTTCACGAAAAAAATCGGTGGAGAAATGCAAATTAGCCGATACTGGAAAGCGCAATTCCAACCTGTAAGTAAATCGGAAGATACATTCATTAAAGAAATTCGCGATGTTATGTATGATTCTGTGAAAATGCATATGCGCAGTGACGTGCCAGTTGGTTCGTTCCTGTCAGGCGGTATTGATTCTTCTATCATTGCAGCCATTGCAAAAGAGTATCATCCAGCAATTAAAACTTTCTCCGTAGGCTTTGAGCGCGATGGTTTCAGTGAAGTCGACGTTGCCAAAGAAACTGCCGAGAAATTAGGCGTAGAAAATATTAGTTATATCATTACACCGCAAGAATATATGGACGAATTACCGAAGATTGTTTGGCACATGGATGATCCGTTGGCTGATCCAGCTGCGATTCCGTTGTATTTCCTATCTCGCGAAGCACGAAAGCACGTAACAGTTGCTTTGTCCGGAGAGGGCGCTGACGAGCTGTTTGGCGGTTATAACATCTACAACGAGCCGAACTCGCTCTCCATGTTCAACAAGATGCCAGGCGCTTTAAAATCGATGCTACGCGGTGTTGCGAATGTAATGCCAGAAGGAATGCGCGGCAAGAGCTTCCTAGAACGCGGAACAACACCGATGGAAGAACGCTACATCGGAAATGCCAAAATGTTCACCGAAGCCGAGAAAAAGATTTTGCTACCAAAATATCAATCCGGCCACGACTATACAAAAATCACAGATCCACTATACGCAGAAACAGTTGGCTATAACCCTGTAGAACGCATGCAGTACATCGATATCCACACATGGATGCGTGGTGATATTTTACTAAAAGCAGACCGTATGACGATGGCAAACTCACTAGAAGTCCGCGTACCTTTCTTAGATAAAGAAGTATTCCGCGTGGCAAAAGATATCCCAGCATCTATGAAAACAACAAATGGCACAACGAAATATGTTTTGCGTAAAGCAGCAGAAAGCTTTGTACCAGATCACGTACTAAATCGCCGCAAATTAGGCTTCCCAGTACCGATTCGTCACTGGCTAAAAGATGAGATGAACCAGTGGGTGAAGGACTTAATCCGCGATTCAGGAACGGATCATCTTATCAATAAGAAATATGTATTACAATTATTAGAAGATCATTGTGCTGGTAAACATGATTATAGCCGTAAGATTTGGACGGTTGTTATCTTTATGATTTGGTATGATGTGTATGTAGATAATAAATATGATTTTGGCAAGTAGTCTAAAACGATTAAAATCCTTACATGGGTTTTAGTCGTTTTTTCTTCAATAACTGTTTTTATTCATATACCTGTTTTTTAATATAAGGAATATTCAGACCTAAGAAAGCGATTTCTCAAATCAAAATACGCAAGTTTGATAGATTTTTTCGCAAAAAAACATACTGAATATGTATATATTGTGAAATAAAATAGAAGGGGTTGTATGTATATAATCTTGAATGTATAATTGGTTTTAGAATTAAATGAGTCAGCCAGAACAATTGAATAATTAATGTTGGAGTGAGGAGGAACTTATTTTATACATACATCGGGATAATTATTAATTGTTGGCATCAATTAATTTCTGAATAAGATGATAAACTATTAATTACAAGTTTATGTAGTGGGGGGGAAAGCATTGATATTAACAACAGAGAATGAAGCAAAGGAGCCGCCATATAGGAGAATTGAAACGCTGTGGTCGCGCTTGCTATTTTTAGCAATTATTGCTATTTGTTGCATGTTTATTTTTTACATTTTTGTGGTGGTTTTTTCAAATTGGGGTGCAGTAGTAAGTATGTTAATGGCAATTCCGCTGTTGTATGTTTTGCTGAAATTATTTTTATCATTATTTTATAGACCATATCGTGATGAGTCAAAAACGGTGCAAAAGGTAAGTGTTATCATTCCATCCTTCAATGAGTCTGCCGAAAGTATTTCGAATTGTATTCATTCCATTTTGGCACAAGAATACAAAGTACATGAGATTATTTTTGTTGACGATGGTAGTTCGAAATCTGAAGGTTTTAAAAAGAGTGAAGAAATTGCGAATTATGTTAATAATAATCCACTTATCACAACAAAAATGATTGCACATCAATTTGAAAAGAATCAAGGAAAACGCGAGGCTCAGAAATGGGCATTTGAAAGAGCGACTGGTGATTTCGTGATGATAATTGACAGCGACAGTTATTTCTTTAAGTCAACCATCAAAGAAATAATGAAGCCGTTCGTAAAAGATGATATTTGGGGAGTAACTGGCCATGTCAGAGCTCGAAATAAAAATCGGAATATTTTGACTATGTATCAAGACGCGCTATATGATCGTGCTTTTTATGTGGGTCGCGGAGCTCAAAGTTTGTCTGGAGATGTACTAGTATGTTCAGGGGCATTAAGTGTTTTTCGGCGACATTTTATTATGGAAAATATCCAAGATTTCACACGGACGACATTTGGTAAGAAAAATTCGATTGGGGATGATCGTAGGCTAACCAACATGGCACATTCAGGCGGAGGCCGTATTGTGTACCAAGCAACTGCACAATGTTTAACAGACGTTCCGACGACTCCTAAGAAATTTTTGAAGCAACAAACAAGATGGTCAAAGTCATTCTTTATTGAGAGTATTCGAGCATATCAATTTGCCTGGAAGCGACCGATATTTTTATTTTGGCTAACATGTGAATTGTTGTTATGGTTGTATTTCTTGATTGCGCTGCTACTCCATATGGATAGCTTAATGAATTATTTTAGCTGGAACTTTCTTCTGTATCAGAGTCTTTATATTATTATGATTGGATTTATATGTAACGCGTACTATGCACGTCAGAATTTCTTATCATTTTGCTTATCACCAATTTATATTATTATGCACGCGATATGGCTTATACCTGTAAGGGTTTTTGCCTTGTGTACACTCAATAATGCAAATTGGGGTACACGCTAGTAAACTAAACGGGAATAGGAACTTAAAATATGGAAAAATTAGAAGAATTGAAATATAAATTAAATAATAAAAAAGCTATAATTGCGATTATGGGGCTTGGCTATGTGGGATTACCACTGGCTGTGTCATTCGCAGAAAAAGGTTTTCAAGTCATAGGCTATGATCCGAGTGAACGGAAAATCGATTTAGTCAATCGCGGGGAATCGGATATTATGGATATCTCCTCGGAGCGCCTGAAGCAATTAGTAGACGCGAAAAAATTAGAAGCAACATTGAATCCAGCGGAATTAAAACGTGCGGATGCCATCATTATTTGTGTACCGACGCCGCTAACGAAGTCATACGAACCCGATATTTCGTATATTGTTAGTGCCGTGGATACAATTCGGGAGAACATGTCTAGCAATACAATCGTCGTGTTGGAAAGCACCACGTATCCAGGAACATCAAAAGAACTCATCTATGCACCAATTGCGAGTGATGGTTGGAAGCTGGATGAAGATTTCTATGTTTGTTATTCACCAGAGCGCGTTGATCCAGGGAATCAGACATATCAAACCGTGAACACACCAAAAGTTTTAGGTGGTATGACACCACATGCTATGGATTTAGGAACTGCTTTGTACGGGCAAGTCATTGATCAAGTTATTCCAGTTGCATCGACAGAAGTGGCCGAAATGAGTAAACTGCTCGAAAATACGTTCCGCAGTGTCAATATTGCTTTTATAAATGAAATGGCGATGCTATGCGAAAAGCTGAATATCGATGTATGGGAAACAATTGAAGCTTCAAGCACAAAACCGTTCGGATTTATGCGATTTAATCCAGGTCCAGGTATTGGCGGGCATTGTATTCCACTTGACCCGATTTACTTGTCATGGAAAGCCAAGGAATCCAACTTTTTCAGCCGATTCATTGAGCTTGCACAAGAAACGAACCAACAGATGCCTGAAAACGTTGTAACGAAAGCGATGAAAACACTGAACGGTCAACAAAAATCGTTAAATGGGTCTCGTGTGTTACTTTTAGGGATGGCGTATAAGGAAAATATTGATGACTTGCGCGAATCGCCGAGCATTCCAGTGTTTGAAAATCTGCGAAAAGCTGGCGCAATTGTGTCCTTTTGCGACCCATTTGCCACGGCATATCGAGCGGAAGACGGCGAAATTCATAACACAATTCCACTCGTTTATGAGGATTTTGGCATGTATGATTTAGTTATTGTACTTACTTGTCATGATGTTTTTGATAAAGAGCAAATCATGACACATAGCCAACTTATTCTGGATACGAAAAATGTGATGGGGCAAAGTTCGAACAAAGTGGTGAGATTAGGCAGTGGAAACGGGTTGCATCAGTTAAAGGCAGAAAATTTGTTATTGGTATAAAAGGATATTTGAAGTGAGGTTGGGACAAAACTCAAGATAAAGCGAAATCATCTATCCCGTTACTTTGGGTAGGATGAAAAATTTCGCTTTACACAAATCGAGCGAAAGCGTTTGTATTCAGGGGATTTGGTGGAAGCCGGAAGCGGAGCATACTGGTGTATGTGAGAACCGGAAGTCCGCTAAATCCCCTGAATGCGAGCGCTTGTCGCCGATTTATTTGGGTTATGTCCCAAACTCCTTTTTTTGTGAATTAATGATGAACACCTTCCAAATTACAACTATTTTTTATTAATATGGATAAATATGTGTATAATCAGAAATTCCCTAAACGACCTAAAAAATGCATTGAATATGTATATATTGTGAAATAAAAGAGAAAGCCTTGTATTCATAAAAGAATGCTTGTATAATTTGTTTTGTATTAGGAGGTGCATTAACGGACAAGCTAATGAATTTTATCAGAAAAACAAGATTCTATTTTTATACAAAATGAAGTATAATTATGAATTTTGCGTTTTCACAATTTCAATTTATACAACTGACTCTTTCTTGAAAATATGTTTGTAAGATACATTAGAAATTCATCTTTGTTTCTAAAAACATCAAATACAAAGGATTTTCAAGAATATACGGCTACACAAGCTTCCATTCTATTGAATATTCTCAGCAAATAATTGTAAAATAAAATTCGTAAATCCGAGTAAAAGCATTGGGAATATGTATTTACTGTGAAATAAAAGAGAATCCCTTGTATTTGAAAAATATTGGTTGTATAATTTGTCATGTAATGGAGGCGTATTGCTAGGATAGCTAGTAAAACCTATTTGTGAAATAGAGAGTAGCTTTTGTGAAATTGTTTAGTTATTTTACGGATTTATGTAGCGAATTTTAAACAGCTGCTACATTTGTGAGATGCTTTTTTCATTTTTCTATCTGAATCTAGTTATTTTATACAAAATCGTTGGAAATGTGTAAATAAGGTGAAAGATGATAGAAACTATTGAATAAATAGATGTCGCTGTGCAATAATGAAAAGCGTGCAGTAGATATGTTAGTATGGCATTTCTTTACCGACTGGAGATAACTGAATAGATTGTCCAGGTTGTATGAAGGGCAGTAATAACATCGCTTGTGCTGTGACATAGCCGATAGTGTTTGATTTTACTTCTGCAGGTAGGTCTTTGCGGACTATACTAATCTCGCCTTGATATCGACCGAATAATACGTTATCAACTGTAATGGTGCCGGCTGATCTTGTGTTTTTGTTGATGGGTTGGATTTCTAAATGGCTTAGCGCTGGGCGTGAATTTTCTAGACGGATAAGATCACGAGCAGGGTCCATACGGTTCCTATCAAGTGAAGTGAGCTGTTTCATTAGTTCGGGTGCTAGTGTTTCTGTCACGACACACTCAAGCAAAATCGTACCATCTTTCGCGTAGGTCGCAAATTGCTGCGTTGTTTCAGGACGTAAAGCTGAATCACCAATATACACATGGTCCACGCCAAGGCTTTCTAATTCTAGAGCGGCGGTAAAAGGTTGGCAAGTGCGATGTTTCTCTAAGGTTGGTAGTCCTTCAAATAATGGTTGTCGAAGCTCTCCATCACCTGGAACGAAGGCTGCGATTTTCAAACCATACTCGTGAAGGAAATCATTCGTTTGCTTGAAAAATACCGTATCTAAACCAGTATGCGGTTTTGGATAGTAATTATGAAACGCCTCAACTTGCGCTATATCGACCCCGGCTTGCAAAAGTTCTTCTAAAAATGGTCGGTTAATCGTACTAGCGTTTAGAAAAACTTTAATTTTCGTTGCCAGTTCGGCGATTTCTAGTGTAGAGAGACCATAATCAACGCGCAGTCCTGTGACTCCGAGCGTTGTTAGTTGGTCAGCTTGGCTAATAGTTAGGTCAAGGTTTTCTAGTGATTTTGCGGAAATATCAAGAATGAGTTGCATATTGTTTTTCTTAGCGGCATTGGCAAGTCTCGTTAATAAATGCTTATAATTCGCTGGATTTTCTTCGGGAATATGTAGGGAACTGAAAATGAGTGAGAAATGATTTTTTGCAGCGCTTTCAATGGTTGCTTCGAAGTCGTTATTTTCGGAAAGATATATGGAAATACCAAACATAAGTAAAACACCTAACTTTCTTTTATTTTAACTTAATTATACCATCATGAAATTTTATTTCAAATAGTAGGTGAAATGATTTCATGTTCAATATAAGGGTTTTAACAATTCGGAAAATTAGTTTTATTTCCGTTTATTTTTAAAAGAGAAAAATCTAAATGTTAGTTTAATTATATTTTTCGGATATAACATTTTTTATTTTCGAAAATTTAATATAAAAACACTTTCATAATTTTTTTAAGTGTTATGAAAACGGGAAGGTGGAGATTTGATGGAAAAAGTTATTACTTACGGTACTTTTGATTTACTACACTGGGGGCATATTCGTTTGTTGGAACGAGCGAGGGCACTAGGAGATCATCTTACCGTTGTTTTGTCTACGGATGAATTCAATAAACTAAAAGGAAAAGAAGCTTTTCATAATTTTGAACAGCGTAAATATTTACTGGAAGCTATTAAGCATGTGGATGTAGTGATTCCTGAAACAGCATGGGATCAAAAAATAACGGATATTCAATCAAATGAGATTAATATTTTTGTGATGGGAGACGACTGGGAAGGGCAGTTTGATTTTTTGACGCCTTACTGTGATGTCTGCTATTTAGAGCGAACAAAAGATATATCAACAACCTATATCAAAGAACAATTAGCTCAAGCCTGACCTTTAGTCGACCCTATGAAAATATTTTTCTTGAGAAAGCAAGGAGCTATGAATCATGAAAGTTGGAATAATCGGATTTAATATTTTTTCGCCAGGTGGAACAAGTAGGAGTAATTTGAATTTAACAAAAGAGTTCAATCAAGAAAAGGTGGATGTTGTTATTTATAATGCGCGACCGTTTTCTGCAACTGATATACTTACGCTTCGCCATCAGGAAAAATTGAGTAATCGCGTAACTTTCCAGATGATTCAGGAAATAGGAAAAGATCAGACAATCGATGTGTTCATTATCACACGGGAAACTTTCTTTGTTTTAGGGCAGCTGATTAAACAACATTGTCCACACGCGATGGTAATTGGTGAAATTCACGCACCAATGAGCTTGCTTCCAGAAAATTTAGCACAAGATTTGTATGGCTTAGATTGGGTACGGGTTGCGACGGAATCTATTAAAAAAGAATTCGAGGCGAAATATAATTATTCGTCTATATTAGTGCATCACGTCAGCACGCATCATCTGACACTTCCTGAGAGCAAGATGCAAAATGAGACGAGTAATTTATATGTGCTTTCTCGTTTTGAAGATGATGTGAAAGATATTTCTTATGCGATTCGTCTGTTAGATTATTTGGTACATTATTGTGACGCGAAGCATATGAAGCTGTATATTGAGGGTTATGGTCCATCAGAGATGCTATACCGTAATTTGATTAATGATTATGGTTTGCACGCCAATGTTTTCTTTAATCAAGGGACGCCGGTGGATTATATTTATTTCTCTACATCGCGGTATGAAACGTTTGGCTATTCTATTATTGAAGCTTTAGCGAAAGGCAAGCGGGCGATTTTGTATCCGGGAGAGGACGGGGTGCTTCGAGAAATTTATGGTAACCCGAATAATATTCAATGGATTTCAAAAGATGTTCAAAAAGATGCGATGCGCATACTTCGCTTTGTCGATGCGGTGCAAAAAGTTAATTATCGTCAAGCGCTCTCGTTCATTGCTAACCCGAGAAACTATGTGGCACTTTATGAGCAAACATTGCAGCAATTTAAAACACAGAAGCAGCCAAGTTGGAAAGTTTTACGAAGTGAAGAAGAGATTTGGGCAAATGTCTTGGCGGATCAAGTAGAACGGATTCCGCTTATTTATAAACTTTATAACAACATGAAAGACAAGCCGTTTATCGGGCCGTTAGTGACTAGTGCGCCTGTCAAAAAAACGATGAAGTCATTTTTCGATTATATACAAGAACGAAAGGATAATCGGAAACAAAGCCTAGAAGTGCAAGAGGACATGTTTTTTATTGAATCATTTCATGGTAAATCTTTTTCGGGAGATCCGAAGTATATCGCGCTTTGGGTAAAGAAAAATAGACCAAATGCGAAGATTTTTGTTAGTTCGGTAAATCAGTTAGTCGATATGGAAGTTCGGCACTTTGGCATGGAATCGGTGCGTCTTGGTAGCTTGCGTTATCAACAAGTATTTCGCAAAAGTAAATACGTTATCGTCAATGGCAATACGCTAGACAAAGTCGGGAAGGCGCCAAATCAGGTCATTATTCAAACATGGCACGGCTTACCTTTGAAGAAAATGGTAGCAGATTTGGAAGATCCGAAGCATCGGAAGCAAGAACTGACCGCCTTTTTGCCGAGAATGAAGAAATGGGATTATCTTCTTAGCTCGTCTTCTTTCAACACGGAGCTATTTACCTCGGCGTTTGCGCTCTCAGAAAATCCAGAATTGAAAATACTAGAGTTAGGCGCACCACGAAATGCTTACCTCATTCAAAATAGAAGCTCATATGGAGAGAAATCACGAATTCATATGAAATATTTTAATCGTCCATTTAATCCGAAAAAGAAGTACATTTTGTTCTGTCCAACGTGGCGTAAGCAAGAGCGGGATGAGATAACAAGTGTGGATTTAAAGGAATTGATAAACTTGTTGCCAGAGGAATATGAAATCATCGTAAAATTGCATCCTTTAGAGACAAAATTACGCAGATTTTATAAGTCGTTAGATCCGAGAGTTCATTGTTTCTTTAATGAACTTGTAGATATTCAGGAGCTTTTTTTGCTGGCTGATGTATTAATTTCAGACTATTCTTCTGCGATTTTTGATTATGCGCATTTGAACAAACAGATTATCATTTTGCAAGAAGATTCGGAGAAATACGCTAAGAAGGTTGGCTGGTATTTTGATATGAAGCAAACCTGTCATTTAGAAGGCAAATCATATACGACAAAAACATTAGCAAACGTAATTTTGAAAAATGATTCGCAAGTGCTTAGTTATTGCCATGCGATTCAAAGACGTATGCTAAGTAATGATAGTGTCACGTTAAACGACATTTTACTACATCAATTATTTTCTTAAGAAGGGCTGTGAAGAGATTTGTCAACAAATAATGACATAGAATTTACGGATATTTATAAATTTCAATGTGGATTTGAAAAAATGAAAGTGGTTGTTAAAACGTTCTCCAATAAGAATATTTTGGAACTAGCACGGGAAACGCAACCTATTTTAGATATGTATAAAGAAATTTTAGCGCATGATTATGTACTTTACATGCATGTTGGGCAGTCTTCTTATTTCATTCGTCGCCAAGATGTGCACTCGATTTGGCAAAGAAAAGATTTAATTCAGTACGGCGATTTATTTTATTCGCTAAACTCGGTGCTTGCTGAAAAAGAGAACAAACTTGCGCCGAAGCGGTTAGTTGTTATTTTTTCGCCGATGCCAGGCAAGGATGAGTATCACAGCGCGAATGTTGCGCATCGTTGTTTTACGCCATCTTTTCCGAGTATTCAAAAGCATTTAGTGAAGAATACGCTGGTGATGCGAATAATGGACTTGAATTTATCGTATGGTAGTCATTATGTGAATACGTTTAACTATACGAATATGGAAGATGATATTCAAGGTGCGATTCGTTTTGTCATGGAATCAAATCATGTGGATGCGGATGATGTTGTGTTGTACGGCGGTTCTAAAGGTGGGACTGGGGCGCTATATCACAGCATGCTTGGGGATTATAACTCGGTAACTGTCGACCCGATTATTAGTACGGAGCAGTATAACCAAGAGAACGATCTTCATTTCTTACGAGATTTCCGTAAAAAGAGCCTCTTGAATGATTTGAAACGACTAGCAAATAAAGAAACGGTGCGCCGAAGAATTATTTTTGGTTGTCCGCTGATTTCTTTTAATTATAATTTATATACGCAAATTCCATCGGATTCTATCGAGATTCGCAATGTGTTTGATTCTGCCGTGCATAAACATGCGGATATTTCGAGGAATACGATTATTGAGCAAACAACATGTATCAACGAATTATTGCTTACATCGAAGAATTTAATTAACACGGTAGATCAAATAGCCGCATTGACGGAGTAGAGGAGACGAGTAAGATTACACTTACAAAAATCGCAATTGTAGGTTCCTGTATTACACGAGATAATTTTAATACATTGTTTAATCCGACGTATAAGGAGGATTTTGAATGTGTTTTGCATCAGCATCAATGTAGTATGCTGAGCCTGATGTCTCCTGTTTTATCCATACCAGAAGACGTAGCCATGGACCAGATGAACGCTTTTACGAGTTGGCACTATCGTACGGAGCACACAAAAGAATTTTTATCGCAGCTGCATGCACGTCAGCCAGAATATTTGTTGTTAGATTTATATGCGGACATTTATTTAGGGGTTGTGGAAACTGCAAATGGATATTTTACGTATAATCCAAAGTTTGCCGCGTTTCCTCCTGTTTCTAATCAGGAGGGCAGATTTACTTTAGATGGGGAGTTTGAACGATATTTGGCGGTTTGGAAAGAGCATGTGGGCCGATTTTTTGAGCATGTACAACAGGTTGCGCCATCGTGCCAAGTTATTCTTGTGAAAGCACGATTTGTCGATGTTTTTGCAGATGGTAGTTCGCTTAATGCTTGGCGAGAAAGCCGCAAGTATCCGACGGTGGATACGGAATTGTTGAACGCGCTTTGGAATGAACTCGATTGTTATATAGAAGAAAATTTTCCAGTGCGTGTATTAGACATGAGTAAAGACGCCTACACGCTAAACGCCGAACATCCTTGGGGTTCTTTTTACGTACATTATACAGCCGATTTTTATCATGATTTTTTAGCGCGACTGATTACGTTAACAAAATGAACAAAACAAAAACCAGTTCCGTTAATGAACGCGAGCTGGTTTTTGTGTGCGTTTTTCGATGGCAATGACGAACGGCGGGTTGTTGCGTTGGTTGGTGAAACGGTATTGTAGTACATGGAATTCGTCTTGTGGGAGTTGTTCGGTGTACGTTAAGATCGCGTTTTTTTCGGTTTGACCTTCTGGATGGCCGTGGTAGATGACTAGGATGACAATGCCCCCGACGGAAAGTAGGGATAGCGTTGCTGTGATGGCTTCGATGGTCGAATCGGCGAGTGTGGTGATTGTTTTGTCGCCTCCTGGTAAGTAACCAAGATTGAAAATGGCTGCCTTGATGACTTGGGAATCGAGTTTATTTGCTATATTGGCGTGTGATTCTTGAAAAAGCGTGACTTGTTGCTTTAGCTTCTTTTCGGTGAGGTTGCGTGTGGTTGCTTCTATCGCTTCTTGTTGAATATCAAAGCCGTAAACATGTCCGTTAACGCCGACTAGTTCTGCTAGAAAAGCTGTGTCATGGCCATTTCCGACGGTTGCATCGACGACCGTATCGCCAGGCATGACAATTCGTGTTAATAGATCATGACTAAATGGCAAAATTGCTTTTAAGTTCATGCTTGTTCACCAACTTTGGCTGTGTTGTAAAACTTGCCTTGCCAACTATCTCGGCGCACCAGTTCGGCGTCGATGGAATTGAGAACTTCCCATTTATTTAAGCTCCAAATGGGTCCGATTAAGTCGTCGATGGCACCGTCTCCTGTGATGCGATGAATCACCATTTCAGGTGGCAAAATCTCAAGCTGATCGCAAACAAGGCTCACATAATCGTCTTTTGTTAAAAATTTGAGTTCGCCGTTTTGGTACTGTTGCACCATTGGCGTGCCTTTTAGTAGATGCAATAGGTGAATCTTAATGCCCGCCACACTGCTTTCCACGACTTTTTGTACGGTTTGCATCATCATTTCTGGTGTTTCGCGAGGTAGGCCGTTAATGATATGCGTGCAGACCCGAATGCCACGAGCGTGTAGTTTTTCCACACCTTCGATATAGCAGTCATAATCGTGTGCGCGGTTAATTAAAACACCTGTCTCGTTGTGCGCGCTCTGAAGGCCTAATTCGACCCATAAATAAATTCGGTCGTTCAGCTCAGCTAAGTAGTCTACAACGTCGTCTGGCAAGCAATCTGGACGTGTAGCAATCGATAAACCGACAACGCCGGGTTCATTTAATACAGATTCGTATTTCTCGCGAAGTTCGGCGACAGGGGCATGTGTATTCGTAAATGCTTGGAAATAAGCCATGTACTTGCCATCTTTCCATTTCGTATGCATTTTTTCTTTAATCGTATGAAACTGGGTTTGCAAATCGTCCACGCGGTCCCCGGCGAAATCACCAGAACCCGCTGCACTGCAAAAAGTACAACCGCCATGTGCTACTGTACCATCACGATTCGGACAGTCAAAACCACCATCTAGCGCAACTTTAAATACTTTATAACCAAAATGGTCGCGCAGGCAGTAGTTCCAAGTGTGGTAACGTTTATTGTCATTGGAATATGGAAATGGATTCATCGTTTGTCAATCTCCTTCAATTATAAAAATCATCATCCTTGCTATTTTATCACATTTTTTCGGAGTTGCGGTGATGGATTCGTTGTGCTATGATATAAAAATACTTTAGTTTGGTAATGTGTTAAACTTATTTTGGAGGCAGAAGTGATGAGTAAAGCAAATAAGAAAATGGGCTATCTTGTATTAACGTCCCTTGTTGTAGGGAATATGATTGGATCGGGGATTTTCATGTTGCCGCGACAAATGGCAGCAGTGGCGAGTCCGCTTGGAATTATGTTGGCGTGGATTTTAACGGGAACAGGGGTGTTAATGATTGCTCTTGTATTCGGAAATTTGGCTGTGCGACGACCAGACTTGACAAGTGGTGCGCAAAGCCATGCATTCGAACTATTCCGTAATCCAAAATGGAAACGGCTTGCGGGATTTATCGCGGTTTGGAGTTATTGGGTCGCAAATTGGGCGGGTAATGTTTCGATTATCACGTCGTTTGCCGGTTATTTATCGGTGTTTTTCCCTGTTTTAAATAGTAAGCGAATTGTGTTTTCGCTAGGGTCTTATACGCTTGGGCTCGGGCAATTATTGACGTTTATCATTTGTTCGCTGCTACTTTGGGGCGTTTGTTTGATTATTATTCAAGGTGTCGGTGGTGCTGGACGGATTAATTTCGTTGCTACTGCTGCCAAAATTATCGGATTCTTTTTGTTTATCGTTGTCGGCTTGTTTGCTTTTCAGTCGTCGGTGATGGGGGAATGGTATCATCCGGTGGTCGACACGAGTGGTTTGGAACATGGCTTGTTGTCACAAGTGAACAGTGCGGCGATTGTGACATTGTGGGCGTTTATTGGGATTGAGTCGGCAATGATGTTTGCTGGACGTGCGAAATCTGGAAAAACGGTTCGGGCGGCTACGATTTCAGGGCTAATTATCTCGGTTTGTTTGTACACGACGATTACGATTTTGGCGTTGGGGCTTATTCCTAAGTCGAAGTTGCTACATTCGGCGAGTCCGCTTGCTGATGCGTTGAACGTTGTGACGGGGAGTGGTGGCTCGGCTGTGATGGCGTTGCTTGCGCTTGTCTGTTTGTTTGGTTCGGCGATTGGCTGGATTATGATGAGTTCAGAAGCACCGTATCAAGCGGCTAAAAATGGACTTTTCTTGCCGTTTCTGGCGAAGGTGAATAAGAATGGGACGCCGGTTCTTGTGTTGATTTTGACATGCTGTGCGTCGCAGTTGTTTATTTTGTCGACATTGTCGGGGAACATTGCGACGGCTTATGATTTCGTCGTGAAAGTGTCGACGCTTGCGTTTCTCGTGCAGTATTTCATTTCCCCACTTTTCCAATTGAAGCTAACGATCACTGGCGCAACGTATGAGGCCAATTCGGTTGCCAAACGATGGTTTGATGGTTTCATCGCTTCACTAGCGCTGACGTATGCGTGTTGGATTATAAAAAGTGGAACGGAAGATTGGCATGTTTTTGTGCTAAGTATTGGCTTATTTTTGTTAGGCTTCTTACTTTATCCTTTGATGAAGTATAAACGTGCATAATACGGCTTATTTTCGTTGCTTTATTCGCATAACTATGCTATTTTTTAAGAAGACTTTGGGAAATGTGAAAGAAGTGGGAGAATGATAATTTTATATCTGGTTTTGGCGATTCTTTGTTTGATGGTTGCCACTGCTTTTTACGGGAAATTTAATATGAAGAAACATTGGATTGGTGTCGCGGCACTTGTTTTGCTGGCGGGGCTAATGGCGGTGTTTTTTAGACAGACGTTTTTTGTGACCGGGAGTCCTTATTATGAGATTCATAAGCAAGTCGCGTCTACAGATCTTTCTTCGGAATCGGTGGAAGGGACGAAAGTGAATCAGGTATTGGATGAAAAGACGCAGAAAAAAGACTTTACTTCAAAGCCTGTGACGGATAAATCGCTTGCGAAACAGATTAAAGTTTTGGTGCCTAAAAAAGGAAAGAAAGCAACTTATTGGGTGTCGATAGAAGATGCGGATAAGAATCGTGTTATTCATATCGAGTATGCGAGTGATAATTTAAAAACGGGTCGCGGCGTTGGTTTTGGCGATTCGGTAGATCAGGTGACGAAAGCTTATGGTTCGGCGTATCGTGATTTAACGAAATCGGATCGGTTCGAGCAGGAACTCGTTTATGAAGATAAGGATAACAATATTGAATTACGTTTTGGTTTTTGGAATGACAAAGTGGAGATGATTTGGTTGACTTCACTTGATAAAGCGCCTATTTAAAGGGTTGTCAAAGCGGTTTTTATAGGCTACAATAGAGCTATTGATTCGCGAAGAAGAGGAGTAGTAGTGCGATGGATTCGTGTTTAGAGAGGTGACGGTTGCTGCAAGTCACACACGATGGCGCATGAACTTGCCTTGGAGCATAGATGTGGTTTTAGACCGCCGTATTATCTGCGTTAAAGATATTGAGTTGAGTGGACACACTAATTTGGGTGGTACCGCGGGAGCTGGATACTCTCGTCCCATGGCATTTTTTTGCTATGGGATTTTTTGTTTACCTCCTCATAGCACGATTACGAAAGGGAGTTTTGAATAATGACGTTTAATCACAAAGAGTTGGAGCCGAAATGGCAGAAGAAATGGGAATCTGAGAAGATTTTTAAAACAACGGAGGACGCGGATAAAGCGAATTTTTACGCACTCGATATGTTTCCTTATCCATCGGGAGCTGGGCTTCATGTAGGGCATCCGGAAGGCTATACGGCGACGGATATTTTGTCTCGTATGAAGCGGATGCAAGGCTACAACGTGCTTCACCCGATTGGCTGGGATGCGTTTGGTTTGCCTGCTGAGCAGTATGCGATTGATACGGGGAATGATCCTGCTGAATTTACGGCGCATAATATTGCGAACTTTACTCGCCAAATCAAGGCGCTAGGCTTCTCGTATGACTGGGATCGTGAAATTAATACGACCGACCCGAGTTACTATAAATGGACACAATGGATTTTTACAAAACTTTATGAAAAAGGCTTAGCGTATGAGGCCGAAGTTGCGGTGAACTGGTGTCCTGCGCTTGGAACGGTGCTTGCGAATGAGGAAGTTATCGACGGCAAAAGTGAGCGTGGCGGCTTCCCGGTTTTCCGTAAGCCAATGCGTCAATGGATGTTGAAAATTACGGCGTATGCGGATCGTTTGTTGGACGATTTGGATTTGGTAGACTGGCCGGAGAATATTAAAGATATGCAGCGCAACTGGATTGGGCGTTCGGAAGGTGCGGAAGTGTCTTTCCAAGTGAAGGATAGTGATGCGGACTTTACGGTGTTTACGACGCGTCCTGACACGCTTTTTGGGGCAACGTATGCGGTGCTTGCGCCGGAGCATGATTTGGTAGAAAAAATCGTGACGGCAGATCAAAAAGAAGCGGTTGCGGCGTACCAGAAACAAGTCGAGCTAAAGAGCGAGCTAGAACGGACGGACCTTGCGAAAGATAAGACGGGCGTATTTACGGGGGCGTATGCGATTAATCCAGCGAACGGGGAAAAAATGCCGATTTGGATTGCCGATTACGTGTTGATTCAATACGGAACTGGTGCGATTATGGCGGTACCTGCACATGATGAGCGCGATTACGATTTTGCGAAACAGTTCGGTTTGCCAATTAAAGCGGTACTTGCTGGTGGCAATGTGGACGAAGAAGCCTACACTGGCGACGGCGACCATATTAATTCTGCGTTTTTGGATGGACTAAATAAAGACGATGCGATTGCCAAAATGATCACTTGGCTAGAAGAAAACAAAGCCGGTACGCGCAAAATCAGTTTCCGTCTGCGCGATTGGTTATTTAGCCGCCAACGCTATTGGGGCGAGCCGATTCCTGTGATTCATTGGGAAGATGGCGAAACAACGACGATTCCAGAAGCGGAATTGCCACTACTGCTTCCAAAAGCAACGGAAATCAAGCCGTCTGGAACTGGTGAATCACCACTTGCTAACCTAACAGATTGGGTGAATGTGACGGATGCGAATGGCCGCAAAGGCGTGCGCGAAACCAATACAATGCCGCAATGGGCTGGCTCAAGCTGGTACTTCTTGCGCTATATCGACCCTGAAAACACAGAAGAACTTGCCGATAAAGCAAAATTGGAAAAATGGCTTCCAGTCGATGTGTATATCGGTGGCGCGGAGCATGCCGTATTGCACTTGCTTTACGCTCGTTTCTGGCATAAATTCCTATACGATATCGGCGTTGTTCCAACAAAAGAACCGTTCCAAAAACTGTTTAACCAAGGGATGATTTTGGGCGGCAACAATGAAAAAATGAGTAAATCTCGCGGCAATGTTGTCAATCCGGATGACGTTGTCGAACAATACGGTGCTGACACGCTACGCCTTTACGAAATGTTCATGGGTCCTCTAGAAGCGTCGATTCCGTGGAATGCCAATGGTCTAGAAGGAGCGCGGAAATTCTTGGATCGGGTTTGGCGTTTGTTCATTGAAGAAGAAACAGGCGAAATTAACGCGAAAATCACGCCAGAAGCCAATGTTGACCTTGAGAAATCGTATCACCAAATGGTTAAAATGGTTACCGAACACTACGAAAACCTGCGTTTCAATACGGGTATCTCGCAATTGATGATTTTTATTAATGATTCCTACAAAGCGACTACCGTGCCGAAAGCTTACGCAGAAGGATTCGTACAACTGCTTTCACCAATCGCGCCTCACTTGGCCGAAGAACTATGGCATCGTCTAGGTCACACGGAAACCATTACGTATGAAGCGTGGCCATCATTTGATGAGTCAAAACTAGTCGAAGATGAAGTAGAAATCGTCTTGCAAGTAAACGGCAAAGTAAGAGCGAAAGTCACAGTTGCTAAAGACCTAAGCCGCGAAGCTTTGGAAGAACTAGCACGTGATAACGATAAAATCAAAGAAGAAATCACTGGCAAAACAGTGCGTAAAGTCATTGCTGTGCCTGGAAAACTAGTCAATATTGTTGCGAACTAAGCAGCATACCGAACCACTTTTTCGCCTTGATGGGAGGAAGTGGTTTTTTTGATTTTTAAAGAATTCTTAAAGGTTTCGTTTTTGTCAATTTCACGTCACAAATGTATGATATGATAATGAAAACGATGCATTAGGATGATGAAGATGAATGTACTTATTGCCGATGATCAAAAAGACATGTTAAAAATATTATGTGCCTATTTTGAAAAAGAAGGTTTTACCGTCTTTCAAGCAGAAACTGGCGAGGAAGCATTAACGATATTTTATGAAGAAAAACTAGATTTAGCAGTACTTGACTGGATGATGCCGGGCATTAATGGTATCGAAGTTTGTAAGGAAATGAAGGCGTCAAGCGGACTGAAAATAATGATGTTGACCGCTAAAAGTGAAGGCGAAGATGAATATTTCGCGTTAGAAGCAGGTGCCGATGATTACGTGAAGAAACCGTTCTTCCCAAAAGCGTTACTTGCGCGGGCGAAGAATTTAACAGGATTTCATAATACGATTCAAATTGCGGACATCACCATTGATACATACGCCAAAAAGCTATACAAAAATAACAGTGATTTAAACGCAACGAAAACCGAATATGAATTGATGCGCGTTTTATGCCAAAATAAAGGCGGGATTTTAAATCGAACGCAGCTGTTAGATCTTGTTTGGGGCATTGATTATGAAGGCGAGGAACGGACTGTTGACACACATATTCGCAGGCTCCGTGAAAAAATAGGTGATTCGCTCATTAAAACACATCGCGGAATGGGGTATAGCCTCGAGGTTTCGGATGAGTAGGCTTGGCAGGAAGCTAACATGGCGAATTTCTGCTGTCGTGATTGGCGTCTTTGTGTTATCGATTCTTTTGAACCAATTCTTCTTGCCGAAATATTATTTTCATGAGATGAACCAGCGGGTGACACAGGCGATGAAAGATGTAGAGCGCTGGGATAAGCGGGAAATTGAGACAGATATGGCGCAGCTGGAGAAGAAGTATGATGTCACGATTGTTGCAGAACCGCTTGGTACGAGCGTCGATAGCCTCAATGAGATGCTAGGTCTAGCGTTGTCGCGCAAGCAAATCGCGTTGAACCGATTTTGGGTTACTGCCGAGACGGTGGAGCAGCTAAAAAACGGGGCAATCGTGAATAAATTGTACGATCAAGGGAAGCAGAAATCGAGCTTTCTTGTGAGTTTGAATGAGAAGGACGGTTTGCTTGTTTTGGCGGGTGTTTCGATCGCGGATTACAACGAAACGGCGAAAATCATTAATGAATTCAACTTCATGATTATGTTGTTTGGCACGATTTTAGTCGTCGCACTCACGGGTTTCTTTTCTCGGAAAATCACGAAGCCGCTGGAAGAACTTCGAATTGTCGCGGATCATATTTCGAAATTGAATTTTGAAAAAGTGGCGATTGATACGAAGGATGAGCTGGAGGACTTGGCGACGAGTATTAATGTGATGAGTGATGATTTGAAGACGGCGCATCATGAGCTGTTGCGGCGGAATAAAGATTTGAAGTATTTCATGGCGGATTTGACGCATGAATTGAAGACGCCGCTTGCTTTAATTAAGGCTTATAGTATGGGCATCGAGGACGGTTTGGACGACGGGACGTATATGAAAACGATTGTGAAGCAGACGGATCAGATTGGCTTAATCATCGAGGAGCTACTACGGTTTTCCAAAATGGAAGCAGACCCGTTAAATATCGAAAAGTTAGAGGTTCGGGCGTTATTTGACGGCTTACTCGCGAATTATCAAGATATGATGGACGTCGATGTGCGAATAAAATCAGAAGCAGACCCGAAAATCATGATTTTAGCGGATCGCGTGAAAATGGAAATGGTGTTCAATAATTTGCTGACAAACGCGATGAAATATGGTGTGACAAAGCAAATTAAAATAGAGTGGCAAGAGCAAGACGGCAAACTTTACTTTTTGATTCAAAATAAGACAACCATTCGTGATGCAGCTGTTTTAGAACACCTTTGGAAGCCGTTTTACGTACGCGAAGCATCGCGCAATAAGAATTTTTCTGGAACAGGGCTAGGCCTTGCGATTGTTCAGACTGTGATGGAGCAACATAAATATGACTTTGGCGCCACATTACAAGATGACTGGATTACATTTTATCTTATTTTTGATAAAGCTTGAATAAGGAGAGGGGAAGCAAGTATGAAAACAAAAAACATTATAACAAGCATGGTACTTGTGTTACTTGTCGCCATCGTACTGATGGTATGGATATGGAAACCAGAGGAAACAATGCAAGCTGCGAATTTACTACATTATCACTTGAGAGGTTAAGGTTATGAAAAGAGAGACATTTATTTTTATATTGGGTGTATTGGCTAGTTGCGCGCTCGTGTTTCACTTTTATCAAGTGCATCAGGAACGCGCGGAAATGATGACGATGATTACCGAAACAGCAAAAAAACATGATATTCCGGCGTGGATTCCACTATCCATTGCGGAAACAGAAAGTGGCTTTGATTCTAAAACAATCGGAGACCAAGGCAGCTCATTTGGCTTATTTCAACTACATCGCGGCGGTTTAGCTCCAGAAGAATGGAACGATGACGACTTACTAGATCCAGCAAAAAATATCGAAGTCGCAATTACAAACATGACGAGAGCTTACGAACGCGCACAAGGCAAAGGTTTAGAAGGCATTCAAATGCTAACCTATATCGCGAACACATCTGGCTGGCCAACGCAACGCGGCACAGATTGGACGGATCAAAACACGAATTATAATATAAAACTGGCAAAGAATTTTAAAAAACATATTAAAGTAAAAGAATTAGCAAATGAAGAATGGCTTAGCAACTGATGCTAGGCTGTTTTTTTGCTTGCTAATGAAATTTTATTTCAAAATATAAAAATAAATATTGAAATTTAATTCCGAGTGCGGTACAATGAACTCATGAAAGAGGTGTTCTTAAATGTTAGAGAATTTATCCACGGAAAAGCGAAATGAAAAAACGGCATCTTTAGATACGCTATCAGTAAAAGAAGCGTTGCACATTATGAATGATGAAGATGCGAAAGTGACAGGCGCGATCGCGACAAATCTTGCGTCAATTGAAACCGTTATCAAAGGTGTGATTGCAAGTTTTAAAAAAGGTGGCCGATTGGTTTATGTTGGTGCTGGAACGAGTGGCCGTCTTGGTGTACTTGATGCCGCAGAATGTGTTCCGACGTTCGGTGTTCCCGCGACAATGGTAGTTGGTTTAATTGCAGGGGGCGAGAAAGCGTTTTTACAAGCAATCGAAGGTGCTGAAGACTCGGTGATTTTGGGTAAAGAAGACTTGGAGGGCATTGCGCTAACGGCAGATGATTATGTGCTAGGCATTGCGGCAAGTGGTCGTACGCCTTACGTTATCGGTGCGCTAGATTATGCGAAAGAAGTCGGCGCCAAAACAGGCGCGTTGTCTTGTAATACAAATGCGGCGATTTCCGCGCATGCTGATACAGCCATTGAAGTGGATTGTGGCCCTGAAATTCTTACTGGTTCCACACGTTTGAAAGCGGGTACAGCTCAGAAGCTCGTGCTAAACATGATTTCCACAGTTTCGATGATCGGCATCGGCAAAGTCTACAAAAATTTGATGGTTGATGTGATGCCAACGAATGAAAAACTAGTGGAACGGTCGAAACGAATCATCATGGAAGCGACAGAATGCGATTACGATACAGCAGCAAACTATTACGAATTGGCAAATCAACATGTGAAAACGGCAATCGTCATGATTTTAACGAAAACAGACTTTGCGACAGCCACAGAAAAGTTAGCAGATGCAGACGGTTTCATCCGACGGACATTATAAGGGAGTGAACGAACATGACAAAAGAACAAGACTTAGGTCAAAAGATTTTTGAAGAAGTTGGCGGCATGGGAAACGTTTCTAAAATCGCGCATTGTATGACTCGCGTGCGTTTAGGAATTAAAGATACAAGTAAAGTGAATGTGGAAGGTCTTAAAAAAGCACCAGGCGTTCTAGGCGTAGTAGAAGACGATACACTGCAAATCATCGTTGGTCCAGGCTTTGTAAATAAAGTAGCTGGCGCGATGTGTGACATGGCTGGTGTGAAACTGGGCGAAGTGTTACCTGATAATCTTGACAGCGCGATAACAGGCGACGATACAACGAAAACAGGGAAACAACTCGTAGAAGAAAAAGCAGCAGCAACAAAAGCAAGCATGAAACAAAAACAAAATAATACATCAGGCTTTAAACGTTTATTAAAATCAGTAGCCAATATTTTTGTCCCATTAATTCCGGGTTTTGTTGGAGCGGGTCTGATTGCTGGTATCGCGGCGATTCTGTTTAACAATATTCAAGCAAAAAACCTAGACGCGGACACTTGGATGCAATATGTAACGATTTTAAATGTAATTAAAAATGGTATTTTCTCATATCTCGTTATTTATGTTGGTATTAATACAGCGCAAGAATTCGGTGGGACGCCAGTGCTTGGTGGCGCTATCGGTGGGGTTACCTTATTGATGGGTGTGACGCCTGAGACGCCGATTAAGAACATTTTTAATGGCAGTGATATGGTTGCAGGACAAGGCGGTATTATCGGGGTACTTTTAGCGGTTTACTTGCTTTGTGTATTGGAGAAATTTTTACGTAAATGGATTCCGAATTCGTTGGATATTATTTTAACTCCGATGATTGCGTTGCTTATTATTGGCTTGTTTACGATATTCATTATTATGCCGTTTGCCGGTGTTATTTCGACGAGTCTTGTTGGTAGCATCAACTGGATTATCGCAAAAGGTGGACTGTTCGCTGGATTCGTTCTGGGGACGCTGTTCTTGCCGATGGTAATGCTCGGGTTACACCAAGTATTAACGCCGATTCATGTCGAAATGATTGCGCAAAATGGGTATACAATCTTGCTTCCAATGCTTGCGATGGCAGGTGGCGGACAAGTCGGCGCGTCGGTTGCACTTTGGATGCGTTGTCGGAAAAATAAACCTTTAGTGAACATGATTAAAGGTGGCTTGCCTGTAGGTATTCTAGGTATTGGTGAGCCGTTAATCTACGGTGTTACAATTCCGCTAGGTCGTCCGTTCATTACGGCGTGTCTAGGCGGTGGTATTGGTGGGGCAGTCATTGGCTTCTTCGGAAACGTTGGCGCGATTGCTATTGGTCCATCTGGCGTGGCGTTAATTCCGCTTATCGCTAATAATACATGGTTGGAGTATGTCATTGGTTTACTTGCCGCTTACATCGGTGGTTTCATCCTTACGTATTTGTGGGGCACGCCAAAAGATGCAATGGAAGCAGTAGAAGAGTAACAAGAAGTGAAGTGGGGCGAGTTTTTCGTCTCACTTCTTTTTGCGATTCATGCTATAATTGAACTATGGAGTACATAATAACGGAGGTGGCAACGTATATAATGGGAAGTGTCATTAATCGCATTCAAGGGATGCTAGAAGAATTGCCGAAATCAGAGGCAAAAGTGGGACGCGCCATTTTGGACGACCCTAGCAAAATTGTAAAAATGTCCATTCATGAATTGGCGGAATGTTCTGGTGCTAGTGGAGCTGCGGTCATTCGGTTTTGCCATTCGATGGGGCTAGAAGGTTTTCCAGAGCTGAAAATGAAGCTTTCAGTGGAGCTTGTGAAGCCTGAGAAAACGGGCTATTACGATATCGAGCCAAATGAAGACTTTGAGGAAATTACGCGTAAACTAGTATCCAATACGGTTCAGACGTTGAATGATACAGTGGGACAATTGGATAAGGAAAAAGTATGGCTAGCTTGCGATATGTTGCAGCAGGCGGACACGATTTATGCGTACGGTGTCGGCGCTTCTTGGTTGATTGCCGAGGATATTGCACAGAAATGGATGCGCGCTGGGAAACACGCTGTGGCGATTGCTGACCCGCATATTTTAGCGATGGCTTTTGCCGCTGGTTCCAAAAATGCGTTGTTCTTCGCGATTTCAAATAGTGGCGAGACGAGCGCAGTGTTGCAATTGGCAGATGAAGCGCAAAATAATGGCTTGCAACTGATTAGCTTAACGCGTTTCGGTCAAAATAAACTAAAGCAAAAAGCAGATGTGGCATTGGAAACGTCGCGTGCGCCAGAAACAGAGTTGCGAAGTGCGGCGACAAGTTCCAGACAGGCACAATTTTTGGTGATTGATATTCTATTTTATTTCTACGCATCGCATCATTATGAGGATATGATTGAGCAAATCAGGGCATCACGCGCGGCAACAAACCGATTTAGAGAATCGTGAGTGACATAGGCTCGCTATTTTCTGAAAAGAAGTGCTTGACTTCTGGCGAAATATCCGCTATCATAAATCCTATATTAAATCTTGCGTTGATGAAGAGTAAGTAACATGATGGACGTTTTTTAGAGAGCTGATGGTTGGTGCGAATCAGTAGCGGAAATGATGTGAATGGACTTCGGAGCGACTAAGCTGAACGGGAATTCTCCTCAGTAGGAGTTAGCGATTAGGCCTTATCGTTACACAAGGCACCCCATAGTTATGTGGGATTGAGTGAATCGTTTTTTCGATTAATGAAGGTGGCACCACGGGTCTCCCGTCCTTATCT
Source organism: Listeria booriae (assembly GCF_000766865.1). Taxonomy (GTDB): domain Bacteria; phylum Bacillota; class Bacilli; order Lactobacillales; family Listeriaceae; genus Listeria_A; species Listeria_A booriae. Next base: position 49,278 of record NZ_JNFA01000029.1, read on the forward strand.
AATTTTATTAGGTATGGAGGGAGGCCCTTTTTTGTTGGGGGCGTTCGAACAAAGTGAGTTACGCCCCCAATATACATTCGAGCAAAGCGAGAATGTAGTAACGAAGCGTGGCAAGATGAAAACCAAGATCGACCATAAAACCAAAACATGAAGCAAGAAGAGTAAGCAAAAATGATTTTTCTAGAGAGTCAGTGGCTGGTGTGAACTGATAAAATCCTTTTGCCGAAGTGGTCCTTGCGCGTGTGGCTTTGAACGAAGAAGTAGGAGCTGCCGGGTTCTCCCGTTAACGAGATAGAGTATGAACGTGTACTCGAATGAGATGGAACTTTGTTAGTTCTAATATGAGGTGGTACCGCGAATTTTCGCCCTCTAAAGATACAGTGTAGGATGCTGTTGTCTTTAGGGGGCTTTTTGTATATCGAAATGGAGGAATGGAAGATGAGATTAGTGAAAAAAATGCAGGCTGATACGATTACGGCGATTTTGGCGTATGAACGTTTAGATGGGAAAAATAAAGCGTTGTTGGAAGGCGCGGCGCGGGATGCGGATGCGGGGCGTTATTCGATTATTGCGATGGACCCGGTACACGAGATTGCGATTCACGGGACGCGGTTTGTGATGGATGGTGTGGAGAGGGAAGTGACGGACCCGTTGTTGGAACTGGATCGGGTGATTCGGACGGATAGCGTGGCGGAGTCGGGTTTACCTTTTGAGGCTGGGGCGATTGGGTATGTTGGGTATGATACGATTGCGCTATATGAGGATTTGGGCGAGATGCCTAGTGAGACGCGTGCAGGATTAGCGGATAGCCATTTTATGTTGTATGAGTCATTTTTGATTATGGATCATCAAGCGGAGGAAATCATGCTGGTGCAGGATAATTGTTATACGGGGCGTGCGGAAAGTGAGATGGAGCGCGCGATGGTGTTGATGCGGGAGCAGTTGGTGACGCCGAATGAGCGGGAGTTGCGTGATTTGATGGTGGCGCCGATGGAATATTCGAGCAATACGACGAAATCTGAATACATGGCGTTGGTGGAACGTGCGAAGGCGCATATTCGTGACGGGGATTTCTTTCAAATTGTGTTGTCGCAACGTTTAGAGGCGAATTTTACGGGAGATGCGTTTGATTATTACCGGAAATTGCGATTGTTGAATCCGTCGCCGTACTTGTTTTTTGTGGATTTTGGTGAGACGAAGTTGATTGGGTCTTCGCCGGAGAGTTTGGTGAGTGTAACGGGGGACGTTGTGGTGACGAATCCGATTGCGGGGACGCGTAGACGGGGGGAGACGAAGCAGGAAGATGAGCGTTTGGCGGATGAGCTGCTACACGATGAGAAGGAGTTGGCGGAACATCGGATGCTTGTGGATCTTGGACGGAATGATATTGGGAAGGTTGCTGTGACGGGGACGGTGAGTGTTCCGGTGTACTTGACGATTGAGCGGTATCGCTTTTTGATGCATTTGGTGTCAGTCGTGGAAGGGCAGCTGAAACTGGGATTGACGGCAATGGATGCGCTGAAGTCGGTGTTGCCAGCTGGGACGGTCAGCGGGGCGCCTAAGATTCGCGCGATGGAGCGGATTTATGAATGGGAAAATGTAAAACGGGGGCCTTATGCGGGTGCTGTTGGCTATTTGACGCATCGTGGGGATTGTGATTTTGCGCTGGCGATTCGGACGATGGTGTTGCATAACGGAACGGCTTATGTGCAGGCGGGCGCGGGTGTCGTGTATGATTCGGACCCTGAGAGTGAGTATTTGGAGACGCTGCAAAAAGCAAAAGCGTTACTGGAGGTTGGAAAATGATTTTACTAGTGGATAATTATGATTCGTTTACGTATAACTTGGAGCAGTATTTGATGGAATATGCGAGTGAGGTCGTTGTGAGACGGAATGATGCGGCGGATTTGATGGAAGTGGCGGAGCGCGCGACGGGGATTGTGTTGTCACCGGGACCTGGGAAGCCGAGTGAGGCTGGGTTACTGGAAGAGGTTGTACGGGTGTTCGCGAACCAAAAGCCGATGTTAGGTATTTGTTTGGGACACCAAGCGATTGGCGAAGTGTTTGGTGGGACGGTGAGCCAAGCGGAGAAAATTAGACACGGTAAAGTTTCGATGATGAAACAGAGTGGTGGCGCGATTTTTGCTGGACTGGGTGAGGAACTGGAAATTATGCGGTATCATTCGCTTATTGTAGAGCAGGCAGATTTTCCGGAAGATTTAGAAGTTTTGGCACGATCGCTCGATGATGATGAAATTATGGCGATGCAGTTGCGTGATTACCCAGTTTATGGGTTGCAGTTTCATCCGGAATCGATTGGAACGCTTGACGGAAAACAAATGATGGCCAATTTTGTAGCGATAGTAGAGAAGGAGGGGAAGCATGATGGAAGCATATTTGCAAAAAGTATATGACCAACAAAATTTAACGCGAGAAGAAATGCGTGATGTAGCGACAGCCATTTTTGCAGGGGAATTGACGCAGGCACAGATGGCGGCTTTCCTGATGGCTTTGAAAATAAAAGGGGAAACGATTGAGGAAATGCAGGCAATCGCAGAAACGATGCAAGGAGTGGCGATGCAGTTGCCGATGGACGGCGCGAATACGATGGATAACTGCGGAACTGGCGGCGACAAGTCGATGAGTTTTAATGTGAGCACGACGTCTGCCTTTGTGTTGGCAGCAGCTGGTATTAAAGTCGCAAAACACGGCAATCGCAGCATTTCAAGCCGGTCGGGAAGCGCGGATGTGTGTCAGGAATTAGGCATAGATATTTCGCTTCAAGCAAGCGATATGGTATATTTACTGGAGAATGCTGGTATTGCTTTCTTATTCGCACCACATGTTCATCCAAATATGAAATACGTGATGGGCGTAAGACGCGAACTGAATACACCGACAATTTTTAATTTAATCGGACCGTTAACAAATCCTGTGCAACTTGAAACGCAGCTGATGGGCATTTACCGCCGTGATTTATTAGAACAAACGGCTACCGTTCTTGGGAAATTAGGTCGGAAACGCGCGGTTGTCGTGAACGGTGGGGGCTTTACAGACGAGGCCTCTCTTGCAGGTGAAAATCATTACGCACTACTCGAAAATGGCGAAGTGACGCTACACACGTTTACACCAGAAGATGTAGGTATGGAAAGTCGTGATTTGGAGGCAATCAAAGGCGGCGATGCGAAACGAAATGCAGAAATTTTGCTATCCGTTTTAAAAGCAGAACCAGGCGCTTATTACGATACCGTCGTTTTAAATGCAGGACTAGGTTTGCTCGCTCACGGAAAAGTCGCAACATTAGAAGCAGGACTGGCGATGGCAAAACAATTAATTGATAGCGGCACGGCATACGCCAAATTAACGAAATTACTAGAATGCCAAAAGGAGCGATTAGTAGGATGACATTTTTAGAAGAAATTTTAGCGAAAAAAGCGCAAGAGGTGGCGGATATGCCATTAGAAAAAGTCGAATTGGACCGCCAAAAACCGTATTTTTATAATTTTTTACAAGCGAATAAAGAGGCAGTCCAACTCATCGCGGAGGTAAAACGAGCATCTCCGTCCAAAGGTGCGATTAACTTGGATGTTGATCCGGTTGCACAGGCGAAAAGTTACGAAAAAGCAGGAGCTGGCGCGATTTCGGTTTTAACAGATCAGGCGTTTTTCAAAGGAGATATTGAGGATTTGCGAGCTGTTGCGGAAGCTGTGTCGATTCCTGTGTTATGCAAAGATTTTATCATCAGCGAAAAACAATTAATTCGTGCGAAAAATGCTGGGGCTTCTATCGTTTTGCTAATTGTCTCGGCGTTATCAGAAGACGACTTGGCAACGCTGTACAAACAGGCGGTTGCACTTGATTTGGAAGTACTTGTCGAGGTGCATAATGAGGTGGAATTGGAAGTTGCGGAACGTTTAGGCGCGAAATTAATCGGCGTGAACAATCGCGATTTACATAGTTTTGTCGTCGATATTGCGGTTAGTGAGCGCGTTGCCAAGCAATTTTCACGGACGGATGCTTGTTACATTAGTGAAAGTGGGATTCGCGAACCTGCGGATGTCGCCCGTGTTGCGAAGAACTACCAAGTGGTGCTAGTCGGCGAAGCGTTAATGCGTGCAGAAAACGTGGAGCAAGCAGCGAGTAAATTGAAGGTAAGTCGCGTATGACACAGGTCAAGATTTGCGGTTTGAAATACCGTACAGACGTCGACGTTGCAGTAGCCTATGGCGCGGATATGATCGGTTTTGTTTTCGCAAGAAGCAAGCGCCAAGTCACGGCAGATCAGGCACATATGCTCGCCAAAAACCTCCCAAGCACAGTCAAAAAAGTAGGCGTTTTTGTGAATGAAAGCCCGTCCGAAATCAATCGCATCGCAGCAACAGTACCACTTGATATCGTGCAATGCCATGGCCAAGAAACCCCAGAAGAAGTCGCTAAAATCAACTATCCAACCATCAAAGCCTTCCAAGTGAAAGATAGCAAAATCAGCGGTAACATCGAAGCGTACCCAAATAGCCTCTTGTTGCTTGACGCACCAGCTTCCGAATACGAAGGCGGCAGCGGTGAAACGTTTGACTGGGAAAGCCTCAACGATACCATTTTGCCACAAGAAAAAATCATCATCGCAGGCGGACTAAACGCAGAAAATGTCCAAACAGCAATCGCAAAATTTCATCCATTCGCCGTCGATATCTCATCTGGCGTCGAAACAAACGGCACGAAAGACCCTGAAAAAATCATCACATTCATCCAAAAAGCAAAGGAGACGAAATAAATATGAGTTACAATGCACCGAACAAAGCTGGATTTTACGGCAATTATGGCGGACAATTCGTCCCAGAAACATTAATGAAAGCAGTCACAGAACTAGAAGTAGCCTACGAGCAATCCAAAAAAGATGAGGCGTTCCAAAAAGAACTAAACTACTATTTACGCGATTACGTCGGTCGTGAGTCACCGCTTTATTTCGCGGAACAACTAACCAAACATGCAGGCGGCGCCAAAATTTACTTAAAACGCGAAGACCTCAATCACACGGGTGCACACAAAATCAATAACTGCATCGGCCAAGCCTTACTAACTCGCCAAATGGGCAAAAAGAAAGTCGTCGCAGAAACAGGCGCAGGCCAGCATGGCGTCGCAACAGCAACCGTAGCGGCTCTGTTCAATCTTGAATGTACGATTTTTATGGGAGAAGAAGACATTCGCCGTCAGCAGTTAAACGTTTTTCGAATGGAACTACTCGGCGCAAAAGTCGTCAGCGTTTCAGGTGGTAACGGCACGCTCAAAGACGCCGTCAACGAAGCTTTGCGTTATTGGGTTGCTAACGTGGAAGACACGCATTACATCATGGGTTCTGTCCTAGGGCCACATCCATTCCCGCAAATTGTCCGCGATTTCCAAAGCGTCATCGGCAAAGAAGCTCGCGCCCAACATCTTGAAAAAGAAAACCGCCTTCCAGAAGCAATCGTAGCTTGTATTGGCGGAGGCAGCAATGCGATGGGACTTTTCTATCCTTTCGTGAACGATAAAGCAGTCAAAATGTACGGCGTTGAAGCAGCAGGCTCCGGTCTTGATACTGCTTTTCACGCAGCGTCCTTAACGAAAGGCGAAATCGGCGTCCTGCATGGCGCAATGATGCACATTTTACAAGACGATGCCGGTCAAATCCAAGAAGCCTATTCGATTTCCGCAGGGCTTGATTATCCAGGAATCGGTCCAGAACATAGCCATTTCCGCGATGAAGGTCGCGCCGAATACGCCTCGGTAACAGACGATGAAGCCGTCGAAGCGTTTCAATTACTTTGCCGCACAGAAGGCATCATTCCAGCACTGGAGAGCTCGCATGCAATCGCTTTTGCCGTAAAACTAGCAGCCGCAATGAACTCTGAAGAAAGCATGATTGTTTGCCTGTCCGGCCGCGGAGATAAAGACGTGGATCAAATCCGCGCACGTTTGAAAGGAGATAACAAAAAATGAAATTACAACAAGCAATCGAAAATGCACATGTAGCCGTTGTCCCATACATGATGGCAGGCGACGGAGGCCTTGACCAATTAGAGTCTCAGATGCAGCTTCTAAGCGATGCAGGCGCGACAGCTATCGAAATCGGCATTCCTTTTTCCGATCCAGTAGCAGACGGCCCAGTGATTCAAAAAGCAGGCTCCCGCGCACTAGAAGCCAACATCAGCTTAGAACAAATTCTAAACCAACTAGCAACAAGCAAAATCGACATTCCACTCGTTGTTATGAGTTATTTCAACCCAATCTACCATTTAGGCGTAGAAAAATTCATCGAACTAGCACAAAAAACACCGATTAAGGGGTTAATTATCCCTGATTTACCATATGAACATCGCGACCTAGTCCAACCATACCTTGAAAACACAGATATCGCGCTCATTCCACTCATCTCACTAACCAGCCCGAAAGAACGTATCGAGCTCATCGCCAAACAAGCACAAGGCTTTATCTACGCAGTCACAGTAAACGGTACAACCGGAGAACGCGCTGTATTCGGAGACACGATTGACGAGACGTTAACTTTCTTAAAACAAGTCAGCCCAGTCCCCGTACTAGCCGGATTCGGAATTTCGAATTTAGACCACGTCGCTCGTTTTGCGAATGTTTGTGATGGTGTGATTGTTGGTAGTAAAGTGGTGCAGTTATTGCATGAAGGCAAACATGACGAGCTTAGCGAATTTATAACAGGAGCGAGTCAGCTCACAAGATAAAAAGCGAATATTTTCGCTTTTTTTTTGATATTTTTCAACTAATGATTGCAAGCTTGTGCAAGAAGGAGTAAACTAAAATTTAGTTGTGTTTTCTTTTTACACTAAAAACGGCTCCAATTTGAGCACTTTATAATAAAGGACGAGATCTATGTCTTCTTCAAAACTACTACGTGGCACATTTATTTTAACATTAGGAACGTTTATTTCTAAATTTCTAGGTCTATTCTATGTCATCCCTTTCTACTGGATTATGGGTGGCGCAGGTCCGATGACATTGTACAACTTCGGTTATGTACCGTATCAAATCTTTCTCGGAATAGCAACAGCAGGGGTTCCGCTTGCGGTCGCGAAATATGTCGCCAAATATAATGCTATTGGTGAATACGAGATTGGGCGTCGCTTGTTTAGAACGGGCGTGTACTTAATGCTTGTAACCGGTATTTTGAGTTTCATCGCGATGTATGCTTTAGCGCCAGTGCTTGCAGGCTTGCAATCTATCGAAGGCAGTGGGTATACAGTGGCGGATGTGACAACGGTTATTCGAGCGGTCAGCTTTGCTTTGATTGTTATTCCGGTCATGAGCTTGATTCGTGGCTTTTTCCAAGGCTATCAATCGATGGGGCCTTCTGCGGTTTCTCAAGTCATTGAACAAATCGTGCGCATCGCCTTCTTGCTTGCTGGTTCGGCTTTCGTCTTGTATGTCATTCATGGCACGATCGCGAGCGCTATTAGCTTGGCGACATTCGCTGCCTTTATCGGCGCGCTAGCCAGCCTTATCTGTTTGCTATGGTACTTCTTCAAACGCAAAAAAGGACTCGATGCCTTGCTGCGAACAAGTAAAGGAGAAGTCACCGTTTCGCTTCCTTCGATGTATAAAGATATTTTCATCACCGCGATTCCGTTCGTTGTCGTAGGGATTGCAAGTTCCCTGTATCAACAAATCGACCAATTCACATTCGGACGTATTTTAACATGGATTGGCTACAGCGGACATGAAGCCGAGAATTTACTCGGTATTGTTAACTTCAGTGCGCAAAAATTAGTTATCATCCCAGTCAGCTTGGCGACGGCATTCTCGATGACGATTGTGCCACTTGTTACAGCTGCCTACATGCGCGGCGAACAAGAAAATGTGAAAAAACAATTAAACGATGTTTTCCAAGTTTTACTTTTCATTACGCTACCGGCTTGTATCGGTATGTCACTTCTAGCTGAACCGCTTTACACCGTGTTTTACGAACATGATCCAGCAGGAATTCAGATTTTAGCGGCATATGCACCAGTTGCGATTTTACTATCTTTATTCAGTGTGACGGCTGCGATTCTACAAGGAATTGACCAACAGCGTTTCACGATTTTAAGTTTATTGCTCGGTTTGCTGACGAAATCCGTGTTCCAAATGCCACTAATGATGTGGATGGGCGCGCGCGGTTCTGTTATGGCAACCGGATTAGGTTACACGGTTTCCGTTATTTTCGCAATGATTATTATTCGGAAATACGCCAACTATAATTTCAGCGTTATTTTAAGAAGAACGGTACTTATGTTGATGTTAAACTTAGCAATGGCAATCGTTGTCTTGCTTGCTTACTACGGTTTCACATTCTTCATCAACCCAGAATCGAAATTTGGTTCCATGTTGTTGCTTATTCTCTGCGGCGGACTAGGAGCAATCGTCTATAGTTATCTAAGTCTGCGCCTACGGTTATTCGATAAAGTATTCGGACCAAGAGCAGCATCCATCAGGAGAAAACTGCATATTAAAGCCTAACGAAAAAAGTTTGCGAGCCAAAAATCGGCTTTGCAAACTTTTTTTGTTTAGAAAATGGCTTTTTCAGTAGAGGAAAAAATCAAATGGGTGGAAGATTTGCCGTATTTAATCGCATCATCAATAAACAGCTCCAAAGCTTCCATACTGACCGAACTGATTTTAACAAGGTAGCTAAATTGTCCAGCTAAACGATGACATTCCAACACATCCGGTTGTTTCACACAAAAATCGTAAAAAGCTTTGCAATCATGTGTTTCAAATAAGATGAAAGCAGTCATGATTCGTCCAAGTGCAGCAAGCGATATGTTAGCAGTATAGCCAGTAATAACCCCTTTTTCTTCTAATTTCGTGACCCGTTCTTTTGTGGCGGGAGGGGTTAGCATGACGAGCTCGGCTAGTTCTTTCATCGAAATCCGCGCATTTTTTTCTAGAATGGATAGGATTTTGATATCTGTATTGTCCATTTTATACCTCGTTTCATTAAATAAATATTTTGAGACGATAAACTTTGTTTTTAATAGTATAACATAGAAAATTGGTTAGATAATATATGTAAATTCGTTTTTCATTTCGTTAAAATAAGGATAGGAAAAGGAGGTTTTCGAGATGACAAAAAGAATTATGATGTTGCTTGCAGATGGGTTTGAGGCGGTAGAAGCCAGTGTTTTTACGGATGTACTTGGTTGGAATCAGTTCGAAGGAGCAGGGGGAACGGAGCTGGTGACGGTTGGTTTGCGTGAGCAATTGAGGTGTACGTGGAATTTCACAGTAGTTCCAGAGTATACGCTGGATCAAGTAGATCTTGCTAGTTTTGATGCGTTGGTGATTCCTGGTGGTTTTGAAGAAGCTGGGTTTTATGAAGATGCGTATGATGAGGCGTTTTTGGACGTGATTCGGTATTTTTATGCGCAGGATAAATGGATTGCTACGATTTGCGTTGCGGCGCTGGCACTTGGAAAAAGCGGGATTTTGCAAGGAAAGAAAGCGACGACGTATAACGGTGTTGGCAGTGTGCGACAAGCGCAGTTGCGGGAATTTGGCGCGGAAGTATTGCAAGACCCAATCGTAATGGACGGCAAAATTATCACATCTTACAATCCATCAACAGGCTTTGATGTGGCATTCTTGGTTTTGGAATTGCTGACGAATGCGGAAAACAGACAACATGTTGAACGGTTAATGGGATTTCGCGACTAAAAAAGAACTAAAAGGCATAAAAAACCTCTTAGTTCCAGTGATTAATAAGGATTGTCATCCGTTTCGCTGAATTTCTTCAAGTAATACGGAATTTGTTCAGCGACTTCGGTTGGCAAGACAACGTATTTCTTTTTCGCCAATGTTTCGCCAATATAACTGTGCAAAAATACAGCGGTTAAAACGGCATGTTTCGGCGTTTCAAGTTGACCGAGCAAGCCTGCAATCATGCCTGCCAATGTGTCTCCCATGCCACCAGTTGCCATCGCAGGTGTACCGTATATGTTTTGCCAAATATCATCCTCGATATAAACGCGCGTGCGATGATCCTTCAACACAACAATGGCATGCAATTCATCCGCGAAATCTTGATTTTTCGCGTCATCCAAGCTCTCCGTGTTCGTGTGCGTCAGCCGCTCCCATTCTTTGCGGTGCGGAGTGAAAATCAGCGTCGCGTCCGGCGTCGGGTACTCCCCATTCGCATACAACGTAATACCGTCACCATCCACAATCACGCGCTGCTGGGCATGCGTATGCTCACAAACAAGATGCAGTAACGTTTGCGCCGTCTCGTCCAAGCCAAGTCCTGGTCCAATCAAAATCGCATCAAACTGCGGCAAAACTTCCATCAAGTAATCCGTATCGCTCGAATCAATAAACATCGCTTCCGGAAGCCTAGCGTGAAGTGCAGATCGGTTCACATGATGCGTCGCCACAGAAACAAGTCCAGCACCACTATGAATCGCACCTTGCGCAGCCATAATAATCGCGCCACCTAACCGTTCATTGCCACCGATTAATAAAACACGTCCATAATCGCCTTTATTCGTCTCATCGTCCCGCTGTTTAATCCACGCACAAACCACTTTTGGCGTAATTTTTTTCATGATATATCGTCCTTTCTTCTATTTTTCGTATGTAATTGCGCTTTTTCTTGCTTAATTGTTCAATATAGTATAACCTATCCACAAAAGGAGTGAAAGTAATATGAAACCGATTTTTCCGGCAGTAAAAGCAGTTATTGTACATAAGGGTCATTTTCTTGCCTTAAAGAAGGCGGACGCGGACGGGGATGTCTGGGAGCTGCCTGGTGGCAAGATGAACTTTGGTGAGACAAAAGGTGAGGCGTTATTCCGCGAAGTGCTTGAAGAAACAGGCTTACAAGTCCAGCCATTTATTTTGTATGATACGTGGGAATTTTTCCAACCAGAGTATCAAATTACCGGCGTGATTTATTTGTGTGAAAAACCAGAAGGCGAAGTTCGAATTTCGAGTGAACATAAAGCGTACGAATGGTTTCCACTGGAAGCAAGCAGCCTGGAACGAATGGATGTCGTCTTTGCGTCGCGCATGGTTCGCTGGGATTTTGATGCGATTAAAGGATTTATGGCGTAATTCACCTCAAAATGCTTTCATGTCGCAACAAAAGAGTATACAATAGGGGAGTAAATATATAATTTGAAGGGATTGTTAGGAATATGAGTACAATCAATTGGCAAGAAGAAGCGGAAAAACGTCGCGAGGATTTCAAACGTGATTTATTCGCCATTTTAAGCATTCCAAGTGTTCGCGATGATTCCAAAGCGACAGAAGACGCACCATTTGGTCCAGACGTGAAAAAAGCATTGGATTTTGCTTTAGAATTGGCCGAAAAAGACGGCTTTGCGATTAAAGAAGTTGGCAATGTAGCGGGACACGCGGAGTTTGGACAAGGTGAAGAACTTGTGGCAGCGCTAGGTCACGTTGATGTTGTACCAGTTGGCGATGACTGGTCACACGATCCATTTGATCCAATTTTGAAAGATGGGAAAGTATTTGCCCGTGGCTCAGCGGACGATAAAGGCCCAGCAATGGCGGCATACTATGCGATGAAGATTATTAAAGAATTAGAGTTGCCATTATCACGCCGTGTGCGGATGATTTACGGTTCGGATGAAGAAAGCGGCATGTCTTGTGTGGAGCGTTATTTTGAAACAGAAGAACAACCAACAATGGGCTTTGTGCCAGATGCTGAATTCCCGATTATTCACGCGGAAAAAGGTATTTCTGAGTTGGATATTTCGTTCAAAGATGGCGAAAAAGACGGCAATGCAGACTTCCGTTTAATCAGTTTTGAATCTGGCGCACGTTACAACATGGTTCCAGACCACGCGAAAGCTGTTTTGGAAGATGTTAAAGATGTGGCCCAGCTTACAAAACAATTCGACGCTTACAAAAAAGAAACAAAGCTTGCTGGTGAACTTGTAGAATCTGGTAATCAAGTAACGGTTTCTCTTATCGGTAAAGCAGCGCATGCGATGGAGCCAAACAATGGGATTAACGCAGGTCTGCATTTAGTTGCGTTCCTTGGCAAATTCACATTGACTGGTGCGGCGAATGATTTCGTGATGTTCGGTAAAGATTACTTATACGGCGATTCACGTGCGATGAAACTAGGTATCCGTTACGAAGATGATGAAAGCGGCGAATTGACAATGAACGTCGGCGTGATTCGTTACAGCGTCAGCGAAGGCGGTCGTTACGGCCTCAACTTCCGTTACCCAGTGACAGCAAACATGGATAAGCTAAAACTAAAAATGGAAACAGTAGTAAACGAATACAGCGGTCAATACACGCACTACGATGATTCCAAACCACTATTCGTACCAAAAGACCATAAATTAATCAAAGTGTTGCAAGAAGTATACACAAGCCAAACAGGCGAAGAAGCAACATTGCTTGCTATCGGTGGCGGAACTTATGCGCGTCATATGGAGACAGGTGTTGCCTTTGGAGCCCTATTCCCAGGCCGCGAAGACACGATGCACCAAAAAGACGAATTCGCGTATTTCGACGATTTAGTAAAAACAATCGGAATTTACGCAGAAGCGCTTTACAAATTAGCGAAGTAAGGTATATAATTGAAAAAAATTAAATGAAAGCAGAGATGCGGAAAAAAGGAGGAACTTGCTGTCAAGCGACCCTTTTTTCCGTCACTGCTTTGATTTGAATTTTTAGATAGTTGCAAAAATAGGTAATAAAGGAGTGCTAACAATGAAAGTATTAGTAAACAATCAATTAATAGAACGCGTAGAAGCAAAAATTGATATAGAAGATCGGGGATATCAGTTCGGAGACGGTGTATACGAAGTTGTTCGTGCTTATAATGGCCAATTCTTTACATACGAGGAGCACATTGATCGCCTGTACGCCAGTGCGAATAAGATTGATCTTGTTATTCCTTTTGAAAAAGCAGAATTACGTGAATTACTGGAAGGGTTACTAAAAGCAAACAATATTGGGACAGGAAATGTGTATTTGCAAGTTACTCGCGGTATTCAATCGCCTCGAAACCACGTTGTTCCAGAACTTCCATTAGAAGGTGTGTTGACGGCTTCTGCAAGTGAAGTGCCGCGTGACACGACGCTATTTGAACAAGGACGCAAAGCGATTTTGGAAGAGGATGTTCGTTGGTTGCGTTGCGATATTAAGAGCCTGAACTTGCTTGGCAACACGATGGCGAAGAACAAGGCGCACCAAGCTGGGGCTTTTGAAGCGATTTTGCACCGCGGCGAGGAAGTGACGGAAGGCTCGGCGACCAATGCGTATATTATTAAGGACGGTACGTTGATGACACATGCAGCGGATAATCTGATTTTGAGCGGGATTACACGCCAAGTTATTCTACAAGTAGCGCGCGATATCGGTGTTCCGGTTGCGGAAACTGGCTTTACGCTTACGGATTTAGCGACGGCTGACGAGGTCTTCATCTCCAGCACGACGATTGAAGTAACGCCAATCATCGAAATTGATGGCAAACAAGTGCGCGACGGCAAACGTGGCCCAATTACGAAAAAAATTCACGACGCTTTCACAGCAGAAGTTCTAAAACAATGCGGCGAATTAGCATTTAGTTAAATTTTTAAAATCGGATGAGTCTTTTGCGGACTTGTCCGTTTTTTTTGGAGGTGTCTACGATGGATCAAGATTTAAAAGCGCTTTTGCAAAACCAAGAAGAACAGTTGCTTCGTCCAGAAATCCGAACATCGAAAGAGGCGCTTAGCCAATTGCTCGCTGCTGATTTCTTTGAATTTGGAAGTTCTGGTCGAGTTTTATATCGTGAGGAAGAAATAGATGAAACGGGGATTGGCGTTGTCGATATGCAACTCAGTGATTTTGAAATCAAGCCATTAGCTGCGGATGTTGTCCTTGCGACATATCGTATTTTCAACGTAGAACAAAAGCAGTCGTCCCTTCGAAGCTCTATTTGGAAATTCCAGAACAATCGCTGGCAACTTGTCTTTCATCAAGGTACAAAAACTATGTAACTAATTACATATAAAAAAATAATTGACGAATACGCCCAATGTTATCGTTTTCAGGAAAAAATAGGCTTGACAACGATAAAATTAGGCGTATAATTGCTATTGTTAATAGTTCGTATGCGAATCTTTCGCTCTTGAACATTAAAGGAGGGGAAGTAAATATGGATGAGAAGTTGATACGAGAAGTGGTGCTATCCTTTCGATCGGTACAGCGCAAAATACACCAATACTTGCAAGAAGAGGCCGCGAAACGTGACATCACAACGGTGCAACTTTTTTCATTAGGAACGTTAAAAAGGGAACCGCACTTAACGCTTGGCGAACTAGCTGAACGGGTGCAGGTGAACAAAAGTACGATGAGCGGTATTGTGGACCGTCTTGTCAAAGCCAATTACTTAACACGCGGACGTGAAGAAGGAAATCGTCGCGCGCTTAATTTACAACTAACTGCTGAAGGCTTGGCTAAAGTCGATGAAACATATGATTTGTTTTTCAATCGATTGGAGCGTGTTTTGGAAATTGAAACAGAAGAGCTAGAAGCGATGTTAGACACACACAAGAAAATGATTGCGTTATTGGAGCGAAAGGAGTAAGAAAGAATGAACATGAAAGCAGCAACGAGTGGTATTAAAACAAACGGTATCTTGATTGTTATGCTTATGGGAGCATTTGTTACGATTTTGAATCAAACATTGATGAACGTAGCACTGCCAAGCATTATGACGGATTTCAATATTACAGCAAGTCAAGGTCAATGGTTGACGACTGGATTTATGTTAGTCAACGGCGTCATGATCCCGATGACTGCTTTTTTAATTGAACGATTCACAACGAGACAACTTTATTTATTCGCGATGATTACATTTGCGATTGGAACAACAATTTCCGGTTTTGCTGGGGATTACACGGTATTAATTATTGGGCGGATGGTACAAGCGATAGGTGCAGGTATTGTTATGCCGCTTCTAACGGTCGTTGTACTGAACTTATTCCCTATGGAACGACGCGGACGGGCGATGGGGCTTATCGGGCTTGCCATGAACTTCGCGCCAGCAATTGGACCAACGCTATCTGGATGGATTGTCCAAGAATACGATTGGCGGAACTTATTTTATATTATTATTCCTTTTGCGATTTTGGACGTAGTAGTTGCCTTCTTCTTATTAAAAAATGTCGGCAAACGTACTTTTCCAAAATTGGACTTTCTCGGGGTTATTTTATCGACCATCGGGTTTGGTAGTTTATTACTAGGATTTAGTAACGCGGGAGATCATGATTTCTTATCCGCAAAAGTTATCGGTTTTGTCCTATTAGGATTCGTTGTATTAGCGGTATTTATTTGGTATCAAGGCCGTGCAAAAGCGCCTTTACTTAACTTCAAAGTTTTCCAACACCGCACGTTTACATTGACAACAACAATCAGCTTTTTCGTGATGATGGGGCTTTATGGCGGTATGCTATTATTCCCAATCTTCTTGCAAAGCGTACGGCACTTCACACCGCTAGAATCAGGGCTTGTCTTATTGCCGGGTGCAGTGATGACCGCAGCGCTTTCGCCAGTGACTGGTATACTATTTGACCGTTTTGGCGCTAAGTATTTGTCCTTGATTGGGCTTATTATCATGGCAGTAACGACGTTCATGTTTACAGACTTAACTGAAAGCACGACATTGACATATATCGTTATTGTGCAAACGGTTCGGGCAAGCGGTATGGCAATGGTAATGATGCCACTACAAACCGCAGCGCTCAACTCGTTGCCATTATCGATGGCAGCACACGGCTCGGCGATGTTCAATACCGTCCGGCAAATCGCAGGCTCACTTGGTACAGCTTTACTCATCACTACGATGTCAAAAAGCGCTTCAAGCTATGCTAAAAATATGGGAGCTGCCGATGTTGTTGGTAAAACAAAAGAACAAATCGCCAACCATGTCTTGATTCACGGAATTGAAACAGCGTTCCTCGTATCGTCTATCCTTTCCGTTATCGCGGTGATTCTAGCATTATTCATTAAGAAAAAACAACAATCACTAGCACCAGTCGTTAAGAAAACAGAAGTAATGGATAGCTAAAATGAGAAACTTTGTGCGCAGGATGAACTTCTTGTGTGCAAAGTTTTTTTCATGTTAAAAAATCCAAACAGAGCATGACAGTTTTGTACCAAATGTATTATTTCAAAACCGAACATATGTTGACTTGACGTAAGGCGGGAAGAGAAGTAAAATTTAAAAGGTAGCTATTGGTGTAATGGCTCTTTTTTTATCCATCTTTCTAACATACATAGAAGACAAGAAGACCAATTCGTCTTAAGCAAAAGATTGATGTAATAAAGGCGAGTTCCATACGAAGTGAAGAGTGATAGACGACGCAATGTAAGCGAAGGTGAATGTAGGATGAAAGATAATTTGTTTGGAGAAGATTGGGAAATAGAACCAGCTGGTGGCGAGACGGGGAAAGCCTTTGTAGCTGTTCATGAAGACGAGAAGTTCTTTTTAAAGAGAAATTCATCGCCTTTTTTAGCTGCGCTTTCTGTAGAAAATATCGTTCCTAAGCTTATCTGGACAAGACGTGTGGAAAATGGGGATGTTATTACCGCGCAGAAATGGATTGATGATAGCCAAACGCTCGATGCCGAAAATATGCGTGAACCGCGTGTTGCCAAGCTACTAGGGCGGATTCATCGCTCGGAACATTTGCGGGATATGTTAGGCCGAATTGAGAAAAAAGATTATTCCTGTGTGTATTTATTGGATCAAGTAACGACGGATATTCAAACGACGTCTTACAATGACGCTTTAATTTTAGAGGCGCAACGCTATTTAGCTGAAAATATGGATACGTTAGAGGAAGCGCGTCATGTTGTTTGTCACGGAGATGTCAATCATAACAATTGGTTGCTTTCAGGAGAGGATTCGCTTTATTTAGTCGATTGGGACGGGGCGATGCTTGCTGATCCGGCGAATGATGTCGGAGTTTTGTTATATCAATATGTTCCGTTTGCTGAATGGAAAAATTGGTTAGCAGAATATGGCCAGGAGTTGACACCCGCTTTTTACAAACGGCTGAAATGGTTTTCGATTTGTCAGGTTTTAATGGCAATGAATTGGCAATATGAACGCGGGCGCGAACCAGAACGCTTGCGCTTAGAACAACTTTTGAAAAAAATATTAAGAGATAATGAGGTGTACGCAACGTTATGCGAGTAAAACATAAACCGTGGGCGAGAGAGAAAATCTTGGCTCATCCAGAAGTGTGTGTGGCAAACCCCGAAGATTGGAAAGGGAAATGGCACGAACTATTTGGAAATGAAAATCCGATTCATATCGAAATCGGAACTGGAAAAGGGCAATTCGTCACTGGCATGGCAACAAAACATCCAGATATTAACTACATCGGCATTGAAGTGGTGGAGAGTGTCTTGATTACGGCGCTGGACAAAGCATTGACTGCGGGCATTCCGAACTTACGTTTACTATCGGTGGACGGAGCAGATTTATTAGAATATTTCGAGCCTGGTGAAGTGGCGCGCGTCTACTTGAACTTCTCCGATCCGTGGCCGAAGAAACGCCATACGAAACGTCGCTTAACGAATCCGCGTTTTTTAGATATTTATAAAGTATTGCTGCCAGCAGATGGCGAGATTCATTTTAAGACGGACAATCGTAGTTTGTTTGAATATTCATTAGTCGCATTTTCGGAGTATGGCATGTTGTTGCATTACTTGTCGCTTGATTTGCATCACAGTGATTACGAAGGCAATATCATGACAGAGTACGAAGAGAAATTTTCCGCACAAGGTTTTCCGATTTATCGTTTAGAAGCAACTTTTAAAGCATAACAAGAGGCTGGAGCATACATGGCTCTGGCTTTTTTTCATAAAGGAGGCAAAAATGATGGATACATTGCAAGTAGGGGAGATAAAAATTCATTGGTTACGAGGTGGAATCGCGCATTTCGATGGTGGCGCGATGTTCGGCGTGGTCCCCAAAGCCCTCTGGCAGAAAAAATACGAACCGAACGAAAAAAATCAGATTCGCTGTACGACAGATCCGATGTATTTCGAATATCAAGGTAAGCATTATTTAATCGATGCAGGAATTGGCGCTGGGCGTCTGACGGAAAAACAGCGTCGGAATTTCGGTGTGATAGAAGAATCCTTCGTGCTGGAAGATTTGGCGGAATTAGGCGTTGCTCCAGAAGCCATTGATGTGATTTTAATGTCACATATGCACTTCGATCACATTGTTGGTTTAACGGACACGAGTGGCGCGAGCTTGTTCCCGAATGCGACGATCTACACGACAGAAACCGAGTGGGAGGAAATACGCCGTCCTAATATTCGCTCCAAAGCAACTTACTGGCCGGAGAATTGGCAGGGGATTGCGAATCAAGTGAAGACCTACAAAGAGAAGTTAACATTAAACGATGCCATTTCTTTAGAGAAGACGGGCGGACATAGTAATGGCCATGCGGTAATTCGAATTGATAGTCTTGGCGAGTCGGCGATTCATATGGCTGACATCTTTCCAACACGCGCTCACCAAAACGTACTCTGGGTCACCGCATACGACGACTACCCAATGGACTCCATTTTTGCCAAAGAACGATTGCGCGATGAGTTAAATGGAACTGGAAAATGGTTACTGTTTTATCATGATTCATTTTACCGTGCTTTGCAGTTTGATAAGGATGGAAATACAACAAATTCGGTGCAGTTGAATCGCGAAAATTAATCATACCCCTATATGGTATTATGGTTTGTATCCCTATATGGGGGTTATATAAATGCTTTTATATAAACGTTACTTTCTATTTAATAAAATTTCATATTTTTTATAACAGGGGGTATAAGAATGTCAGAAGTTCGTAAAGCAGTTTCCAACAGGCTGGCTAAAATCGAAGGCCATGTCAAATCCATCAAAAAAATGACCGATGAAAATCGATCTTATGATGATATTATGCTACAAATGGCCGCCGTCAAAAAAGCGTTACAAAGTGCCGAAAAAGTCATTTTCAGCGAACAAATGAAAGAAATGGTGGAACAAGGAGAATTCAACCAAAAGCGCGTAGACAGCTATATTAAATAAATGAAAAATCGTACCACAGTCGCTACAGCTATCTGGTACGATTTTTTATCTTTCGGATAGGAAATTAAAAGCTAAGATGGAAATGCTTTGCATGGCTTTGACAGAAAGTGAACACATCGTTACTCAGCGTATAGCCTTTTTTGTCAAGTGTATTTTTATTGATATTTCGAATGTTATTGGGGCGCAGTGTGATAATATAAGGCTTATCTTCTTTATAAAAGATAGAAACCAGCGTGTCCGCCTCCAATTGATGGAGTGCTTTAAATAATATTTTTTCAGGTGTTTTAGGATATAATGTCGTAAAAGTGTCGATGAAAAATGAAGCATTGTTTTTTTGGAAGTAACTTAAAGACATGTGAATAAACATTTCGTTCGCTAATGTAGCTATTTGCATATATGTTTGCCTCCTTTTCTAGATTGTAGCAAGAAATGGAAAAATAAGCGGTGGACAAAAAATGTATTTTCAATAAAATAAATACATTAGATAGCGCTTACAATCTATTTTTGTAAGTTACTGCACGACAAATCACTTTACTTAGAGTGAGCTTCAAGGTTTATACTGATTTTATAGAAAAGGAGAGGAATATAAATGATTGAAAAAGACTTAAAACAAAGCGTTGTTTTCCCGGTTGGAGAAAAAATTGAGAACGATTATTTCGTGGGAGATGCTTACCTTTCGATGCTTACCGCGCAATCGAATCCAATCGGAAATGTTACTTTCGCGCCGAATGCAAGAAACAATTGGCATGTGCATGAAGGTGGTCAGATTTTACTTGTGACTGGCGGCGAAGGTTATTATCAAGAGGAAGGCAAAGTGGCGCAACGCTTGAAGGCGGGAGATGTCGTTGAAATCGCAGCGGAAATTAAACATTGGCATGGCGCTGCGTCAGATAGCTGGTTTGTTCATCTGGCGATTGTTCGTGATCCGAGCAAAGGGGAAACAAACTGGCTAGAACCAGTGTCCGAAAGCCAGTATCAAGAAGCGAATCAGTCGAAATAAAGTGCACAACGCGAAAAAACTGCAAGTCACAATTTATGCGACTTGCAGTTTTTTAATTTTAGGCTAAGTAAACATCGATAACCGTTCCGGTCGTGGCGTCTGCGATAAACTCGAATTGCTTGCGTTCGCCGTCACGAATGGCGGTAATTCCACCGTGATAAACGAATGTGTCCATCGCGAACTTCTTGTAATGTTGCTTTTTAAGTTGAATCCACGAGCCTTCGATTGGGCCTTCTTGTTTGAACGCTTCTTTCACGTTCTCTAAAATGACATCACCCGATATTGTTTTAGGCTCAAGTAGATAATGATTGATAAAATGACCTGCCGCAGCCCCTGCTACAACACCTGTAATAAATACTTTCCAGTTCATTGTTTGCCTCCCTAAATCTTACTTTTTATATCTTGAAAAACGTTTGTTGTGTTTTATTATAACGCTTAATCTGGAAATATAAAAGCCTTTACATGTTTTTATAGTTTTTTCTTAGGCGGATGCTTTTAAAAGTGATATAATGTGGGAGATATCTCGGGAAAAGGACGGGTGCTAAATGGAAAAAGAAACGTTAGAACTATTTAAAACATTAACGGAACTGCCAGGAACTTCTGGAAGCGAGCAGTTTGTGCGTGATTTTGTGAGACAAGAAATTACGCCGGTGTCAGATGAAGTTATTCAAGATGGATTGGGTGGTATTTTCGGTGTGCGTCATGGCGCAGAAGGTGGGCCGCGGATTTTGGTTGCTGGTCATTTGGATGAAGTTGGCTTTATGGTGACGCGCATTACGGATAACGGCATGATTGCTTTTCAAACGATCGGTGGTTGGAATCCGCAAGTGCTTCAGGCGCAACGTGTGCAAGTGATTACGGAGAATGGCCCGGTCATTGGTGTCGTTGCTTCTGTGCCGCCGCATTTGTTGACGGAAGCAGAACGTAGCAAGCCGACAGATCCGAAGAATTTACTCATCGATATCGGTGCGGACGACAAGAAGGACGCGCTGGCAATTGGTGTGAAACCTGGGCAACAAATCGTTCCTGTCACAGAATTCACGCCGCTAGCTAATCCGAAAAAAATTATGGCTAAAGCTTGGGATAACCGTTACGGTGTCGGGCTTGCGATTGAATTACTTAAAGCAGTAAAAGATGAGCAGTTACCGAACACGTTGTATGCAGGCGCCAATGTTCAAGAAGAAGTAGGGCTTCGTGGTGCGGGTGTGAGTGCGCATATGATTCAACCGGATATTTTCTTTGCGCTAGATGCTAGTCCTGCAAACGATACGACGGGAGACAAGACGCAGTTCGGTCAAATTGGGAATGGCTTCCTGATGCGTATTTTCGATCGGACGATGATTATGCATCGCGGTATGCGTGAATTCTTGCTAGATACAGCCGAATCTAATCAAATTCCGTATCAATATTTCACATCGCCAGGCGGAACGGATGCTGGAAAAGTGCACACATCTAATAGTGGGATTCCGAGTGCGGTCATTGGTGTGCCAGCGCGTTACATTCACTCATCCAACACGATTTTGCACGTAGATGATTACGCGGCGGCCAAAGAAATGATTACAACTGTGATTCGCAACCTTGATAAAACAACGTACGAGACGATTCGCGATAATGCGTAATTTATGGCGTTCCCCGGTAGTTTTGACGGGCAACATCATGGCGATTTCTGCATTGGTATTTTTGCTTGGCTATGTATTGCGAGTACCTTATTTCAAAAATGCAGAATTAGGCTGGATTATAACGACGTTCATTGGTGCTGCGATGGTTCTTGGTTTCGGTTACCTCTGGTCGTGGAAAGATAGTGTGAACACGAAGAAGCGCCTGAAATAGTCGGGCGCTTCTTTTTGAAATTTATGCGAAAATATAATCAATCACTTGTGCGGCTTGTTCAATCGTGTCCACCGTCACATTTGCCTTCTCGGACAGTTCTTTGAGCGGGTGGTGTAGCGCTTCTGGGCGGATGATGATAGTTGGTTTGCCGAGCGCGATGGCTGTGGCTGCATCTGTCGCTGTATTCCACTGTTTGAATTTCTCGCCGAATAAGGCGATAACCAAGTCTGCTTTTTTCAAATGTAATTCTGTGCGTAAGTTATTGATTTTTGATGCTTGTAAGTCTTTGTAAATCGCATTTGGTTGTTCGCCAAGGACGTGCTCGCCAATCGCATCGGAAAGGTCGTGATTTTCCTGCGGTCCCCAAAAATGAAAAGTGATACCAGGTTTGGCTTGGATGCTTGCTCGCAGCTGGTCGCGCCAATCCGAATGAATTTCTCCGGCTAAATAAATATGATACTCCATAAAAAAACGCCTCCTTGTCTGCAATGATAGAAGAAAATGACGGGAATGGCAACTTTTTTGAGCGTAATTCTTTACTAATTTTGGTGGGAGCTTTAGGATTGACTTAGGAACGAAGAAGGAGTCGAGAAATAATGAAACATTTAGAGTCAGTGGAAGAATTTAATGAACTAAAAGATAATGGAAGAACGATTTTTATGTTTAGTGCGGACTGGTGTGGTGATTGTAAATTTATCGAGCCGGTGATGCCTGAAATTGAAGCGGCGCATGAAGATTTTACTTTTTCGCATGTGGATCGTGACCAATTTATTGATTTGTGCGCGGATTTAGCGATTTTTGGCATTCCGAGTTTCTTGGCATTTGAAGATGGTGAGGAAATCGGGCGTTTTGTAAGCAAGGATCGCAAAACGAAAGAGGAAATTAATGATTTTATCGATGCGTTATAAGGAAGAGGGGAGGGCTTTGCTTTGAAAATGACAACGATGAAGATGAAAGAACGGCTGGAAAAAGAGCTTGGACACCCGAATCGTGCATTTAGTTATGATCGTGAGAAGGATACGTTGAAAGTGACGGAAGCTGGCAATTCTATCACGCTATCTATTCCGCAAATTATTGCGAATTGGGAAGAAAATGGCGATGTTGCGGTGGAGAAAATCGTGTATTATGTCGTGGAAGGTTTGAAGGCTTCGCAGCATACTTTGAATCTACGCGATAGTTTAGCGCAAGTTTATCCGGTCATTCGGGCGACTTCGTTTCCGCGTGAGACGAAGGACGGTAAGGCGTTGTTGGTGGAAGAGCATACGGCTGAGACGGCGATTTTTTATGTAGTGGATATTGGGTCGTCATACCGATTTATTGAAGAAGATGCGCTACAGGACGGTTTGACGCTAGATGATGTCCGGCTGGCGGCTTTAGCTAATTTACGGCAACGAAAGACGCCAACGAAGAAGGATTCGGTAGCGGGGAATGATTTTTATTTTGTGCGAACGAATGATGGTTATGACGCGAGTCGAATTTTGAATGAGGCGTTTTTGCAGGAAATGCGAGCGCAGCTAGAAGGCGAAATGGTGCTTGCAGTGCCGCATCAGGATGTTTTGATTGTGGCGGATATTCGAAATAATACGGGCTATGATGTGTTGGCGCACATGACGATGCAGTTTTTTGCAGACGGGCTTGCACCAATTACCTCTTTACCGCTAGTGTATAATGATGGTAAACTAGAACCGATCTTTATTATGGCCAAAAACAGACCAAAGGAGTAGTTAACGTGATTGTAAATGCATTTTATAACGAAAAAGGAGTAGGGGACACACTTTTAGTCCACCTAAATGATGTAGAAAAAACAAACAATGAATCAAAAGGCAATGTAACGCGTATTTTTGACGCAGAAACAGGCGAAACGGTAGCGATCAATATCTTCGAAGTTTCGAAAAAACGCCAATTCGATGCAAATGGTAAAGTGAATTTGACAGAAGAAGACGTAGCGTTCATTAATCAAGAATTAGCGGACAATGGCTTTGATTTCGTCGTGGAGGCAGATCTTTCGCCAAAATTCGTCGTTGGATATGTTGCTTCGAAAGAAAAACATCCAAACGCAGATAAACTAAATGTATGTCAAGTGGATTTAGGCGATAAAACCGTTCAAATCGTATGCGGCGCACCAAATGTAGAAGCGGGCCAAAAAGTCGTTGTCGCAAAAATCGGCGCGGTAATGCCAAGTGGTTTAATTATTAAGCCTTCTAACTTGCGCGGAGAAGACTCGTTCGGCATGATTTGTGCGGCACGTGAACTCGCGATTCCTGACGCGCCACAAGAAAAAGGCATCATGGTTTTAGATGATGGCTATGAGACTGGTGCGGTATACCCAGTAACATTTTAAGAAGGAGGCATCTCTTGGTAATCGAGAGATGTCTTATTTTTCTTGTTTTTAGTATACAATTACGTTTGGAATTGTACTTATAGAGGCTGTTTTCGTCGTCATAAGTTTAAGTTATAGCAGTTGAAACACTGATATAAAGCGATTTGCAAGACTTTCATAGTTCTTGATAGCTTTATCTAAAATTCTCTGTTAGAATCATTAAAAGACACGGTCAAAAAATAATTTAGGTAGTGATATAAATGGGATGGTTTAAAGATTTTTTCTTTGCCGATCGAGAAGAAGCATATGAGGAAGTACAAATAGCTAAGCCAAAAGAACAGGCACCAGCGCAAGTCCAGCCGATAAAAATAGTACCAGAACCGCAACCAAAACAAGTTGCAGTAAGGCGCCCAAGTCAAGCGTCAACGAAACAAGTACGCGAAATCCATACAAAGATGGTATACCAATATCCAAAGGGCGAATTCCGTTTTCCGCTCATTCCAGATCAACCGAGACAAGCGCAGAATCAAGTAACTATACATAGTGAACCAAAAAGAATCGTATCGCCAAAAAATTCTGTGACACAACCAGTTATCGAGAAGAAACGTCCGTTCAAACCGACAGATGTTCCGTCACCAGTTTTTGCATTCCAGAAAAGACCGAGCCGTTTTGAATTCGATGTCACAAAAGAACAAGAAGTGATGGAGCCAAGCCGTGATTTAGTAGGTGAGGCCATTGAGATTATTCAAGGCAATGTTTTGGTAGAAAGCGAACCTATTGTAGAGGAAGTCGCCCAACCAGAACCGGTAGTTGAGTTGGAAGAAGTAGTAGAAGAGCCAGAAAGCATGGAAGATGTGGCGGTAGTAGAAGAAGTAGTGGCAATCGAAGAACCACAAGTCGAAGAGATACCAGAAGAAATAGAGCCAGAGCAGACGCCCGCTCCCGAACGAATCACATTGATTCACGAAACACCGGAAGCAGAAGAATCACCTCGCGAAAGAAGTGCACCACCAAAGACGAGAATCCCATTCAACGTCATGATGGTAAATCAAGACAAAAAGCAACAAGCCAAGCCTGAAACTGTAAAACAAGAAGAAGTCGCAACAGAAAAACCAGCCACCATTGCACCCGTTTTCCAAAGCAACAAAACCGCAGACGAGTCCACTAATGGCTATTATTTCCCATCACTAAATTTACTCAAGCCGCCCGTTTTTGAAAATGAAGACGCTGAATGGCTAGAGTTCCAAGAAGAACTTTTAAACGAAACACTTACGAACTTCAATGTATCCGCAAAAGTGGTCAATGTTACGCAAGGCCCCGCTGTTACCAGATTCGAAGTACAACCAGAAAAAGGCGTCAAGGTCAGCAAAATCACTAATTTAACCGATGATATCAAGCTAAACTTAGCCGCAAAAGATATCCGTATTGAAGCGCCAATTCCAGGGAAAAGCACTATCGGCATCGAGATTCCAAACGAAACGAGTCGTCCAGTCATGCTTTCCGAAATTATGAACAGTCAAGCTTTTCAGTCCAGTAAATCACCGTTAACGGCAGCGCTTGGCCTTGATATTTCAGGCGTTCCAATCGTAACAGACCTCCAGACGATGCCTCACGGTTTAATTGCCGGGGCAACAGGTTCTGGTAAGAGTGTCTGCATCAATTCCTTGCTGATTAGTTTGCTATACAAAGCGACGCCGGACGAATTGAAATTACTACTTATCGATCCAAAAATGGTAGAATTAGCGCCGTATAATCGTATC
Organism: Listeria booriae; assembly: GCF_000766865.1. Classification (GTDB taxonomy): domain Bacteria; phylum Bacillota; class Bacilli; order Lactobacillales; family Listeriaceae; genus Listeria_A; species Listeria_A booriae. Next base: position 75,281 of record NZ_JNFA01000029.1, read on the forward strand.
CCACATCTTGTAAGCCCAGTTATCACCGATGCAAAAGCAGCAACAGCCGCGTTGAAATGGGCCGTCGACGAAATGGAACGCAGATACCAGCTATTTTCTCATGCGGGTGTTCGAAATATGGAGAAATTCAATGAATATTCTTCGCATCCTGAACATTCCGGTGAAAAACTGCCGTACATTTTAATTATCATTGACGAGTTAGCCGACTTAATGATGGTCGCGCCAAACGACGTAGAAGAAGCGATTAGCCGAATTGCGCAAAAAGCCCGGGCTTGTGGTATTCATATGATTGTAGCGACGCAGAGGCCGTCTGTGGACGTTATAACCGGTTTGATTAAGGCGAACATCCCGACGCGCGTTTCTTTCTCTGTGTCCTCGCAAATCGACTCTAGAACGATTATCGATACGGCAGGTGCCGAGAAACTACTTGGAAAAGGGGACATGCTCTTCTTACCGAGCGGTTCTTCCAAACCAGTCCGCCTGCAAGGAACGTATGTCGGTGACCAAGAGATTGACGCTGTTATCGCTCACGTTAGAAACCAAGCAGAGCCGAATTATCTTTTCAAACAAGAAGAACTGCTGGAACGTGAAATTGCTAAGGAAGACAAAGATGACCTTTTTGACGAGGCGTGTGATTTTGTTCTATCGCAAAATGGCGCGTCGACGTCACTTTTACAACGACATTTCCGCATTGGCTATAATCGTGCCGCCAGATTAATGGAGTCGCTAGAGCAACATAATATCGTCTCAGAAACGAATGGCTCGAGACCACGAGATGTCATTATTACGCGTGAGCAGCTAGAAAAGATACGTGATATATAATACACCCGTAGTTCCATTAGCGTACACAACGGCGCAAAAACATACGCAAAACCTTGAAAAACTAAGTCCTTAGATATAAATTTCCTATTGGCGATTTCTAAATAGCTCATAAAGTGGTATAATATCTTAGTGAGTTTTTACAACGAAGAATGAGAGTACAACAAACACATGGTTCAAAATTTAAGAAGATGTCTAGAAATAATAAAAATAATGAAAATGCTCGTTCCAAGAATTAGCAACACACTATTTTTTAGGCTACCTCTTCAAAGATTAAAATTCTGGGGGTTCAATTAATGACGACGTATCATTTTGTTGGGATTAAAGGAGCAGGCATGAGTGCACTGGCTCAAATTATGTTCGATAAAGGCTTTTGTGTGCAAGGTAGTGATGTTGAGAAATATTTCTTCACACAAAAAGCACTGGAAGATGACGGGATTACGATTCTACCTTTTTCTGAGGACAATATTAAAGAAGGTCTAACTGTTATTGCAGGGAATGCATTCAAAGACGACCATCCTGAAATTAAGAAAGCGATGGATATGGATTTACCAGTCATCCGCTATCACAAGTTTTTAGGTCAATTGATTGAAGGCTATACAAGTGTTGCTATTACTGGTTCGCATGGTAAGACATCGACTACTGGTTTACTTTCTCATGTGCTAGAAGAGTTGCGCCCGACATCTTTCTTAATCGGCGACGGAACTGGGAAAGGAAACCCCAACGCGGAGTATTTCGCTTTGGAAGCTTGTGAGTATCAACGCCATTTCCTTGCTTATTCACCAACATATGCCATCATGACAAATATTGATTGGGATCATCCGGATTACTTTAAGAGTGAGGATGACGTATTTAGTGCGTTTGAATCTTTCGGTAAACAAGTGAAGAAAGCCGTGTTTGCCTTAGGTGACGATCGACAATTGCGCCGTTTAGAGCTAGAAGTTCCTGTGATTTATTTCGGTTTTGACGAGGGCAACGAATTCCAAGCTAAGAATATCGTGAAAGAAACGACTGGTTCGACGTTTGATGTGTATCATAAAGGCGAGTTCCACGGTACTTTCATTATTCCAACATACGGTGACCATAATGTATTGAACGCGCTAAGTGTCATCGCATTGTGCCACTATGAAAGCATTCCAACTGCTGACGTTGCAAAAGAATTACGCACATTTGAAGGCGTTAAGCGCCGTTTCAGCATTACGGAGAAAAAAGACCAAGTGCTAGTAGACGATTACGCGCACCATCCATCAGAGATTCGCGCGACAATCAACGCAGCACGTCAAAAATACCCGAATCGCCAAGTTGTAGCAGTATTCCAACCGCATACATTTACGCGTACACAAGCCTTTTTACAAGGTTTTGCGGATAGTTTAAATTTAGCGGACGAAGTATATTTATGCGATATTTTCGGATCAGCCCGTGAAAACCGTGGCACGCTTACTATTCAAGACTTAGCAGCCAAAACAAAAGGCCAACACGTGATTCAAGAACAGCACACTGAAGCGCTACTCGACTACAAAGACGCTGTCATCCTATTCATGGGCGCAGGCGACGTACAAAAATTCCAAGCTGCATACGAAAATATTCTTGATATGGACGTAATTGAAGAAAAGCGAGCAGTAAATTAAATAAACCAAAATAACTACCAGCCGGTAGTTATTTTTTTGCGATGTTGGGACAAAACTCAAGATAAAGCAAAGCCGCCGAGCCATTTACTTTGGGTAAGACGAAAAATTTTGCTTTACACAAATCGAGCGAAAGCGTTTGCATTCAAGGAGTTTGGTGGAAGCCGGAAGCGGAGCATACTTGTGTATGTGAGAACCGGAAGTCTGCCAAACTCCTTGAATGCGAGCGCTTGTCGCCGATTTATTTAGGGTATGCCCCAGACTCTTTGTGCAAAAAAACCAGCAAGCTGACGCCAACTGGTTTCTCAATGCATTATTAAGCTAGATTTTCAGGGTTTAATTTCTCAAGTTCAGGCAGTACAAAGCGGCCGTCTTTGCGAATTAATACGTCATCAAAGTAAATTTCGCCGCCACCGTATTCAGGGCGTTGAATATTTACTAGATCCCAGTGAATCGCGGAATGGTTGCCGTTCGGCGCTTCGTCATAACTTTGACCAGGCGTGAAGTGGAAACTTCCTTCGATTTTTTCATCAAAAAGAATGTCTTGCATTGGTTCGTGAATGAACGGGTTTACCCCAATCGCAAATTCGCCAATGTAACGCGCACCTTCGTCTGTATCCAAAATTTTGTTAATGCGTTCTGTATCATTCGCTGTTGCCTTCACAATTTTACCATTTTCGAACGTAAACGACACATTTTCAAAAACAAAACCTTGGTAAGGTGATGGTGTGTTGTATGTGATTGTTCCGTTTACAGAGTCGCGTACTGGCGCTGTATACACTTCACCATCAGGAATATTTGCTTCACCGGCACATTTAATTGCAGGAATATCTTTAATCGAAAATTGCAAGTCTGTGCCAGGTCCAACGAGGCGAACGCGATCTGTTTGGTTCATCAAGTTCACTAAGTCTTCCATTGCCTCAGCCATTTTGCTGTAGTCCAGGTTACATACTTGGAAATAGAAGTCTTCAAAACCTACCGTACTCATTTTCGAAAGTTGCGCCATAGAAGCGCTTGGGTAGCGTAAGACAACCCATTTTGTTTGCTTCACGCGGATGTCTGTATGCATTTTACCAACAGATTCGCCGTTTATTTTCATTTTGTCAGCTGGAACATCGGAAAGTTCGTTGATGTTATCGCCAGCGCGAAGGCCGATGTAAGCATCCATTTCCTTCATGACGTTGCCTTCAAATTCCGCGATTTTCGCATATTGTTCGGCGCTAGCGCCAAGCAACATTTCACGGTCTACTTGAGGTTCTTTCAAAGATACGAACGGGAATCCGCCTGCTTTATAAGCTTCAGCAACAAGAGAAGTTACTAATTCTTTTTGTAAGCCAAAGTTTTCAATAAGTACTTTTTCGCCTGGTTGTAGTTTTACAGAGTAGTTGATTAAGTTATAGGCTAGTTTTTCAATACGTGGGTCTTTCAAGAAAATCACTCCATTTCGTTTTATCCGCTTGATTCGCGGCACCTATCTATTTTACTCCAAATTAGCGAAATATGCTTCCGAAAAGAGTTCCGATTGTTTTTTGCTTTCCTTTTTCGGCTAATATTGCTAAAATGAAGACAGCCCGTACTTTGTTAAATGGTCGTTTTACATAGACGCATTGGGGGTAAAGTGCTAGATATATGTGGAGGTGTAAAGAAGGTGGAAATAATTTTGTATATTGCGGCTCTAATCGCTGCAATCGCGTTACTTGTCATTGCGGTTTACCTTGGTATGACACTTCGGTCGACTTCTAAAACAATGGATGAAGTAGCCAAATCGCTAGAAGAAATGACGGGTGAGGTCAAAGGAATCACTGACCAAGCCGAGAAATTAATGGGCAAGACGAATGATCTTCTCGAAGATATTAACGGGAAGGTGGCTAAAGTAGATCCAGTATTCGATGCGGTAGGGGATATCGGCGTATCATTACTAGGACTTAGCCAATCGGTTCGCGAATTAGCAACACTTGCGACCAATAAAGTAACAGCCAATGAACAAAAGATTGTCCAAGCTGTATCATTCAGCAATTCTATTTTGTCGTTCCGCGATAAGATGAAAGCGAATAAAGCAGCGAAACAAGCTGCTGCAGAAGCACAAGAAGAAGCAGCGCAATTATAAAAAAACGAATGTGGAGGGAATATATATGTCTGAAAAAGATGGAATTAATGTAAAAGATTTTCTAATCGGTGGTCTAATTGGTGGAATCGTTGGTTCAGTAACAGCGCTTTTACTAGCTCCTAAATCAGGAAAAGAACTACGTGGTGACTTAAACGAACATGTGGATGTTCTAAAAGAAAAAGGCACACAATGGAAAGACGTTGCCTACGAAAAAGGAATCGAAATTGGCAATGTAGCCAAAGAAAAACGTGATTCTATCTTGGACTCAACATCTGGATTCGTAGACGTTGTTAAAGATAAATCAGGTCAATTATACGAAAGCGTTTCTAAACAAACAAAATCTGTGAAAGAAACTGCTAGCGCTGGCTTAGAAGCAACAAAACAAGCGGCACAAAAAGCTGGCGATACATTCAAATCAGAAGCGAAAGATGCGAAATCAGACGTAAAAGACGCTGCTGAAAAAACAAAAGAAGAAGTAAAAGAAGCTTCTAAAACCGCGAAAGACAAAACAGAAAAAATCGCAGACGACGCGAAAAAAGAATTGAAAAAATAAAATCTGTCTAAGAAAGATCCGGATGCAAGTTATGCGTGAAAATGCGTAGCTTGCGTCTTTTTTTGCAATAACTAGGTAAATGGAACGGTTATCATAAAAAAGAAGCTTGCAATTAGAAGCAAGTAATGTTAGTATTGTATTATTCACTTTAACACTTAAAAGCGCTTAAGTAGAAAAGCGACATGGTGACAAATAATTATTTTTCATCTATAATGAATAAATATACTGTACAAAGACAGGCAGAGAAATTGGAGAGGTGGCAAAAAACATGGGAAACCCAAATTTAGAAGAGTTGCGCGCACAAGTAGATGCTTTAAACATTGAGGTGTTAGAAGCAATCAACAAACGAGCGAACTTAGTGCAAGAAATCGGTAAAATTAAAGGAATGCAAGGCGTTATTCGTTTTGATCCAGTTCGTGAACGTCAAATGTTAAATGCGATTACGGATGCGAATAAAGGTCCTTTTGAAGATAGCACGATCGAAAAGCTATTTAAAGAAATTTTCAAAGCTGGTTTGGAATTACAAGAAGACGATAATTCAAAAGCATTGCTTGTTTCGCGTAAGAATAAGAAAGAGGATACAATTGTTCCAGTAAATGGCGTGCCAATCGGTAACGGAACTCCAACATTTGTATTCGGTCCATGTTCGGTAGAATCGTATGAACAAGTAGCAACGGTTGCTGGTGCGGTTCGTGATAAAGGCTTGAAATTACTTCGTGGCGGCGCGTTTAAACCACGTACAAGCCCATATGATTTCCAAGGCTTAGGTGTAGAAGGATTACAAATCTTGAAGCGCGTAGCAGACGAATTTGGTCTTGGCGTTATTAGTGAAATCGTAACACCACGCGATATTGAAGTGGCACTTGACCATATCGATGTTATCCAAATCGGTGCGCGTAACATGCAGAACTTCGAACTTCTAAAAGCTGTTGGACAAGTAGACAAGCCAATTCTATTAAAACGTGGCCTATCAGCAACGATTGAAGAATTTGTCGGTGCTGCGGAATACATTATGGCGCAAGGAAACAGCCAAATCATCCTTTGCGAACGCGGTATTCGTACGTACGAGAAAGCAACGCGGAATACACTAGATATCTCTGCTGTTCCAATTCTAAAACAAGAAACACATTTACCAGTGATGGTGGATGTAACGCATTCTACAGGACGTAAAGATTTACTACTTCCATGTGCCAAAGCAGCTCTTGCAATCGGTGCGGACGGCGTAATGGCAGAAGTACATCCAGATCCAGCAGTCGCTCTTTCTGACGCAGCACAACAAATGAACTTGAAAGAATTTGACGCTTTCTGGGAAGAAATTTTGAAATCAAAATTAGTACCAGAGAACATTCAATAAATGTATGAAAGAGAGTAGTTAGGAAATCATTTCTAGCTACTTTTTTTATGGCTATTTTTAGGTGAGTCACCATTTTGTTAAAAAAATGCACCCGTTTGGATTGTTGCTATGACTTGTTTTTGACGATTTTGACTGAATTTGACTCGATAAAACGTTTTCTTCTGAATTTTTAGTAATGTAAATAATAAGTGAAAACAATTGCATAACGAAAAAAACTATCGTATTATAAAGTGTAAGCACGAATGTGTACGTTTACAATAGTGGCATATGGCTAACTATTAAAAATAATTTAATTTTGGAGAGTGAAATAGATGAATGTGACAATTTATGATGTGGCGCGCGAAGCAAATGTATCGATGGCGACCGTTTCTCGTGTCGTTAACGGAAATCCGAACGTAAAACCAATTACTAGAAAAAAGGTACTTGATGTTATCAAACAATTGGGCTATCGTCCAAACGCGGTTGCCCGTGGTCTAGCAAGTAAGAAAACAACGACAGTCGGCGTAATGATTCCGGATATTTCGAACGTATTTTATGCAGAATTAGCACGTGGTATTGAAGATATCGCGACGATGTATAAATACAATATTATTTTGAGCAACTCCGATGAAAATGAAGACAAAGAGTTGCAAGTACTTAACACCTTGTTAGGCAAGCAAGTCGACGGTATTATTTACATGGGTGAACGCATTTCAGAACAGTTACAAGAAGAATTCGATCGTTCGCCAGCACCAGTCGTTTTGGCAGGCTCTGTAGACGCAGCAAACAAAATCGCATCGGTTAACATCGATTACAAACAAGCAAGCTACGAAGCAGTATCACGCTTTACAAAAAATGGCCGTAAGAAAATCGCCTTCATCAGCGGTTCTTTAGACGAGCCTGTAAACAGTGAATTGAAGCTTGGTGGTTATCGCGAAGCCTTGAAAGAAGCGAAAATCAAGTTCAACGAAGACTACGTATTAGAATCAGCGTATAATTACGAAGCTGGAGTGAAAGCTTGGGAGCAATTAAGCAGCTTGAAAGCAACACCAGACGCGATTTACGTAGCAGACGACGAACTAGCAATGGGCGTATTAAATGCCGCATTAGATGCAGGCGTGAAAGTACCCGAAGACTTGGAAATCGTTACATCTAACAATACAAAACTAACATTGATGGCGCGTCCGCAATTATCAACGGTCGTACAACCACTTTATGATATCGGCGCCGTAGCCATGCGTTTACTAACGAAATTGATGGCAAACGAAGAAGTCGAAGAAAAAACAGTTATCTTACCACACAGTGAAAAAATGCGCGGAACAACACGCTAAATTTTCAATTCCATTTGACAAACAATACAAACCTATGTTAAAAATAGAAATACAAGTTTATATCGAAAAGCTATGAACGGACGAAGTAGTCGCTTATCCCTGTATCAAGAGAGCTGGTGGGAGCTGAGAACCAGTACAAATAAGTGAGACGAATTACATCCCGGAGCATATTTGCATTTGCAAACGGTAGTATTTGCCGTTATCTTAATGAAGCGAGGAAGATTTTTTTCCTAAGTTGGGTGGTACCACGTATATTTTGCGTCCCTTCGTCTATGACGGGGGGACTTTTTGTTGGGGCTGTATGAAACAAAGTGAATTACAGCCCCAATATAAGCGTGAGCAAAGCGATGGGTTAATCCACTAAAAAGAAACATCGCGTTCCCACGTTATAAAGTACGGGCTGTAACTCAGTTGCTAGTTTTACAGTCCAATACAAGCATGAATCAATCCATCTAAAGCCCATCACATCAAAAAACACCAAATAATAATAAAAGTAAGGAGCCAAAAAAATGAATATTATCGATGAACTAGAATGGCGCGGCGCAATTTACCAACAAACAGACGAAGAAGGACTTCGCGAATTAACAAATAAAGAATCAATCTCACTATACTGCGGCATTGACCCAACAGGCGACTCGATGCATATCGGCCATTTAATCCCATTCATGATTTTACGCCGTTTTCAAAATGCAGGACATCGCCCAATCGTTGTCGTAGGCGGTGCAACAGGATCCATCGGTGACCCAAGTGGCAAGAAAGAAGAACGCCAACTGCAATCCATCGAACAAGTGAATAAAAACGTCGAAAGCTTACGTGGTCAGCTAGAAACGATTTTTGATTTTTCCGGTGAGAACGGTGCGATTATGGTGAACAACTATGATTGGACGAAGGATTTGACGGTGCTTGATTTCTTGCGCGATTACGGGAAGAACTTCAACGTGAACACAATGCTTGCAAAAGATATCGTCGCGAATCGTTTAGAAGTCGGAATTTCGTTTACAGAATTCGCATACCAAATTTTACAAGCGATGGATTACAATGAGTTGTATGAAAATCACAATTGTCGTTTGCAAATCGGTGGTAGCGATCAGTGGGGAAATATTACGGCGGGTCTTGACCTAATCCGCAAAAAACAAGGCGAAGGTGCAAAAGCTTTCGGTTTGACGATTCCGTTATTGACGAAAGCCGATGGAACAAAATTTGGTAAAACAGAAGGTGGCGCGATTTGGCTAAACGCTGAAAAAACAACGCCATATGAGTTTTACCAATTCTGGATCAATACAGATGACCGTGATGTTGTGAAATACTTGAAATACTTCACGTTCTTAAATCAAGATGAAATCAATGACTTGGAATCCGCGGTCAAACTAGAACCACATCGTCGCGCAGCGCAACGCTCTTTAGCAGCAGAAATGACGCGTTTTATTCATGGCCAAGAAGCATTAGACCAAGCGATCAAAATTTCCGAAGCATTGTTTAGCGGAGACGTAAAAGCGTTGACAGCAGACGAAATTGAGCAGGGTTTTAAAGATGTTCCAACGTTCACGGCAAGTCAAGACGAGGCGTTGCTAGTTGATTGGCTAGTAGAACTGGGTATCGAGCCTTCGAAACGCCAATCACGCGAGGATATCGGCAATGGCGCCATTTACATCAACGGAGAACGCGTCCAAGACTTAGAAAAAGTGGTGACAAGCGCGGATCGTGTCGAAAATCGTTTTACAATCGTGCGTCGTGGTAAGAAAAAATATTCCTTGGTGCGCTATGCCTAATGTGCATCTGGAATTGATGAAACAGGCAGATTTTGCGGCTTTCTCGGAAAATTTGAGTATTGCTTATGCGGAAGATAAAGTGGAGGCGGGGACATGGCTTGCTTCTGAAGCTTTGGCAAATGCGAAACAAAGCATGAGAGACACGCTTCCAAATGGCGTAAATACACCGAATCACTTTATTTGGGACGTTATACGTTCACATGAAAAAGTTGGCACGTTGTGGGTTTGTCAGGAGGAGCAATCTTATTTTATCTATGACATTATTATTTTCGAGGCGTTTCAGAATCAAGGGCTAGGTAGTGAGTTGTTAGCCGTGCTTGAAGAGGAAGCACAGGCGCAAGGGATTACGGAAATCAGTCTTCATGTGTTTGGGCATAATAAACGCGCGATTCATGTTTATGAGAAGATGGGTTTCGAAACAACCGATATTTCCATGCGGAAAAGGATCTAAAAAAGTTTGGCGAACAGTCGCCAAACTTTTTTGTTGCACAAAAAAAACCTCGAGTGCCCTGCACTCGAGGTTCTGATAGCAATGATTAACGTGAATAGAATTCTACGATAAATGCTTCGTTGATTTCAGCATGAAGTTCTGAACGTTCTGGCAGGCGGTTTAATGTACCTGTCAATTTTTCAGCGTCGAAAGTTAGGTATTCAGGCACGAATGCTGCTACATCTAAGCTTTCAGCGATTGCTGATAATTTTAGAGATTTTTCGCGAACGCTGATCACTTGGTTAGGTGATACTTGGTAAGATGGGATATCTACGCGTTTGCCGTCTACTAAAATGTGACCGTGGTTTACTAATTGACGTGCTGCACGACGTGTGCGAGCAAGACCTAAACGGTAAACCAAGTTGTCAAGGCGTTGTTCTAGTAAGATCATGAAGTTCTCACCGTGTTTACCTTGTAATTTACCAGCTTTAACGAACGTGTTTTTGAATTGACGTTCTGTTAAGCCGTACATGTGACGCAATTTTTGTTTCTCTGCTTGTTGTAAACCGTACTCAGAGATTTTCTTACGTTGTGTCGGACCGTGTTGCCCTGGAGCGTACGGACGACGTTCTAATTCTTTACCTGTTCCTGAAAGTGATAATCCCAAACGACGGGAAATCTTCCAGCTTGGACCTGTATAACGAGCCATTGATTGACTCCTCCTTTATATTTGTTTTGGCATAAAACAAACAAGTGTGAACAACCAAATACGTGCAGTTTATCTTCATGTATCTTCGCCCTTGCAGCAGCAGGTTACAGGATACACCACGAAAATTCGGGGATAAACAACGGTCATATTCATCATCACTCAAGCTGCATTTTACACGCTTTCTAGTATAGTACATTTGTAGTGCTGTTGTCAACTTAAATTATAATGTGTTTGTTAGTATCGAAACAACTTGTTCTAAGTAAGCTTGATCGGTTTCATCAAATCGGTCAAAAGAAGGGCTGTCCACATCTAGTACGCCGAGCAATTGTCCGTTGTGCACGATGGGTACGACGATTTCAGATTTTGATGCAGCGTCGCATGCGATATGTCCAGGGAACTCATTGACGTTTTTAACAAGGTAGGTGGTTTGTTCGGCAGCTGCAGAGCCACAGACGCCGCGTCCTAGTGGAATGCGAATACATGCGGGTAAGCCTTGGAATGGACCGAGAACGAGCTGATTCGAAGTTTCTTCATATAAATAAAAGCCAACCCAGTTAATATCAGTTAGGGCTTGATTTAATAACGCGGAAATGTTGCTCAAGTTGGCAATGAGATTCGGTTCGCCAGCAATCATTGCTTCGACTTGTTTGACGCATAATTGGTAATTTTCTGCTTTACTTCCTGTGAATTTTGGAATTTCAATCATTTTTTTCACCACTTTTTCATTATTTTTGGTTTTAAATAAGGCAAATACAGAAGAATCGTGTTAGAATGGTTTATGTGTATAATGAGTTAGTATAGCATGAAATTCTAATTTTTACTTAGATGCGTGTTTGAAAAATAGAGATATAAAGAATAGTAGGAGGTAACGATATGTTTGTTTGGTATTTACTCGGCTTTGTCGTGCTGGTAGCAGTGATATTTACAGTCGGATACATAATGAAGAAAAAGCATTATCAACGAATTAATGAATTAGAAGCGCAAAAAATTGAATTGATGGAACGCCCGGTTATTGACGAGTTAACGAAGGTGAAGAAATTGAAGCTAACTGGCCAAACAGAGGCTTTGTTTGAGTCATGGCGCGATTCATGGGATGAGATTGCGACGAAGCTGTTTCCCGATTTGGAAGAGTATATTTTAAATGCTGAGCAACACACGGATCGTTACCAGTTCCGCCAAGCAACGCAAATGGAAAACCAAGTCGAGCAAGTGATTCATGATATCGATACGCAAATGAAACAGATTTTGCGCGGGTTAAAAGAGTTGTTAGCTAGTGAAGAACGCAATGCCCAAGATATTCGTATGGCAAAAGATAAGTTCACGATGATTCGCCGCGATGTGCTCAGCAATGGTTATAAGTTAGGTGAGGCACTTGGTGGTGTGGAAGGTGAGCTTGATGCGATTGCAGAAAGCTTGAATCGCTTTGATATGTTGACGGATCAAGGAGATTACTTGGAAGCGCGGGAAACGGTGCTTAACGTGCAACACAATTTAGAGAAACTTGGCATGAAAATGGAGAAGATTCCTGGTTTGTTACGGGAAAGCGATATTATTTTGCCAGATGAAATGAGTAAATTGCAAGCGGGCTATGATGAAATGGTGCAACAGGGCTATTATTTAGAGCAATTGCAACTTGCGGCGGAATTAGAACGGATGAGCGAGCGCGTGGCGGACTTGAAAGTGAAGATAGTTGACGGCGAGCTTGAAGCTGTTGAAAATGGTGTGGCGGAGCTGCATACAGAAATTAATTTATTTTATGATACGCTGGAACATGAAGTGGAGGCGCGTCATTTTGTGAAGGAAAACCGGATTGTGGTGGAAGCGAAGTTGGAGAAACAAGTATCGGTTTCTGACGCGCTAGCCGAGCAAATCAAAGAAGTGAAGCAGACGTATCATGTGTCAGAAGACGAACTAGCGACGTATTTAAAAGTTGCGAGTCAATTAGAAACGCAGAAAGAGCAATTGGTATCCGTGACAGAGCGCTTATCAGAAGTGAAAATCGCGTATTCAGCGGCGGAAGATACGTTAAAAGAGATTGACGCGATTGTATCGAATATTTCGGTGGAGCAAGATACCTTTGCTGAAGAATTGCGTTCGCTACGAAAAGACGAGCTGGAGGCACGTGAAGATGCGGATAGAATGCGTCGTGCTGTTGTGAACTTAACTCGGAAATTAGACCGTGAGCGCCTTCCTGGCAAGCCAGAGGAGTATGTCGCGCTTAGTGAACATATGGAAGAATCGATTGTGAAGTTAGAAGAACGGCTGGAAGAAAAGCCGTTGAATATGAAAGCAATCAATCACGAATGGCGAGTTGCCAAAGAAAACCTCGATCATTTAACAGAGAAAGCGGAAGAAATGATTGTGAACGTGCATTTAGTGGAGCATGTGATTCAATATGCGAACCGTTACCGTTTGCGTAACCCAGAGCTTGCCGAGGAATTGCGCAAAGCAGAGGATCATTTTTATAAGGACTTTTTGTATAATAAGGCTTTGGAGATTGCTGTGACGGCTTTGGAGAAAGTGGAGCCGAGTGCGTTTAAGAAGATTGAGAAAGCGTATGAGATGCAAATTAATGTAGACGAAGTGGAATAAAAAAGTTTTTGAAAGCAGAAATTTTGTCTTAGGAAAGAGGAGACGCTATTTCTGCTTTTTTTGCTTGACATGTGTGGTAAAATGTTTAGGTAGAGAATTGGTAATGGAGGCTTTGAAGGATGATTTATTTTGATAATAGCGCGACGACGAAGCCGCTGGATGCTTGTATTGAAACGTACGGAAAAGTAGCGGCGAATTATTTTGCGAACCCGTCTTCGTTGCATCGTTATGGCACGAAAGTCAATGAATTGCATGAACAGGCGCGGACGCTTGTGGCGAATAAGATGGGCGTTTTGGCGGAGGAAGTTATTTTTACATCGGGTGGTACGGAAGGAAATAATATGGCGATTAAAGGTGTTGCGGGATTTTATAGCAACCGCGGGAAACATATTATTACGACGGCGATTGAACATCCTTCTGTGCAAAATACGATGGATGCTTTGGAGGCGCAAGGCTTTGAAGTGACGCGTTTGCCTGTCGATGCGACGGGTGTTGTTTCGGTGGATGTGCTGATGGAGGCGTTACGCCCGGACACGATTTTGGTGTCGGTGATGCATGTGAATAATGAGGTTGGATCGGTGCAGCCTATACGGGAAATTGCGGATGTGTTGGCAACGCGGAGTCAGACGTTTTTTCATGTGGACCATGTGCAGGGGTTAACGAAAGTGCCGCTGGATGTGACGGGGATTGACTTGGTGACGGTTTCGGGACATAAAATTCATGGCTTGAAAGGAACGGGCGTGCTGCTTAAGAAGAAGCATGTGTCGTTGATGCCGCTGTTAGATGGCGGTGGGCAGGAGTTTGGCTTGCGGAACGGGACGGAGAACACGGCGGGTGCTGTTGCTTTTGCGAAGGCGTTGCGGATTGGCTTTGAGGAGCAGTCGGCGAAACTTCCCGAGTTGCTTGCGATTCGTGATTATTTGCTAGAGACGCTTGGTGCGATGCCGGAAGTTTCGGTGCATACGGACAGAAGTCATGCGGCTCCGCACATTTGTTGTTTTTCGGTTGTGGGACATCGCGGGGAAGTGCTCGTGCATGCTTTGGAGGAGTATGATATTTATGTTTCGACGACCAGTGCTTGTTCTTCGCGTGCCAAACTTGCCAGTAGTACGTTAAAAGCGATGCAAGTAACGGATGACGAGGCAGTTGGCGCCGTTCGTGTCAGTTTATCATACCAAAATACGATGGCCGAAGCGCAGCGTTTTATAGAAGCAATTCGAGTTGTTATAAAAAATCTAAATGAAGTGGTGAAATAATGAAATATGATCGCATAGTCGTAAGATACGGCGAATTATCAACTAAAGGAAGAAATAGAAAACAATTTATTAAAAAGTTAGCGCATAACGTGAAGCGGGCCATTGCTGATTTTCCGGAAGTGAAGGTTTTTGGTGAGCGTGATCGGATGTACTTGTTACTAAATGGTGCGGATGACCAGGTAATTTTAGAACGGTTGCAGCCGATTTTTGGGATTCAGTCGTTTAGTCCTGCGGTTCGTGTGCCACAAGATGTGGAAGAAATGAAGCGGGCTGGCCTTGAGTTAGTGCGTGCGATGCATCAGCCTGGTGGTAGTTTTAAAGTGAATGCGCGTCGTTCGGATCGTTCGTTTGAACTGGATACGAATGGGGTGAATCACGAGCTTGGCGGTTATATTTTACAAAATATCGATGATTTGCATGTCAATGTGAAAACGCCGGATGTGAAGTTGCTCGTGGAAGTTCGGAGTGAGGGCGTGTTCTTGTCGTGTCAGACGATTCAAGGCGCAGGTGGTTTGCCGGTTAGTTCTTCTGGTCGCGCGATGTTGATGCTTTCTGGCGGGATTGATAGTCCTGTGGCGGGATATTTGGCGATGAAACGCGGAGTTGAAATTGAAGCTGTGCATTTTCATAGTCCGCCATATACGAGTGAGCGCGCGCGTCAAAAAGCTGTAGATTTGGCTGGGAAACTCGCGAAGTATAGCGGTCAGGTGCAAATGCATGTCGTGCCGTTTACCGCGATTCAAGAAATGATTAAAAAGCAGATTCCAGAAGGTTTTACGATGACAGTTACGCGGCGTTTAATGCTACGGGTTACAGATGAATTGCGCAAACGTCGGGAATGCTTGGCGATTGTGAATGGTGAAAGCTTAGGGCAAGTAGCGAGTCAAACGTTGGAAAGTATGCTTGCTATTAACGCGGTGACAACAACGCCGATTATTCGCCCGGTCGTATCAATGGATAAAAATGAGATTATTGATATTGCGCAACGTATTGATACGTATGAAATTTCTGTGCGTCCTTTCGAGGATTGTTGCACGATTTTCACACCACCATCTCCAAAAACACGTCCGAAATTGGAAAAAGTCGAGCATTATGAGAGTTTTGTTGATTTTGAGGCGATGGTACAAGAAGCGGTGAATATGACAGAGACGTTTTCCGTGGATATTGCAGATGTAAATAAAGTGCAGGATGAGTTTTCAGACCTGTTTTAATGAGAGAGACGATGCCGAATGTGGTGTCGTCTTTTTTATGTGAATTGATAGGTGTATAAAAAACGGCATTAATATACATGAATGGTGCATAAAATAGTTTTATAATTTATAAAAAACCATTTGACATTATAAATATACAAGTTTATAATAAGTTTTATCATTTAAAAATAAGAAGGGTGGGAAAATCATGAAAGTTTCGATTATTGGAGCAACGGGTTACGGAGGGCTTGAATTACTCCGATTATTGCATCAGCATCCGCACGTTGAGATTGCGTCATTGCACAGCTTTTCGGCACAGACGGAGGACATTTCACGTTTTTACCCACATTTACATACGGTGTATCATCAAGCGTTAGCTGAGATTGATGCGGTGAAAATTGCGGAGGAGAGCGAGGCGGTGTTTCTGGCGACGCCGAGCGGTGTGGCAAAGGATGCGGCGCAACCTTTTATTGATGCGGGAATGAAGGTCATTGATTTGTCGGGCGACTTCCGATTGTCAAAGGAAGGCTATGAGAAGTGGTATAACAAGGACGCGGCGCCGGATGCTTATTTGGAGCAGGCGGAATACGGATTGGCAGAGTGGCGAACGGGGACGGATGCGACGTTTATTTCGAATCCGGGGTGTTATGCGACGGCGACATTGCTTGGTTTAGCGCCACTTGTGATGCAGTATTTGGTTGTGGAGGATTCGATTATTGTAGACGCGAAATCGGGTATTTCTGGGGCGGGCAAGACGCCGAGTGAGAATACGCATTTTCCGGAGACGAATGAGAATATGACGCTGTATCGGATGAATAAGCATCAGCATATTCCGGAGATTATGAGACAGTTGCAGGTTTGGAATGAGAATATTGATGCGATTACGTTTTCGACGTCGCTGATTCCAGTGACGCGAGGCATTTTTGCAACGATTTATGCAAAGGCAAAAGCGGGGACAACGACGGAGGAACTTTTGGCATTATATCGGGAAAGTTATGACGGGAAGCCATTTGTGCGAATTCAGGCGCAGGATGTGTATCCGACGCTAAAACAAGTGACGGCTTCGAATTTTTGCGATATTGGGCTTTGCTACAATGAGCGCACGAATATGATTACGATTGTTGTCGTGATTGATAATTTGGTCAAAGGGGCTGCGGGACAAGCGATTCAGAATTTGAATTTGATGGCTGGGTTCGATGAAACGGCTGGGCTTGATTTTATACCAGTCTATCCGTAATTAGGGGGAATTAGGATGGAAAAAATATTGGAAAAAGAAGATTGGATAATGATTCCAGATGGTACGATTGCAACGCCGCTCGGTTTTTCAGCGGATGGCGCGCATTGCGGTCTCAAATATAAGAAGAAGGACATCGGCATTATTTTTTCGGAAGTTCCAGCACAAGCCGCGGCGGTTTACACGATGAACCAGATGCAGGCAGCACCGATTTTTGTAACAAAGGACAGCTTGGCGAACGAGCAAACGTTGCAAGCCATTGTCGTGAATAGTGGTGTAGCCAATGCGTGTACTGGGAAGCAAGGTTTGGAAGATGGCTTTGCAATGCGGACTTTAACGGCACAACATTTAGGTGTTGCGGAACAAAGCGTTGCGATTGCATCGACAGGCGTGATTGGCGAATATTTACCGATGGACAAAGTGACAGCAGGAATCGCAG
Source organism: Listeria booriae (assembly GCF_000766865.1). Taxonomy (GTDB): domain Bacteria; phylum Bacillota; class Bacilli; order Lactobacillales; family Listeriaceae; genus Listeria_A; species Listeria_A booriae. Next base: position 92,668 of record NZ_JNFA01000029.1, read on the forward strand.
AACTCGATTTACAATCAGGCATGAGCAGCTATTTTCACGAAGCTATTTTAACGACAGATACCGTTCAAAAAGAATTGACATTACAAGCCGAAATTGGCGGGAAAACCGTGACGATTTCAGGTGTCGCGAAGGGTTCAGGAATGATCCATCCAAATATGGCAACGATGCTATCTTTCATTACGACCGATGCAGATGTTCCAGCCACTCTATTGCAAAAATTGCTAAAACAAAAAGTAGACCAAACCTTCAATCAAATTACAGTAGACGGAGACACGTCCACGAATGATATGGTCGTTGTGATGGCGAATGGTTGTGCGGGGAACAACACGTTTTTAGAAGGTACACCGGAGTTTGGCCAATTTGCAAACATGTTTTACGCGGTTTGTCAGCATTTGGCGAAAAGCATTGCAAGAGATGGAGAAGGCGCGACGAAATTGATTGAAGCGCAAGTCAATGGCGCAACATCACGAGAAGATGCAAGAATGATTGCGAAACAAATCGTGTCCTCTAGCCTTGTGAAGACGGCAATGTTCGGGGAAGATGCCAACTGGGGACGGATTATTTGTGCCATCGGATATAGCGGCGGTCGTTTTTCACCAGACCATATTACGATAAAAATTGGCGACACGACGATTCTTGAAAAAAGCGAAACAGTAGCGTACGATGCGGTGGCGCTAGCCGATTATTTGCAGCAAGAAAAGATCGTGATTGCAGTTAATTTGCATAGCGGTTTAGAAACAGGAACAGCTTGGGGCTGCGATTTGAGCTATGATTACGTCAAAATAAACGCATGTTACCGGACGTAATAGAAAAGGGGGCGCAAAAAGATGAATGAAATCATTGTTGTCAAAATTGGTGGCGTCGCGGGAAGCCATTTACATGAAAGTTTTTTCAATCAAATCAAAGCGTGGCAGGAACAGGGCAAACAAGTCGTACTCGTCCACGGTGGCGGAGTTCAAATCAATAAAATGATGGAAGCCTTGCAAATTCCAGTTGAAACAAAAGCGGGCTTGCGCGTGACGACGAAAGAAACGCTCGCTGTGACGAAAATGGTTTTAATCGGTCAAGTACAGCCCGAAATCGTGACGGCGCTTGATCAAGAAGGCATTTCCGCTGTTGGTTTACACGCTGGTGATGCAGGATTGATGCACGCCGAACAACTCGCGGACAAAGAACTTGGTTTTGTAGGCGAAATTACGGAAGTACAAACCGATTTGATTCAGAGTTTAACGGAGCAACAAATCGTGCCAGTCATTGCACCACTCGGATTGACAACAACAGCACAATGGCTCAATGTAAACGCTGATTTAGCAGCTTGCGCGATTGCCGGAGCACTCGAAGCCGAGCAACTCATTTTACTCACGGATGTAGCAGGCGTTTTAGAAGAAGGCAAAGTCATGGCGCAAATCGATACAGCAGATCTCGAAACACTGTTCGCCAAAGAAATCATTACAGGTGGCATGATTCCAAAACTCGCAAGTGCCAAAAACGCGGTAACACAAGGTGTAGGCCAAGTCATTATCACAAACGAAATCACAAAGCAAGGAACAATAATAAGCGATGGGGTGAAAGTAGGATGAGCAATTTATTTCCAACATATGCAAAATTTCCAATCGAAATTGTCGAAGGAAAAGGAACAGTTGTCAAAGATGCAAACGGTAAAGAATATCTAGATTTCACCTCTGGCATTGCAGTTTGTAATCTCGGTCATTGCAACGAAGCCGTTTTGACCGCCGTACAACACCAACTCACACAAATTTGGCATACGTCCAACCTATTTGAAAGCAGTATCCAAGAACAAGTCGCCGACAAGTTAACCGCAGGCTCCAAACGTGCCGTTTTCTTTTGTAACAGTGGCGCAGAAGCGAACGAAGCGGCCTTAAAATTAGCAAAAAAACATACCGGATGCGATGAAATTATCACATTCCAGCAATCTTTTCACGGTCGAACTATCGCGACCATGACCGCAACAGGCCAAGGCAAAATTCACGATGGCTTCGGCACACTCCTTCCAGGTTTTACATACTTGCCATACAATGATTTGGAAGCTCTAGAACAAACCATTTCAGAACAAACTGCAGCGGTTATGCTAGAAGTCATTCAAGGCGAAGGCGGTGTAATCCCAGCAACGACAGAATTTTTACAAGGCGCTTCGGCATTATGTGCGAAATATGGCGCTCTGCTCATCATCGACGAAGTGCAAACTGGTATGGGACGCACAGGAAAGCGTTTTGCCTTTGAACACGCAGGAATCGAACCAGACATTTTTACCTTAGCAAAAGGGCTTGGCAATGGTTTACCAGTCGGGGCAATGATTGGCAAAGCAGAACTTGCCGAAAGTTTTGGACCAGGCGTGCACGGTTCTACATTTGGTGGTAATAAAATCGCGATGGCAGCAGCGGATGTCGTTATTGATCATATTTTTAAGGAAGCATTTTTAGCTGAAGTGACTGAGAAAGGCGCGTATTTCCAAGCTTTATTAGCGGAACAATTGCCAGGAGTCGTTATTCGAGGTAAGGGTTTAATGTTTGGCATTGAGCTGGAAACAGAAGCTGTGGAAGTCGTGAAGTCGCTCCAAGAAGCCGGCGTACTCACATTAACCGCAGGCCCGAACGTCTTGCGAATCCTACCGCCACTAACCGTAACGAAAACCGAACTCGAACAAGTCGCTGAAAAATTAGCAGTTGTACTGAAAAAACAAGAAATGGGGATGAAAATATGATGTACCATAAAGAAACAACTAAAGGGAAAGATATGCTTAGCTTACTAGAGTGGAGCAATGAAGAAATTGAAGAACTAGTGCAGTTAGCGCTTGCGATTAAGACGAATCCAGCGCATTATAGCCACACATTAAGCGGTCAAATTTTAGGAATGATTTTTGATAAGCCATCGACGCGGACACGTATTTCTTTTGAGGCAGGTATTTTGCAATTGGGTGGACAAGCGATTGTGATGTCGTCTAAAGAGTTGCAAATTGGGCGTGGGGAGCCGATTAAAGATACAGCGCATGTGCTGAGCGAGTATATTAATGCAGTGATGATTCGGACGTTCAGCCATGAAGGCGTTGAAGAACTAGCAGAGCACGCATCGATTCCGATTATTAACGGTTTGACAGACCTGCATCACCCTTGCCAAGCGCTCGCAGATTTATTAACCATTTTTGAAGTGAAAAATACATTTGAAGGCATCAAACTTGCCTATATCGGAGACGGAAACAATGTGTGTCACTCGCTGTTGCTAGCAGCTGCAATGGTTGGCCTCGATATTTCATGCGCAATGCCAGCGGGGTATGAGCCGGATGAAACGGTGCTAAAAGAAGCTCAACAAATCGCCGCAAAAACCGGAGCAAACATTCAAATCACGACAGATCCAGTTATTGCGGCAGCGGACGCTGATTTTGTGTATACAGACGTGTGGACAAGCATGGGACAAGAGGAAGAAAACGCGAAACGCTTTGCTGATTTTGAAGGCTACGCCGTGACGAGCGAATTAGTAGCACATGCCAAAGCTGATTATCACTTCCTGCATTGTTTACCAGCACACCGTGAAGAAGAAGTCACAACAGCCGTTATTGATGGGAAGCAGTCATTAGTCTACCAACAAGCAGGAAATAGACTCCACGCGCAGAAAGCATTACTCGTTATGATTTTAGGATAATAATTGGAAAAATTGTTTTCACACAAAATAAGCAGAAAGCCACAAGTCCCTTTTTTCGGGTAAGACGTGAATTCTGCTTTACACAAATCGAGCGAAAGCGTTTGTATTCAGGGAGTTTGGTGGAAGCCGGAAGCGGATCATACTATTGTATGTGATGACTGAAAGCAGGGAGGGAGTATTATCCCCGACCATGCGAGAAGTTAAGCGTAGCGTATGCGAAGCAGAACCGGAAGTCCGCCAAACTCCCTGAATGCGAGCGCTTGTCGCCGATTTATTAGAGCTATGTTCCAAACGTTTGTATATTATTTGACAGTGCTTACATTGCGCGGTAAGATGGAAATGGATGGAATTGTTGTTGTATCCTTTTAATTTTTAGAATGTTACAACGATAAAAGAAAGGTGGGACTTTGCATGGAGCGTATTGTAGCAGTTTTCAAACGCTTCCAAATACACACGAACTATTCTACTATTCTGAATGAAATTGGAAGTATCAGACTCAAAGTACAAGATGACAAGATACCTAGATTTATTCATACGATAAACACAGAAACAGACTGCAGGGCATCGCTTAGCCCAACGGCAGAGTATGTGGAGATTAAACGAAATGGGTGAGATATGGCCAGCAAAAATGATCTTGGGGAGTGGTAAACTTTCTAAGATTATTTTTATGGAGAAATTTTATGTTATCCTGGCCGAATTTATGGTACCATTAGCATATAAGAAAAGTATGTAGGAGCGTGTTGAAATGGAAATAAAAGTGAAATATGCAGCGAATCAAGAATCACGATTAAGCAAAATTGAACAAGGGGATTGGATTGATTTGCATGCCAACGAAGAAGTTCACCTAGCATCTGGAGACTACAAATTAATCGAACTAGGCTTAGCGATGGAATTACCGAAAGGCTATGAAGCGCATGTTGTCCCGCGTTCAAGTACATATAAACAATTCGGAGTTATCCAAGCAAACAGTATGGGCGTTATCGATGAAAGCTACTGCGGCGACAATGATTTCTGGAAATTCCCAGCCATTGCATTACGCGACACAGTCATTGAAAAAGGCGACCGCATTTGCCAATTCCGAATCATGGAAAAAATGCCTGAATTACAAATAACAGAAGTGGAGAGCTTAGGCAATGATGATCGCGGAGGATTTGGATCCACAGGGAAGAAATAAGCGAACTGCGAGGGGATTAGTGTATGAAAGGGAGACGCATTGTTTTTATAGCACTGGGTGTGGCACTGTTTCTATTAGCAGGATGTTCTACTAATAGCGACACTCCCAATCCAACTAAAGAAGACGCAAAAGTACTGTTTGAAAATCGAGACACATATGTTGGTGACAACAGCGCGGTTTCAACAATTTTACAACATCTCTATTTACAAAAATATAAGCAGGAATTGCAATTGCAAACACAGAAGCAACCGTATAGCATGAAGGTAACATATGGATTGCCAGATGCATATAAAACAGAAGATATACGTAACATGCTAGAAAAAAATGCTGCCGTCCTATTTGCATTGATTCCAAACGTAGATAAAGTCACATTCCAGTTTGATGCGTCCAGCAATGATTCTAGTTTGAACACAACGTATGAACGATCTACTATCGAAAAAGTCGTGTTGGCAAAACTAGCAGATATTACGAAAAGTCAGGATGATTTGGCTTCGTTTTTGAATGTTGGAAGTAAATAATTGATTTGAAGGATGGGAGAGACATCTATGGTGACTGCAGAAGAATGGATTTGGATTTTAATCATTATTTATGCAATCTTGCTTAGATACTGGATACGAAAGAAGGTACCTATTTCCAGAATCATTTTTAGCACTACGATGTATGTGTATCTAGCTTGCGTTGCGGGTTATACAATACTTCCTGTTAGAATAGATCCTGGGCTAACTGAGGGCGGAAATTGGTACTTAGGAATTAACTTAATTCCGTTCGCCAGTATTTATGATACGTATGTAAATACGGTTTATATGGGCATGAATATTCGTATTGGTATATCACAAATAGTAGGAAATATAATTATGTTTATCCCTCTAGGTTGTTTATATCCATTGTGTTCCAAGTATCATGTGACATGGAAACGAATGCTCTGCACTGCTTTCGTATTATCGTTATCTATTGAAATTTGTCAGCTGCTCCAAAATATATTCTATCAAGCGGCATACAGATCTGCAGATGTGGATGATCTCATATGGAACACAACTGGCGGACTTGTTGGATACGCGTTATTTTTACTATGCAAACCAATCTTCAAAAAACTCAAAGTTTATCATTTCTAACCACGCAAAAACAGGGACAAGCCAACCAGCTCATCCCTGTTTTTTCAATTCCTACAAGAAATTCCGTTTCACTTTATCCCAGAATGAATTATTATGCAGTTTAATAATATTTACAAAGCGATCGCCAACTTCTAACTTGATTTCTTCTACGTGTTGAATGCTAAGCGCCTCGGAGTCCATGCCCATAATTGGGAAATCATTCACGCCGTTTGCGCGCATATCTAAACGCAATTTACGTTTCGGGCTCAAAATGAATGATGAACCAAGCGTACGGAAACGGTTATTGTTAATAGAAGCAAGCTCACTCACTTGCATCGATGGCAACAATGGATCAACAATCGAGCCGTTAATCGATTTGTTATAAGCGGTACTTCCCGTCGGTGTTGAAATAACCATGCCATCCCCGCGGAACGTTTCAAACAGGCTGTCGTTAATATACACATCAATTTGCAATGTGCGGATAATCGACGAGCGAATATTAAATTCATTCAATACATAAAAAGCTTTCGAGTTGTTAACCGTCCCGTAAATCGTTGGGTAACGGCGAACAAGCCAGCGATCTTCTGCCGCAGCTTTAATAATTTCATCAATTTGGTGTACGTGGAAATCACAATATTGTCCAAGTTGCTCTGTTAACGCAATACCTGCATAAAGGCAATCCGAACGGAAACCAGTCTCACGTACAGATTTAAGGAAAGCCCCGTCTCCACCAATACTAATAATAGCAGTTGCTTTCGTAAAGTCATCCGTTACTTCAAAGCCATATTCCTTCGTTACTTTCTTTAGTTCGTCTGCATGTTTTTGTAACTCTTCTGTTTTACGATAGGAAAAATAAAAAATTGTTTCCGCCATACTTAAAACCTCCAGTGTTCTTAGTTAAATTCAATCTACCTCCTCATTATAACACGAATGCTCACCACTAATCTTGTGAAAATAATAATTTTTCATGTTTTACTGTAAAAAGGCACGATTTTCCGTTATGATAGTTCTATGGAATGAAAAAGGGGGAAACAATGTGAACGCAAAAAGATGGATTGCACTTGGGATTGTAGTAGCATTACTAGTCGTGAGTGGCATTACCAAAATTACGAGTACACTTTTAGCAAGTGATGAGGAAACGATGTCTCTGACTGACTCGCTAATGGCGATAGACTCGGATGTAACAGAAATGGTCTTAGAAGATGGAGATGTGAACAATCGAATTGCCGTCCTAACGATTAACGGCGCGATTCAAGATACAGGATCAAGTGACTCGTTGCTTGGTGGTAGTGAAGGGTATAACCATACGGATTTCATGGATCAATTGGAAATGATTCGCGAGGACGACACGGTTGCTGGTGTGCTGCTTAACGTGAATTCACCAGGCGGCGGTGTTGTCGAATCAGCACAAATCCGTGATAAAATTTTACAAATCAAAAAAGAGAAGAAGTTGCCGGTCTATGTTTCATTTGGTAGCATGGCAGCATCTGGCGGTTATTATGTGTCCGCGCCAGCCGATAAGATTTTTGCGAGTCCAGAGACGTTAACTGGTTCCATCGGTGTCATTATGCAAGGATACGATTTCAGCGAGTTGATGAAGAAGGTCGGCATTTCAGACAATACGATTAAAAGCGGCGAGTTCAAAGACATTATGAGCTCCACACGCCCAATGACCGCCGAAGAAAAAGCGATTATGCAGTCGATGATTGACGATTCCTACGGTCAATTCGTAAAAGTCGTGGCACAAGGTCGTCACATGACCGAAGCCGAGGTTCGCAAAATTGCCGATGGACGTATTTACGACGGACGCCAAGCCAAGGCAAACGGACTTATTGACGCATTTGGCTACGAAGAAAACGCACTCGATGCTTTGAAAAAAGACAAGAAGCTAAAAGATGCCGAAGTTTTTGAATATGATACATCAGGTGGTGGTCTTGCGTCGTTATTCTCATCCTCTGTAAGCCAAGTTATCGGCAAGAAGAGTGAAGCAGAACAAGCGATGCAACTCATGAACATGATGGGCGCACCACGCTTAATGTATATGTATGGGAAATAAAGGAGGAGTTCAAATGGAACAAGAAACAATGACGCCAACGCAGCGTCCCGTGTTTAAATATGAGCCTCCGACGGAAGAAAAGACCGGTTTTCCAGCACAATATTATGCAGGTTTTTGGATTCGTTTCATGGCTTACTTGATTGATTTAATCGTAACAACGGCGCTTTCAGGCATTTTAATAAGCCCAGTGTTCCGTTTAGCGAATTGGAAAATGGACAGCTCCTTTTTCGCCATATACGGCGCACTAGTCACGATTGTCTTTCTAGCCTATTTTATCATCATGACAAAATTCTGGAGCCAAACGCTTGGCAAAATGATCTTCGGAATCCGCGTCATTTCACTAAAAAACGACCGACTAACATGGCCCACCGTCATTTTCCGCGAAGGAGCACTTCGTTTCGTCACTTACATCGTTTGGGGACTCTACATCATCTGCGCTTTCACACCAAAAAAACAAGGCATCGCAGACCTGCTAGAAAGCACCGCTGTCGTCCACGAAGGCTATTTAAAACTCGACAACAACTGGCAATAAATTAAAATCTGAGCTTACAGGCATTGCTTGTAAGTTCTTTTTGATAGGCAAAAAAATAGAACAACGTGGCCGACTCCGATAGAATAGAGGATGTAGAAAGAAATCAAAGGAGGAAAAAACACATGGCAAATGTAACATTTAAAGGGAACCCAATGACGTTAATTGGGAAAGAGGTAAAAGTTGGCGACACAGCGCCAGATTTCACGGTGTTAAATCAAGGCTTAGAACCAGTAACATTAGCTGATTATGACGGGAAAGTAAAAATAATTAGTGTGATTCCATCGATTGATACAGGCGTTTGTTCTCAACAAACCCGCAAGTTCAATGAAGATGCTTCCGGTTTAGAAAATACAGCAATACTTACAATTTCTGTAGACCTACCATTCGCGCAAAAGAAATGGTGTGCTGCAGAAGGGTTACCAAATGTTATTACATTATCTGATCACCGCGACCTTTCATTTGGTGAGGCATACGGCGTGGTCATGAAAGAATTACGCTTACTAGCTCGTTCTGTATTCGTTGTCGATAGCACTAATAAAGTCGTACACGCAGAATACGTTGGGGAAGGCACAAACCACCCAGACTATGATACAGCTATTGCAAAAGCAAAAGAAGCTAAATAAGATAGAGTCTGGGACATAACCCGAATAAATCGGCGACAAGCGCTCGCATTCAGGAAGTTTGGCGGACTTCCGGTTCTCACATACACAAGTATGCTCCGCTTCCGGCTTCCGCCAAACTTCCTGAATACAAACGCTTTCGCTCGATTTGTGTCAAGCAAAATTTTTCGTCCTACCCAAACTGAATGGCTCGGCGGTTTTGCTTTATCTTGAGTTTTGTCCCAGTCTCAATAAGAGATAGAGGCTAGCGAATCATGAACGGTTCGCTAGTTTTTCACTGTTATAGTAACAGGACGACTGCTGAGTATAACAGTACATAGCGCAGTATGAAGCCATTGTTTCACAATCGATAATTATCATTTTTCCACAGTAGAAAATGCTATCATCTTAGCTGAAAATGCTGTATAATATTTAATTGGTGTTAGAAATGAAGGAATTCGAGGTGTTCACTTTTGACAAATGCAACAGTTGAGGAATTATTCCGTGTTCTCGATGATACAGCGATTATTATCCAAAACGCACTCGAGATGAGTTATTTGGAAGCAGTATACGAGACAGGCGAGAATTTATTTCAGAAAGAGGTACTTCAAAAGGATGAACTTTCTGCTGAAGCAGTTCTAAATCTGGAAGAACGGTATGGTTCGATTCAGTTGGACGAGTTTGCGAAAGAAGATATCCGTAAGAGTTATCAACTTGCACTCTTAAAAGGTATGAAGCATGGTATTCAAGTCAATCACCAAATGACGCCTGATTCGATTGGTTTTATTTTGGGCTATTTGGTCGATAAGGCTTTTTCTGGTGCGAAACAGATTCGTTTGCTAGATCCAGCATGCGGGACAGGTAATTTAATCGCAACGATTGTGAATCAATTGGAAGGCAAATTAGAACTCGATGCTACAGGTGTAGATGTTGATGATTTGCTCATTTCGCTTGCTTACGTCGGTGCCGATTTAGAGCGCCTGCCAATCAATCTTTTGCATCAAGATGGGTTAGGTAATTTGCTCGTAGACCCGGTGGACGTGGTTGTTAGTGACTTGCCGGTTGGATACTATCCGAACGATACGCGTGCTGCGGAATTTGAGTTGCATCGCGAAGACGGGCATTCTTTTGCGCACTATTTATTTATTGAACAAGGGATGCGCTACACGAAGGCAGGAGGCTATTTATTCTTCCTCGTACCAAGCGCCATGTTTGGAACGGCTGATTTTGCGAAAGTCGATCGCTTTATTAAAAAACATGGACATATTCAAGGCATTATTCAACTTCCAGAAACGCTTTTTGCTTCAGAGAGTGCTAGAAAAAGTATTCTTATTTTGCAAAAAGCAGCAGATAACGTCGTACCGCCAAAAGAAGTATTGCTTGCTAATTTGCCGAACTTAAACGAACCAAAGGCAACGGCAAACGTACTTGCCAAAATCGAAAACTGGTTTAACGAAAACAAGTAAGTGGAAGGGAATGGATTAAGAAACATGGAAAAAACAATTGCAATTAACGCTGGGAGCTCGTCACTTAAATTCCAACTTTATGATATGCCATCTGAAACTGTCATTACAGCAGGAATCGTAGAGCGTATCGGTTTGAAAGACTCAATCTTCACAATCTCTGTAGGCGATGAAAAAGTGAAAGAGGTAACAGATATTCCCGATCACGAAGTCGCAGTACAAATGTTACTTGATAAATTAATTTCGCATAACATCATTAAATCGTATGATGAAATTACAGGCGTTGGCCACCGTGTCGTACATGGCGGCGAAAAATTCACGGAGTCTGTTTACATTGACGATCAAGTTATCGCAGACATCGAAGCACTTTCTGAACTTGCGCCATTGCACAATCCAGCAAACGTAACTGGTATTCGCGCATTCCGTAAAGTTTTGCCAGATATCGTGTCTGTAGCCGTTTTTGATACAGCATTCCACCAAACAATGCCACAATCAAGCTACTTATACAGCTTGCCATACAACTACTACAAAGAATACGGCATCCGTAAATACGGTTTCCACGGCACAAGCCATAAATACGTATCTGAGCGCGCAGCAGATTTGCTAGGTCGTCCAGTTGACGAATTACGCTTAATCACGTGTCACTTAGGTAACGGAGCTAGTATCGCGGCTATCGAAAGCGGTAAATCAATGGATACATCGATGGGCTTCACACCACTAGCCGGCGTATCTATGGGAACTCGTTCAGGAAACATTGACCCTGCACTAGTACCATTCATCATGGAGAAAACAGGAAAATCTGCAGAACAAGTACTAGACGTTCTAAATAAAGAATCAGGTATGCTAGGCGTTTCTGGTATTTCCAGTGACCTTCGCGACCTCGAAAGTGAAGCTGCAAAAGGAAATGACCGTGCTGAACTAGCGCTGGACGTTTTCGTTGATGGCATCCACAAATACATCGGTTCGTATGCTGCTCGCATGAACGGCGTCGACGCGATTATTTTCACAGCCGGTATTGGCGAAAATAGTTCTTACATCCGCGAACGCGTACTTCGTGGCCTTGAGTTCATGGGCGTCTATTGGGACCCAGCATTGAACCAAGTGCGCGGCGTTGAAGCATTCTTGAACTATCCACATTCTCCAGTAAAAGTAATCATTATTCCAACAAACGAAGAATTAATGATTGCAAGAGACGTTGAAAAAATTCGTGCACAGCGATAAATAATAATATTAGAAAAGTAGGTTTCCTGAATAGAGGGGCCTACTTTTTTTTGCATAGAAAAACCCTTCCGAATCAGCGAATAGATTCGGAAGGGTTTCCACTATCTCTTATTTGTCGTCTTTATACACAGGGTCTTCATTTCTTACAACCAATACGTCGCATGGTGAATGACGGATGATGTACTCGGAAACACTACCGATAAGTAAGCGTTCCACGGCATTCAAACCAGTTGCACCACACATGATTAAGTCCGCTTTGAAAGCTTTGGCGGCTTCTTTTGTGATGGCTGTTTTTGGAGAGCCATATTCGATGTACGTTTCGACGTTTGTTACGCCTTGTTTTAATGCGTCGTCTTTGTAGCCGTTTAATAATTCATCCGCATATTCTGTAGCTTTGTCAGCCATTGATGTGTCGTAGTTAGCGACAGACGAGAATGCACGCGTATCAATAACATGGACAAGTCCAAGCGAACCTTCATTTCTTTTGGCGACTTGAATTGCTTTTTGGAATGCACTTTCTGCTTCTTTTGATCCATCAACTGCGACTAAAACTCTTTTGTATTGTTGTAACATACAAAATCCCTCCCATTTGGAATATCTTTTTATACTTTTATTGTACCCCTTTTTTGGAAAAACAACCATCAAAAGCATTGCGAAATTTTTCAACCCGTATATTTTTACAATTTGGGTCATATGTGGTATTCTTGTTTTGTAAGCGGATACTATATGTGTTTTTTGGGTAATAATACTTATAAAGGGGAGATTCATGTGTTAATAGGAGTACCGAAAGAGATTAAAAACAACGAAAATCGGGTAGCAATGACGCCAGCGAGTGTGTTATCTTACGTACACGCGGGTCACAAAGTCCTAGTGGAGCAAGGTGCTGGTATCGGATCGGCATTTCCAGATGAGGATTATGTCAAAGCAGGCGCAACGATTGTAGCAACGGCGGCAGAAGCATGGGCTGCTGACATGGTAGTCAAAGTTAAAGAACCAATTGCCTCAGAATATGGTTATTTCCGCGAAGGCTTATTATTATTCACGTACTTGCATTTAGCAAATGAGCCAGAACTGGCTAAAGCATTGACGGAGAATAAAGTGAACAGTGTGGCGTATGAAACGGTGGAATTAGACGATCGTTCGTTACCGCTACTTAGCCCAATGAGTGAGGTTGCTGGTCGAATGGCAGCGCAGATTGGGACGCAATTTTTACAACGGAATAACGGTGGTCGCGGTATTTTACTTAGCGGTGTGCCGGGCGTGGAACGTGGCGAAGTCGTGATTATTGGCGGTGGTATGGCAGGAACAAACGCGGCGAAAGTGGCGATTGGACTTGGTGCTAACGTGACAATTCTTGACTTGAATTTACATCGTTTACGCGAATTGGATGATATTTTTGGAAATCAAATTACGACATTGATGAGTAATGCTTTTAACATCGAAACTGCTGTGAAAAAAGCGGATCTAGTTGTTGGAGCTGTGCTAATTCCAGGTGCTCGTGCGCCGAAACTAGTGAAAGAAGACCTTGTGAAGCAAATGAAGCAGGGTGCAGTCATCGTGGACATCGCAATTGACCAAGGTGGTATTTTTGAAACAACGGATCGGGTAACAACGCATGATGATCCGACGTATGAAAAACATGGCGTGGTGCATTATGCCGTGGCGAATATGCCAGGTGCGGTGCCAAGAACTTCAACCATTGCGCTTACCAATGCGACATTGCAGTTCGGTCTGACGCTTGCTAATAAAGGGCTTGCAGATGCAGTACTTGGAAATCTGTCACTTTATAAAGGCGTGAATACAGTCGGTGGTTATGTGACGTACAAAGCGGTAGCAGACGATTTAGGCTACGAGTACAAAGCTGTCGAAGAAGCATTAGCATAATCGAAAAAAGAGCGGGGATTTAGTTCTCTGCTCTTTTTCATGTTATATTAGGATAAATAAAATTCCCAGCGGTGTCCGCGAAAAGAAGATTCTGATTGTAATATTGACCAGTGCTTTTCAAAATGAGGGCAGTTGTTTTAGGATTAAAATCGATGGTGAGCGCCTCTTCTAGAAAAACGGCGGTCCATTTCTTGATGAGAATTGGGCCGAGGTTGGATGTGAATTCGATGTCTTCTGAGGTGGGTTCAGTCACTAGTCGGAGTCTGAAAATGCCACTGTTTTCGCATACGCAGCCTTCTGTACTGTAGTCAAGATGGAGTCTGCCAGGTAAGTAGCCGCGAAGAAGTTCGATTCGGCGGATAGCTGCAGGGGTAAATGTTAAGTTCATGGGATTCACCTCTTTTCGTCTTTATTGTAAATCGGAAATAGGGTGTTTGGGAAATGTATTGCTCGTAATAAGGAGGTTTTTAGATGCAAGGATTGAGTCATATGACGTTTATTGTACATGATTTGGAAAAGGCAACGTTGTTTTTTGAGACGATTTTGGATGCGAAGGAAGTTTATGCGAGTAGGGATGAGACGTATTCGCTATCTCGAGAGAAGTTTTTCTTGATTGGGGATTTGTGGATTGCGATTATGGAAGGGGAAAGTTTGCCGAGTCGTACGTATAATCATATTGCTTTTAAAATTGAGAATGATGCGTATGATATGTATTTGGAGCGAATTGAGCGTTTAGGGTTAGAGGTGAAGGACGGGCGAGCAAGAGTAGATGGGGAGGCGAGGTCGATTTATTTTTATGATTTTGATAATCATTTGTTTGAGTTACATACTGGGACGCTTGCGGAAAGGTTGCGTGAATATGAAAAAGAGTAGTTCCGTGGTGTGTAGAACTACTCTTTTCCTTATGCTGTATTATTATGGTGTTACTCTCACTGTTTCACCTTGTGTGATGACTTTATTCGCTGAATTGAAGCCAATAAATTCTAAGCGGTCGCCTGCTTTGAATTTGCTAGGGTCAACGTAGTAGCGGAATTCAGTACCAGTAAACTCACCTCGTAGTGTTTCTGGGTTGCCATTAATTACGAGTAATCCTTTGGTAACAGCGCCAGTGAAAGTACCTCTGACATAGGAGCTACCTACTTTAATGGCGGATGGTGTAACGCTTCCAGTAACTCGGGGAGTTTCAAGGTGTTCACCGAAATAATGATGCTCTGTTCTGGCATGCATAAGTCCCATAGCATTAGATGTTTGAGCAACATCCATTCTAATTTCATAGTTGCCATTTGCATTAACGATAGCTTCTTCTCTTGCGTAGGTTGTGTAATCTCCAAGTTCAATCTTTTCGCCTGGAGAGCCGTTACCAAAGACAACAGCATGAGTATCCGTCTTGTAAACAATTGGAGTAGTCCATGTGGCGGGTGCAAGAACAGTTGTTTTTGTTTCTATGCTTGTTTCGTTATTTTTGGATTGTACAATACTGAGTATTGTACCTGATGTTTGTTTTGGTATTGTTAGCGCATACTGTCCCCATTGATTAACTAATACTTCACCTAGTGTTTGCGTCCCTTTTTTGAGTGTAATCTTCGCATCAGGTATGCCGTATCCTGTTACGACTGTACTATCGGTAGTTACTAGTTGGTTCATAATTGGGGCATACAGTTTTTTACCAATTGTAATCTCAAGACCTTCTTCTGTCCATAATTTCGAATCATTTGCAGTGGCAACATCGAGAGGATAATCAAATGATACTTTTCCCTGAGCATTAGTCCAGATGTTATGGGATTGTCCCCTTCCAAATGGGGGCATCAAACCAATAGGACTGCCCACCACAAAATTGCATACATCTACTTGCACACGCGTGAGTGAGTACCTCAACTCAGATATTACATAAGATGGAAAGAATTGCTTTGGTGTGACTTGAACTTGTGTTGCTGCACTAGCAGAATCAACGATAGGTGTGTATTGGCTAGCTATTGGAGAGAGAACAACTCCGGCAGATAGAGCTCCAATTAGTACTTTTCTTTTTTTCATATTTCTCAAATCCCTTCTTAATTTCTATTAGTCTTCACTTTCAGATTAAGTGTAGCAAGAAAACATTGGAATTGCTGTATACAAAAAAAGAATTTTCCGAAAAAATCCTCCCTTTTGAAAACGTTTTCAAAAAGATATATAAGGAATTTGTGGATGTAAATATACATGAAAAAGCAGCCCAGCTTGTTGGACTGCTTAGATAACTTATTTATTTCACGTGCACTAATTCTTTCGGATACTCTGTCAAAATCTCATAGCCATCTTTCGTTACGACAATATCATCTTCAATCCGCACGCCTGCAACGCCTGGGACGTAAATACCAGGTTCGATTGTGAAAACCATATTTTCTTGCAATGGCATGTCATTTGTTTCCGTAATCGACGGGAATTCGTGGACGCTTGCGCCTAGGCCGTGGCCGAGTCGATGTGGGAAATAGTCGCCGTAGCCCGCGTCTTTGATGATGTTTCGCGCAGTTAGGTCGACGTCTTTTGCTGGAACGCCGGCTTTTACTTGTTCGATAGCTGCGAGTTGGGCTTTTAGGACGGTGTTGTAGATTTTTTCTTGTTCGGCGTTGATTTCGCCGTATGCGACGGTGCGCGTGATGTCAGAGCAGTAGCCTTTATGGACAACGCCTAAGTCGAATAGGACAAGGTCGCCTTTTTTGATTTTTGTATCGCCTGGTGTGCCGTGTGGTAGGGCGCCGTTTGTTCCTGTTAATACCATGGTGGAGAAGGACATGTCGGACACGCCTTTTTTCTTCATTTCATATTCGATTTTCGCTACGATTTCGGCCTCGGTTTTGCCTTCTGCGATTTCGTCGACACCAACTTGGACGGCGTAATCAGCAAGTAAGGCTGCTTCTTTTAGAATGGCAAGTTCTTCTGGTGTTTTAATAAGGCGAATCATTTGGATTTTTTGTTCGATGGAAATGAATGTGGCGTCTGTTAAGTACTTGGAAAGGACTTCGAAACGATCAACGCTCATATGTGATTTCTCGATGGCGAATTTCTTCACGGTTGGGACGCGCTTTGTGATTTCGGTGACGATGATTTCCCAAGGGTTTTCAATGTCGCTGTAGCCATATGCTGGGTGCGCCCAATCACTGTTTTTTACGTCTTCCACTTCTAGTCCTGGTGTGAATAGGAATGGCTCTGCTTCGGCAAAAACGGCTAGGCCCAGTACGCGTTCGTGTGGATCGCTATGGTAGCCTGTGAAGTAGGCAATGTTTTCTGGATCGGTGATAAAAGCGACTTCTGCTTGTTGTTCTTTAAGCCAGCTTTGTAAAATATCGATATTTTTTTCCATCATACAACCTTCTTTCTTTGTCTCATCTGCTATATCATAACACGAAAGAGGGCGGAAATTAAATATTTACCACGGGATAATGCCGTCGCGATTAATAAAAGTACCAGTTGGCCCGTTGTGATCGATGGTAGCCATTTGAACGATAGCGTCGGTACCTTCTTGGACGGTTTGATGTCCTTGACCTGTTAGACCCGTTTTAGTTGGACCAGGATCAACGGCATTGATACGGATAGTTGGAAGTCCTTTCGCGTATTGCACTGTCAACATCGAAACCGCGGCTTTGGAAGAGCTGTAGACTAGTGGATTTAATTTGGATTCGATTTGTTCTGGGTTTAGCACTTGACCGAACGAGCCTAAGCCACTGCTCACATTGACGATAACGGGATGCGCGGATTTTTCTAGTAATGGTAAGAAGTGATGCGTAACGCGGACGACGCCAAAAACATTTACTTGAAAAACTTGTTCCATCATGTCTGGCGTAATTTCTTCTGGTGTGGCGAACGGACCTGAGATACCTGCGTTGTTAATGAGTACATCGAGATGGCCTTCTTGTTCGGCGATTATTTTAGCGGCTTGTGCAACGGTTGCTTCGTCGGTAACATCGAGTTTTACGAATTGTACGCCTAGTTCTGCGGCGGCTTCTTTGCCTCGTACTTCATCGCGAGCCCCGATATATACGTTATGTCCTAATGTTTTCAATCGTTTTGCGGTTTCAAAGCCCAATCCAGCGTTTCCGCCTGTAATGAATGTTGTTGTCATGATTTTTATTCCTCCTTTTAATAGTCGCCCTTACTAAGTTGCATCTTGTCGATTTTCTTCGCTTTTAAAAACCAGTATTGGTGGTAATCGCCTTTTAAAGCCGTGAAGGGAACTGCTGTTTTGCCTGATTTCTTGATTTGTTGTTCTAAAAATTCTTTGAGAATCCACGGGTCTTCGATGGATTGCTGTTCTAAATGTAAAATACGGTTGATTTTTTCTGAACTCGTTTGTAGTTCTGTGGCAATTTGGTCGACGCTCCATTCTGATATGGCTAGGTTTTGTTGGAATTCACGAATTGTATCGGTTACTTGTTGTTGTGTTAATGACATGGGATTGCCTCCTTGATATAGTTGTTTTTAATACAGTTGTAATTAAAACTATTTTTGATAAACTGAATTATACGCTTTTGCCAAATAGTTGTCAATTGAATTGTTTTAGATTAAACTGTTTAGGAGATGTGAAGGAGGGAAGGCCTGTGATTTTGGGTGAAAATGAGCTGTCTGAAAAAATTTATACGTTGAGTTTATTGCAACAAGACTATATTTCCAAGCGATTGAAGGGGATTCACTTAAATGTCCTGCAAGCGAAAAGTTTGAACTATGTTTCAGTAAATTCGGGGACAATTCAGAAAGACTTGGCGAATTATTTAGGAAAGCAAAATGCGACAGTGACGAATATTTTAAAAGAGTTAGAAAAGAAGCAATTGATTTACCGCGAAATTCCGAAAGATAATGAACGACAGAAGAAGATTTTCCTAACATCTGGTGGTGAGCAATTAGTAGGCGAGGTGCAGCAGGCTTTTGCGGATTTGAATCGGGAAATGGAACAGATTATTTCGGCAAAAGAGAAGGCGCAGATTGTTGCTGGACTGGAAAAATTGATTGCGGATTTCAAGTGAAACAGATGTATTACCAACGATTTGAATGTAAATAAAGTGCCAAAATAAATGGAATGCCTTATAATGAAAGTAGTTTATAAAGAGAAGGGAAGTCATAATATGAAAGTTTCATTTCACGGACAATCTTGTATAAAAGTAGTAACAGAGAAGGGTATTACGATTCTTGTGGACCCATTTATTTCGGGAAATGCGAAATGTGATTTAGTTGTTGCGGAGGAAAATCCGGATTATATTATTGTGACACACGGCCACGATGATCATGTTGGTGACACGGTAGCGATTGCGCAACAGTCTGGTGCGACGGTGATTGCGAATGTGGAGTTGGCGACTTTTTTAAGTATGCAAGGTGTGGAGAATTTAGCGCCGCTACATATTGGCGGGAAACGTCCGTTTGACTTTGGAACAGTGAAGTTAACGCAAGCGTTTCATGGTTCTTCAACAGTGCAGGACGGCAAAATTATTAATCTGGGGCTGCCGACGGGATTTGTTTTATCAGTGGATGGCAAGCATTTATACCATTCGGGAGACACGGGCTTGTTTTCAGATATGAAGTTAATCGGTCAGTTAAATCCGCTGGACATTGCGTTTTTACCAATTGGTGATAATTTCACGATGGGACCGGAAGATGCTGCGATTGCGGCGGAATTTTTACAGGCGAAGGTAGTTGTGCCAATGCATTACAATACATTTCCGTTAATCGCGCAGGACCCGCATGCGTTTGTGGCGAGCTTGAACCCAGAATTACGTGGAAAAGTGTTAGAAATTGGCGAATCAATGACAATTTAGAGGGATAGGTGAGTGGCTTGGCGACGAAGCATGAACAGATTTTGAAATATATTGAAGAGCTTGCGGTAGGCGAAAAAATTTCCGTTCGTAAAATTGCGAAAAACTTGCAGGTCAGCGAAGGAACGGCGTATCGGGCCATCAAGGACGCGGAGATTGTTGGTTTTGTGAGCACGATTAAGCGCGTTGGGACGATTCGAATTGAGCGGAAACAAAAAGACAGTATTGAGAAATTGACCTACGCTGAAATCGTGAATATGATTGATGGTCAGGTGTTAGGCGGCCGCGCTGGGCTTCATAAATCGCTAAATAAGTTCGTGATCGGAGCGATGACGCTTGAAGCGATGGAGCGCTACACCGATGCGGGGAACTTGGTAATTGTCGGGAACCGGGTTGGCGCGCAGGAATTGGCGCTAGAACGCGGCGCGGCGGTATTGATTACGGGTGGTTTTGATACGGATGACTCGGTGAAGCAGTTGGCGGATGAGAAGGAGTTGCCGATTTTATCGACGACTTATGATACGTTTACGGTGGCGACGATGATTAACCGGGCGATTTTTGACCAGTTAATTAAGAAGGAAGTCGTTTTTGTCGAGGATATTTTGACGCCGATTGAGAAGACGGCTTATTTAGTGAACTCGGATCGGGTGGAAGACTGGTATAAGAAGGAGACCTCGACGGGGCACAGCCGTTTTCCAGTAGTGAACAAGTCGATGCGTTTGCTTGGGATGATTACGAGCAAAGACGTGATTGATAAAAATTTATCGCTTTCGCTGGAACGGGTGATGACGAAAAATCCGCTAACCGTGGGGCCAAAAATGAGCGTTGCATCTGTGTCGCATATGATGATTTGGGAAGGTATCGAGGTTATTCCAGTTGTAAAGGATGACTTGACGCTCATCGGGATTGTGAGCCGGCAAGATATTTTGAAATCGCTACAAATGATTCAGCGACAGCCTCAAATCGGGGAGACGATTGATGATACGATTACAAATCAATTGCTGGAAAAGACGAATGATGACGCGGAACTCGATTTCCAGTTTACGGTAACACCACAAATGACAAACAATATCGGGACGCTGTCTTACGGCGTATTTACGCAAATTGTATGTGATGTGGTGCAACAAAAACTGTTTTCTATGAAAAAACGGAATGTCGCGATTGAAAATATTTCCATTTATTTCTTGAAACCGGTGCAAATGGACGCGACCATTGTGATTAAACCGCGGATTCTCGAAATGGGACGTAAAGCTGGTAAAATTGATGTGGAACTTTATTTAGAAGGTATTTTAGTCGGTAAAGCGATTGTAGCTTGCCAAATGATGGAACGTTAAAGATTGGTGGAGACATGATGAAACGAGCAATTTTAGATGTAATTAAGGAATATGAAACGATTGTTATACATCGGCACGTGCGGCCAGATCCGGATGCGTATGGTTCGCAAATGGGGCTTGCGGCAATTTTGAAAGGTAATTTTCCGGAGAAAAAAGTGTATTGTGTCGGGGAAGATGAGCCATCACTTCGTTTTTTAGGGGAGGTTGATGTGATTGCGGATTCGGTTTATGATGGGGCGCTTGTGATTGTTTGTGATACGGCGAACACGGAACGAATCGATGATGGGCGGTATGCGATGGGTGCGAAGTTGGTGAAAGTGGACCATCATCCGAATGAAGATGTGTACGGTGATTTGGCGTGGGTGGATACGGGTGCTTCGTCTTGTAGTGAGATGATTGCAGCATTTGTAGAAGCGTTTCCGAAAGAATTGATGCTAAATGAAACAGCAGCGCGATTGCTTTACGCAGGCATTGTTGGTGATACAGGGCGTTT
Source organism: Listeria booriae (assembly GCF_000766865.1). GTDB lineage: Bacteria > Bacillota > Bacilli > Lactobacillales > Listeriaceae > Listeria_A > Listeria_A booriae. The sequence continues at coordinate 113,949 of NZ_JNFA01000029.1, forward strand.
CTTATTCCCGAATACGACGCCGAAAACATTGCGCTATGCAGCCGATTTAGTCACATTTCCATTTGACCGCACCGAAATTTTCACAAAAATGTATGAAACACCGCTGAATGCAGTAAAATTATCAGGTTATATTCTGCAAAACTTTCAAATGACGGAAAACGGCGCGGCGCATATTTATATTAATCAGGCCTTGTTGGAAGAATTTGAAGTGACTGCGCGTGATGCGTCACAATTGGTGAACCGAATAGATAGCGTTATCGGCATTAAAGCTTGGATATTGTTTGTCCAAGAAGGTGACATCATTCGTGCACGACTACGTTCTAAAGGTCCTGTTATCAATGGGTTAGCGAAAGAATATCGCGGCGGCGGACATCCTTTAGCATCTGGTGCGACACTTATTTCAGAGTCAGAAATTCCAGAAATGGTCGCGAAATTAGAACAATTATGTAACTAATAAAAAGAGCAGTAAACCGTTCTCGAAACAGCGGTTACTGCTCTTTTTTTAGGCCTTCAACCCGATATGAATGAAGATAGAACCATCTGGTAAATATTCCTCGTAATCAAATACATAACTACGATCAAACGGCAACTTCCAAATTTCCTGCCACGTAGCAAAAACATCATTTTCTACAGGGAAAACATGATATTGCTGTTGTGGGATAGCGATTGTATCTGCTCCGAGAAAAGCCTGATAATCCGTTGCAACGCGCACTGTATAATCTCCAGAAAAATCGCTTTCATAATCCATATAAATCCCATAAAACGCCTGATTTTCTTGTTGATATTGCTTCGCTTCCTCCCACAGCGCCCCGATTTTATCAGCGACTTGTGAATCATTAAAATTGTTCGTACGCACCTCGTTAACAATAAATAGTTGCTTCTCCATTTTAAAACCTCCATTTCTTAGTCTAGCTTACAATATTTCATTGACTACATCATGTCATATTTCATGCTATCATAAAAGAAAAAAAGGTGGTGCACTATGAAAATTGACCGTTTATTAGAAATTTTAATCCTATTGATGAATCGAAAACATATTCAAGCAAAAGAACTGGCAAGTCGTTTTGAGGTCTCCACGCGAACCATTTATCGGGACATTGAGACGCTATCACTTGCCGGGATACCAGTCCAAATGACTCGCGGCAGATCAGGTGGAATCAGCCTTATGTCACATTTTACCCTTGCCAAGATTCCCGTTACACCAAAAGAGAAACATGTGATTCAACTCGCACTGCAAAATCTAAAAACCACACATTTCCCAGAAATCAACCCCTTAATGCAGAAATTCACAGCACTTTGGGAAGCCGAAGAGCATGACTGGATTGTAATTGATCCCGCCGAATATGGCGCTCCGCCAGAACGAAATGAACTTTTTGACCTGATGAAATATTGTATTTTAGAGCAGCGGAAATTAGCTTTTACGTACCACAATAGCAACCGGGAAACGACAACACGGGAAATAGCCCCGATAAAGTTATGGTACCGAGGAAACGCTTGGTATGTCTTTGGTTATTGCTTCTTACGCCAAGCTTATCGGTTATTTCATGTTCACCGTATTTCTGATCCACATGTCACCACGCATTTTGAACCAATGAATGCAGAAAATATTTTTACGACATTTCGCGAGCAAGCAACTACTCCTGCACCAAAAATCGATGTCACTCTCGAATTTAGTAATGCGGTTTATTACCGCTTACTTCCCATTTTTCCAGTAGACATATTGGAGCAAAAATCCGGACACATTCAAGTCAAAACGAAGATACCAAAAACCGATTGGCTGTATTCTTTCCTGCTATCGTTTGGTCCCGACGTAAAAATCGTTGCGCCAGATGAACTTCGAGTAGAAATCCAAACTAATTTAGAAAAAGCCATTCAGAATTATCAATCATGAATGCGTTTAAAACATTGAATTAGTGCTCTTTTTCACAAGAATAATGCCAAACATAGCACAAATGTAAAAAGTATAAATAAACACTAAATCATTCGTAAAAAGCCAAATAAAACACATAAAAAATGAACATAAAACCAAAAATATAGCGATTTTGTGACTTTTCGACTTATCGCTAGACGACACGTTGCCGGAGTGCTAGAATTAGTCCCATTAATCGACAAATACTTTAGTCGGTTAAATTATTTTGAATGTAGAGAGGAAGTCTGGATCATGAATTTAACAGCCAAGGAACAAGAGAAATTACTCATTGTCGTTGCGGCGGATTTAGCTCGTAGAAGGCGAGATCGTGGGCTGAAGCTGAACTATCCAGAATCGATTGCGCTAATCACGTATGAAGTTCTAGAAGGAGCGCGTGACGGGAGAACCGTTGCAGAGTTGATGCAATACGGGGCAACAATTTTGACGGTAGATGATGTAATGGATGGTATCGCGGAGATGATTAGTGATATTCAGGTGGAAGCAACATTCCCAGATGGCACGAAGCTTGTCACAGTACACCAACCAATCCGCTAAGCGAAGGAGGAAAACAGCAAATGAAACCAGGAGAAATTATTTTATATGGTGAAGATATCGCATGTAACGTAGGACGCGATACGGTAGAAGTAGAAGTGACAAATACGGGAGATCGCCCAGTTCAGATTGGGTCGCATTATCATTTTTTTGAAATTAATAGTGAACTTGCTTTTGATCGTGATAAAGCATTCGGTTATCGCTTAAATATTCCAGCAGGAACGGCGGTGCGCTTTGAACCACAAGATAAGAAAACGGTGGAACTTGTTGCACTTGCAGGAGAACGTAAAGTATTCGGCTTAAACAATAAAACAAATGGATCACTAGACTAAGGAGCGATTAGGATGAGTTTAAACATACCTCGTAAACAATATACAGATTTATATGGACCAACTGTCGGTGATGTCGTGCGGTTGGCGGATACAGATTTACTTATCGAAATTGAAAAAGATTACACAAATTACGGCGATGAAGTCGTATTCGGTGGTGGGAAAGTCATTCGTGAAGGCATGGGCATGCATCCAACAGCAACACGCGATGAAGGAATTCCTGATTTAGTAATTACAAACGCTACGGTTATCGATTACACAGGTATTTTCAAAGCTGATATTTCCGTAAAAGATGGCAAAATTGCAGCGATTGGCAAAGCCGGAAACCCATTAGTAATGGACAATGTAACGATTCCAATTGGTGCTTCCACAGAAATCATCGCTGGTGAGAATAAAATTTTGACAGCTGGCGGTATTGATACACATATTCACTTTATTTCACCACAACAAATTGAAACAGCAGTGAACAGCGGTGTTACAACATTAATCGGTGGTGGAACAGGCCCAGCAGAAGGAACAAACGCAACAACCGTAACACCTGGTGCTTGGAATATTGAACGGATGTTACAAGCTGTAGACGGCTTACCAGTAAATGTAGGCCTACTTGGAAAAGGACATGCAGCGGCAAATGCTCCAATCGCAGAACAAATTGAAGCAGGAGCCATGGGTCTGAAAATACATGAAGACTGGGGTGCCACTTTTGCGTCTATCGATCATTCGTTGCAAGTAGCGGACGAGTACGATGTGCAAGTTGCTATCCATACAGATACACTAAATGAAACGGGATTTGTTGAACGCACAACCGAGGCGTTTAAAGATCGCGTTATTCATACGTACCATACAGAGGGTGCTGGGGGTGGACATGCGCCGGATATTATTCGTTTAGCAGGTCTTCCAAACGTTTTACCATCATCGACAAACCCAACATTGCCATTCACGGTAAACACGATTGATGAGCATTTGGACATGTTAATGGTTTGTCATCACTTGAACCCTGACATTCCGGAAGATTTAGCATTTGCTGATTCACGGATTCGCGAAGAAACGATTGCAGCAGAAGATGTTTTGCAAGATATGGGCGTTTTCAGTATGACAAGCTCAGATTCACAAGCAATGGGTCGGATTGGTGAGGTCATCATTCGTACGTGGCAAACGGCGGACAAAATGAAAGCACAACGCGGCGCACTTGCTGGCGATACAGAAAAAAGCGATAACACACGTGTGAAACGCTACATTTCTAAATATACAATTAATCCTGCGATTACGCATGGTATTGCGGATTATGTCGGTTCTATTGAAGTTGGCAAAATTGCAGACTTAGTACTTTGGGAACCAAAATTCTTCGGCGTAAAACCGGATAAGATTTTGAAAAACGGAATGATTTCGAATAGTGTCATGGGTGATCCGAATGGCTCGATTCCAACGCCACAACCAGCGCTTTATCGTCCAATGTTCGCATCCATCGGAACAGCACTTGCGAAAAGTTCTTTCACATTCGTTTCTCAAGCCGCACAAGACAATAACGTTCGCGAAAAATACGGCTTGCAAAAAGAAACATTGCCAGTCAAAGGTGTGCGTCATTTGACGAAAAAAGATATGAAGTGGAACGATGCAACACCTGAAATCGACGTCAATCCACAAACGTATGAAGTAAAAATTGACGGCGAATTAATTACGTGTGAAGCTGCGGACAAACTTCCGATGGCGCAACGCTACTTTTTATTCTGAGGTGACGATATGATTATAGAGAAAGTGATTGGCAATATAGACGATTTTACCGAACAACAACTAGGTACGTATCATATCGAGCGCATTTACATTGAAAATGAATCTTTAGCAAAACGGATGCATTTGGTGGAAACAGACCACGGGCGTGAAGTCCGCGTTCGCTTGGCACAAGGTGAGCATTTGCACGTTGGTGATATTTTAGTACAAGAAGACGGCAACCTTGTCGTCGTAGATGTGCTAAGTGAAGATGTGCTGACGATTATGCCGCGCTCGATTCATGAGATGGGCGAAATCGCACATGCCCTTGGAAATCGCCATTTACCAGCGCAATTTGTAGATGAGACGATGATTGTGCAATTTGATTATTTAGTGGAAAACTTGTTAAAAGAAGCAGGCATTCCGTTCAAACGTGAAAATCGTTATTTGAAAGAGGCATTCCGCCATATTGGTCACAGCCATGACGAATAAGATGCTAACTTTTTTTCAACTCTGTGATTCTAATTTTCCGACGGGGGCTTTTAGTCATTCGTTCGGGTTTGAAACGTATATGAATGAGGAAGTAATTCAAGATGCTTCCTCATTCGGAGCGTGGTTGAAAGTATTTTTACAAGAGCAGCTTGTGTATTCAGAAGGTTTGGCGGCGCGATTCGTGTATGATTCGTTGGAAAATGGTGATGAGACAGAACTGATTCACCGTTCGCAAGCATTGACGGCGCAGATTTTACCGCGTGAGATTCGTGTAGCTAATCAGAAAATGGGCGAACGATTCCTTGTCTTAGGCAGAGAATTATTCGATATTCATGCGCTAGACACATACCATCAAGCTGTGAAAAACAAAGAAACCGATGCGCATTCCGTCGTTGTTTTAACGATTATTGCGCATCATTTGACGCTCACAAAGCAAGAAGCGATTGAAGCTTTTTTGTATTCGACGATCTCGACGATGGTGCAAAATGCCGTTCGTGGTGTCCCAATTGGTCAGACAGCAGGGCAAAAATTATTGCTTGCTTTTCAGGCGGAAATTCATCAGGCATTTTTACGAATTGAGCAGTTGTCTGAGGCTGATTTTGGTTCCACGCCTCCAGGACTTGAAATTGCGCAAATGCGTCACGAGTTGTTGTTTGCACGGAACTTTATGTCGTAGTATTTTTGGATGAAAGAAGGAAATAGGATTATGGGAAATTCAATAAAAATTGGCGTTGGCGGCCCGGTTGGTGCTGGAAAAACGTTTCTTGTGGATCAGTTAACACGGATTTTGAAAGATGAAATCAGCATGGCGGTCGTAACGAATGATATTTATACGAAGGAAGACGCGAAATATTTAGTCGAAAATGGTGTATTGGACAAAAACCGGATTATCGGTGTGGAAACGGGTGGTTGCCCGCATACTGCGATTCGTGAAGATATTTCCATGAACGTTTCGGCGATTAATGAACTAGAAGAGCTTCATCCTGATGTGGAATTGATTTTTGTCGAAAGTGGTGGCGATAATTTGGCGGCTACGTTTAGTCCAGAATTAGTGGACTTGTCGATTTACATTATTGACGTGGCGCAAGGGGAAAAAATTCCGCGTAAAGGCGGTCAAGGCATGATTAAATCGGATTTATTTATTATTAATAAAATTGATTTGGCGCCCTATGTACATGCGGATTTAGACGTTATGGCGAGCGATACGAAGCAATTCCGTGGCGATAAAAAACCAACGATATTTACGAACTTACAAGATGGCACAGGCTTGAATGATGTTGTGGCGTGGATTCGAAAATATGCGTTTCTGGATGCGAAATAGATGGAGAAGTTAACGGGAACATTGGCGCTTGCGATTGCGGAAAGAGATGGGAAATCGGTGCCTGCGAATACGTATTTCCAAGGGGCACTCAAAGTGATGCGACCGCAGTATTTGGATGATTCGGGGCAAGTGGTTTACTTTATTTTGAATCCGGGTGGCGGTTATGTTGGCGGGGATGTCTACAAAATCAATGTGACGCTTGCGGATAATGCGGAGTTGCTTTTGACGACGCAATCAGCGACGAAAGTATATGAGACGCCGAACAATGAGGTGCGTCAGGAAACAGAGATTACGCTTGGGAAGAACAGTTTGCTGGAATTTATTTCGGACCCTGTCATTGCGTATGAGAAAGCGCGTTATGTGCAGCAACAGGTTGTGCATATGGATAAGACGGCGAGCCTGTTTTATAGTGAGATGATTACGCCGGGATGGGCGCGTGAGCAGGACGGATTTCGTTATGAGCAGTTGCTACTGAAAAATCAAGTGTATATCGACGGGAAACTTGCTGTGATTGACGCGTTTCGATTGACGCCGGCAGACGGTGTTTTGCACGATATTGGCATGTTGGAAAGCTTCTCGCATGTAGGTTCGTTACTTGTTGTGACGCCAAGCATTGATGAGACATTTGTGCATGATTTTCAAGAGGTGTTAAAGCAGGAATTTGCGGATTTACGATTCGGGATTTCGCTGCTTAATGTACACGGTTTTTCGGCACGTATTTTGGCGAATTCGACGCAGGAATTGGAGCAATTTATCGATTTTTGCCATCGCTATGTTCGCCAGCATTGTTTTGAAAAAAGCCCACTGCTACTGAGAAAATATTGAGGAGTGAAGATGTGTGGGGGAAAATAATATAACGGTTGCTTTGAAAAGTGTCTTAAAAGGCGTGTCGCAAGTGCTGTTGATTGATAACGCGTGGAGCGGGTTGCTGATTCTGATCGGACTTTCCTTAGCATCTTGGGACGTTGGTCTGACGGCATTTGTGGCGAGCTGTTTAGGAACGGCAACGGCTTATTATATCGGTGCAAATCGTGACAAAATCAAGCATGGTCTGTATGGCTTTAGTTCCGTTTTGACGGGCATTGCTTGTTTGTTATTTTTGGATGGGGATTCGAAGTATGTTGCGGCGTTGATTGGGGCGGTTATTGCAGTCTTTTTCACGATAGCCTTCAATCGATTAGCTGGACATTTCGGCTTGCCGTCACTTACTTTTCCATTTATTGCGGTGACCTGGTGCATTATTTTAGCGAGTTATGCGATGACGCACGTTCATTTGAGCGATGCTGTTGCAGTGACTCCTATTGAAAAATTAACAAGTGGCCAGCAGGATATTGACTTTTTCGGGGCGCTAATTAAAGATTTTGGCGAGGTATTTTTACAAGATAGTTATATTTGTTCGCTCTTTATTTTGGCGGCGATTGTCATTTCTGGGTGGCGCAACACAGTGATGGCAGGCGCGGGGGTAGTGATTAGTATTGCGGTCGTGTATATTTGCGGGCTGAACTTGCATAGTTTGGAGATGGGATTGTATTCGTATAATACGATTTTGACGATGATTGCACTTGGCTCAGCGTTTTACACGAAAGTTCGTGGTGGTTATGTTTATGTCGTGATCGGCGGGATTTTGACGGTATTGTTAACGCCTGTCGTGAAGATTGCGCTAGAACCGCTTGGCTTACCCGCCTTAACGATGCCTTTTGTCGCAGTGACATGGCTTTTCTTAGTCATTGCCGAAAGCATGAAAAAAGGAGAATATTAACATGAAAAAGGAACTGCTTTTCGAGATGAAAAGTGGTTCCTTTTTTAGCTTGTTTGTTTAAGGACATCGGATGGTGGAAAGCCGTAATATTTTTTGAAAAGTTTGCTGAAATAAAAGGCATCGTTGTATCCGACGAGTTTTGCGGCTTCTTTTACAGTGACGTCTTGGGAAGTTAGCAAGTCATGCGCGCGTGATAGACGGATTTTGATGAGGTAATTGATTGGTGATTCGCCTGTTTCTTCTTTGAAAACTTTGGAAATATAAGTTGGGCTGATGTACATCGTTTGCGATAGGCTGGATAGCGTGACGTCTTCGGTGTGATGTTTTTCCATGTAATGAATGATTTCGTTGACGAGTGTTTGTTTTTCTTGGGCTTCGGTGGAGAGCTTGAAGCCGTTGTTTTCGAGTTGTTCTGGGTCGGCGTCGCGCAGGATGTAGATGATAAGGTGCATGAGCAATGCTTTTAACATAAGATCGTAGCCGGGTTTTTCATGGTATTTCTCGGCGAGTAGTTGGGTGCAGGTTTCCATGAATTTGGTTTTGTTTTCGTGAAGGCGGATGACAGATGTTTTGAATGGGAATGTGTCGCGCGGATAGCCTTCTAGCGAGAAATGACGGAAGCCGATGTGTATTTGCGTGTTCTCGGTACCATCTTCGGAAAATTCGAAATGGTCGATGCCTGGGTTGAATAGTAGGACATCGCCGGCTTTTAGGTGGTAGATTTGGCTGTCGATGTTGTAGTTGACGCTTCCAGAATAGATGATGCTCATTTCGAGGAAGTCGTGGTGGTGTTTTGTGCCGGTGCTCGGTTCGTTTGTGTAGCAGTCGGCGATGTATAGGATTTGGGGGTTGAAGGTTGTTGTGTTGATTTTTAGCATGGTGGTGCCTCCTTTTTTTGTAAGCGTGTGCATTTTTGAGTTTTTTTGAAGTTAGATTGGTGGGTGTGGTGGGCCTTTTTTTGATTTTCCTTTGTTTGATTGGGTGGAAGCTGTGTTTTTTTGGTTTGGTTGCTGGTTCTGGGGTGGTGGTTTTTCTTTGTTGGGTGTGTCTTTGTTTCGCGATCCAGCTGAAACAGCCAGCCCTTCGGAAACTTCAGGCCCTCCACAAAAATCAAAAGAGGATTTTTATTGCGGCCACTCCAGTTTCTGTCAGGGTGATCGTGTTTGGCGGGAATACTTGGGTTTGATGCGTATCTTTGTTTCGCGATCCAGCTTCACGGGCTAGCTCCTCGAAAACTTCACGCCCTCCGCAAAAACCAAGAGCGGGTTTTTACTGCGGCCGCTCCAGTTTTTTTCGGAGCTGGGCGAGCCCGTTCAGCTTTTCATTCATTATACAACATTCTCCATCATAAACCCTAACATACACCATTCTTTTTTTTGTTGGGGGGAGTAAAATAGATGGGTGAATAGGTTGGAATGGGGTGGTATTGTGGGTAGTTTGCAGTGGATTTGGCAGTATACGAAGGGGAAGCGCGGGTTTGTTTGGGTTTCGGTATTTTTTATTGTTATTGCGTCGCTTCTTAGTGTGGTGTATCCAATTATTGGTGGTAAGGTGATCGATGATGTGATTCATCAAGGGAAAATGAATTGGTTATTGCCGCTTCTGTTCATTATGATTGGGACGACGGTTTTGCGGACGATTTTTCGTTATACGTATCAAATTATGTTTGAGCGTGTGGGGCAGAACGCGTTGTTTCAAATTCGGGAAGACTTGTATAAAAAATTGCAATCGCTTGATTTTGCGTTTTTTAATAATACGCGGGTCGGAGATATTATGGCGCGGATGACGGGGGACACGGATGCGATTCGGCATTTTGTTTCTTGGGTGGTCTATAATATTTTGGAAAATGCGTGCTTGTTCTTGTTTGCGATTATTGTGATGATGCGGATCGATTGGAAGTTGACGTTGGTATTGCTTATTGTGACGCCGTTTATTGCCTTTTTTACAATCAAAATGTCCAAGTATGCGCAACCGGTTTTTTATGAGATTCGGGAGAGCTTTTCGCGGCTGAATTCGATGGTGGAAGAGAATATTAGTGGAAACCGGGTTGTGAAGGCATTTGCGCGTGAGGATTATGAGATTGAAAAATTTAAGGCACATAATGAGGATTTTAAAAAGCGAAATATGGATTCTGCGGCGGTTTCGAAACGCTATTTACCTGTGTTAGATTCGCTTGCTGGGATTCTTGTTGTGATTACGCTGATCTATGGTGGCTTTCTGGTCATTAAAGGGCAGATGACATTGGGGGATTTAGTAGCTTTTAACGGATTTTTGTGGATGCTAAATGGGCCGATGCGGATGAGTGGCTGGTTGATTAATGATGCACAACGCTTTGTTGCTTCCTCTTTTAAAATTCGAGATATGCTCGGGACGGAGACGAAAATTCCGATTCAGGCGGAGAAGGCAGCGCCAGAGTTGAAGGGTTTTGTGGAGTTTCAGAATGTGTCGTTTTACTTTGAGGATGATCCGGACACGGCAGTTTTGACGGATATTACGTTTAAGGCTTCACCTGGTGAGACGGTCGCGATTCTTGGTGAGACGGGATCTGGGAAGTCGACGCTAGTGAACTTGATTTGCCGATTTTATGATCCGACGGCGGGCGTTGTGTTGATAGATGGTGTGGACGCGCGAAAATGGCATGTTCGGGAGTTGCGAAATCATATTGCGACGGTAATGCAAGATATTTTCTTGTTCTCGGATACGATTGAGGGCAATATTGCGTTCGGAGCGCCGGATGCGACGGCAGAGGATGTGCGGCGAATGGCGCGGATTGCGGATGCGGATCATTTTATCGAAACGATGCCAGAACGCTACGACACGATTGTGGGAGAGCGCGGTGTTGGTTTGTCTGGTGGACAGAAACAGCGGATTTCGCTAGCTCGGGCGTTGCTGAAAGACCCCGCAATTTTAATTTTGGATGATACGACTTCTGCGGTTGATATGGAAACGGAAGTGAAAATTCAAGAGGAATTAAACAAAATCACGCATGACAAGACGACTTTTATTATCGCGCACCGGATTTCTTCCGTGAAGGACGCGGATGAGATTTTAATTTTAGATCATGGAAAAATTATTGAGCGGGGTACGCATGAATCGTTACTTGCGGCGAAAGGTTATTATTATGACACGTATCGTAAACAGTTAGGGTTGGAGGTGGATATGGATGGCGCGCAATAAGTTCAATGTTGACGAGGAACTGGAAGCAGAATTTGATATGACGCATTTAAAACGCATTATGGTGTTTGTTAAACCGTATCAAAAATCGATTTATATCACGCTATTCGTTATTTTGCTGGCTAATGTAGCGACAATGTTAGGACCCTATTTGACAAAAGTAGTCATCGATACGGCGATTCCGCAAAAAGACATGACGTTACTCGCATGGCTTGGTGTTGCTTTCGTTGCTTCTGTTATTGTTACGGGGTTATGTATGTGGTACCGAATTGGTGCTATTACACGAATTGGGCAAGATATTTTAAAAGATATGCGCTTCTCTATATTCGAACATTTGCAAAAACTTCCATTCGCGTATTTTGATAGCCGCCCGCATGGTAAAATTCTTATTCGGGTGGTCAATTATATCAATACGTTAAGCGATTTGCTCTCAAATGGGCTAATTAACTTGATTTCGGATATTTTAAGTGTCGTTGTGACTTTAGCGTTTATGTTCGCCATTGATGTTAAAATGACACTTTACAGTTTAATCTTGATTCCTGTGTTATTCGTCATTGTTATGGTTATAAAAAATGCGCAACGACGCGCGTACCAACAATTGAGCAATAAGCAGTCGAATTTGAACGCGTATATTCATGAAAGTATCGCAGGTATTAAGGTGACGCAATCGTTTTCAAGAGAAACGGAGAATCATGAAATTTTTACAGAAGTGAGCGATGCTTACCGTGAATCTTGGATGAAGGCTGTTAAAATTCAGTTTTTGCTTTGGCCGGGTGTGCAGAACATCGCGGTTATTACGACCTGTTTAATTTATTTTGTCGGGATTAAAGGGCTCGGTGTCGAGGTTTCTACGGGTACACTTGTTGCTTTCGTTGGTTATGTCGGGAACTTCTGGAATCCGGTCATTAATATTGGGAATTTCTATAATTCGTTAATTACGGCGACGGCTTATTTAGAGCGGATTTTCGAAACGATGGATGTGGAGCCGGATATTATTGATGCACCGAACGCGCGTCAAATGCCGACAATTAAGGGGAATGTGCGCTTTGATAATGTGTATTTCCGCTATGAGGAAGGTAAAAACATTTTGAAAGGCATTTCTTTTGATGTGAAAGCTGGTGAAAGTATTGCGCTCGTTGGTCCGACGGGGGCTGGGAAAACGACAGTCATCAATTTGCTAAGTCGTTTTTATGATATCAATGAGGGCGAGATTTCGGTAGATGGCGAAAATATTGCGGAAGTGAAATTGCGATCTTTGCGTGAGCAGATGGGCGTGATGTTGCAGGATACGTTCATTTTTTCCGGGACGATTTTAGAAAATATTCGTTATGGTAAATTGGATGCGACGGAAGAAGAAGTTATCGCAGCGGCGAAAGTTGTGCGGGCGCATGATTTCATTTCTGCGTTAAAAGATGGCTATCATGCAGAAGTAAAGGAACGTGGCAGCACGCTTTCTGCGGGACAACGGCAACTCATTTCATTTGCAAGAGCGCTTTTAGCAGACCCGAAAATTCTGATTTTGGATGAGGCGACGTCAAGCATTGATACGCAAACGGAAATGTTGCTACAAGAAGGGCTGGAAAAATTGCTGGAAGGACGAACTTCATTTATTATCGCGCATCGACTTTCCACAATTAAGAACAGTTCGCGAATTTTTTATATCGATAATGGCCGCATTCAAGAATCGGGTAGTCATGATGAACTAATGGCAAAAAAAGGCTATTATTATCAGTTGTACCAATCTCAATTTGATATGCTCCAAGCGTTGTAATCGCAGGATTTAAGCGTATGTCTGGTTTTCTTCAAACAAAACCGAACATACGCTTTCTTTTTTGGAGAACAACCGATATAATAGAGAAGAGAATATTTAAAGGAGAGAAGGATAATGGGATTTGTTCATTTACAAGTGGCGAGTGCATACGATTTGCTTTCAAGTACCGCGGCCATCGACGGAATTATCGAGAAAGCACAACAATTTCATTATCCTGCTGTTGCTATTACCGATCATAATGTGATGTATGGCGTTATTGAGTTTTACCAGAAATGTAGAGCGGCGGGCATTAAGCCAATTATTGGCATGACGATTTCGGTGGAAGGCGTAACCCAGCCGTTAGAAACATTCGAACTGCTTTTACTAGCAAAAACAACCCAAGGCTACCGCAACCTGCTCAAAATTTCCAGTGCCATTGAAACGCGCGAAGAACAAGTATTGCCGCTAAAATGGTTGGAGTCCTATCAGGAAGGCTTGCTTTTCTTCTCACCAGGCGAAACGGGTGAAATCGAGCGCTTAATCCGTCAAGGCATGATAGAAGACGCTAGAATCGTTGTCTCCAAATGGCAAGAAATCGCTGGCGAATCTGGTTTTTATATGACGTTGCAGAAAGAAAATCCAGCGTATGAGGCGATTCGTGATTTCTGCGAGAACGAGCAATTGCCAGCAGTAGCTACGAAGAATGTGCAGTACTTGGAGCCAAAAGGGGTTCGGAGTACGGAGATTTTGCGTGCGATTCGAGATAATGAAACGGTTGCATGGCATAACTTACCGACGGCTGGTGGGGCTTATTTTGCTGGACCAGAGGAAATGGAACAGTTATTTGTGACGCCATTTGAGCAAGAGGCGTTGTATCGTGCCGGTGAAATCGCGGAGATGTGCCATGTGGATATCGCGATGGACCAACATTTATTACCGAAATTCCCACTAGCTCCTGGTTTTGAAGCAGGGCCGGTTTTGAAAGATTTATGTCATGAAGCGCTTCTAAAACGGGTGGCGAATCCTGATGCGGTTTATTGGGAGCGGCTGAATTATGAATTGAAGGTCATTCAAGATATGGGATTCTCTGATTATTTCTTGATTGTGTGGGACGTGATGAAATATTCGCGTGAGAACGGGATTTTGACGGGACCTGGGCGTGGTTCGGCGGCGGGCTCGCTCGTGTCTTATGTGCTACAGATTACAGATGTGGACCCGATTCAATACCAGCTTTTGTTTGAGCGGTTTTTGAACCCAGAGCGGATTACGATGCCGGATATTGACTTGGATTTTCCTGATAATCGGCGCGACGAAGTGATTTCTTATGTCGTTTCGAAGTATGGGACGCAACATGTGGCGCAAATTGGAACGTTCGGGACGCTAGCTGCGAAGGCTGCGGTTCGTGATACAGCGCGGACTTTTGGTTTAAATGCCACGCAACTTGCCGACTGGTCGAAATTGATTCCGCGTGAACTGGGCATTACGTTGACGCGTGCCCATGAGCAGTCTTCTGCGTTGCAACGCCATATTATTAGTTCCGAGCAGAACCAACTTATTTGGGAGATTGCGACGGAAATTGAAGGTTTGCCGCGCCATATTTCGACACATGCTGCCGGTGTGGTGATTAGTGATAGCCCACTTGTAGACCAGATTGCCCTTCAAAAAGGGAGTGGCGACGCGCTTTTGACGCAATTTGCGATGGGGGAATTAGAACAAATCGGCCTACTCAAAATGGATTTCTTGGGCTTGCGAAATTTGACATTGCTTGACCGGACTTTAAAAAATGTCAATTATACACGCAAAACATCGCTTACTTTACAAGACATTCCGTTAGACGACGCCAAGACGTTGCAAATTTTTCAAAAAGGGGACACAACGGGGATTTTCCAATTCGAATCAGACGGTATTCGGCGTGTGTTGAAACATTTGCGCCCGACTTCGTTTGAAGACATTGTCGCGACAAACGCCTTGTATCGCCCAGGTCCAATGGAACAAATCGACACGTTCATTGCGCGCAAACACGGCAAACAAGACATTGTTTATCCACATCCGGATTTAGAGCCAATTTTAGGTGTCACGTATGGCATTATCGTATATCAAGAACAAATTATTCAAGTCGCCTCACAAATGGCGGGTTTCTCACTTGGCGAAGCAGATTTATTGCGCCGAGCAGTGAGTAAGAAAAAGGCCGATGTTTTGGAGCAAGAACGCATTCATTTCGTGTCTGGTGCAAGTGCAAAAGGCTACACAGAGGCAAGCGCCAATCAAGTGTACGACCTCATTGTCCGCTTTGCGAATTACGGTTTTAACCGAAGCCATGCCGTAGCTTATTCCAAAATCGCCTTCCAATTAGCCTACTTAAAAGCCAACTATCCAGCAGCTTTCATGGCCTCACTTCTTAGCGCTGTTATTGGCAACGACGACAAAATCAGTCAATATATCACAGAAGCCAAGAATTATGGCATCAAAATGCGCGGCCCATCCATCAATCAAAGCTACTACCATTTCCAAGTGGAAGGCGATGCGATCCGCTTTAGCCTGCGCGTCATCCGCAAAATTCCAAGCAAGTTCGCGCTGGCCATCGTAAACGAACGCAAAAACGAGCCATTCCGTGATTTCTTCGATTTCTGCGAACGCATGCCACAAAAACAATTAACCAAACAAGTGCTTGAGGCACTCATTTATGCTGGCTGCTTCGACGAATTTGGCAAAGACCGCGCAACCTATATCGCCTCTATGGACGCGGCGCTTCAATACGTTAGCCTACTTGGCGATGACGAAAAAGGCATCAATTTATTCACAACCGACGACGAACTTTTCAGCAAAATGAAACCGAAGTACCGCGAATCAAGCCCGTTACCTCTTGATGAAAAATTGGAAAAAGAAAAAGAGTACGTTGGCCAATATGTATCCGCGCATCCCGTCACATTTTACCAAGAAAAGCTTCGCGCACTAGACATCACAGCTCTCTCACAAATCAAAGTCGGTAAAACCTATCAATTAGCCGTCTACGTGCACGCCATCAAAACAATCCGCACCAAAAAAGGCGAATCGATGTGTTTCCTAACCTTAAGTGACGACAGCCGCGAAATAAGCGCCGTCATGTTCCCTGAAACCTACCGAAAATACACAGACCTAGCACAAAAAGGTCTTATCCTACTCATTCAAGCCAAAGTCGACCAACGAAACGGCGAATTACAACTCGTCATCCATAAAGCAGAAAACGTAAAAGACGTTGAAACACCGAAGCGCGCCTTCCTACGCGTCAAAACAGCAAGCCAGTTCGAAACACTAAAACCAATCCTGCTCGCTAACAGAGGCGATATCAGCGTTATTTTACACGACGAAGCAACGAAAAAAACGACCCAACTCCAACCGAAGTTCAGCATTAACGGTAGCCCTGAAACCGCAAAAGCAATCACCGAACTTCTCGGCGAAGGTAATTTTATCATTCGTTAATCTTTTAAAAGTGTACCTAGATATGATATAGTAATGGGATGAGGCGGCTAGTTTTGCTATAGGCATAAAATAAATAAGACAAATGCGTTAAAAAATGCTACTATTGTTAAGCAAGAATATAAACTACCATAACAATGCGCACAAGTACGGCTATTATTTATTATTTTTTCGCGCTGGTAGGAAAAGAGATTGTGTTTTAAGGGGGTTCATCCTTTGTTAGGAGATCTATTTACAAAACCGAAAAAGAGGAAGTATGCAACAATTCCTTCAGATGGCACAAAGCCTGATGTTCCGGAAGGTATTATGACAAAATGTCCTTCATGTAAAAAAATTATGTACTCCAAAGAGTTACAGAAAAACTTGAAGGTATGTAGTTACTGTGGCTATCATCATTCACTTAGCGCGCAAGAACGTGTCGCTTATTTAGTTGACGAAGAATCATTCCACGAAATAGATGGGAACTTAACGACCGCAAACCCACTTCAATTTGAAGACTACATGGATCGCATTGCCAAAGATAAGAAGAAGACAGACCTAAACGAGGCGATTCTAACGGGAACTGCGACCATTGCGAAACTACCATTTGTCGTAGCAGTGATGGATTCACGTTTCCGCATGGCGAGTATGGGTTCCGTTGTCGGCGAGAAAATTTTGCGTGGCGTTGAAAAGGCGGACGAACTAGGCGTTCCATTCATTATTTTCACCG
Source organism: Listeria booriae (assembly GCF_000766865.1). GTDB lineage: Bacteria > Bacillota > Bacilli > Lactobacillales > Listeriaceae > Listeria_A > Listeria_A booriae. The sequence goes on from NZ_JNFA01000029.1 coordinate 131,104, forward strand.
CATCAGGTGGTGCCAGAATGCAAGAAGGAATGGTTTCCTTAATGCAAATGGCGAAAACATCCGCAGCGTTCAAGCGCTTTAGTAATCACGGAGGTTTAGCGATTTCCATCATGACCCATCCTACAACAGGTGGCGTTTCTGCAAGTTTTGCGTCGCTAGGCGATTATAATTTTGCAGAACCAGGGGCGTTAATTGGCTTTGCAGGACGTCGCGTTATTGAACAAACGGTTCGCGAAGACTTACCAGAAGACTTCCAAACCTCAGAATTTCTGCTCAAACACGGCCAACTAGACGATGTTATCTCACGCCTCGATATGCGCGAAACATTGCGCTTCCTTCTAGACATCCACACCAAAAAGGAGGTCGCATCCGATGGCGAATGAACTCGAATTTGAAAAACCAATTTTAGAATTACAAACAAAAATTGCCGATCTCAAAGAATACAACGAGAAGTCTGACGTGGACTTAACGAAAGAAATTGTGAAACTAGAGATTCGTTTAGGCAAATTAGAAGACGCGATTTACGGCAATATGTCGGCTTGGGACAAGTTTCAAGTAGCGCGTCACCCAGAACGTCCAACGACACTCGACTATATTCCGCTGATTTTCGACCAGTTTATGGAGTTGCATGGCGATCGTTATTTTGGCGATGATGCAGCGATTGTTGCTGGAATAGCAACTTTTCATGGCACGCCAGTCACAGTTATCGGTCACCAACGCGGAAAAGATACGAAAGATAATTTACATCGTAATTTCGGCATGCCACATCCAGAAGGGTTTCGTAAAGCGCTACGCCTGATGAAACAAGCGAATAAATTTGGTCGCCCAATTATTTGTTTTATCGATACAAAAGGTGCGTATCCAGGTCGTGCTGCAGAAGAACGCGGACAAAGCGAAGCGATTGCACGTAATCTATACGAGATGAGCGATATGACCGTGCCGATTATTTCTGTAGTCATCGGTGAAGGCGGAAGTGGTGGTGCATTAGCTCTTGGTGTCGGAAACCAGATTTACATGCTGGAAAACGCGGTTTATTCCGTTATCTCACCAGAAGGCGCCGCAGCAATTCTATGGAAAGACGCGAGCCTTGCCAAACAAGCAGCCGAATCCATGAAAATTACCGCCGCTGACCTATTTGATTTAGGCATTACAGATGGCATTATTCCAGAAATCCGTGGTGGTGCACATCGCAATGTCGAAGAACAAGCAGCACTTATTTCAACGGTTATTCGTAAAGGCTTAAACGCTATGTCTGCACTTAGCGGCGAACAATTAGCCAATCAACGATACGAGAAGTTCAAAAAAATCGGTGTTTACGAGGAATTATAACCAAAAACCAGCTTTCAGGGCTGGTTTTTGTTTGCGTTTCATATGAATTCAGAGCGCTTTTTAAGATACATGCGACGTTCCTTGAATGTGTTATACATAAAAAATACCAAAAGCAATGAACAAAGACACTGCAATATATTTTGCCAAAATAGCGATATCCGAGAAAGCAAAAGCAAAAAATTTAACGAAGCCTGCTCTAATCGCGAACAAGAAATGATGCTGGGACAAACTCAAGATAAAGCAAAACCACCGAGCCATTTACCTTTGAGTAGGACGAAAAATTTTGCTTTACACAAATCGAGCGAAAGCGTTTGTATTCAGGAAGTTTGGTGGAAGCCGGAAGCGGAGTGTACGACTGTACATGAGAACTGGAAGTCCGCCAAACTTCCTGAATGCGAGCGCTTGTCGCCGATTTATTTGGGTTATGCCCCATATTATTCCAACTATGTTTGGTATACATCTTCATAGGGTAATAAACCAGTACCGATTCCGATTAAACGAGAATTGGTCTACACCATTTGAGCGCATAATTAATGAAAAGTTTCACAAAACATGAAGAAAGGACTAGATTCGTGCTTTCATTTTTGGGAAAAGTGATGTAGAATGTAACCATGTGATGAAAAATAATATTCATTGTTTGAGGTGGGATTTTGATGAAACGTATTGCAGTTTTAACAAGTGGTGGAGATGCACCAGGAATGAACGCCGCGGCTCGTGCCGTTGTTCGTAAAGGTATTTATGAAGGTCTAGAAGTATACGGTATTGACTATGGCTTCTTAGGTCTTGTCAATGGTGATATTCATAAATTGGACCTAGGTTCTGTTGGTGATTTACTTCATCGTGGAGGAACGTTCTTATATTCTGCGCGTTACCCTGAGTTCGCGACAGAAGAAGGACAACTGAAAGGTATCGAACAACTGAAGAAATTCGGTATTGAAGGTCTTGTTGTTATCGGTGGAGACGGTTCTTATCACGGCGCTGAAGCCCTTACAAAACGCGGCTTCCCAACAGTTGGTATTCCAGGAACAATCGATAATGATATTTCTGGTACTGATTTTACAATTGGCTTTGATACAGCATTAAACACTGTTTTAGACGCACTAGATAAAATTCGTGATACAGCGACAAGTCATGAACGTACTTTCATTATCGAAGTAATGGGTCGTGACGCTGGGGATATCGCGCTTTGGTCTGGTCTAGCAGGTGGTGCTGAAGCTATCATCGTTCCAGAACATAATTTCAAAATGGAAGATGTTGTGGATCGCTTGAACAAAGGTCTAGCACGCGGTAAGAAACATAGTATTATCGTTGTTGCAGAAGGTGTTATTTCAGGAAATGAATTTGCAACACAATTAGCGGAGTTTGGCGATTATCATGCACGCGTAACTGTTTTAGGTCACGTGCAACGTGGTGGTAGCCCAACAGCATTTGACCGCGTATTGGCAAGTCGTTTAGGCGCACGTGCCGTTGATTTATTAATCGAGAACCGCGGCGGACTTGCTGTAGGTATCAAGAATAATAAAATCGTTGAGAACGACATTACAGAAGTTTTGAAAGAAAAACACGTTATCGATAAAGAAATGTTCGATTTAGCAACGATTCTTTCGATTTAATACGACTATGACAGAGGTTTCTAATTCAATCATGTTAGAAGCCTCTTAATACGGATTAAAATGAAAATCAAGTGCTGTGTAACAACAAAAATGCTACATACACAATTGCCCAAAAAGACATCAAAAGTTTAGTCAACATGCATATGAATTCACAAGCCCCTTGTTTACTAGTGCAGTTACTGGTAAAATGGAGCCGATGAGTTTATAATAAATAACGAATGAATAGGTATTCTTAGGAGGAGTATAAAAAATGAAAAAAACAAAAATTATTTGTACAATCGGACCAGCAAGTGAAACGGTGGAAACATTAGTACAATTAATCGAATCAGGTATGAACGTTTGCCGTCTTAACTTTTCACATGGTGATTATGAAGAACATGGCGCGCGTATCAAAAATATTCGTGAAGCAGTTAAGATTACAGGAAAACAAGTAGCTATCTTACTTGATACAAAAGGTCCTGAAATTCGTACAAATGATATGGAAAACGGGAAATTAGAATTTGCTAAAGGTGACGTTGTTCGCGTAGCAATGCAAGAAGTTCTAGGAACGAAAGAGAAATTCTCCGTAACATATACAGAACTATTTGACGATGTTGAAATCGGATCTGTTATTCTTTTAGATGACGGACTAATCGGTCTTGAAGTAACAGAAAAAGACGCTGCAAACCGTGAACTAGTAACACTTGTTCAAAACCCAGGCGTACTTAAAAACAAAAAAGGCGTGAACGTACCAAACGTATCTATCAACCTACCAGGTATCACAGAAAAAGATGCCAATGATATTCGTTTTGGTCTAGAGCAAGGCATTGACTTCATCGCAGCATCATTCGTTCGTCGCGCAACAGACGTTCTTGAAATTACTAAAATCTTAGAAGAAAACAATGCAACACACGTTCAAATCATTCCTAAAATCGAAAACCAAGAAGGCGTGGACAACATCGATGAAATTTTACAAGTTTCTCACGGTTTAATGGTTGCTCGTGGAGATCTTGGTGTTGAAATCCCAGCAGAAGAAGTACCTATCGTTCAAAAAGAATTGATTAAGAAATGTAACAAGCTTGCGAAACCTGTTGTAACAGCGACGCAAATGCTTGATTCTATGCAACGCAACCCACGTCCAACACGTGCCGAAGCAAGTGACGTAGCCAATGCCATTTTTGATGGTACGGATGCAATCATGCTTTCTGGTGAAACAGCGGCTGGGGATTATCCTGTAGAATCTGTACAAATGATGTCTAAAATTGCACTACGTACAGAAGAAGCATTAGTTGCACAAGATAAATTTGCACTTAAAGCACACTCTAATTCTGATATGACAGAAGCAATCGGCCAAGCAGTAGGTCACACAGCGCGCAACCTTAACGTACACACAATCGTTGCAACAACGCAAAGTGGTCACACAGCACGCATGATCTCGAAATACCGTCCAAAATCACACATCTTAGCAGTGACATTCGACGAACAAGTATGTCGCGGATTATCTCTTGCATGGGGCGTATACCCACGTCTAGCAGAGCCAATCTCAAACACAGATGAAATGTTCGACCTTGCAGTAAAAGAATCACTAGCATCAGGCTTAGCAAAACAAGGCGACCTAATCATCATTACAGCTGGTGTACCAGTAACTGAATCCGGTACAACAAACTTAATGAAAATCCAATTAATCGGTGACAAAGCAGTATCAGGTCACGGTATTGGTTCAAGCTCCGTTATCGGAAAAGCAATCGTTGCGAAATCCAATAAAGAAGCTCTAGAAAAAGCAGAAGAAGGCGGCATCTTAGTTGTTAAAACAACAGACAAAGAAATGCTACCAGCTTTCGAAAAAAGCGCAGCAGTAGTCGTTGAAGAAGGCGGTCTAACAAGCCACGCAGCAGTAGTAGGCATCACACTAGGCATTCCAGTAATCGTAGGCGCAACAAACGCTACAGACCTAGTAAAAGACGGCGAAACAATCACAGTAGATGCTCGCCAAGGCAATGTCTACAACGGTAAAACAGCAACACATTAAGAAAAAAGCGAAACACACCTGTATAGCCCTGACAGAAACTGGAGCGGTCGCAGAAAAAGTCAAAAGAGGACTTTTTCTGCGGGTGTGTGCAACTAAATCGCGAAACAAGCTACACAATCAAAACCAATATTTAGGCTCGAACTCAGCAAACAAAGCTTCGTAAGACTCTAAACAAAACACCAGATCACTAATCCCGCCAAATTCATCGGAGGGACAGCATGATCTGGTTTTTTATCACATAAGAAAGGTGGCGACACCCCAATGCGAAAAATCACATACTACTGGGCCGCATACGGTCTCATCGAACTACTCACCTATATTTTGCTCTTTTTCTGGATCGGATTTTGGCCACTGTTCCTCATCCAAATCGCCTCCAGTCTTTTCGGTATTTTCATCGTAAAACGACTATGGCGCGGCATCGGCCAAAACCTAAACGAAGGCAGAACCATCACACCGTACTTGCTTGATATGTTCTGTTTCTTCTTAGCAGGAATCCTACTTATCATTCCTGGCATCATTACCTCCATCGCAGGTTTACTATTTTTTCTTCCATTCGTACGAACTTGGATCAAACCACGCCTCAGCAGGTGGGTACAACAACGAATCAATCAGGGGAACTTCACGTATTTTGATATGAAATAAAGAGTCATTGGGTTTTCTTATCTATTTTTAGATATACAATAAGTATCGCTTTACACACAGGGGTACAGGTGTGCTATAATAGTTCTACTGCGACCAAAATAGATAGAAGACAGCAACTGGCTCAAAAAAAGACGGTCATTCAGGCAGAAAGGTTGTGTCTTTTTGTTTACAGAAAGCATGCTATTTTTATTACTATTTCTTTTACTCGGGTTGCTAGCCAAGAATAATTCATTGATTATAGCAGTGGCAGTCGTTATCTTGCTAAAACTTTTCCATGTGGACGGAAAAATAATGGAAACGATTCAATCACGAGGCATCAATTGGGGCGTGACAGTCATTACTGTTGCGATTTTAATACCGATTGCGACGGGACAAATAGGTTTTAAAGACTTAATAGACTCCTTCAAGTCAGCGGCGGGCTGGATTGGTTTAGGCGCGGGAATCGCGGTTTCCATTTTGGCAAAGAAGGGCGTTGGCTACATGGCTGTTGATCCACAAGTAACGGTATCGCTTGTATTTGGTACCATTTTAGCGGTTGTGCTATTCCGTGGTGTGGCGGCTGGACCAGTCATTGCAGCGGGAATTGCGTACGTACTTATGCAAGGTGTCGCTCTATTCAAATAACTTACATAGCAAAAGATGCTAAATTCATATTGTTAGGGGGAAAACAGGATGACAGTTTCAAAAGGATTAGAGAATGTATATGTGGCGGAAACGTCCATTAGTTCGATTTTAGACGATATGTTAACGTATGTTGGCTACGGCATTGATGATTTAATGGAGAGTAACGCAACATTTGAAGAAGTTATTTATTTACTATGGCATTTACGTTTGCCAGATGCAGAAGAACTGGTGAAATTCACAGGAGAAATCCGCGAAAATATGGCCGTTTCAGAATCAATTATTACAAGTTTGCGCTTACAACACCACCAAAAATTACATCCGATGAGCGTTTTGCGAACAACCGTATCGATGCTTGGCGTTTTTGATACAGAAGCAGAAATGGATGACGGAGAAGCAGTGTACCGCAAAGGGATTCGCTTACAAGCCAAAATGCCAACCATTGTTGCTGCATTTTCACGGATTCGCCGTGGTTTAGATCCAATTCCGCCGCGTGATGATTTAAGTATGGCTTCTAATTTCTTGTACATGGTAACAGGAGAAGAAGCTGGCTATTTGGCGGAAGAAGCGATGAACAAAGCACTTGTCTTGCATGCTGATCATGAATTCAATGCTTCCACCTTCACAGCCCGCGTATGTGTTGCGACTTTATCCGATGTATATTCTGGCGTAACAGCTGCGATTGGCGCTCTTAAAGGCCCGTTACACGGTGGTGCGAACGAACGCGTCATTGACATGCTAGAAGAAATCAAAGAAAAAGGCAATGCCCGCGAATATATTCAAAACAAAATTGACCGCAAAGAAAAAATCATGGGCTTCGGACACCGCGTTTACCAAGGCGGCGACCCACGTGCTAGCCATCTGAAAGAAATGTCCGAGAAATTAACCGCAAAAAGTGGCGAACCAGAATACTATAACATTTCTGCAGAAGTAGAAGAAGCGGTGTGGGAGTTCAAGCATCTGAAACCAAATGTCGATTTTTATTCCGCATCTGTATACCATGCGTTAGGCATTGACCATGACTTATTCACGCTTGTTTTTGCGATGAGTCGTGTATCGGGCTGGTTGGCGCACATTTTTGAACAATATCGTGATAATCGATTGATTCGTCCACGTGCCATTTACGTTGGTCCAGAATCACGCGAATATATCCCTGTTACTGAACGGGACTAAAATAGAAGGAGGAAATTGATTTGACACAAGGTGAAAAAATTCAAGTTGTAGACGGCGTGTTACAAACACCAAACAATCCAGTGATTCCATTTATTGAAGGAGACGGCACAGGCCCAGATATTTGGCGTGCATCTAAGCGCGTACTAGACGAAGCTGTGAAAAAAGCATATAACGGCGAAAAAGCCATTGCCTGGAAAGAAGTTTTGGCGGGTGAAAAAGCATTTAATGAAACTGGAGAATGGTTGCCACAAGCGACTTTAGATACGATTGATGAATTTCTTATTGCTATCAAAGGACCACTGACAACACCAATCGGCGGCGGAATTCGTTCGCTTAATGTGGCGTTACGTCAAGAATTAGATTTATACGTGTGCTTGCGTCCAGTTCGCTATTTCACTGGTGTGCCTTCCCCTGTGAAGCGCCCAGAAGATACGGATATGGTGATTTTCCGTGAGAATACAGAAGATATTTACGCGGGAATCGAGTTCAAAGAAGGTAGCGACGAAGCGAAGAAATTAATCGACTTCCTAAAAACAGAATTTGGCGTAAATAAAATCCGTTTCCCAGAAACATCAGGAATCGGTGTGAAACCTGTTTCTAAAGAAGGAACAGAACGCCTCGTTCGCGCGGCGATTGAGTACGCAATCAAAGAAAACCGTAAATCCGTGACGCTTGTGCATAAAGGCAACATCATGAAATTCACGGAAGGCGCATTTAAAACATGGGGCTACGAGCTTGCAGAACGCGAATTTGGCGATCAAGTATTCACTTGGGCGGAATATGACCGTATTGTGGAAGCAGAAGGCGCAGACGCGGCGAACGCGAAACAAGACGCGGCCTTAGCTGCTGGGAAAATCCTTATCAAAGATTCCATCGCGGATATTTTCTTGCAACAAATTTTGACACGTCCTGCTGAATTTGATGTTGTCGCAACAATGAACTTGAACGGCGATTACATTTCCGATGCATTAGCTGCTCAAGTTGGCGGTATCGGTATCGCACCAGGCGCTAACATCAACTACCAAACAGGTCATGCTATTTTTGAAGCGACACATGGTACAGCACCAAAATATGCGAACCTCGACAAAGTAAACCCATCCTCCGTCATTCTTTCTGGTACATTATTGCTAGAACATATTGGCTGGGGCGAGGCAGCAGACCTTATTATCAAATCCATGGAAAAAACAATCGCTGACAAAACGGTCACATACGACTTTGCTCGTTTGATGGACGGCGCAACAGAAGTAAAATGTTCCGAATTTGCCGATGCGCTAATTCGTAATTTCTAAAAAGCAAAAACCGTGTTTTCGTTCCGACGAGACGCGGTTTTTATTTGTGCGGAATGCCTTCCTAAGTACGGGCGAATTCCAAGTAACTATGGTAAAATGGACATAATGAGCGCAAAATTTGGAGGAGGAATCCCTATGAATAAATTAGTATTAATCGATGGAAATAGTATCGCGAATCGTGCCTTTTACGCTTTGCCACTTTTGAGCAATGATAAAGGCGTGTACACGAATGCTGTGTACGGTTTTGCGATGATGTTAATGAACGTTTTAGAAAGAGAACAACCAGACCACGTATTAGTCGCTTTTGATGCGGGGAAAACGACTTTTAGACATAGCCAATATAAAGAATATAAAGGTGGCCGCCAAAAAACGCCGAGCGAGCTATCCGAACAATTCCCGTTCATTCGTGAACTTTTAGACGCGTATTCCATTCCGCGCTATGAACTTGTGAATTACGAAGCTGATGATATTATTGGTACGCTAACAAAAGAAGCCGAAAAAGCGGATTTAGAAGTCGTTGTCATTACCGGAGACCGCGATTTAACACAACTCGCGAGCCCCAAAACCACCGTTTTCATTACTAAAAAAGGGATTACTGACATGGAGGAAAACACACCAGCGAGCCTCAAAGAAAAATATGACCTAACTCCCGAGCAAATCATTGATATGAAAGGCTTGATGGGTGACTCATCGGATAACATTCCCGGCATTCCAGGCGTTGGCGAGAAAACAGCATTAAAACTATTACACCAATTCGGCACAGTGGAAGAAGTTTTGGCGAATGCGGACCAAATATCAGGCAAGAAACTCCAAGAAAAGGTACAAGACAACAAAGAATCAGCCATCATGAGTAAAGAATTAGCAACGATCAACACCGACTCACCACTAGAAATCAAGATTACCGATACGAAATATAACGGCTACGATACCGAAAAAGTCATTCCACTACTGAAAGAACTCGGTTTTGCGACACTGTTAAAAAATTTGCAAGGCGATGTTGCTGAGCCTGACAAAGCACTGGAAAATATCCCATTTGAAATCGTGCCAGAGATTACAGACGCACATTTAGAGGATACAATGGCGCTCTACGTAGAATTAGACAATGATAATTACCATACGGCGCCATTTATCGGCATCGCGGTTCATTCCAAAAAAGGAGTCTATTTTGCCAACGAAGAAGCTGTTAAACAATCACCAGCCTTCCAAACATGGCTAGAAGACGAATCAAAAGAAAAAACCGTCTATGACGCTAAAAAAACAATTGTCGGCCTGTCAAAATTCGATATTGCCGTTGCAGGAATAACATTCGACATCATGCTTGCTTCCTACTTACTAAACCCGTCAGACACTATCGATGACTTCGCAAGTGTAGCCATTAGCCACGATTATGACGCGGTGAACACAGACGAATCCATTTACGGCAAAGGTGCTAAACGAGCCATTCCAGCAGAAGAAATCGTCGCCGAACATCTTGCCAGAAAGGTAACCGCAGTCGCAGAACTCGAGAAGAAAATGCGCACGGAATTAGAAAATAACGAGCAATTAGCACTTTTTGAAGACCTAGAATTACCGTTATCCAAGGTCCTCGCGAAAATGGAAATGTACGGCGTAAAAGTCGATATTGCACGTTTAGAAGATATGAAAGTCGAACTCGCAGGCCGCCTGAGTGAACTGGAGAAAACCATTCACGAATATGCCGGCTCCGAATTCAACATTAATTCACCGAAACAATTAGGCGTTATCCTTTTTGAAAACCTCGGATTACCAGCAGAAAAGAAAACGAAGACGGGCTACTCTACATCCGCTGACGTCTTAGAAAAGCTTTCAGGCGCGCATCCAATTATCGAAAGCATCTTAATGTACCGCCAATTGGGCAAACTACAATCCACCTACATCGAAGGCTTGCTAAAAGTAACACATCAAGATACGCAAAAAGTCTACACACGTTTCAACCAAACATTGGCGCAAACAGGTCGTTTAAGCTCTGTAGACCCGAACTTGCAAAACATTCCAATCCGCCTAGAAGAAGGCCGCAAAATCCGTCAAGTATTCGTTCCATCTGAACCAGGTTGGAAAATCTTTTCCGCGGATTACTCGCAAGTCGAACTTCGCGTCCTAGCCCATATTTCTGGTGACGAGAACTTACAATACGCCTTCCAACACGATTATGATATTCATACAAAGACGGCAATGGATGTATTCCATGTGGAGCAAGAAGAAGTTGATTCTCTCATGCGCCGCCAAGCCAAAGCCGTGAACTTTGGAATCGTGTACGGCATCAGCGACTATGGCTTATCGCAGAATCTAGGCATCACCCGCAAAGACGCACGCGATTTCATCGATCGTTATTTTGCGAGTTATCCAGCCGTGAAAGAATACATGGAAGAAATTGTGCGCTCTGCCAAAGAGAAAGGCTATGTGGAAACGATTTTGCATCGCCGTCGTTACATTCCTGAAATCACAAGCCGTAACTTCAATGTGCGCGGATTTGCAGAACGGACAGCGATGAACACGCCAATCCAAGGTAGCGCCGCCGATATCATTAAGAAAGCGATGATTTTAATGAGCGACCGCCTCATCGAAGAGAAGCTCGAAGCACGCCTTTTATTGCAGGTGCATGATGAATTAATTTTTGAAGCACCAGAAGCTGAAATTGCAAAACTCGAAGAAATCGTGCCGGATGTCATGGAAAACGCCGTTAAACTCGCGGTTCCACTGAAAGTCGATAGTGCATTTGGCGATACATGGTACGACGCTAAATAACAGAAGCAAGGAGTTAAAAACATGCCTGAATTACCAGAAGTAGAAAACGTTCGCGCAACGCTAGCAGAACTCGTCATTGGTAAAAAAATCGACCGCGTTTCTGTCGGTGTTCCCAAAATGATTGTAGGAATGCCAGCCGAAGCATTTATAGATAACATGATAGACCAACAAATCGAAGCCGTACGCCGTCGCGGCAAATTCTTACTTATCGATACGACAGACGGCACGCTTTTATCACATCTACGAATGGAAGGGAAGTATCGTCTAAACAACGCAAGCGACCCTGTAGACAAGCATACCCATGTCATTTTCCATTTCACAGATGACACCGAACTGCGCTATCTCGACGTCCGCAAATTCGGCACGATGGAGCTCGTTCCAAAGCACCAAGAAGACACAACGAAATCGATTCAAAAATTAGGACCCGAACCACTTTCTTCAAACTTCGAAAAGAAAGCATTCGGCACAAAACTGCAAAAATCCGGACGCGCCGTCAAAACGGTATTATTGGATCAAAGCTTAGTAGCAGGCATCGGCAACATTTACGCGGATGAAATATGCTTCCAAGCCAAAGTCCTGCCAGAACGACCAGCGAACACGTTAAAACCAGCCGAAATCACAAGACTTTACGAAAGCACAAAAGCCATCATGACCGAAGCCGTCGCACTTGGCGGCTCCACCATCCGAACATACGTTAACTCACAAGGAAAAATCGGCGGTTACCAAGAGAAACTCCAAGTCTATGGCGAAAAAGGAAACCCATGCCCACGATGCGGCACACCGATTATAAAAATAAAACTAAACGGCAGGGGCACGCATTTTTGCCCGAAATGTCAAAAGTAGGTGAATCCCATATGGCAACAATTATAGGCCTCACAGGCGGCATTGCAAGCGGCAAGAGCACTGTTAGTAAAATGCTACAAGACGCAGGCTACCCAGTCGTAGATGCTGACATAGCCGCCCGTGAAGTTGTCAAAAAAGGCAGCCTCGGCGCACAACAAATCAAAGAAGCGTTCGGCACGGAAGTTTTTCAAGCAGACGGGGAGTTAGATCGCCCCAAATTAGGCAATATTATTTTCCATGACGCCGAGAAACGAGAAACATTAAATGCCATTGTACATCCGTTAGTAAAACAATGGATGCTCGCCGAACAAGAACGGCATATCGCAAATGGTGCCAAAACAATTATTTTAGACATCCCGCTCCTTTTTGAAAGCCAATTAGAAGACATGGTCCAGCAGATTATCGTTGTGTCCGTAGACGAGAACACCCAACTATCTCGCCTAATGGAGCGTAATAAGTTAACCAAAACCGACGCCAAAGCACGCATGGCAAGTCAAATGCCACTACATGAGAAAGCAAGGCGCGCCGATGTGGTCATTGATAATGCTGGCAGTTTAGCAGAAACAAAGCAGCAAGTAGAAGCGCTCGTGCAAACTTTTGAAAGTAGAAGCTAGCGTAGTAGTCGTGGTATACTAAGAAAAAGACGAATAAGGAGTGGATGAAAATGAGATGTCCATCATGTAAAGGCAACGGCTCACGTGTTGTTGATTCACGACCAGCTGATGACGGCAATTCCATTCGACGACGCAGAGAATGCGAAACATGTGGCTTTCGCTTTACCACTTTTGAAAAGGTAGAAGAAAGTCCGTTAATCGTCGTGAAAAAAGATGGTGTGCGCGAAGAATTTGCCAGAGATAAAATATTGCGCGGTCTTATTCGTGCTTGTGAAAAACGACCAGTTTCCGTCGAACAATTGGAAGGCGTCGTCAATGAAGTAGAACGCGAACTGCGAAGCATTGGAGAAAGTGAAGTTTCCTCGCATTTAATCGGTGAGAAATTGATGGATAAATTAGCAACATTAGACGAAGTTGCCTATGTCCGCTTTGCCTCCGTGTATCGCCAGTTTAAAGATATCAGTGTATTTGTAGAAGAACTAAAAGAACTCATGGATCGTACTAAAAACGACTAGAAAGGTGAGAAAACGTGGCAGAATTTTGGATGGAGTTACAGCCAGTAGATAGTTATCAAGTCAAAGCAAGCGGTATACTATCACCGAACGACCGCAAAATCTTGACATTTCTGTATCAGCCTTTGATGGGCGCAGAATGCTTGGCGCTATACGATACGCTGACAACAGAAGTCGAAGAAAATCGCCTTTGGTCGGAAAGTCATAGTCATACGCAGTTGCTAAATCTGCTCGGGATTAGTCTGTCCAACTTGTTTCAAGCACGTTTGAAGCTGGAGGGGCTAGGCTTGTTGCGCAGCTTTGTTCGCACAACCGGCGAGTCCCGCCATTACATATATGAAATCGCAGCACCACTTTCGCCAGAACAATTTTTCTCCGACGGCCTGCTAAACATTTATTTGTACAGCAAAATTGGGAACGCGCAGTATCAGCGTTTACGCCGTTTTTTCTCTGATGAACCGCGGGAAGAAATCGGTTTTGATGAAGTGACGCGATCATTTCAAGATGTTTTTGAGACATTTAACGGTAGCGAATTACCAGTGAGTGCCCCAGAAATCGGCGAGCCAGTAGGACGTGCGGCATCACAAGGCATTTCTTTGGACGATAAAAGCTTTGATTTCTCGGTAATGTTGCAAAGTTTGTCGCCGACGATGCTATCCCGACAAGCGATAAACGAGGAAGTACGCGCTTGTATCTTGAAATTGCATGCGATTTACGCGATAACAGAGCTTGATATGGTGCATTATTTATATCGTTCCGTGCAATCTGATGGCTCACTAGACCTAGATTACTTACGAAAAATCGTTCGTGATGGTTACCAATTGCAGAACCAACGCTTGCCAGAACTTAAAGTAAGAACCGAGAAACCCGTAGTAAACAAAGAGCAACCACACGTATCAAGACCAGAAGACACCGCTGACATTGAAGCACTTCAGGCTTACCTTGATACCATCACTCCTTATCAATTATTAGTCGACATAAGCGAGGGTGCAGTTCCCGCCGAAACTGATTTAAAAACGGTCGATGAAGTCATGACACAGCAAAACTTACCAATTCCAGTCATGAATGTCCTCATCGAATACGTCTTACTCCGCCTAGACGGGAAAATCGCCAAGAACTTCATGATGACCATAGCGGCTCATTGGAAACGCAAGAAAATCCAAACCGCAAAAGAAGCGATGGAACTTGCTTGGGCAGAACATGAGAAATACAAGAAACTCCAAGAAGAAGGCACAAAAGCAACCCCTGCAAACAATCGCAAATTTAATAAAACTGGAAGAAAAGAAGTGCTACCAGACTGGTTTGACAAAGAAGAAGTGGCTCCCGCACAGCAAGCGATGACAACGCGCGAGAAATCAACACTCGACAAACAAGTAGCCGAAATGAAAAAACGACTAAAAGAAGGTAGGTGACACGTATGGATAAAATCGAACGAACACTAGGCCAATTATTTCAAGGCCGCGACTTTGAAAAACAATACGAGGCGTTAAAACAGCAAGTTTTCGCCTATGAGCCAGTCAAAGCATTTTTACAAGAAAATCAGTCCGATTTAAATGAACAAATCGTCAACCAAAACCTATCCAAACTATATGAATTCATGACAGAACATCAAAAATATCAAGACAAACAAGATACCTTAATGCCTGGCTATGCACCAAGGCTTAGCTTGGACGGAGAATACATCACCGTGACATATTATCCAACAGAAGAAAAAATCCAAGCAGACCGCCAGCGTGCCATCGAAAAACGAATCCGTTCGCTATACATGCCAAAACAAATCATGGAAGCAACATTAGACGACTTCACAATCGATAACGAATCGCGTAGCGCTGCCTTTTTATCAGCCGGCGAATTTCTAAGCACATACCAACAAGGCGCGACAGGCATGCAAAAAGGGCTGTATATTCACGGTAGTTTCGGTACAGGAAAATCATTCTTACTTGGCGCTATAGCAAAAGATTTGGCACTAAAAGGCGTCTCTTCCACATTGGTGTATCTACCAGAATTCATGCGCGAAATCAAGCAGTCCATTGCAGATAACAGTGTCGGCGAGAAAATCCAATTTGCCAAAGAAACGGATATTTTGATGTTAGACGATATCGGTGCAGAATCCATGACAACATGGACCCGCGATGAAGTCCTTGGCGCGATTTTGCAATTTAGAATGCAAGAAGAACTACCCACATTTTTTTCTTCCAATTACAGCATGGAGCAACTAGAAACCCACTTGATGTTCTCCAATAACGGTAACGAAGAACGAATGAAAGCACGCCGAATCATGGAGCGAATTCGCTACTTGGCAACAGAAGTAGAATTGGACGGCAGAAATCGGCGCTATTAATTTTTTTAGTAGAAAAGCTTGCCATTTCACAAAATCCGTTTTATAATACTAGTAATGATGAAACAAGTATTGATAAGGACAACATTTTATTCGAGTCTGATTCACAGAGAAGGAGGCATTGCTGCGAACCTCCCAATTAGCCAATAAAGTGACCCCCTTTGAACTTTCCATTCGAAATTTGAGTAGTTTGGAACGGATCACACCGTTATATGTGACAAGAGTAGAACTTTTTTATCGTTCTTAAATCTTGGGTGGAACCACGTGTTGAAAGACTCGTCCCTTGCATAAGCTTGGGATGGGTCTTTTTTTGTTCCCGAGCCGTAAAGTCCGCGTTTCGTCAAAAAATTGAAGAAGGAGTCGAAAAAAATGAAAATTACATTTCCAGATGGTGCAGTAAAAGAATTTGAGGCCGGCGTCTCAACAGCAGACATTGCAGCATCAATCAGTCCAGGTCTTAAGAAAAAAGCGTTAGCAGGTAAAGTAAACGGAACGCTGGTAGACCTAGTGACACCAATCCATGAAGACGCAAAAATCGAAATTGTGACTCCCGACCATGAAGACGCATTACAGATTTTGCGACATAGTTCGGCGCATTTACTAGCCCAAGCACTAAAACGCTTATATCCAGACATCACTTTTGGCGTTGGTCCAGCAATCGATTCAGGTTTCTACTACGACGTGGATACAGAAGTAGCTATCAGCGAAGAAACATTCCCAGTCATCGAAAAAGAAATGCAAAAAATTATCCGCGAAAACTTACCAATCACTCGAGAAGAAGTATCGCGTGAAGAAGCTATCAAACGATTCAAAGCCATCGGTGACAACTACAAACTAGAGCTAATCGAAGCAATTCCAGCCGATGAAACAGTAACAATCTACACACAAGGCGAGTTCTTTGACTTATGTCGCGGTATTCACGTGCCATCTACAGGCAAAATTCAAGTATTCCAATTGCTAAGCGTTGCAGGAGCCTACTGGCGCGGCGATAGCAATAACAAGATGTTACAACGCATTTACGGTACTGCATTCTTCGACAAACAAGGCTTGAAAGAATTTTTGCGTATGCAACAAGAAGCGAAAGAACGCGATCACCGCAAATTAGGTAAAGAACTAGAACTATTTACAAACAGTCAAGAAGTTGGCCAAGGCTTGCCGCTGTGGCTTCCAAAAGGCGCGACAATCCGCCGCGTTATCGAGCGCTACATCGTGGATAAAGAAGAACGCCTAGGTTACAACCACGTCTACACACCAATCATGGCAAACGTAGAACTATACAAAACAAGCGGTCACTGGGATCACTATCACGAAGACATGTTCCCAACTATGAAAATGGACAATGAAGAACTAGTTTTGCGTCCAATGAACTGTCCGCACCACATGATGATTTACAAAAATGATATTCACAGCTATCGTGAATTACCAATCCGTATCGCCGAACTTGGCATGATGCACCGTTACGAAATGAGTGGCGCACTATCAGGCTTACAACGTGTTCGCGGCATGACTCTAAACGACGCACACGTATTCGTTCGTCCAGACCAAATCCAAGATGAATTCAAACGTGTAGTAGAGCTAGTCCTAGCAGTTTACAAGGATTTCGATATTACCGACTACAGCTTCCGTCTAAGCTACCGCGACCCAGAAAACACAGAGAAATATTTCGATGACGACGCGATGTGGGAAAAAGCACAAGGTATGCTAAAAGATGCCATGGACGATATGGGCTTAGAATACTACGAAGCAGACGGCGAAGCAGCTTTCTACGGACCAAAACTAGACGTTATGGTAAAAACAGCAATCGGCAAAGACGAAACATTATCTACTGTCCAACTTGACTTCCTATTACCAGAACGTTTCGACCTAACTTATATCGGCGAAGATGGCGAGAAACATCGTCCAGTCGTTATCCACCGTGGTGTCGTATCCACAATGGAACGCTTCGTTGCTTACTTGATTGAAGAGTACAAAGGCGCATTCCCAACATGGCTTGCTCCAGTACAAATGGAAATCATCCCAGTTAGCATTGACGCTCATTTAGAGCACAGCAAAGCCCTACAAGACAAACTGGTATACGCTGGTTTCCGTACAGAAATCGACGAACGCAATGAAAAATTAGGATACAAAATTCGTGAAGCACAAACTAAGAAAATCCCATATGCACTCGTAATTGGCGATCAAGAAGTAGAAAACAACACAGTCAATGTACGTAAATACGGCGAAAAAGATTCAGAAACATTACCATTAGACGAATTTATCGCTCGTGTACAAGCAGAAGTCTCCCAATTATAAGTAAAGAAGAAAGGTTCTCCCATTCACGGAGAGCCTTTTTGCTTAATTTGGCTAATTCCGTTATACTTAAAAAAGAATTATTTTAAATAAAGGTGGACAATAATGAATATAAATAATGTAGAACTTGTAATTAGCGCTGTTTGGAAAGAACAGTATCCAGAAGGAGATTTACCCGAATTTGCACTTGCTGGCCGATCGAACGTTGGGAAGTCATCATTTATCAATACGATGATTCGCCGCAAAAGCATGGCTCGCATTTCACAAAAGCCCGGCAAAACGCAAACATTGAACTTTTATAAAATCGAGGATTCCTTTTATTTTGTCGACGTTCCCGGTTACGGTTTTGCGAAAGTCTCGAAGAAAGAACGCGAGAAGTGGGGCGAAATGATCGAGACATATATGACAAGCCGTACTCAGTTAAAGGCAGTCATTCAAATTGTGGATTTGCGCCATAAACCAACAGAAGACGACTGCACCATGTACGAATTCTTGAAATACTACCAAATTCCAGTAATCGTCATTGCAACGAAAGCTGACAAAATCCCACGAAGCAAATGGCACAAAAACATGAAAGTTGTCAAAGAAACACTCGATTTTGATCCAGAAGACGGATTTGTCATGTTCTCATCCGAAACAAAGATGGGCAAAGAAGAAGCGTGGGAACTTATCGAAAAAGCAATGCAGTAACCAGCTAGAATTCACAAGCGAACAAGTTGGAACCACTCTAAAAAAGTGATAAAATGAACTTTGCATTCAATAAACAAGGAGGCATCTTAATGTACATTCTCTCTGTAGGGTTAAACCATACGAGCGCACCAATTGAAATTAGAGAACGACTTGCTTTCCATACCGAAGAAGAGGAAATGGCATTAGTTTCCTTGCATCAAGAAAAAAGCATTTTAGAAAACGTTATTATCTCAACCTGCAATCGGACGGAAATATTTGCGGTTGTGGACCAGCTTCACACCGGACGTTACTATATTAAACGATTTTTAGCTAATTGGTTCCAAATGGATATGCAATTATTGGAGCCTTATTTGCTGTTTTTTGAAGAAGAAGCGGCTGTAAAACATATTTATCGCGTAACGAGCGGACTCGATTCCCTTATTATCGGTGAAACACAAATTTTAGGCCAAGTAAAAGAGGCTTTCTTAAGTGCGCAAACCATTGGCACAACAGGAACAATTCTAAATCAACTACTTCGCGATGCAATCCATTTCGCCAAAAACATGCATCATACCACCAAAATTAATGAAAATGCCGTTTCCATCAGCTATGCAGCAGTGGAAGTCGTCAAGAAAACACATGCTGACGTTTCCAATAAAAAAACAGTTGTCATCGGTGCTGGGAAAATGGGGACTCTGGCTATTCAAAATATGACTGGCGCTAAAATCACAGATATCACGCTCGTAAACCGTACAGATCAGCGCGCCAAAGAAACAGCGCAACAGCTAGGCATTCAGTGGCGTTCCAATCAAGAACTAGCAGCAGAAATCCAAGAAGCAGAAATTATTATCACATCAACCTCAGCCGCAGCGCCGATTATTTCGAAAGAAGCCATTACGAACATCATGGCGACACGTGAGAAACCACTGACCCTTGTTGATATCGCTTTGCCGCGTAATATTGAAGCATCATGTGCAGACGTTCCCAATGTAACATTGTTTGATATTGACGACCTAGGCGACGTTATCCAAGAAAATACCGAGCAACGCCAAGCCCTAGTTGCAGAAATTGAGCAGCATCTAGATTTGGCCTGTGCGCAATTTTTTGAATGGGAAAAACAACTAGGCGTGGTACCAATCATCAAAGAATTACGCCAAAACGCGCTAGATATCCAAGCTGAAACAATGGTGAGCTTAACAAATAAACTACCAAATCTAACGGACCGCGAACAAGTCATCATTGGCAAGCACATGAAGAGCATCATTAATCAACTATTGAAACAGCCAGTCTCCGAACTAAAGGAAATGGCAACAAACGAAGATGCCGCATCCCAAATTGAACTGTTCCAAAAAATATTTCATTTAAAAGACAATGAGGAAGAAATAGCACCTCAAATAACGACAGAAAAAGTTGGTGAAAAAGCATGACTCGGAAAATAATCGTTGGTTCAAGACGTAGCCAACTTGCATTAACACAAACAAAATGGGTGATTTCTAAGCTTCAAGTACAGTTTCCAGAAGTGACTTTTGAGATTGAAGAAATCGTTACAAAAGGCGATCGAATTCTAGATGTAACATTAAGTAAAGTTGGTGGAAAGGGCTTATTTGTGTCGGAAGTCGAAGATGCCTTACTCGATAAACGCATTGACTTTGCTGTACATAGCATGAAAGACGTTCCATCCGAATTAGCAGCAGGTTTAGTAATTGGCGCAATTCCAAAACGTGAAAATCCACTGGACTGTCTTATTTTTAAAACAGCCACTGATTTAGAAAACCTGCCAGAAGGTGCGATTGTAGGAACGAGTAGCCTAAGGCGCGCTGCCCAGTTACTTCATATTCGTCCTGATTTGCAAATGAAGCCAATTCGCGGGAACATCGATACACGTCTACGAAAGCTTCAAGAAGAAGATTTTGACGCTATTGTTTTAGCTGTAGCAGGATTGAAACGAATGGATTGGCTAGATAAATTACAACACCCGTATGTCTTTTTAGACGAACAAACTTGTCTGCCGGCAGTTGGTCAAGGAGCGCTTGCAATCGAATGCCGCGACGGGGACACTTTTGTTCAAGAAATACTGCAAACACTGCAAGATGACGAAACAAGTAACGCGGTCATAGCCGAACGAACATTGCTAAAAGCACTAGACGGCGGTTGTGAAATCCCAATTGCAGGTTACGCGACTATCAAAAATAATGAAATAACACTAAGAGGCATTGTAAGCTCTGTAGACGGACAGATTTCTCATCAAATCAAAGAATCCGGCCAAAATCCCCATGAACTCGGCCTGAAAGTAGCTCAGAAACTGATTGACTTAGGAGCTAAAGAAATTATCCAAGGACTCCGTAATAATGGCTAAGCATGTCTTGTTGACACGTGAAAAAGCTAAAAACCAGCCATGGGCAGACATTCTGCGGGAAGCAGGATTTCAAGTTTCAGAAGTTCCAATGATTGAAACGGTGGCCAAGGAAATGAGCTGCGAAGCGGACGATTACGACTGGATTATTTTCACAAGCGCTAATACGGTTGATCACTTCTTGCGCACCAATCAGCTAAGCCCCAACATCCACATAGCCACGATAGGCGCAAAAACAACAGAAGCCCTGCAAAAAAGAAATTTCACAGCACACTTCCAACCGAGCGCATATACAACCGATGTTTTCATCGAAGAATGGCTAGACTTAAAATTACAAAATCAGAAAATCCTACTACCTAAAAGTGATAAATCCCGAAATGAAATTGCCCAACAGCTCACTAAGAAAGGGCATGAAGTCACAGAAATAATTAGTTACGAAACAAAATTACCAAATGAAGCCAAGCAAATGCTATCTCGTGCATCAAAGGAGCACCCAATTGATATTGCTATTTTTGCGAGTCCCTCTGCGTGGCATCATTTTTTAGCATGTTATACAAGAACTATTTCAGAGATAGAAATCGCCTCGATTGGACCTGTGACGACTCAAGCGATACATGATTCTGGATATGATGTATTTTATGAGGCAGAGGTTTATACGATGCAATCACTATGCGAGCAATTAATAAGGAGGAATTAAGATGTTAGACAAGCATTTTGACAGACACCGTCGTTTAAGAAGCAGCGCTACAATGCGTGACCTTGTACGCGAAACGGTGCTACATAAAGAAGATTTGATTTATCCAATTTTCGTGAAAGAAGAGAACACGCCAAAATCCGAAGTAACATCTATGCCAGGCGTTTACCAATATCCACTACATGAACTTGAAAGCGAAGTAAAAGAACTACTCGACTTAGGAATCAAGGCTGTGATCCTTTTCGGGCTCCCAGATGATAAAGATGACGTAGGTTCAGGAGCTTATCACCAACACGGGATTGTTCAAGAAGCAACGCGAGTTATAAAAAAATTGGCCCCAGAGATGCTCGTTATTGCAGATACATGCCTTTGTGAATTCACGGATCACGGACATTGCGGTGTTATCAAAGAAGGTTCTGTGCTAAACGACGAGTCACTAGAACTGCTTAAAAAAACTGCGGTTAGCCAAGCTGAAGCGGGTGCAGATATTATTGCCCCATCTAATATGATGGACGGTTTTGTAAAAGTTATCCGTGAAGGTCTAGACGAAGCCGGATTCTATGATATTCCAATAATGTCTTATGCGGTTAAATATGCCTCTGCTTTTTACGGACCATTCCGCGAAGCTGCCAATAGTGCCCCACAATTCGGCGATCGAAAAACATATCAAATGGATCCCGCTAACCGTCTAGAAGCACTCCGTGAAGCAGCAAGCGATGAAAAGGAAGGCGCCGATTTCTTAATCGTCAAACCATCACTTTCTTACATGGATATTATTCGTGACGTGCGCAATCAAACGAATCTCCCTGTAGTTGCATATAACGTAAGCGGTGAGTATGCCATGGTTAAAGCAGCAAGCGCTAACGGCTGGATTGACGAAAAACGCATAGTCTTAGAAATGTTAACAAGTATGAAACGTGCAGGTGTCAGCTTGATTATTACCTATTTTGCAAAAGATGTTGCGACTTATTTAAGGGAGGATGCATAAATATGAGACAGTTTTCCAACTCAATAAAAGCCTTTAAAGAAGCAAATAAAGTGCTACCTGGTGGCGTAAATAGCCCTGTACGAGCGTTTAAATCAGTAGATGCCGATCCTGTTTTTATGAAGCAAGGAAAAGGAGCATACTTAACAGATATTGACGGAAATGAATATATTGACTATGTCTTATCATGGGGGCCATTGATTTTAGGTCACGCAAATGAGAATGTCGTAAAAGCAGTAACCGATGCGGTAGCACTTGGAACGAGTTTTGGAACGCCAACAGAAATTGAAACAGAATTGGCGAAATTAGTCGTTGAACGCGTACCGTCTGTAGATATCGTTCGTATGGTTTCGTCTGGAACCGAGGCGACAATGAGTGCAATTAGACTAGCTCGTGGCTATACGAAACGAAATAAAATTCTAAAATTTGAAGGAAGTTACCATGGACACGGTGATTCACTTTTGATAAAAGCAGGTTCAGGCGTTGCTACACTAGGTTTACCAGACTCTCCAGGCGTTACGCCAGGTCTTGCAGCAGATACTATTGCCGTTCCATATAATGATTTAGAAACAGCTCAACTTGTATTTGAAAAATATGGCGAAGAAATCGCAGCTATTATTGTAGAACCAGTTGCCGGAAACATGGGTGTTGTTCCGCCAATCGAAGGCTTCTTAGAAGGGCTTCGCGAAGTGACAACGAAATATGGTAGTCTTCTAATTTTTGACGAAGTAATGACTGGATTCCGAGTTGATTTCTATAGTGCGCAAGGCCTTTACGTGGTTACTCCAGACATCACTTGCCTAGGAAAAGTAATCGGTGGCGGCTTGCCAGTTGGAGCCTATGGTGGTAAAAAAGAAATAATGGAACACATTGCACCAGCCGGAAATATATATCAAGCTGGAACACTATCTGGTAATCCAGTTGCGATGAACGCTGGTTTTGCAACATTAAGCCAATTAACACCACACCATTATGACGCTTTCAGAGCTCGCATCGACCAAATGGAAGAAGGTCTAACCATACTCTCAGAACAATATGAAGTTCCATTATCTATTAATCGCGCAGGGTCTATGTTCGGATTCTTCTTCACAGATCAAAAAGTAATCAATTATGACACAGCGAAAACATCAGATTTAGCTTATTTCGCTAACTACTACCGTGAAATGTTACAAAATGGTATCTTCTTACCACCTTCACAATTTGAAGGACTATTCATTTCAACAGAACACACAGAGGTAGAAATAGCGAAAACCCTAGAGGCAATCGAAACTTCTATGAAAGCACTACGTTGACGACTACCGCTTTATTTGATACAATAAACCCATTCTAATATTTGTAAACGTGAAGACGAGGAAGAGTAGAATATTTTTTCTTTCCAAGAGAAGAGACGGTTGGTGCAAGTCTCTAAGAAAAGTATTTGAACGTAGCCTCTGAGCAATATTCCTGAACTTAGAGTAAGGAATATCGGGAAACTTACTCTCGTTAAAAGAATGAAGTGCCGTATTTTTGCGTACGGTAAAAAGGTGGTACCGCGGAATACTCTTTTCGTCCTTTATTAGGATGAGAAGAGTTTTTTTGTATTCCAAAATCGATTTAGGAGGAAAAAAGATGACAGAATTAAATATGCCAACAAAATATAATCCCCAAGATATTGAAAAAAATCGCTATGATTGGTGGATTGAGCAAGAATTTTTCAAAGCAGACGGTAAAAATGAAAAGCCAGCATACTCTGTTGTAATCCCACCACCAAACGTAACTGGAAAGCTACATCTAGGTCACGCTTGGGATACAACATTACAAGATATTTTAACACGCATGAAACGGATGCAAGGTTACGACACATTGTATCTGCCAGGAATGGATCACGCAGGTATTGCAACCCAAGCTAAAGTAGAGGCGAAATTACGAGAAGACAACATTTCACGCTATGATTTAGGTCGCGAGAAATTCCTAAAACAAGCTTGGGACTGGAAAGAGGAATACGCAGCCGTCATCCGCGAGCAATGGAAAAAGATTGGCTTAGGATTAGACTATTCAAGAGAACGTTTTACATTAGATGAAGGTTTATCCGATGCTGTAAAAAAAGTGTTTGTCACTTTATATGAAAAAGATTTAATCTACAGAGGACAATATATCATTAACTGGGACCCCGTTGCGAAAACAGCGTTATCCGATATTGAAGTTATTCACCAAGACGTTGAAGGCCAGTTCTATCATTTAAAATACCCATTAACAGATGGTTCAGGTTTCTTAGAAGTTGCTACAACAAGACCTGAAACAATTCCAGGTGACACAGCGGTCGCAGTGCATCCTAAAGACGAGCGCTATCAAGAGTTTATTGGAAAAACAATTACCTTGCCAATCATCGGCCGAGAAATCCCAATTGTTGCCGATGATTATGTAGAACGCGAATTTGGTTCAGGTGTAGTAAAAATAACACCAGCCCACGATCCCAACGATTTTGAAGTAGGAAACCGTCACGACTTGCCACGAGTAATTGTAATGAATGAGGATGCGACAATGAACGAAGCCTCAGGCAAATACAATGGCATGGATCGTTTCGAGGCGCGAAAAGCAATTATAGAAGATTTCAAAGAACTAGGATTGTTCATCAAACAAGAACCACATTTGCATTCTGTTGGGCATTCAGAACGAACTGGCGCAGTGGTAGAACCATATCTTTCTATGCAGTGGTTTGTAAAAATGGCACCATTAGCAGAACAAGCCGTGAAACTACAAGAAAGTACAGACGATAAAGTAAGCTTCATTCCAGATCGTTTTGAAAAAACATACCTATCTTGGATGGAAAACATTCATGACTGGTGTATTTCACGCCAATTATGGTGGGGTCATCGTATCCCAGCTTGGTATCATAAGGAAACTGGTGAACTATACGTGGGCGAAGAAGCACCTTCTGATATCGAAAATTGGAATCAAGATGAAGATGTTCTGGATACATGGTTTAGTTCTGCATTATGGCCATTCTCTACTATGGGCTGGCCTGATGAAACAAATCCAGACTACAAGAAATTCTTCCCTACAAGTACATTGGTAACAGGTTATGATATCATCTTTTTCTGGGTATCTAGAATGATTTTCCAATCTGTTGAATTTACAGGAACAAGACCGTTTAAAGATACGTTAATACACGGATTAGTCCGAGATGCAGATGGTAAAAAAATGTCTAAATCTCTTGGAAATGGTGTCGACCCAATTGAAGTCGTAGAGAAATACGGAGCTGACTCATTACGCTATACATTATCTACAGGAACTTCCCCAGGACAAGATTTGAAATTCAGCTTTGAAAAAATAGAATCAACATGGAATTTCATCAATAAAATTTGGAATGCCTCTCGTTTTGCACTAATGAATATGGAAGGTATGCAATATGAAGCAATCAATTTAACAAATGTTACAGAAGTTAGCGACAAGTGGATATTGACTCGATTGAACGAAACAATTAACACTGTGACTAATTTAGCTGAGAAATACGAATTCGGTGAAGTAGGTCGGACACTTTACAACTTTATTTGGGATGATTTCTGTGACTGGTACATTGAAATTGCAAAAATATCATTGTACGGCGATGATATGGAAGCTAAACAAACAACGAGATCAGTTTTAGCTTATGTTTTAGATAATACAATGAGACTATTACATCCATTCATGCCTTTCGTAACAGAAGAAATTTGGCAAAACCTACCTCATGATGGTGTATCAATTACAGTTGCAGATTGGCCAACAGTAGATCCAAGTCAAGTAGATGAAGAAGCATCTGAATCAATGAAGCTGCTAGTAGAAGTTATACGCGCTGTTCGTAATATTCGCGCTGAAGTTAATACGCCACTAAGTAAACAAATCAAACTACAAATCAAGCCTAAATCAGATAGTCATAAAGCTATTTTAGAGAATAATATCTCTTACATCGAACGTTTCTGTAACCCCGAAACAACGACAATTTCATTTGATATAGTACCATCTAAAACAGCCATGACAGCAGTTGTATCAGGCGCAGAAATCTATTTGCCTTTAGAAGGATTAATCAATATTGACGAAGAAATTGAGCGTCTAGAAAAAGAACTTTCAAAATGGAAAAAAGAAGTTTCACGTGTACAAGGGAAATTATCCAATGAAAAATTCATGGCTAAAGCCCCGGAAAAAGTAATTGAAGAAGAACGAGCAAAAGAAAAAGACTACATGGAGAAAAAATCTTTAGTAGAAGAACGCATCCAATCTTTAAAAAATAATTAATAAAAAAGTGAGCGTGGATCTTCAATTGTGAGAGAAGCGCTTCATTTTATGGAGGTTTGTTATGGACTTCAAGGATTATGAAAGTGCTATATCATGGATTCACGGCACATTACGTATGGGTATTAAACCAGGACTTCAACGGATGGAGTGGATGCTTGCTAAACTAGACAATCCGCAAAACAAGAATAAATGGGTACATATAGCAGGGACAAATGGCAAAGGATCTACATTAACATTTATTCGCAATGTATTAGAGAATGCGGGATACAGAGTAGGGACATTCACTTCCCCATATATAGAGCAATTCAATGAACGCATCTGTATTGATGGAACTCCCATTTCAGATGAAGCTATTATTTCTTTATGCAATCAAATTAAACCGCTAGCTGACGAGCTTGGAAACGAGAGCATTGGGCATCCATCTGAATTTGAAATTATTACAGTTATGATGTTTCTTTACTTCGCTGAGTATGCATCAATAGACATAGGCATCGTGGAAGTTGGTTTGGGCGGCAGACTTGATTCTACAAATGTTATTACACCGCTAGTTTCTGTTATTACAACTATAGGAATGGATCATATGGAATTCTTAGGGAATACAATTGAAAGTATCGCATCTGAAAAAGCCGGAATCATGAAACCAGATGTCCCTGTGGTCAGCGGAGTGCTACAACCAGAAGTTCGGACATTGTACAAAAAACGAGCCGATGAAATGAATTTGAAGATATTCCAGCTAGAAGGAAATTTTCACGTAGAAATACTTGGTGGACAACAATTTAATTATTTGTCCTCTCACACCAATATAGATAATTTAGAAGTCGGATTAATCGGCGATCATCAGTTAAACAATGCAGCAGTGGCTATCCAGACAACAGAACTATTGAATCAAGTTGGATTTATAACGACTGCAGAAAATATCAGAATAGGGTTGAAGAATGCCAGCTGGCCTGGACGTATGGAAAATGTTCATGAAAAGCCAACGATATACTTAGATGGCGCGCATAACATAGAAGGAATCAAAGCTTTAGTTAATACAACAAAAAGATTCCCTGACCAACCAGTAAAGTTATTATTTACAGCAATGCGAGATAAAGAATTTGTAGATATGATAGCATTATTGAAACAAATAAATCATGCTGATATTTACATCACAACCTTTGACTATCCAAGGGCGCTAACAAAAGAGGAAGTACAGAAAATCGCTATAGAAAATAATATAAATGTGGTTTCTGATTGGGAGAAATGGTTAATTAGCGAGAGACAAAACTCAGACGTAATTATTTTGGTAACAGGTTCACTTTACTTTATCTCTGAAGTGAGAAAATTTTTATTATCTTAATACGTTTTACAAAACTGGGCTCATGTTGATGAGTCTTTTTTGTATGTTACCTTTTTTTGCGTAGATTGTAAAACAGCTAAAAAATAAATTTAGAACTAACTTTGTATAAGAAAATAGTTTTTTACCTAAAACTAAAAACCATTGTTTGGAATGTATTGTTCGTCATAATGCTTTTTTGATCATATGACATATTTCTATTTGCGTGATATATTGCATTAACTAGGAGGCGAGCAAATGATTTATTTTCACTTAGTTGTATACAGTACTATTTTTGCATCTTTTTTACATGTTGTTGGAATGAATGTACCATTAAGAAATTCATTTATTCTAAGAGTGTCTTCTCAATGTGATTTTTGTGGTAAAAAGTTAGAAGTGGGGCAGATGATACCAATTCTGTCTTTTATTTTACAAGGTGGGAAAAGCGCCTGTTGCCATAAACCGATGAATAAAACCTATATAGCAGTGGAGCTTATGTCACCATTCTTTGTTTGCTTACTCTATGCACTATATGGTTTTACCGCTCCATTTTATTTGTATATCACAATCTATTCGCTATTACTTATTTTATTTGTGAGTGATGTATTGTATTTGTGTATTCCTGATGGTATTTTACTTAGTTACTTTGTCATCTTTGCTATCCTTTACTTATATCAAAATCCATCTACATTTTTAAGCCACCTATATCAATTAATAATAGGCTTATTTTTATTTCTTTTGCTATATTTGATTGTAAGAAATGGGTTTGGATTTGGAGATATAAAATTGTTAATTTTACTATGTTTTTTACTCAGTTTTAAAGAAGTAGTATTAGTCTTTATTATCGCAGTCTTTTCTGGACTATTGGTTATAACTCTGGTCTCGTTATTTAATCGAAAGTTCAGAACGCAAAAAATACCATTTGTTCCGTTTATACTAATAGGCTTTATATTTAATGTATGTACCGGAGATTTATTTTGGAATTTGATTTTATAACTGGGAGGTAAGGTAATGTTTATGAAAGAAATGTCTTATACAGAACGACCTAGAGAGCGCCTGCAACAAAAGGGAGTATCTAGTTTATCCAATATTGAACTATTAGCCATTATTCTTGAAACTGGTAGTAAAACGGAATCTGTTGTTGATTTAGCAAACAAAGTTATTACACAGTTTCTAGAACTTTCGGAAATGAGAAATGTCACGCTTCAAGAACTGACACAAATAAATGGAATCGGAATAGCCAAAGCGGCTAAAGTGCTAGCGGCGATTGAATTCAGTAAGCGTATCGGTCAGCAAAAGGTAGTTGAATGTCCGGTTATTAGAGGTCCGCAAGATGGGGCTAACCTTGTCATGAAAGAAATGCGGTACCTATCTCAAGAACATTTTCACTGTGTTTTCCTAAGTACAAGGAATAAACTATTGCATCGAGAGACTATTTTTATTGGTAGTCTAAATAGCAGTGTCGTGCACCCAAGAGAAATTTTCAAGCAGGCGATGCGTTATTCGGCAGCGAGTATCATGTGTTTTCACAACCATCCATCTGGGGACGCAAGCCCATCTCATCAAGATGTAGCAGTTACTAAACGCCTGAAAAAAGTAGGCGAACTAATAGGAATTCCGCTGATAGATCACATTATTATCGGCAATAATACATTCACAAGTCTAAAGCAAGAGGGGTATTTCTAAAGAAAAGATAAATATTTTGTCTATCTCATCAAAAATTAATGTCTGTTCTTCTTAGTTATGTTATAATAAAGTGGTTGTTTATGTGTATCTGTTTTACATAAAACATCGAGGGATATCAGCATACCTAATTATTATAAAACAATACTTTGGGGCTGGGAATTTAAGAGCTAATATGGTTAATAGAGAGACAGCAATCATGAACAAAGTGATAACTAAAGAAGAGAAAAGGAGATTAATAAATGTTTGGATTTGGTAATAAAGATATTGGGATTGACTTAGGTACAGCAAACACTTTAGTTTACATGAAAGGCAAGAGTATCGTTTTAAGAGAACCATCTGTTGTCGCTATGAAAAAAGATACACAAGAAATTGTTGCAGTCGGTAGCGAAGCGAAAAGCATGATTGGTAGAACGCCAGGTAATATCGTTGCAATTCGACCAATGAAAGATGGTGTTATTGCGGATTATGATACAACAGCAGCGATGATGAAATACTACATTCAAAAAGCAAGTAAAGGCGCTAGTGCAAGTAAGCCTCGCGTTATGATTTGTGTACCATCTGGAATTACTGGTGTAGAAAAGCGTGCTGTAACAGATGCTACTCGTCAAGCAGGAGCTAAAGAAGCATACACAATCGAAGAGCCTTTTGCAGCGGCAATTGGTGCGGGTCTACCAGTTTGGGATCCAACAGGTAGTATGGTTGTAGATATCGGCGGTGGAACGACAGAAGTTGCAGTAATATCCCTTGGTGGTATTGTAACAAGTCGTTCAGAGCGTACTGCAGGAGACGATATGGATGATGCTATTATTAACTTTATCCGTAAGAAATATAACCTATTAATTGGGGATCGTACTGCTGAGACAATCAAGATGGAAATCGGTTCTGCAAATCCAGTTGACTTAGGTCTAGAGCCATTTAGTATTCGTGGTCGTGATTTAGTAACAGGTTTACCAAAGACAATCGAAATTTCTCCAGAAGAAATTAGTGAAGCTTTGGCAGATACTGTGGCATCTATTATTGATGCAGTAAAAAATACATTGGAAAACACGCCACCAGAACTTTCAGCAGACATCATGGATAAAGGTATCGTATTAACTGGTGGTGGAGCATTGCTACGTAATTTAGATTCAGTTATTGCGGAAGAGACAAAAATGCCAGTCATTATTGCCGAAAATCCATTGGATTGTGTTGCAATTGGTACAGGTAAATCATTAGAAAACATGGACTTATACAAAAAGAAAAAAATGAGCTAATGTGACATGTCTATTTTGTAGTCAAGAGTCTGTAGCACAACTATGAAAGAAGAGGATTGACGAGATGAGGTGTTCATTATGCCGCAGTTTTTCTTAAATAAACGTTTAATTATCTTGTTAGTATCCATTATTGTTTTAGTGGCGTTAGTAGGATATTCTCTTAGTGGCAAAAGTAAAGCTTCTTGGCCAGAGCAATTCGTAAAAGATGTAGCAGGCTTTGGAGAAAATATTGTTTCCAAACCAGTTGGCTTTGTTTCTAGTTTCTTTTCTAGTGCCAGTGATTTGAGAAATGCCTATACAGAGAATGAACATCTAAAAAAACGTTTAGAAGAATTGGCGCAACTTGAAAGTAAAGTAGCAGATTTAAGTAAAGAAAACGCAGATTTGAAGAAATCACTTGACATTGAGGCGGATTTAAGTGATTATGATCCGATTAATGCAACTGTAATTTCCAGAAACCCGGACGATTGGAATATGCAGGTTCAAATTGATAAAGGATCTGCTGATGGTGTCAAACCCAATATGGCTGTGCGTACACCAGAAGGTATGATTGGAAAAATCATGAAAACAGGTGCTAAATCTTCTACTGTGAAATTGCTCAGCTCAACAGATGACCGGAACCGAATTTCTGCCATTGTTCAAGGTAAGGCAACGGCGTACGGAATTATTAACGGTTATGATGCTGAACAACGATTGTTAGAAATGAAGCAATTACCGATAGATCAGAAATTCACTAAGGGTGAGAAAGTTGTGACTTCTGGCCTTGGCGGTATTTTCCCTTCTGATATTTTTATTGGTACAATTGAGAAGGTAGAAACAGATAAGATGGGGCTATCACAGACCGCGCTAGTTAAGCCAGGTGCAGATTTGTATGATTTGAGCCATGTTATTGTCTTGAAACGTACTTTGGAAGGCGATGACTCGGAAGGGTCTGGATCCTGATGAATACGAGGAAAGTAATCGTAATGCCACTCATTGCAATAGGAATCTTTATTTTAGAAGGGGTTGCTAGCCTTCAATTTGGGCACGCGTTTTTCGGAGATCAGAGATTTTTCATTCCGCATTTTTTAATTGTGATGCTAGTGATGATGACAACCTTTTATAACCGAAATATGACGTTGATTTATGCTTTCATATTGGGCATAGTTTTTGATATTTATTACACAGATGTGTTAGGTATCTATTTTGCGATATTCCCGTTTATTGTTTATTTGACGGATAAATTTATGAAAGTACTTCAAAATAATATTTTACTTGTTGGCTTAGTAACCGTCTTTAATGTTATGCTTACGGAGTGTTTAGTGTACGGTTTCTACGTACTTATTG
Source organism: Listeria booriae (assembly GCF_000766865.1). GTDB lineage: Bacteria > Bacillota > Bacilli > Lactobacillales > Listeriaceae > Listeria_A > Listeria_A booriae. The sequence continues at coordinate 163,670 of NZ_JNFA01000029.1, forward strand.
GTGGGACTGATATGGCTTTCACAACATTTGCAGATCAACGTTTATGGACGACTATTTTGCTAAACTTGGCGTTCTTCCTAGTTCTTTTCTTTCCTTTTAGAAGTTTCTTATTGAAATTAAAGAAAAGTGACGGGATGTAATATTAATTCGATATCAGTCTGTTTACTAAATGTCTACGGACTGATATAGTTTAATTTAGAGCTGTGTCTTAATTCAAAAATATTAATGGGCTGTGAGGTGTGGTAAGTTGAAGAGATATATCCAAATAAAAGGGACGAAAGACGGTATTAGCATCTCTCTTAGTGATGTAGCTAGTATAGCTGAGCTTGAAAACGGTCTGATACAACACCTTAAGGAGCAGCAAACAGGAATGCAAGACCAGAAGCTAGCCGTCCAAGTACATATAGGAAATCGCCTTTTTACAGAAGAAGAAGAGCAGAAAATTAAGGCTATCATTCAAGAAAACAGCCAGATGGAAGTCAAAGGATTCACAAGTAATGTAATGACGAAACAAGCTGCGAAAAAATGGAAAGAGGCTGAACAAATATTTTCATTGGCCACAGTGGTTCGCTCTGGTCAAGTTATTAATGTACCAGGTGATTTGTTGCTTGTCGGTGATATCAATCCTGGTGGGGCCATCCGTTCAACCGGAAATGTCTATATTTTGGGAAATGTGAAAGGTATTATTCACGCTGGAATTGACGGCGATAAGAAAGCAGTTGTTACTGGGAAATTCCAATATCCATCTCAAATTAGAATTGCAGGCGAAATACGCAGCTTTGACGATGAAGAAAGTAAAAACAAAGTGGAAGAGAATATTTTAACTGCCTATTTAGACGATAAAAATGAGCTAATGATTGATAGCTTACAGATTTTAAGAAAAATTAGACCGGAAATTTCTAATTTTCAAGGAGGGCAATAATCATGGGTGAGGCTATAGTAATAACTTCAGGAAAAGGTGGCGTTGGTAAAACAACGACGACGGCCAACCTAGGAACAGCACTTGCATTGCAAGGAAAGAAAGTGTGCTTAGTCGATATGGATATCGGACTTCGAAATTTAGATGTTGTGCTTGGCTTGGAGAATCGAATTATTTATGATCTTGTGGACGTTGTAGAAGGGCGTTGCAAGTTGCATCAAGCCGTTATTAAAGATAAGCGCTTCGATGATTTGCTGTTTCTCTTACCAGCAGCCCAAACGACGGATAAGAGTGCCGTCACTGGGGAGCAAATGAAAGAGCTTATTGCGCAAATGAAGCCTGACTATGATTTTATTTTAATCGATTGTCCAGCGGGGATTGAGCAAGGGTATAAGAATGCTGTTGCTGGCGCTGATCGTGCTTTAGTTGTTACGACGCCTGAGATTTCGGCGGTTCGTGATGCTGATCGGATTATTGGTTTGTTAGAGCAAGAAGAGATTGAAGCACCAAAACTTATTATTAATCGTATCCGGACGCAGATGATGCGCAATGGAGAAGTAATGGATATTGATGAGATAACTACACATTTGTCAATTGAGTTGATAGGAATTATCATTGATGATGATGAGGTTATTAAGTCTTCCAATAGTGGCGAACCTGTCGCAATGCAAGCTAGTAACCGGGCGAGTATCGGATACAGAAATATTGCGCGTCGACTTTTAGGAGAATCTATTCCGCTGATGTCTATTGACGAGCAGAAACAAGGATTTTTCAGTAAGCTAAAAGGTTTGTTTGGTTCAAATTAATTTACAGATAACAAAAGTTGGATATGTTAATCGAGAAGCGTTTTCTTGATTAATGACCAACTTTTTTGCTACAAGGAGGAGAACTTCATGGATGAATTGGATAGAACTAGTGCACATACGATTTTGGCATTTTATAAAGGCAGGAATCCTTTGCCTCTTGAAAAACAGTCTGAACCTCGATGTTTGAAGACGATTAATCATGTTTTGATGTATACAGACTGGTTATCTGAGGATGAATGGAGGGCGGCGGTAGCAACTTCGAGTTATATGTATTTATCGCCAGCGGATAAGCAAGCTTTTTTTGATAAATTTATTGAGTCGTATAACCTGAAGAAAAGTGAACTCTATGCGTGGGAAAGAGCGATTGGTGACAGTATGGATGAGCATGTGTTTGTCGAAAGGCTACGACCTTTTAAGATAGAAGATGTTATTGCGTGTTCGAACGAGATGGCTGCGCGATATAAACCAGCAGTTGCTAGGGACATGGAGCAAATGTTACGCCAATTTTTTGATACATATCCAAAATCAATTAAAAGTAATGTAAATTATAAATCTATCGTTGGAGCAGTAGAGTATGCTGTGATTGTGAAGGGGCATCCTGAGCTAAAAGATTTTGATCAACAGGTGTTGGCGGATAGATACGAGGTTTCGAAAAACTCTATCGGTATTTGGCATCGAAATATAAAAAAATATTGTATTCGGGAGGCTTGGCATTGAGAATTATTGTTAATGCTGTTGGCAAGGAAAAACGTGTGGCATTTTTAGATGGAAATCAGTTGGTGGACTTGGAGATTATGCGACCATCAAATGAACCGCAAGTTTCAGATATTTATTTAGGCACGATTGTAAAAATAGATCAGAAGCTAAAAACAGCTTTTGTAAACATTGGCTATAAAGAAAACGCGTTTATACATTTAAAGGATATTCCAGCAACAAAGGCGGTCCATGAGGGCTTGAAACTGCCAGTGCAGGTGAAACGTGAGGGAAGCGCAACAAAGGCGGCATTATTAACCGGCATCATCGAATTATCGCAGAGCGCGCTTGTGTACAGTTATGGAAGCACATTTGTCGCGGTATCCAGGAAAATTCCGATGCCAGAAAAAGAGGCGATTCAGCAACAAATAGCGCCATTATTAAGCGAGCAAGAAGGTGTCATTATTCGTTCAGCGGCGGTTGATGTACCATTTGTAGAATTAGAGCACATGTTAAGCAAGGCGCGGCAGGAAATGCAAGGCATTATAGCTAATACGAAGGGCGCGAATCGGAAACTATATAGCGCGACGGAAAGTATTGCATCGATTCTGCACAAACATCCACTCGCAACGAGTGATGCAGAAATTATTTGTGATGACGCTGAATGTTGCCGGCAATTGAAAGCATCGTTTACGAATGTCACGCTATTTCATGAAAAAGGCGGCATTTTTTCGACATACAATTTAGAAGTTGCGATTAATCGTTTGCTGCGCCCAACTGTTTTTTTGAGCAATGGAACTTCTTTAGTCATCGAAAAAACGGAAGCCATGTGGGTTATTGATATCAATTCGGGCAATTTTAAAGGAAAAAGTGATCATGTTGCTTCGTCTGTCAATTTATCGACGGTGAGCGAAATTGGACGACAAATGAAATTACGTAATATGAGTGGTCTAATTTTAATTGATTTTATGAGCGGCATGGATAAGCAGCAGTTAGCCACTTTGCGTACGCGTATGGAGGATATGGCGGCTTTAGATCAAACAACATTGCGTGTGGAGGCTATTTCAGAGAATGGTTTGATGCAGCTGACGAGACGAAAGCGCCAGAAATCGTTGCTTGAGGAGATGCATTGTACTTGTCCAGTTTGTGAAGGGACGGGATTTGTGGCTTCCGCGCAGACGCTTATTTACCAGATGGAACGGGAGCTTCGTGGTGTGTTTGCAAGTGATCCTAGTTATGTGGCAGTGACTGTGACGATGGACGTAATGGATGCCTTTTTGGACGAAATTGTGTTTGATGGGGATATCGATTGGATGATTGCGGATGATGTAAAACCGTTTTATCGGATTTCGCAAGTAGAACATTAGAGATAGCTAGTTGACACGGGCTTTCTTTATATGGTATTATTCTAATGTTATGTTTGTAGCGCACCATGCTACAACCGCACAGAGCTGGGTTAAGTATTGCTTCGGTAATCCCCTGTGATGGCGAGTCTAAGTATATGAGGAGGTGCAAGTATGTACGCAATTATTGAAACAGGTGGAAAACAAGTTAAAGTTGAAGCTGGCCAAGAGATCTATGTTGAGAAATTAGCAGGTGAAGTTGGTGACGTGGTAACATTTGACAAAGTCGTTTTTGTTGGTGGTGACGCTGTTAAAGTTGGAGCTCCATTCGTGGAAGGTGCAACAGTAACGGCTAAAGTTGAAAAACAAGGTCGCGCTAAGAAATTGACTGTTTTCAAATATAAGCCTAAAAAGAACTATCACAAAAAACAAGGTCATCGTCAACCTTATACAAAATTAACGATTGACACAATCAACGCTTAATTTTTAAAGGGGATGATACTTATGATTCATGCAGATTTTATTCGGCGTGATGAACAAATTGTTGCTTTTGAGATGGATGGACATGCGAATTTTGCTGAGCAAGGTGCAGATTTAGTATGTGCAGGCGCGACATCGATTGCTTTTGGCATGGTAAATGCGATTAGTGAGAAGATGGGAATAGAGCCTGTGATGGAAGAAGAAGATGGTTATCTTTATTATTCCGTTCCTGAGGATTTAGAAGGTAACGAGGTCGTTCAAATATTGCTGGAGGGCATGGAGCATCAATTGATATCTTTAGCGTATAGCTATCCTGATTATATTACAATTAACTCCAAAAAGTAGGAGGTGGAATTTTCATGTTAAAATTTGATATTCAACATTTTGCCCATAAAAAAGGAGGTGGTTCTACATCCAATGGACGTGACTCCGAGTCGAAACGCTTAGGTGCTAAACGCGCTGATGGCCAATTCGTGACTGGTGGGTCTATCCTTTACCGTCAACGTGGAACAAAAATTTATCCTGGAACTAACGTTGGACGCGGCGGCGACGATACTCTTTTCGCTAAAGCTGATGGTGTTGTACGTTTTGAACGTATGGGCCGTGACAAGAAAAAAGTTAGTGTTTATCCAGTAGCACAAGAAGCATAATATGTAAGAGATCTTTCTTCGGGAAGGTCTCTTTTTTATGTTTTATTAAGAACAATGTTTATCGGTGTGCGGCGATGGGGTATAGTTCTTATAACAAGTGCAATAAAACACAAGCAAACTCATGGGAGTAAAGGGTTGACAGCGTTTTCTTGATATGGTTTAATAGCTGTAAGTTAATATTTTGTCAGGAGAAGAGATGACAATCAAAACGTGAGAAAGTCTGTGCTGTACAGGTTTTTGTTTTGGTTGTCATTCTTTTTTTGAAATAAATGAGGTATGGGTTAGTGCTACTAAGTGACAAGGGGTATTTTTCGTTGCGGAAGTGCTGACTAGAAAATCAAAAGGAGTTGAAATCAATGGACACAAGTATTGGCACACAATTTTTAGGTGAATTATTAGGTACGATGATTTTAGTGCTATTCGGTGGGGGCGTTGTGGCAGGCGTGTCATTGAAGCAATCGAAAGCAGAGGCAGGCGGTTGGGTCGTTGTTACGCTTGCTTGGGGCTTAGCTGTTACGATGGGGGTTTATGTATCCGGATACATGAGTTTGGCGCATTTGAACCCTGCGGTAACAATCGGTATGGCACTTGCGGGTAAATTTCCTTGGGCAGATGTTTTCCCTTACATATCTGCACAATTTATCGGAGCGTTCCTTGGGGCGACGCTTGTATGGCTTCACTATTTCCCACACTGGGCGAAAACAGAGGATAAACCTACAAAACTAGGCGTGTTCTCAACAGCACCAGCGATTCGTCATTATACATCGAATTTCTTTGGTGAAGCATTAGGTACATTTATTTTGATTTTCGGACTTTTATCGATTGGCGCAAACAAGTTTTCAGAAGGTTTGAATCCGCTAGTTGTTGGTGGTTTGATCGTTGTTATTGGGATGTCACTTGGTGGTACGACTGGGTATGCCATTAATCCAGCGCGTGACTTAGGTCCCCGGATTGCGCATTTTGTTTGGCCGATTGCTGGAAAAGGTGGTTCGGATTGGGCGTATTCTTGGGTGCCAGTGCTTGGACCAATTGTCGGTGGTGCGTTAGGCGGACTTGGTTACAATGCCGTGATTAACGGTGACTTTAACGTTTGGTTATGGATTTTCATAGCACTGTTCCTTGTGATTTTACTTGGAACCATGCAACTCGACAAAAAACAAAAAGCGTGACAAAATGGAACTGCGGGCACATATAATTTAAGGGGGATTTATTGATGGAGAAAAAATATATTTTAGCATTAGACCAAGGTACGACGAGTTCAAGAGCCATGATTGTAGATGAAACTGGCGAAATTATCGGCGTAGAACAAAAAGAATTCGAGCAAATTTTTCCAAAACCGGGTTGGGTGGAGCATAGCGCCAATGAAATTTGGGCATCGATTCTAGCGGTTATTGCGGGCGTTCTTTTAAAAACCAATATTTCGTCGAAGCAAGTGGCTGGTATTGGTATTACGAATCAGCGTGAAACGACGGTTGTTTGGGAAAAAGAAACGGGAAATCCGATTTATAACGCTATTGTTTGGCAATCTCGTCAAACAGCAGATATCTGTAATCAACTGAAAAAAGACGGTTACAATGATATGGTTCGCGATAAAACGGGTCTACTCATTGATGCGTATTTTGCGGGAACGAAAGCGCGTTGGATTTTGGATCATGTGGACGGAGCGCAAGAGCGTGCGGAAAATGGCGAATTACTATTTGGAACGATTGATACATGGCTTGTTTGGAAATTAACTGGCGGAAAAGCCCATGTGACGGATTATTCGAACGCGTCGCGGACTTTGCTTTATAATATTTATGATTTGCAGTGGGATGATGAATTGCTAGAAATGCTAAACATTCCAAAAGTAATGCTTCCAGAAGTAAAACAATCGTCTGAGGTATATGGCACGACGGTTCCTTATCACTTCTTCGGTGAGGAAGTTCCAGTAGCAGGTATCGCTGGTGACCAACAAGCCGCGTTATTCGGTCAAGGTTGTTTTGAAAAAGGCGAGGCGAAAAACACATATGGAACTGGTTGTTTCTTGTTGATGAACACGGGAGACAAAGCGGTTAAATCAGATACGGGCTTGCTGACAACACTTGCTTGGGGAATTGATGGCAAAGTCGAGTACGCGCTAGAAGGTAGTATTTTTGTAGCGGGTTCGGCGATTCAGTGGCTTCGTGATGGCATGCGGATGTTACGTCATTCTGGCGATTCTGAAAATTATGCGTCTCGCATTGAATCATCAGACGGTGTGTATGTCGTACCAGCATTCGTCGGTCTAGGTGCGCCATATTGGGATTCCGATGTACGCGGTGCCGTTTTCGGTTTAACACGTGGCACAGAGAAAGAACAATTTATCCGCGCGACATTAGAATCGCTAGCGTATCAAACAAAAGACGTTCTTAATGCAATGGAAAAAGATTCAGGTATTGAGCTGAAATTACTGCACGTTGATGGTGGTGCATGTGCCAATGACTTCTTAATGCAGTTCCAAGCAGACATTTTAAATGTACCGGTAGAACGTCCTGAAAATCGCGAAACAACCGTTTTAGGCGCGGCATTCCTAGCTGGCCTTGCAGTTGGCGTTTGGAAAGACAAGAAAGAAATTAAGAGACATTGGAAGTTAGATAAGAAATTTGAAGTAGAAATGAAAGATGACGAGCGTGACGAGCTATATGGCGGCTGGCAAAAGGCTGTCAAAGCGGCGCAAGCGTTCAAATAATAAGATGGAAGCACCCATTCAAGACCGGGTGTTTCTTTTTTATTTTTTGGTTAAAAACGCATCTTTAAAATAAAATATCCGAAAAAGGATGACATTTGTAGGTGAAGTTGGTTATAATGAACAGATGATATAAAATTGGACGGGAGAATGATTATGTTTATAGATCAAGTCAAGATATATGTAAGAGCCGGTGATGGCGGAGATGGAATGGTTGCATTTCGTCGTGAAAAATTTGTACCAAACGGTGGCCCAGCAGGTGGTGACGGTGGTAATGGTGGTAATGTTGTTTTTGAAGTAGATGAAGGTTTGCGGACGTTAGTCGATTTCCGTTATCAACGTCGTTTTAAAGCAGAACGTGGCGAACACGGGATGAGTAAAAGTATGCACGGTCGTGGCGCGGATGATTTAGTCGTGAAGGTACCACAAGGAACCGTTATTACAGACGTGGAAACGGGCGAAGTGATTGCCGATTTAGTTGCGCATGGTCAACAAGCGTTAATCGCTAAAGCTGGTCGTGGTGGTCGTGGGAATAAACGTTTTGCCACTCCTGCCAATCCGGCGCCTGAACTTTCCGAGAACGGGGAACCAGGTCAAGAACGTACGATTCAATTAGAGTTGAAAGTATTAGCCGATGTTGGCCTAGTAGGTTTTCCAAGTGTTGGTAAATCGACATTGTTATCAGTTGTCTCTGCAGCACGTCCGAAAATCGCGGCGTACCATTTTACAACGATTGTTCCTAATTTAGGAATGGTGGACACTGGGGATGGTCGTAGTTTTGTTATGGCGGATTTACCGGGATTGATCGAAGGGGCTAGCCAAGGTGTTGGTCTGGGGCATCAGTTCTTACGCCATATTGAACGTACGCGTGTTATCGTGCATGTGATTGACATGTCTGCTTCGGAAGGTCGCGATCCATATGAGGATTACTTGGCGATTAATAAGGAGCTTGAGCAGTACAATTTACGCTTGATGGAACGCCCACAAGTGATTGTCGCTAACAAAATGGACATGCCAGATTCAGAAGAACAACTAGCTATGTTTAAAGAAAAATTAACAGAGGATGTTCCTGTATTCCCAATTTCTGCAGTTACAAAATCAGGTTTGAACGCTTTGATTTTGTCTGTTGCTGATAAATTGGAAAATACACCGGAATTCCCGTTGGATGAACTACTAGAAAAAGAAGAAGAGGATACAGTACTGTACAAATTCGAAGCAGAAGCACCTGATTTTGAAATTTCGCGTGATCCTGATGGCGCGTATGTACTGACTGGTGAGAAATTAGAACGTCTATTTGCGATGACGAACTTCGAACGTGATGCGTCGATTCAACGCTTTTCTCGTCAACTGCGGGCGATGGGTGTCGATGATGCGCTTCGTAAACGTGGGGCACAAGATGGTGACATCGTTCGTCTATTCGATTTCGAGTTTGAATTCATCGAGTAATAAAGGGGTGGCATGTTTATGAAGGTTGGTTACTTGGGGCCTGTGGCAACATTTACACATACGGCGGCGGTGAGCGCTTTTCCTCATGATGAGGCGGTTGCTTATGCCTCGATTCCAGATTGCATTATGGCGATTGAAAAAGGACGCGTGGACGTGGCGGTTGTTCCGATTGAGAATACAATTGAAGGGACAGTGAATGTGACGCTAGATTATTTGTTCCATCAGTCGAGCGTTCCAATTGTTGCCGAAATTGTTGTTCCAATTGCGCAACACGTCATGGTTCACCCGAATAACAGCAACACATGGCAATCTGTTCAAAAAGTAATGTCACATCCGCAAGCTATCGCGCAATGCCATACATTTTTACAAACAGAGCTGTATGGCGTAGAGCGCGAAACAACGCCTTCTACGGCTTATGCGGCAGAATGGGTAAGCAAACACCCAGATGAGCTAATCGCGGCTATCGCGCCTTATATGGCGGCTGAAACGTACGGTTTAACGATTGTGCAAGAAAACGCGCAAGATATCGAACTAAATCAGACTCGGTTTGTCGTTTTAAGTCGTCATCCTGTGACCATCGCTTTGCCAGACCGCGAAGAAGAAAAAACATCGGTCAGCGTTATTTTGCCAAACAATATGCCCGGAGCGCTTCATAAAGTACTCGCAACTTTCGCATGGCGCAACATCGATATGAGCAAAATCGAATCACGCCCATTAAAAACATCACTCGGCGAGTATTTCTTCCTGATTGATCTGTTATCGGACGGAGAAGCTCAACTAGTACAAAACGCATTAGAAGAAATCGCCTTGCTAGGCGGCACAACGCGTGAATTAGGCACTTATCATGTGTATCGTTTACCAGTAAAAGTGAAATAATCTAGAAATCATGTCTCCGTAAGTGAAGGCATGATTTTTTTTGATACCCTTTTCCATTGCAGTTTTCCGCTAACTAAGCTAGACTTTTAAGTAGAAAAACGTTTGAAGGAGTGTAGAACATGGCAGGGCATTCGAAATGGAAAAACATACAAGGTCGTAAAAATGCACAAGACTCGAAGCGGGCAAAAGTGTTTCAAAAGTTAGCCAAAGAAATTTTTGTGGCGGCAAAGGCTGGGGCGGATATTAGTACAAATGCGGCGTTACGGCTTGTTGTGGATAAAGCAAAGGCAGTCAATATGCCGAATGATAATATTAAACGGGCAATCGATAAGGCGGCAGGAAACACGGCAGGCGAGCATTATGATGAAATTACGTACGAAGGATATGGCCCTGGTGGCATTGCGGTTTTAGTGCATACGTTAACGGACAATCGGAATCGGACATCTACGAATGTTCGTGTGGCGTTCAATAAAAACGGCGGGAGTCTCGGTGAAACAGGAAGTGTTGCCTATATGTTTGATCGAAAAGGCTATATTGTCATTGAGCGGGCGGATTTAGAAGTGGATGAGGATACATTCATGTTAGAAGCAATTGAAGCTGGCGCGGATGATGTAGAGACGAGTGAAGAAGCTTTCGAAGTGTACACAGAAGCCAGTGCTTTTACAGACGTGAAGGACGCGTTAAGTGAAGCTGGTTATGCTTTTGTAACAGCAGAGCTATCAATGATTCCGCAAGTTTCCAATGATATCCCCGAGGACAAAAAAGAACAGTTTGAGCGGATGATTGATGCGTTAGAAGATGACGATGATGTACAAGAAGTATACACGAACGCGATTGGCTATTGAATTGCCTTTACACAAGGCTTAGGATAGTGTAGGCTTAGGGGATAATAAAATGTGAAGGAGAACAAGATATGAACAGAACAGCAGAATTTATATTAGGCTTAATTGGCGGTATTACAGGTGTCATTGCTTCATGCACAGCGCTGATTTCAGGCTTAGTGCTAACAGGAATTGGTGCCTTCGATGCGGATCCAATGTTTGCTAATTATTACGGGCTAGGTTTACTTTTCGCAAGTATCGTCGTATTTTTTGTAGCCGTATTTGGTATCGTTGCAGCATGCCTATTAAAAAGGAATCCAAAAGTCTGGGGAATCCTGCTAATCATCGCAGGCGGAATTGGTTTTGTCCTCATTCAACTACTTTGGATTGTACCAGGCGTACTATTAATCATTTCCGGAATCATGTGCGTATCGCGCAAAACATCGCCATATGATGATTTCTAAACCAAAGTTTAATATAAACCATATTTTAACGCAAAATAAGTAAGGAATCGTGTTTCCCTTTTTCTGGGTAAGACGAGATTTCTGCTTTACGCAAATCGAGCGAAAGCGTTTGTATTCAGGGGATTTGGTGGAAGCCGGAAGCGGAGCATACTTGGGTATGTGAGAACCGGAAGCCCGCCAAATCCCCTGAATACGAGCGCTTGCCGCCGATTTATTTGGGTTATACACCTTTTCTTTTTTTTGTGTCAAAATTGTAAGGTATAAGTCATCTAAATCGAGGGAATCTCAAGCGCCATATTGGTAAGATAAATACATAAATAAGGCGATTGGAGCGATTGATATGAAGAAATTAATAATTACAGGTGCGGTATTAGGAACTTTGTTATTAGGATTAACGGGGTATTTTGCTTACCAAATGCATGGCGTGATTGCGAGTGCTGATTTGGTGAAAGTGGAGAATTTGCAGAAATAATCTAAAATAGCACTTTTCTTTCGGTTTGATTCTGTGTAAAATGGGAACTAGATTGTAAGGAAGGTGATTTCATATGAAGCCTAGAAAAGTAATGATTATTGGTGCTGGGAACGTCGGTTCAGCGGCAGCACATGCGTTTGTGAATCAGAATATTTGCGAGGAATTGGTGCTCGTTGATTTGAATACAGAACGTGTGGAAGGGCATCGCAAAGATTTAGCGGATGCAGCGGCTTTCACGCACGGCATGATGAAGATCAGTGTTCGTGAGGCAAAAGATTGCAAAGATATCGATATCGCGGTAATTACCGTGACGGCAGGAGCTTTGAAAGAAGGTCAAACAAGACTTGACGAGCTAAAAAGTACATCGCGAATCATTGCGAACATTGTTCCAGACATGATGAAAAATGGATTTGAAGGTATTTTCTTAGTGGCGGCGAATCCAGTGGATATTATTACGTATCAAGTTTGGAAGTTATCCGGGTTACCTCGCCATCGCGTGCTTGGAACGGGCGTTTGGCTTGATACGACTAGATTACGTCGTTTGCTTTCTGAAAAATTAGATGTGGCGCCACAAAGTATTGATGCTTTTGTACTCGGTGAACATGGCGACTCGCAGTTTCCAGTGTGGTCCCATTCTTCTGTTTACGGGAAATCGATTAATGCGTATAGCAAACAAAAATTCGGAACAGAGTTTGATTTGAAGGCTATTGGAGAACGGGCGCGAGATACTGGTTTTGAAATTTATCATCAAAAAGGTTGTACGGAGTATGGTATTGCTGGAACGATTGTGGAAATTTCTCGCAACATTTTCAGCGGTAGTCATCGCGCTTTGGCGGTTTCGTGCATATTGGAAGGTGAGTACGGTAAGTCTGGCATCGCAATTGGCGTTCCGGCTGTACTAGCGCAAGATGGCGTGAAGGAGATTATCGAGCTTGAATTAAACGAACTAGAGAAGTCACAATTTGATGCTTCAGCTGCTGTTATCGCAGAGAATATTGGGCACTTGGGATAAATAAATAAATAGATAGCAAAAACAGCGATTCGGCGTTATGAATCGCTGTTTTTCATCGTGATTTCGGATTGTTTTGATCTTCTTTGTCAAGTTGTTTTAATTTTTGTTGGATTTCGTAATTGGAGGTGGAACGGCTTGCTGGATTGAGTGCCGAGGCTGCGAGATGTACGAATTTTTTAAGTGATTTTGTGATGGTTTTTTCTGTCATGGTTACGCCTCCTTTCTTTTATTGTATGCGATTTCATGAATTTTCACAAGATGGTGCGTGTGGAATTCTCGGAATATAGCTTTTTTGATAGTACAAATGTTCTTTTTTATGCTATCATGGAAGGAGTGAATTTAATTTGATGGAGGGCATTTTCTTTGTATGAGTATATAAAAGGTACGGTGACGGATATTTCTCCAGAGTACATCGTGATTGAGACAGGTCAGATTGGTTATCAAATTATTACGGGAAATCCTTTTTCTTTTTCGAGCCTAGAGGGGCAGGAGACGAAGGTTTATTTATATCAGCATGTGCGCGAAGACAATATTTCTTTATTCGGCTTCCAAACAGCAGAAGAACGCTATTTATTTAAAAAATTGCTCGGCGTGTCGGGCATTGGACCAAAGAGTGCGTTAGCGATTATTGCAGCGGGCGATCCAGTTCCGCTTATTTCGGCGATTGAAGCGGAAGATGATGTGTATTTAACGAAATTCCCGAGTGTTGGGAAAAAAACGGCACGCCAAATTATTCTTGATTTAAAAGGAAAACTGGCCGATGTCGCGGCGGATCAAATTACGGTACAAAAAGCGACGAAAGATATTTCTGATGGCTTGCCACCGGCGCTTGAAGAGGCTGTACTGGCTTTGGAAGCACTTGGTTACAGTACGCGTGAATTGAAGAAAGTATTGCCGAAATTGGAAAAAGAAGTATTGACGAGCAATGACTATATTAAACTGGCATTGCAGCTCATGACGAAGTAAGGAAGGGGAATGTGACATGGAAGACCGCATCGTTTCTGGTGAAAATGTGAATCAAGAGGAAATTTCCTTCGAGAAGAGTCTTCGCCCACAGACCTTGGCACAATATATCGGGCAAGAAAAGGTAAAGCATAATTTAGAAGTGTTTATTGAAGCGGCGAAACAGCGGGAAGAGGCGCTGGATCATGTGCTTTTGTACGGACCTCCTGGGCTTGGGAAGACGACGCTTGCGATGGTGATTGCGAATGAGATGGGGACAACGATGCGCACGACGAGTGGTCCAGCGATTGAGCGACCGGGGGATTTGGCGACGATTTTGACGACACTTGAACCTGGCGATGTGCTGTTTATTGATGAAATACATCGTTTGAATCGCTCAATCGAGGAGATTTTATATCCGGCGATGGAGGATTATTGTTTGGATATTGTGATTGGGACGGGTCCTACGGCGCGATCGGTGCGCTTGGATTTGCCGCCATTTACGCTGATCGGTGCGACGACGCGTGCTGGACAGTTATCGGCGCCTTTGCGGGATCGGTTTGGCGTGATTGATCATCTGGAGTTTTATTCGGAGGAGCATTTGACGGAGATTGTGACGCGGACGGCGGATATTTTGGATACGGAAGTGGACAAATACGGGGCGGTAGAAATTGCGAGACGGTCTCGTGGGACGCCGCGTATTGCGAATCGGTTGTTAAAACGGGTGCGTGATTTTGCGCAAGTTCGTAGCGATGGTTTGGTGACGGAGAGTTTGGCGCGGGAAGCGTTGACATTGCTACAAGTGGACCCGCGTGGTTTGGATACGATTGATCAGCGGTTGTTGACGACGATTATTCACTCGTTTCGCGGTGGGCCGGTTGGCTTAGACACGATTGCGGCAAGCATTGGTGAAGAACGGGAAACGATTGAAGATATGCAAGAACCGTATTTATTACAAATTGGCTTTTTGCAGCGGACGCCACGGGGACGATTAGTGACGGACGCGGCTTATGCCCATTTAGGTTTAACGAAAAGTGAATGAAAAGGTGTGTCGGGATGAGAGTAGAAGATTTTGATTTTGAATTACCAGAAGAGTTAATTGCGCAGACGCCATTGCTTGATCGGACGTCGAGTCGTTTAATGTTAGTAAATAAGGAAACGGGCGCTATTGAAGACGCTCATTTTCCTGCGATTTTGGAACAGCTGCATGCGGGAGATGCGCTTGTATTGAACGATACGCGTGTGCTTCCGGCGCGACTTCACGGGGAAAAAGCAGAGACGGGTGCGCATATTGAAGTGCTGCTTTTGAAGCAAAAGGAAGGCGATGCTTGGGAGACGCTAGTTAAGCCAGCGAAACGGATTCGAAAAGGGATGCGTATTCAGTTTGGTGACGGCGAACTTTCTGCGGTTTGTTTGGAAGAGTTAGAACATGGCGGTCGGATTTTGCAGTTTGAATATAGCGGGATTTTTTATGAAATTTTGGAGCGTCTTGGGGAAATGCCTTTGCCGCCTTATATTAAAGAGCAATTAGAGGATCAAGATCGCTACCAGACGGTGTTTGCGCGGGAAAATGGTTCTGCGGCGGCTCCGACAGCGGGCCTTCATTTTACGCAAGATTTGTTGGAAGAAGTGCGTGCTAAAGGTGTCAAAGTGGTCTTTCTGACGCTACATGTTGGCTTGGGGACGTTCCGACCGGTAGATGTGGAAGATACGGCAAATCATAAGATGCACTCGGAATTTTATCGGTTAACACGTGAGGCAGCGCAAGAGCTAAACGCGGTGAAAGCGGCGGGTGGCAAAATTGTGGCAGTCGGCACGACTTCGATTCGGACGCTGGAAACAATTGCGACGAAGTTTGACGGGCAATTGCAGGAAGATAGTGGCTGGACGGATATTTTTATTTCGCCAGGTTATACGTTTAAAGCAGTGGATGCATTAATTACGAACTTCCATTTGCCGAAGTCGACATTGATTATGCTTGTTAGTGCGCTGGCGAGTCGCGAGAACATTATGGTGGCATATGAGCATGCGGTAGCAGAACGATATCGCTTCTTTAGTTTCGGCGATGCAATGTTTATTTATGCCTAATTTTTATTTTTTACTAGAAAACACTTGTTTTTCGGTGCTTTTTTAGATATGCTATGGATTGGATATAATGAAATAGAAAGAGGTAGAAAATGGCTGCGATTACCTATGAACTAATAAAAACAGATAAGCAAACAGGTGCCCGTCTTGGTAAAATTCATACGCCACACGGTTCTTTTGATACGCCAATGTTTATGCCAGTTGGAACGCTTGCAACGGTCAAAACAATGTCGCCAGAAGAGCTTAAAGCGATGGGTTCGGGTATTATTTTGAGCAATACGTATCATTTGTGGTTACGACCAGGGGAAGACTTAATTGAAGAAGCTGGCGGTCTCCATAAATTTATGAACTGGGATCAGGCAATTTTAACGGATTCGGGTGGTTACCAAGTGTTTAGCTTGAGTGATATGCGCGATATTAAAGAAGAAGGCGTGCATTTTCGCAATCATTTGAACGGTGATAAGTTATTCCTATCTCCTGAAAAAGCGATTCAAGTGCAGAACTCGCTCGGTTCGGATATTATGATGTCCTTTGATGAGTGTCCGCCGTATCCAGCAACACATGAATATATGAAAAAATCGATTGAACGTACATCTCGCTGGGCAGAACGTGGTTTGAAAGCACACGCTCGTCCGCATGATCAAGGGCTTTTTGGAATCGTGCAAGGGGGTTCTTACAAAGATTTGCGGGAACAAAGTGCGCGTGATTTAGTATCGATGGATTTTCCGGGTTATTCGATTGGCGGTTTGTCCGTTGGTGAGCCGAAAGATATTATGAATGAGGTATTGGAATATACAACGCCGCTACTTCCAAGCAATAAACCGCGTTATTTAATGGGAGTTGGTTCTCCTGATGCGCTGATTGATGGTGTTATTCGCGGTGTAGATATGTTTGACTGTGTGCTACCTACGCGTATTGCTAGGAACGGCACATGTATGACAAGCCAAGGTCGTTTAGTTGTTCGTAACGCTAAGTTTGCGCGTGACTTTAGACCACTTGATGAGGCATGTGATTGCTACACATGTAAAAATTACTCGCGTGCCTACATTCGTCATTTGCTTCGTTGCGATGAAACGTTTGGCATTAGACTTACTACTTATCATAATCTACATTTTCTGTTACACTTAATGGAGCAGGTTCGCGGTGCTATTATGAATGACCGCCTTGCTGATTTCCGGGAAGAATTTTTTGAGCAATATGGTCTTAACGGTCCGAATGCGAAAAATTTCTAATATAGACTAATAACGAAAGGAGCTGAATAAACACATGGCAATGTTAATCCCATTATTACTTATGATTGTATTGTTCTACTTCTTGCTTATTCGTCCACAACAAAAACGTCAAAAAGAAGTCAATGCAATGCAAAGTGGTTTATCGAAAGGTGATAAAATCATTACTATCGGAGGATTGCACGGAACAGTTGTAGCAATTGAAGATGGCAATGTTGTACTTGATTGTGCTGGCAGCGAGCTAACTTTTGATCGCAATGCAGTTCGTACTGTATTAGCGAAATCAGACGCAGTTGAGGAAGAAGTTGTGGAAGCGGAAGTTGAAGAAGTACCAACAACGGAAGTAGAAACAAAGGAAGACGTAAAATAATAGGTTGATAAAAACAAGCCATGAATGAAAATTCCTTGCATTGGCTTGTTTTTTCTTGTTTAGATATGGGTATATAAGAACTATGTTTTGGTGGATTTTTAGGTTGTTAACCGTTTTCTTGGACACATTTGGCAGAAAGATTTGTTTTTTTCGTAGATTATGCTTCCCATTTCCTAGATAATTAGATAAAATGAATCTATGTTGTTTGAAAAAAGAAGGTGTAAGGAATGAGAGAGGGATTCAACAAGGAATGCTATGACCAAATAGAACCAGCCATTTTAATTCGAGTAGAAGATTTTCAACTCATGGGGTATCGCGAAATTAAAGCGGAACACATCTGGTCTTTTTTGAATGAAGTCGTTTGGAAAGATCAAGAAAACCCACCACTACATCAACGCATTCACGACATTTTACAAATGAAAATAGCATCACTCATGGATTTCATAACCATGGGACCGCCGCAAGAAGCACCGATAGAAGAAATCATAGAAGTGCTTCCGGAAGGTCAAGAGTAGCAGTCTACATAGCGTAATGGCGCCTACAAAGGTGTCTGTTGTTAGTAGATGAGGGAGGAATTAGAAAGAAATGATAAAGAAAAGTAAGCTAATCACGTTTTTCCTTGTCGTGGCAATTATTTTCGGAACGGTTATTTTTACAGCAAAACCGGTTCTAGATAAAATAAATCTTGGCCTCGATTTACAAGGTGGTTTCGAGGTTTTATACCAAGTGAAGCCAGCCGATGGGAAAAGCGAAGTAACCAATGATGTACTAAAAGAGACGGTGGCAACGCTGGATCAACGTATTAATGCTTTGGGGGTTAACGAACCTGTCATCACGATTGAAAGTGGTAACCGGATTCGTGTACAACTAGCGGGTGTTACCGATCAAAATGAAGCACGTAAAATCCTATCAACACAAGCAGTCTTATCGTTCCGTGATGCGAATGACAAGCTGATGATGGACGGTAGTGACCTCGTGCCAGGCAGTGCAAAAGCTGTCACAAACGACAAGAACCAAGCCATTGTTACACTAGAACTAAAAGATAAGAGCAAATTCGCTAGCGTAACGAAAACAGTTGCCGGAATGGCTCCAGACAATCAATTAGTTATTTGGTTGGATTGGAAAGAAGGTTTGAAATACAAAACCGAACGTTCCAAAGAAAAACCAGCGTTTCTTTCTGCGCCTAACGTAGACCGAGAACTGGACACGAAAAAAGTAGAGATTTCTGGTAGCTTTACGATGGATTCTGCGAAAGAATTGGCGAACTTGCTGAATTCTGGAGCGCTTCCTGTTAAATTAACGGAAGTTTACTCTACATCTGTTGGTGCGCAATTTGGTCAAGACGCATTAGCGGAAACCATTTTGGCAGGTATTATTGGTGTGGCTGCTATCTTTATTTTCATGATGGCTGTCTATCGTTTACCTGGTGTTGTTGCATCGATTACATTAGTTGCATATACGTATATTGTCTTATTAATTTTAGGTTTATTAAATGCAACCCTTACACTACCAGGTATTGCCGGGCTGATTCTCGGTATAGGTATGGCGGTAGATGCCAACGTTATTACCTACGAGCGGATAAGGGAAGAACTCAAGGTTGGTAAGTCCACGAAAACAGCATTCGATACAGGTGGAAAAGAATCCTTCAGAGCGATTTTTGATGGAAATATTTCGACACTGATTGTTGCTGGGGTTCTTTTCTACTTCGGTACAAGCTCGATTAAAGGTTTTGCGACGGTATTGATTATTAGTATTTTAGTAAGTTTCTTAACAGCGGTTTGGGGTTCAAGAGCGCTTATGGGGCTTCTTGTAAGTAGTAATGCCTTGAACAATAAACCTGGATTGTTCGCTGTTCGTCGTAAGGATATTCATGACCTACACGAAGGTAAGCAAACGTTCGACTTGAAAACGCATTTTGATAAATATGATTTTGTTAAACACCATCGTGCTTTCTTGACGACATTTGCAGTGATTGTCGTTATTGGTATTGTGATACTTTCTGTGTTCAAGTTGAACCTTGGTATTGACTTTGCTAGTGGTACGCGTGCTGAGATTACGGCAACGCATGCACTGACGGAAGAACAGATCAATAAAGATTTGAAATCGATTGATATGCCTTCGGATGATGTCAATTTCCAAAACAACAATAAAACAGCGGTTGTTAGTTATAAAGGTGCGCTAACACAAAGCGAAGTTGCTAAATTTAAAGAGCACTTCAAGAAAGAGTATGGCGAGGATCCGAATATTAGCACGGTTACGCCAACAGTTGGACAGGAGCTCGCGAAAGATGGTTTATGGGCACTGGCAATTGCGTCTATCTTGATTGTCATTTATATTGCTTTCCGATTTGAAATGTCGATGGGGATTGCGACGATTCTGTCACTCCTATTCGATGCATTCGTGATTTTCATCTTCTTTAGTATTTTCCGACTGGAAGTTGATTTAACGTTTATCGCGGCGGTGCTGACGGTTATCGGTTATTCGATTAATGATACGATCGTTACGGCAGACCGGATTCGCGATGTTTCTTACAAAATGGGACGCTTTAAGAAACCGGAAGATATTGCTTTTGCAGTCAATCACGGGTTGCGTCAAACATTTATCCGTTCGATTAATACGATTTTGACTGTGTTATTCACGGTTGTCGCTTTAATTATCTTTGGTAACGAGTCGATTCTGAACTTCTCGATTGCGCTATTAGTTGGATTAGTATCTAGTGTATTCTCATCCATCTTCATGGCAATGCAATTGTGGTATGTATTCAAGAAACGCGAACTGAAGAAAAAAGGCGTTATCCAAACACAGAAGAAGAAAAAACGCGCTAGAAATGATCAACCTGTCGTTTAATCTTTCGGCAAGATAAGCTATGTTTCGTGCCGAATGTCTATCCAATCTGAGCAATCAGGTCGGGGTAGGCATTCGGCATTTTTAATACGTGAGAAGGGTACGATGAAAAAGCATGATTTGGCAGATTTTATTGATAGCATTAGGTGGTGGCATCTTTGTTTTCGGATTATTTTACCCGAAGAGATGGCATAAAGGTTGGCTAGACGGAGGATGGCCTGATTTTGACGGAGTGGATTCATTTATCATTTCGGTCGTACTCGGTATTGTTGCGTTTATTTTGATGATTTTGCCGTGGTATGTGATGAAAACGTTACTTATTTTAGGTGGTTTGACGCTTATTTATATGGCAGGTTGGGTATTTACTTTTTAAGGAGATGGTTGGTGTGAGAAGGTATTGCAAGAAATAGAAAAATCGCTCGTCCTCAGATGACTATGTTTGAAATGAGGAGATTTTGATGGACAGAGAGATTTTAGAGCGGCTATTGAAAAATGCGCTGAAAAGGCAGACGATTGTGTTTATTTATAATGACACGACGAGAAAAGATGAGCGGTATACTGGTTTTGTATATTTGCTGACGAAGGATTATGTTGTTTTGCGGAAGGTTTCTAGTGAGTCGCGTGCTGCTGGATATGTTGTGATGACGCTTTCGACGATTTTTCGGGTGGATGATGGTGGACAGATTGCCAGACGGACGGAAAAGTTGTATGCTTTACATGCGGAACGACATCAAGATTTGGAATTGCCGATGTTTGGTGATTTATTTGTGAATATGCTTCGTTTAGCGTTGGCGCAGAAAATACCGCTGGGAATTTATTTAGATCAAGATGACGAACGTGAAATGTTAGAGGGATATGTACGGCATTTCGTTGATAATCATGTGGTTTTTGAGGATTTGGATGAGAACGCAGAATCTTATGGTGAAGTTCATTTTGAGCTGGCGGCGATCTTGGATATTCAAATGGGGACACGTGATTTGGCGAATGTAGCGATGCTGTACGAGAATAAGTAGGGAGGTCTTGAAGATGAAAGTACAATGGCAAGTGATTGTAGGTATTATTTTGGCAATTGTTATTGCAGTGTTCGCGATTGTGAACGTGGACGGGGTCGAGGTCAATTTCTTGTTTGCAAAAGCGGAATGGCCACTGATTCTGGTGATTTTAGGATCAGTTTTAGTGGGCTGTCTGATTTTCTTCTGTCTGAACATCGTGCGTGTAAATGCGCTTAAAAAACAAGTGAAGACATCGGAAAATGCGAAACGGGAATTGGAACGTCAATTAGCTGCTGAAAAATCGCGTAAAGTGAAAGTTTCAGAAGTAGAAGTGGCGGACAAACCGGAACAACCAACACCAACAATTTGATAATCAGGAAGGATCGCTATTTTTAGCGGTCTTTTTTGTTTCATGTACTTTTTAGGATTTTTTCGGTATAATGGGTAAGGTTGAGGGGGGCTTAAGAGCATGATTCATTCGAAATATAAATGGCAGCTGGAAACGGCGGACGAGAAAGCGATGGAGCAGGTGGCGCAAGCGTTGCAATGCACGTTGCCGATGGCGGAATTATATGCGCGCCGCAAAGTTACGACTGCTGGTCAATTAGATAAATTTCTACATCCAGATAAATATGAGGCGTATGATCCGTTTTTACTTGCGGAGATGGAGCTTGCGGTAACGCGAATTAAGCAGGCGATTGATGCGGGGGAACAAATTCTCGTGTTTGGGGATTATGATGCGGACGGCGTGACGAGTGTGACGGTGTTGTTAAAAGCACTTCGCAAACTCGGTGCGGAGGCTGAATTTTATATTCCGAATCGGTTTACGGAAGGTTATGGGCCGAATAAGGCGGCGTTTACACAGGCGAAAGATGCAGGTGTTGGATTGCTGATTACGGTGGATAATGGGATTGCGGCGCTGGATGTGATGGCGCATGCGAAAGAGATTGGGTTGGATGTGATTGTGACGGATCACCATGAGGCGAAGGAGACGATGCCTGAGGCGGTCGCTGTGATTCATCCGCGGCACCCGGAATCGAATTACCCATTCCCTGATCTAGCGGGCGTAGGCGTGGCTTATAAGCTGGCTCACGCGTTGTTAGGTGAGGAACCGACGGAATTATTGGATTTGGTGGCGATTGGGACGGTGGCCGATTTGGTGTCGCTAACGGATGAAAACCGCCTATTTGTGCAAAAAGGACTGCGAATCTTGCGGGATAATCCGAATATCGGTGTGGCTGCGCTTGCCAAACTCGCTAGTACGAAGCTTTCGGAAGCTACGGAAGAAACGATTGGCTTTACGATTGCGCCGCGTTTGAATGCAGTTGGGCGTCTTGGCCCGGCAGATCCAGCGGCGGACTTGTTGCTAACGGAAGACCCGGAGGAAGCGGTGTTTTTGGCGGAAGAAATTGATGAGGCGAACAAGGAACGGCAAGCGATTGTGACGCAAATTACTGAGGAAGCGATTGCGATGATTGAAGCGGAATTTCTTGGTGACGGGAACGAGGTTTTCATGCTCGGTAAAGCGGGATGGAATCCTGGTGTTGTAGGAATTGTGGCTTCACGATTGGTGGATCGCTATGCGAGACCTGTGATTGTACTTGGTATTGATGATGTGACGGGACTTGCGAAAGGTTCTGGACGGAGTATTGAGGCGTTTCATTTGTACAAGGCGCTTGATGCGAATCATGAATTGTTAACGGCGTTTGGTGGTCACCCGATGGCTGCTGGTATGACGCTTAATGTGGCGGATATACCGGCTTTGCGTGCTAATTTAGCGAAGCGTGCTCGCGAAACGTTGGCGCCAGAAGATTTTGTTTCTGTGCTGCGCGTGGAAGAGGCGATTCCTGTTGAGTCAGTGACGCTTGAATTTATCGGTCAGCTAAATAAGTTGGCGCCGTTTGGGACGGATAATCCGAAGCCAGTTTTTGCGTTAGAAGGTGTGAAGCTGGATGGCACGAAACGAATCGGCGCGGACAAGACGCATCTGAAAACGGCAATTACTTCTGAATCAGGCGCGGTGCTTGATGCGGTTGGTTTTGGTACTGGTGAATTAGTTGAAAAAATTTCTCCGATGGCGCGTGTTGACATTGTCGGCGAACTATCGATTAACGAATGGAACAATATGCGAAAACCCCAACTGCGTATTGTTGATTTGAAAATTGGTCATTGGCAACTTTTTGATGTGCGTAGTCGTGGTGAATGGGAAAAGCTATTGCAAGCTGGCGGAACTAGTGATAAAGTATTTATTTGTTTCCAACAGGCAACACGTGATGCGTTACTTGCGGCGAATCCGGCACTTATTTGTGCGCAAGTGAAGACAGCGAGGGATTTTGCGGATGATTTGGCAACGAAAGATGTTATTTTTGCAGATATGCCGGAAGATGTGGCGGTATTAGAAGCAATTGTTGCCAAAACACAGGCGCAGCGCATTTACTTACATGTTGCATCGGAAAATGGAAACGCGATTGCTTCCATGCCAAGTCGACAACATTTTGCCCAGTTTTATGCGGTGCTAAAAAAACACCAACCATTCCCGCTACAGCAAAACATGGCAAGGCTTTGTAAGCAGTTTAGTTGGACAAGTGAGCAAGTAGATTTTATGTCTCGCGTGTTTTTTGACTTAAATTTTGCTACAATGGAAGATGGCGTGGTTCGATTGAATGACGTGCAAGAAAAGCGCAATTTGGAAGACTCACAAGTGTATAAAGTGAGAGAATATCGAATGGCGATGGAACAGAAGTTACTCTATTCTAACTACAACGAGTTGTATGCGTGGATTGAGAAGTTGATGAATTCGAAGGGGAATTCAATTTTGGAGGAAATAGTACAATGAACTTAGAAGAATTAAGAAGTTATGTAGCGATTGTAAACGATTGGCCGAAGGAAGGGATTGTCTTTAAAGATATTACCCCACTGATGAGTCATGGTGAAGCTTACAAATTTGCAACGGATCAAATTGTAGATTATGCGAAGAAATTAGGCGTGGATGTCATTGTTGGACCAGAAGCACGTGGCTTTATTATTGGTTGTCCAGTGGCTTATTCGCTTGGCATTGGCTTTGCGCCAGTTCGTAAACCGAATAAATTACCGCGTGAAACAGTGGATATGGAATACGATTTGGAATACGGTACGAATAAACTTTCGATGCATAAAGATGCGATTAAACCGGGTCAACGCGTATTAATCACGGATGACTTATTAGCAACTGGTGGCACGATTGAAGCCACGATTAAACTTGTGGAAGAACTAGGCGGCGTTGTTGCTGGCTGTGCGTTCTTAATTGAATTAACAGAGCTAGAAGGCCACAAGAAATTAGCGGGCTATGATCGCCTTATTTTAATGGATTTCTAAGTAATGGCTATAGAATTGTGTTTTTTAAGGCATAATGCAACAAAATTACTTTGTTAGCCGTCCAAAACATGATATAATACCAAATAAGAATCATTTTAAAAAGCACTCATTTGCGTGGGTGCTTTTACATACTTATAATAGCTGGGATGAAAAGGGTGTGAGGGGATTATGGCTAAAGAACAAAATTTAACAGCGGATCAAGTAATTGAACTGGCTTCTCATTACATGAATGAGGAGCATCTTGCGCTTGTCAAAAAAGCCTGTGATTACGCACGGGAAGCGCATAAGGATCAATTCCGTAAATCGGGGGAACCTTATATCATTCACCCAATCCAAGTTGCAGGAATTCTCGTTGAACTTGAGATGGACCCAGCAACGGTCGCGTCAGGCTTTTTGCATGATGTTGTGGAAGACACGCCTGTTACTATTCAGGATTTGGAAGAAGCATTTACACCAGAAATCGCAATGATTGTGGACGGTGTAACGAAATTGGGGAAAATTAAATATAAATCACATGAAGAACAACAAGCGGAAAACCACCGTAAAATGTTCATCGCGATGGCACAAGATATTCGTGTTATGCTCGTGAAATTGGCCGATAGACTGCATAATATGCGTACATTAAAGCATTTGCCAGTCGAGAAACAGCGCCGGATTGCGAACGAGACGCTAGAAATTTTTGCACCGATTGCGCATCGTTTGGGGATTTCGCGTGTGAAGTGGGAGTTAGAAGACACGGCGCTGCGCTATTTGAATCCGCAACAATATTACCGCATCGTGCACTTGATGAAGCAGAAACGGGATGAGCGTGAGCGTTATTTACGTGATGTCATTGATGGTGTGAACGAGAATTTGGATGAATTGCATATTAAGGCTGACATTTCAGGACGCCCGAAGCATATTTATTCGATTTATCGTAAAATGTCAGAGCAACACAAGCAGTTTAACGAAATTTATGATTTGTTAGCGGTCCGGATTATTGTCGATAGTATTAAGGACTGTTACGCGGTTTTAGGTATTATTCATACGCGTTGGAAGCCGATGCCTGGCCGTTTTAAAGATTATATTGCGATGCCGAAGTCAAATATGTATCAATCGCTTCATACGACGGTAATCGGGCCACAAGGTGAGCCTTTGGAAGTGCAAATTAGAACGCTTGAAATGCATCAAATTGCAGAGTACGGGGTTGCGGCGCACTGGGCTTACAAAGAAGGAAAAGTCATCAACTCGAAGACTTCTTTTGATAATAAAATGAGCTGGTTCCGTGAAATTATTGAGTATCAGAATGAGTCTGAGAATGCCGAAGAATTCATGGAATCGTTGAAATTAGATTTATTTACAGATGTGGTGTATGTTTTCACGCCAAAAGGTGACGTTTTTGAGTTGCCGAATGGTTCGGTGCCGCTTGATTTTGCTTACCGGATTCATACTGAGATTGGAAACAAGACGATTGGTGCGAAAATTAACGGTAAAATCGTGACGTTGGATTATAAATTGAAGACGGGCGATATTATTGAAATTTTGACGTCGAAGCATTCGTATGGACCAAGTCGTGACTGGTTGAAACTCGTGCAGACCTCGCAGGCCAAGAACAAGATTCGCCAATTCTTCAAACGCCAAGCGAAGGAAGAGAATGTCGAAAAAGGCCGTGATATGGTCGAAAAAGAGTTGCGCCAGCTTGATTTTGAGCCGAAGAAAGTGATGACGACGGAGAATATTAATAAGCTAGCAGAACGGTTGAATTTTAGTCACGAAGATGATTTGTTTGCGGCTGTGGGCTATAACGGTATTACGGCCTTGCAAGTAGCGAATCGTTTAACAGAGAAGGAACGCCGAGAACGCGAGCTGGAGGAGCAAACGGAGAAACTTTTAAATAAAGTGGAAACGAAAGCGAAGAACCCAACGGATAGCAATAATGAACGCCTGAAAATTAAACATAATGCGGGCGTGGTCGTGCAAGGTGTCGGCAATCTGCTGATTCGTTTATCGCGCTGTTGTAATCCGGTTCCAGGTGACGAGATTGTTGGTTACATTACGAAAGGCCGCGGGATTTCGATTCACCGTAAGGACTGCCCGAATGTCACTGGCCCTGATGTGGAACGCTTGATTGATGTGGAGTGGGAAGATGCGGATATGACCGCTAAAACGGACTACAACGTCGATATCGAAGTGTTTGGCTATAATCGCAATGGCATGCTAAATGATATTTTGCAGGTCGTAAACAGCCTGACAAGCAATATTAACGGTGTCAACGCAAAAGTGGATAATAACAAAATGGCGACGCTCGTACTAACATTGCAAATTCATAATATTAATCATTTACAACGTGTTGTTGACAAAATTAAACAAATTCCAGATGTATATACGGTGCGTCGTCTAATGAATTAGCAGGAGGGTGTTTACATGCGAGTGGTGGCACAGAGATGTTATGAAGCTAGTGTAACGATAGATGGTGAAAATGTGGGAGAAATCGCTAGCGGGCTTTGTTTGCTTGTTGGCTTTACCCATGAAGATACGGCAGAAGACGTAGCATATATTGCGAAAAAAATTGTTGGCTTGCGGATTTTTGAAGATGATGCGGACAAGATGAATTTATCGATAAAAGAAGCTGGTGGCGCGATTTTAAGTGTTTCGCAGTTCACGTTATATGCGGATGTGAAGAAAGGGAGACGTCCTAGTTTTACGAAATCGTCTTCTCCGGATGAGGCGTCGAAGTTATATGATTTGTTTAATGAGATGTTAGCAGCAGAAGGGCTTGTTGTGGAGACTGGGGTTTTCGGCGCTTTTATGGATGTTCGGATCGTGAACCATGGGCCGATTACGATTATTTTAGATTCGCAGGAGCTTTTGGGGAAATAGCGGTTTTATGTAAATTATTAAGTCAAAAGGAGTTGGCAGTTGTCAGCTCCTTTTTCATGTGCCTAAATAGCTTCCTAATTATGTCCAAAAATACACAAAGATTCGCTAAAAAGTAC
>NZ_JNFA01000030.1 GCF_000766865.1 Listeria booriae
CGAGGCACATACCATAACTTGCTTTTTGGATCCATGTTCTTTTCTTTGACATACATTTAGCTCCTTTTACGCTTGCTCGAAGGATAACGTGGACGAAGGAGTAGCCAAGTGCCTACTAGCAACAAAGTCAGTCCCCATCCAATAGGATGCGTGGTGCGCTCTCCTAACAAGGGCAGGGTCGGTCCTGGCACAACTGGCACCACCGATGGACTTGTTTCGGAGGATACTTGCGTCGGTAAAGGGAACGTTGGTGTTCTTGTATCCTCTGTCACAGGAGATGGTAGGGAAGGCTTCGGTGGTGTGGTAGGCCCCTCCTCTACTGGATCCATCGCTTCGATGGGCTCGTCTGGGGCATAGACAAAACGCACCGTTTGCGCGGATGGACCGAAGATTCCCGTCGCGTTCGTTGGGAGTTTGGAGACATGGTACCCTGGAATCACTTTGGCTTTCGCGTGATATGCCTCCCCTGCGTGCCCATACAGGATGTCTTCTTCCGCTACGGCTTTCCCTTGGGCATCCACATGTTGTACTGTGACGGGTTGGGCTACCGGCAACGCTTGTTTGGTATAGACAAAGCGTACCGTTTGCGCTACGGCTTGGAAAGTCCCTGTATGATTACTTGGCAGGTTCGTCGGTTGATAGCCTGGAATTATTTTAGCTTCGGCTTGGTAAGGAGTACCAAATGCCCCTGCCAATGTTTCCTCTTGTGTCAGGGCTTGCCCTTGGTCATCGACATACTGCACCGTGACGGGTTGCGCCGTAGGTGGGGCTATCTCTTGTGCATAGATGAAGGTTACCGCTTGCGCTTCTGTACCAAAAGTGCCCGTTTGGTTGGTGGGAATCGTGACAAGACGGTACCCTGAAACAATCTTGGCCTGGGCTTCATACGTATCCCCTAAAGCTCCTGTTAATACTTCTTCCGGTGCTACGACCTTCCCTTCGGTATCTAGATGACGCACTGTGACCGCTTGACTGACAGGGATGGCTTCCTTGGTATAGACAAAGGTCACCGTTTGCGCCTCGGTGCTGAAAGTCCCCACCCGATTTGCTGGTTCTTTGGTAAGTTGATAGCCGTTAATCGTTTTGGATTGGGCTTCGTACGCTTCACCCAGCACTCCCGTTAGACGTTCCTCTGGCGCTAAAACCTCGCCTTTTTCATCCACATAACGGACGGTGACGGGTTGGACGGTTGCTTTCGCAGGTAGTACTCGTTGTTTGAAGACAACGCTCATAAAATTGCCTGATGATGCCCCGTCCTTTGGTCCCTGAAAAGTAACTTGTCCCTTTTCTCCACTTTCTTCCCACCGCATGTATGGCGTCGTATATTTCCCCCCACGTAACTTGCCATCTAGCTTTACCGAGCCATACGTAGAAGCTTCCCCAAAGGGGTCAAACGCCTGCATAAAGACCGGTTCCCCAACATAGGCATCCGGGAGTTGCACTTCACTTCGTAATTCCCATGTATTACTGGAATCTTGGATTAGCGGTAAGTGTTGTAACGGTCGAAAATCACTGACACTCGTAGTCAAATACAACTTCTTTAGGTTCGTCAGCTGCCAAAAAGGAGCCAAGCTTTGAATGTTATTTCGCATATCCAAATTGATGTACTCCAGTTTGGTTAATCCCGCAATCGGACCAGCATCTGTGATTTTATTATCGGTTAAATTCAGATACGTCAGGTTAGTTAAGTTTTTTATCCCCGAAATATCTTGCACCTTATTATTTACGATGGAGAGCCGTTCTAGTTTATCTAAACCGGCTAATCGATCTAGATTTTCTACAACACCGCTCCATCCACCACTATCTCCAATGTAGAGCCGCTTTAAATTATGCAGATATTGGACACCTTCGATATTTCTCATTGGATTCTCGGTAATATCCCAGTCTTCGATGATTTCTGTCACTCGGTTGAGTTCTTCTTGTGTGACCTCCTGATCCAAATCCAAGTCTTCAAAATAGACAAAGGGATAAATTTGTTTCGCCACTGTTACCGCTAATTTTTTATCTGGAAAAAGTGAACGATAGGTACTTCCTGCAGGTATGGTTGTCACTTTCGTTTCCTTGGTATAGACAAAGGTCACTGTTTGCGCTTCGGTACTGAAAGTCCCCACTCGATTCGCTGGTTCTTCTGTGAGCTGATATCCGTCAATCGGTTTAGCTTGAGCTTCATACGCCTCGCCCAGTACTCCCGTTAAACGTTTCTCTGGCGCTAAAACTTCGCCTTGATCATCCACATAACGGACGGTGACGGGTTGGACGGTTGCTTTGGCGGGCAACACTCGTTGCTTAAAGTCCACCCTTATATAACGACTATAATCAGTGGCTCCTACTGGCCGCTGTGTAAAGGTCACACTTCCAACCGTACCCTGTTTTGTCCAAATAACATGATTATTTTGGTATGCGTCCAATCCCTGCCATTTATCATCCAAGTAAACAGAACCATATGCCACTTGTTGCCCAGTAGGATCAAATGCCTGCATAAAGACCGGTTCCCCGACATAGGCATCCGGGAGTTGCACTTCTCCTCGTAATTCCCATGTATTACTTGCATCCTGGATTAACGGTAAGTGTTGTAACGGTCGGAAATCACTAACACTTGCATCCAAATACAACTTCTTAAGATTCGTCAGCTGACGAAAAGGAGCCAAACTCTGAATGTTACTTCCCATATCCAAACTGATAAATTCCAGTTTGGTTAACCCAGCAAGCGGATCAGCATCTGTGATTTTATTATCGGTTAAATTCAGATACGTCAGGTTAGTTAAGTTTTTTAGCCCCGAAATATCTGAAAGTGCTTGGTTTTTTACCGCTAATACTTTCAATTTCGTTAGATTGGAAAGTACATCTAAATTCTCTACTTTCCCTCTAAAATCACCTGCTATACCAACCCATAAGTCCTCTAAATTCCGAAGGTACTGGACCCCTTCGATATTACCGATAGGATCGCCCAGAGCAGGATCGTCTTCGATGGTTGTCACTCGATCTAATTCTGCTTGTGTGACCTCTTTTTTTACATCTATCTTGTCTGGGCGCGTTTGTGGATAGATTTCCATCGCCACTTGCAATGCTAATTTGTAACTTGGAAAAATACTCGCAAAAGTACTTCCTGCTGGTATGGTGGTTACTTTCGTTTCCCTTTCTGATTGCGTTGTTTCTACTGCCTGAACCTCATTTGCAGGCACAGCATAAGGTAAACTGCCATTCATTACTAGCACTCCTGCAAGCCCTAAGCTCATCCACACTTGGCGCTTCTTTCCTTTTTGATTAATTGACATTCGACTTCATTCCCCCTCTATTACGTTTCTTGTTCCTCATAAGTTTATTGAAAAAACTTTTTGACAGCCTCATCGCCGCTCCATTTTTTAATTGTAGCTGTTTTCACATGTAATTGCTGTATACAAAATAAGACATTCCTTCTCGAACCCTGACAAAGAGAACGCTTTCATATATCCCGATGGACACCATCTTAATATTAGCTTTCGATGACGCCAACCATAAGAAAAAAAGCTATCGCCCTACAACTTATTCTCTATCTGTTACGATAGAAAAACAATTGTAGGGTGATAGCTTTTATATAGGCTCAAAACCCAAAGGTTAGCCTATCTATACTTCACAATTACTAAGTTCTAGACTAGATAACTAATGTAATAACGCGGTCGCCTGGTTTTACTTCTGTTTCATCGACAACCATTACGTCTAGATATTGATTGGTATTTGTTACGATAATTGGTGTTGTAATGTCGTAGCCTTCGCTCTTGATTCCTTCAACGTCGAATTCTGTGAGCAGTTGGCCTTGTGTGATTTTATCGCCTTGTTTTACGTGTACTTTGAAGTATTTCCCTTCAAGTTGTACTGTGTCCATGCCGACATGCATTAGGATTTCTGCGCCGGAATCTGTTGTAATGCCTAGTGCGTGGCCTGTTGGGAATACCATTGTGACTGTTCCGCTTGCTGGAGCGAATAGTTTACCTTCTGTTGGTATAATTCCTAAGCCTTTGCCTAGTGCGCCTGATGAGAATGCTTCGTCTTTAACGTTTACAAGTGGGATAAGTTCGCCTTGTAATGGAGATACTAGTACTTCATGTTCGATCAATGTTTCGCCTTCTGTAACGACTGGAGCTGCTGCTGCGCTTGCTTCTACTGGATCTTTAAAGCCAAATACGTATGTCAAAACTAGTCCTAGAATAAAGCTGACTACGATTGCGATGATAATCCACCAGAATGCGCCATCAATTGGGCTACCTGGTTTGATAAAGTTTGGAAGACCGAAGATTCCTAGTCCACCCATAATATAAGCTTGTGCGCCTGCATAACCGATGATACCGCCACCGACTGCACCACCGATACAGCTCATGATAAATGGTTTTTTAAGTGGTAATGTGATCCCGTAAATCGCGGGCTCTGTTACACCGAAGATTCCAGAAATGAATGCTGGGTAACCCAATGTTTTGATTTTTTGATTTTTTGTTTTTAGCATAACTGCTAGAACGGCACCGATTTGAGCAAATGATGCTCCGAATGTCATCGCTAAAATTGGATCTGCGTGAAGTGTTGTCAAGTTGTTGATAGCGACCGGGATAAGGCCCCAGTGAAGTCCGAAGATAACGAATACTTGCCAGAAACCACCAAGTAATAGGCCTGCAATGACTGGGCTAAGATTGTAAACCCATAGTGTTGCGTGTCCGAGTAAGTCACCAGCCCATACTGCGATTGGTCCGATAACGATGAATGTCAATGGAACAACAATTAGTAATGTAAAGAATGGCACTAAGAATGTTTTTACTACGTCTGGAATGATTTTTTTAAGTCCTTTTTCTACTTTTGCGGCAAAGAATGTTGCCAGGATAATTGGAATAACGGATGATGCGTAACTCATTAGAATTACTGGAATGCCTAGGAATGTAATGTGAATTGGTGATTCAAACATTGTTCCTGCAAATAGTGTGTACATCGGTTTGCCTGCTGTTAAACCTGCTAATGCTGGATAAACGAGCGCTCCCCCGATGGCCATCCCGACGAAGATGTTACCGCCGAATTTCTTGATAGCTGTGTAACCTAGGAATATTGGGAAGAAGTAGAATAATGCGTCCCCAATAGCATATAAAATTTGGTATGTTCCAGATGTTTGTGTGACCCATCCGAACGCTAAGAACATCGATGCAAAACCTTTAATCATACCTGTTGCGGCTAATACGCCTAGTACTGGTGTAAATACGCCGGAAATCATGTCAATGAATCGGTTGAAAAGGTTGCCTCCGCTGTCATTTCCTGAATTTTCTGCACCTTCAGCCGAAATACCACCGACTTCTAACACTGCTTTATATACGTCTGGTACGTGGTTACCGATAACTACTTGGTATTGTCCGCCGCTTCGAAGCACGGAGATAACGCCGTCCATTTTTTCAAGTTCTGCTGTTTTTGCAATACTCTCATCTTTCAGTTTAAAACGCAATCTTGTAATACAATGAAATACACTGTTGATATTTTCGGTTCCACCAACTTTGTCCAGAATATCTTTCGCTAGTTGTTCATATTTCATTTGATAAACCTTCCTTCTTACCTTATTTTTGCACAAAGAAAAACCCAAACCGTTTCATGGAAGAATACATGTGTATCCCACGAATCAGCTTAGGTAATGCCCGAAGATTGGTAACAATCCTTTGCGATGTGTTTACTATATCATATCCTGAAAACGATTACAAGAGGTTTTTAAAAATTTTTTTATGGGACTTTGAAAAACACGGTGCTAGCGTTGGTGTAGTTGCCTTTTACTTCGGATATTTGGATTTTGATAAGGCTTCCACGTGTGAGTTTTGTCTTGAAAGTGATGGTTGGGCTTTTGGTTTTGGTGAGTGCTATTTCGGATGTGATTGCTTTTCCGGATAGGTTCGTGACGCGGATGTATTTGGTTTTGGTTTCGTCGGCGTTCCAGATGATAGTGCTTTGTAAGGCGTTGTTTTTGTAGGATGGGGCTTTTAATGTTGTGCCAATGTAATTTCGGGATATTTGATAGGTTTTGCCGTTTAGTGTGTTGTTGTTTAGGAATAGGAGTTTTAGTGTGTCTTTTTTACTGGTGGAGGCTCCTGTGACGAGGGTGCTTATGTTTTTGGTTTGGATTTTGTTGTTTGTTACGGAAAGTAGGTCGGTGGTGTAGTAGCTTGGTTTGCCGTTGACTGTTATTGGGACTTCGTGGACTTCTATGAGGGTGCGGTAGTAATTGTTGATGGTGCCTAGGATTTGAATGGTGTTGCCGGATATTGTAATGCCGTTTGTTGTATATGGATTGCTAATTCCTGCAAAAATGCGGAATGGATAGTCGATATTTCGTGACGTGAAGCGGTTGCCGATGACTGTGATGCCTTTTGGTCGTGTTAAGGTGTTGCTTTTGCGCATATTGGTGCTAAAAAAGGTGAATGTGCTGGGGCTGTCGATATTCACGGTGTTTCCTTGGTAGAGCATGTACTGGGCGCCGCTTGCTCGGAAGGCTGCGTAGCGTGTGTAGTTGGGTACTGTTTTTAGATGCCACTTCTTTGCGATTAGTGGGTTATTGGGGTTGACTTTGCCGGATGCTGCGGATAGGTTGATTTGGTTGTTTGTGATTGTGGTGGTTTGGTTAGCTGGGCCGTAGCTATCGATTGCTGCGTCTTGCATGCTGTCTAGTGTTTGGCCGCTTTTTTTGACGGCATCGTAATGGTAGCTGCCGTAGCGTTGCATCCAGTCTATGACCTTATTGCCGCTGATTAGGGATTTGGTGTTGCCGTAATATTGAACGATGCCAGCTCTGCCGATGTTTTTAACGGTATTGTTGGTGATTTTGATGTTGGATGTGTAGGTCATGCTGATGCCGTTTTGCAAGCCGGAATTGAGGATTTGGGTTTGGTTGATTGTGACGTTGTCGGCTTTTGCTATGTTTACAACGGCTAGACCTACTTGATTGGCGTTTAGAATCATATTAGTGATTTTGATATTTGTTTTTAAGGCTTTTTTGTGGGTTGGGTTGTAGCCTGTGTTGCTTTCGGAAGGCGTGATTTGCCCTATGTTGAGCAGGTTGTCTTTGTAAAAGTTGGTCGGATTGGTTAGGTAGTTGTATTTTGACATGTTGGGGTTGTATTGCAAGGTGAAGTTTTGGAGGGTTATATCTGTTGTGGATTCTTGACTTGTTGCGGTGGTGTCAGTGGTCATCGGGGCATTGTTCATCGTGAGCTTTGTCGCTGCTGGGGACGATGATGCGCCTTGTAAAACAATATGTGATTTTAAAATGATTTTGCCGCTGATGTAAAATGTTCCTGCTGGGAGAGTCACTTGCTTTTTGCCGGATGTGGAGGCTTGATTGATGGCGTTTTGGAGGGCTACGGCGTTTTTTGTGGCGATTTCTGGTGCTGTTCCTTGGCTTAGTGACACGGTTCTCGCTTGTGTATTATTTGGTAATGAAAAAAGAATTAAAAAACTGAGAAAAAATCCTGCAATATACATGATGGTTTTTGACATGGAAACCACCCCTTACTAAATTCCTATTTGATTCACGCGTACAGATTCTATACCGCAAAAAAATACATTCCAAACTAGTTTCCTAGGTTTGAAATGTATTCTTTATCTTACTTACTTTTTGACATCCATTTGTAATTTTCGGAGCCAATTGGGTACATTGTGTAATCTTTTAATGCATCTCGTTGCATGTAAGCGCGACCACCTTGGTAAAGTGGAACAAGTGCGGCGTTATCTTTTAGCAAGATCTGTTCAGCCTTTAGTAATGCTTGCCAGCGTTTTTCTGGGTCATTGGATAGACTTCCTTTGGCACCTAAAACGAGTTTATCGTATTCGGGATTGGAGAAGCCTGTGTGGTTTCCCGGGCTGTCTGTTAGGAATAGATTCAGATAGGTTAGTGGATCGGAATAATCGCCGCTCCAGCCGCCTAGAAGCATTTCGTAGTCTTGAGTTACGTCTGCTGTGAAACTTGCTTTTTGTGTGACTGTTTTAATGTTGATTTGTAAGCCTGGGAGGTTCTTTTGTAGCTGGTCTTGCATGAATTCGGTTTGTTGTTTTTGTAGAGAGGAATCGCCTGCTGTTAGTGCGATCGTTAGGTCTTTTTTGCCGATTTCTTTGAGACCTGCTTCCCAGTATTTCTTCGCTTCGGTTGGGTTGTAGCTTAGTAAGTCGCCGTTTTGTGTGCGGAAGTCTTCGTTGGTTTCTGGGTCGAACATGATTTTAGCTGGGACATTGCCGTTTAGAGCGGATGAGCCATTGGCTAGAAGTTGGTCGACCATTGTTTGTTTGTCAATGGACATTGCTAGGGCGCGTCTGATGTTGAGGTTTGCTAAGTCTGTTTTTTGGCCATCTTTGCCTTGGTTCATTTTCAGGTAGACAGAGCGGCCGGTGAATGTTTTGTGGAATTCTGGTTCGTCTTTGTATTTGTTGACGAATTCGCCGTCTAGTTCGATGTGATCGAGTTTATCGGTTGTATAAAGATTGATTGCTTGGTTGGTGTCTTTTACTACTTGGACGTTGATTTTGTCGGCTTTGACGTTCTTTTTTTCCCAGTATTTGTTGTTTTTGACGTAGTCCCATGTTTTTTTCGTGGCATCCCAGTTTTCTAGTTTGAATGGGCCGTTGGAAATGAGGTTGTCGCTGGATAGTGCGTAGCGATCGCCTTGTTTCTCGATGAATGCTTGGTTTTGCGGGAAGAATGTGCCGGTTGTTAGCAAGTCTTTGAAAATTGGAACTGGGTTTTCTAGGTCGACTTGTAGTGTTTTGTCGTCTAGGGCTTTGACGCCTAGTTGATCTGGGTCCATTTTGCCGTTTAGGATTGGTGTTGCGTTTTTGACGATTTCCTCCATTTGCGGACCGTATGCTGCGGCGGATTTTGGATCAACGACTTTTTTCCACGCGTATTCGAAATCGGCGGCGGTTACTGGTGTGCCGTTCGACCAGTTGGCGTCATCACGAATTTTGAAAATGAGTGTTTTGCCGCCGTTCTTTTCTTCTGGTTCTGCGGCTGCCATCGCGAGTTCTGGCTTGCCGTCTTTATCTAAACGATATAATCCTTCGTAAATTTGATTAATTGCTCGAAAACTTACGCTATTGTCTGCGGTTGTTGGGTTAACTCCTGGTATTTCTCCTGTTTCCATCAAGTGAATCGTGCTGGTTTCTGCTTTCTTTGTTTCGTTGACTGCGTCTTTTGACTGACAAGCGGCAAGTAATAATAGTCCTAAAAGCATTAGAACTGCTAGCATTTTTTTGCGCAAAATCATGTCCCCCTTTAGTTTTGGCCTTGAAAAAAAGCCGAAGATCCGTCTGTTTTTCAAGACTTCTCTTTGGCTTTATTAAACCATAAACTGTATCTATTGTAAATATGAACTGTACTATTTTTTGTTTAAGTAGACGCCTGATCCGATGATTACGATCGTCATCGATAATAGCGCTGCAAGCATGAAAATAGATGGGTCGTTGAACATGAAGATGCCTAGTAATAGGAATGTGAAACCTACGACTGACAAGGTTATAACAGTTATCTTTTTCAAAATATTACGTGATCTCGCGTCTATTTTTTTGAAGCCGATGATGGTGAGCCAAAGGAAGACTTTTTTTGAGTTTGAGAGGTATAGTGCTGTTAGAACTAGGAGTGCGCCGACAAGTAACAGGCTGTAGCGGCCGGTCGGGATTTCGTAGCCTAGACTAAAGGCAATAATGGTTACTTGAATAATGGCTAACAGGATTAGTAATGCATAGAACATGTACTCAAACTCCAAGCGATTATCGGGTTTTACCTTCTCTTTCCCATAATATTCTGTGCCGGTAAACATGACCATCAGGAAAGGAATTAAAATCAAGCCAAGCCACTTTTGGACGAACATATCTGGTGAAAAATCCGTTCCAAAATGTACCGCTACTTCGCTTGGTAAGAGCGGGTACGTTGCTAAGGTTAAAACAACTGTCGAAAAAATAACCATGCTTGGAAACATTCCAATTCTTTTCATTCGTCTCGCCTCTTTCCTAAATTAAATTTGGCGATACGTAGCTAAGTCAGCTCGGTCCTTGGCTATCCTGACATTTTTTAAAGTTCCAAGATGCGCTGCTGTGTCGTGATAACCGCGCTCTGTCAAAGCACGCGTCGCAGGCAAATAGACAACAACCGCGAAACCGGCTCGTGAAAGCTGCTCCACCGTTGTCTTTACACAAAAATCAAATGCTAAACCACCAACAATAACAAGGTCCACATCTTTTTCTCGCAAAAATTCAATGACTCCCGTCGATAAATTCTCGCGAATATCGTGATAACATGCGCCATATGGGTGTAGGTCGGGTTCCATGCCTTTCCAAATGAACAAATCGTATTCGGAAGGGTGCGGCATGCCGTCTAGTAATTCAAATCCGGTCGTGCCTGGGACGCAATGTTTTACCCAAGTGAGGTCTGCGTCGGGAAATGTGAGTGGTGCCAACATCTCGTCAGGGCTTGCAACCGTCCAGACGGCTTGTTCGGGATGGGCATCTTTACTACCGATGCGAATCGTTCCGAAACTCGCCATATACTGCAGTTCAGGGACGATGAGATGTCCTTCTGGTACTGGTAATTCGTCTGGGCAAAGTGGTGTGAAACCTTTTTGTACGTCGACATCAAAAGTTGCGATTTTCATGATTCATTACTCCTTTTTGCGGTATGTCATTTGTGTGAATTGGCCGTATTGGGTAACTTCTTCGAGGTATAATTGTTCGCGTGTACCTTTTTCGAAAAGTGGGATACCGTCACCGAGAATGATTGGGGCTACAGTGATAATGAAGCGGTCAATGAAGCTTTCTTCTAGGAACTTCTTGACTAACTGCGCGCCACCGACAAGCCAGATGCTTTTGCCTTCTGTTGTTTCTAGCCAGTTTTCAACAGAACCATTAACGAACGCGGCGTATTCGTCTTTTGTACCCGCTTTTTCGTTGGAAAAAACATAGACGTGCTTCTTACTATATGGGAAAGTGTCGGTGAGTGTGAACAGTTGCTTATAAGTTGTGTGGCCCATCACGACCGTATCAATTTCGTCTAAAAAGGTCGTGTAGCCGTTGTCGCCTTCTCCTTCTATTTCTTCCAGCCATCCGACGCTACCTATTTGGTCAGCGATATATCCGTCTAAACTCATTGCGATAAATAAATCGATTCGTTTTTCTGTCATGTCATTCAAATCCCTTCACTACTAGTTTTCCGATGGATTTGCCGGATTCGATGATGCGGTGTGCTTCTTTGATTGTCGCGGCGTTCATCGGCTGGAGCGTTTGGTTCCATGTCGATTTTAAAAAACCATTTTCGAAAAGATGGGCGGCTTTTGTTAGGATGTCGTGTTGTCTTACTTTGTCCGGTGTATCGTATTTGGAGCGGGTAAACATGAATTCGTAGCTTACCGTCACGCTTTTGTCTTTGATAAGGCTCATTGTTACTGGTTTTTCAAGTTCTACGATAGAGCAAATATGACCTTCTGGCGCGATAATTTCCTGCATCGTGTCCCAATAGGCGTCTGTGTTATGTAGGCATAAAATATAGTCCACATTCGCAAAACCTAATGCTTTTAGTTGGGGCAAAAGGGCTTCGCGGTGGTTGATAATATGCGTCGCGCCTTGCTCTTTGCACCAGTTCACCGTCTCGTCTCGCGATGCCGTCGTGATGACTTCGAGTCCCGCCCAAACAGCGATTTGCGTCGCGATTGATCCGACCCCACCAGCACCGTTGATAATCAAAATGGACTTGCCTGCGTCCGCATCAGGAATTAGTCGGATTCGGTCAAACAAGGCTTCCCATGCAGTAATAAGCGTGAGTGGCATGGCGGCGGCTTCTTCGATAGATAAGTTCTTCGGTTTTGGACCAGCTAAGCGTTCATCGACTAATTGGAATTCGGTGTAACTGCCTTGGCGCGTCACATCTCCTGCGTAATAAACTGCATCGCCGACTTGGAATAGTTCGACCTCTTCTCCGATTTCCGTAATAATTCCGACTGCGTCCCAACCTAATATTCTTGGCGTTGTTTCGACTTTGTCTTTTGGCGCGCGTTGTTTTGTATCGACTGGGTTGACAGAAATGGCTTGTACTTGAACAAGAATGTCGTGACCGCTTGGTTTTGGCGTTTCGAGCGTGACATCAAGGAAACTTTCTTCTGCTTCGATTGGCAAATATTTGTATAATCCTACTGCTTTCATTTTGCAACACCTCGTTGTTTATTATTCCCCGTCTTTTGAGAAATAATGCGTAAAATGCATATTTTTTTACATAACAAAAAAAGAACATGAGGGATTATCAAAACTTTCATGTTCTTTTTAAGTTTTATTTTTTCATGTTCGCAATGGCTTTGAGTGGGTTGGCGTGTTTGAAAAGGTATGAGCCTGCGACTAGGATGTCTACGCCTGCTTGTTTGGCGATTTCGGCGGTTTGTTCGTTGATTCCGCCGTCGACTTCGAGGAGGTAGTTATAGCTGTGTTGGTCGCGCCATTTTGCTAGTTTTTTAATGTTTTCGAGTGTTTCTGGGATGAATGATTGGCCTCCGAAACCTGGATTGACGGTCATTTGTAGGATGAGGTCGGCTTCTTGGAGCACCGCGGTCAGGCTTTCTGCTGGGGTGCCTGGATTTAGGACGACGCCTGCTTTGGCGCCTGTTTTCTTGATGGCTTGAAGTGTGGCATGGATGTGTGGGCAAGCCTCGATGTGGACGGAAATGATGGCGGCTCCAGCTTTTGCGAAGGCTTCGATGTATTTCTCTGGGTTGGCGAGCATGAGGTGGACATCGAGCGGGATTGGGCTTTTGGCGGCGATTTGGGCGACCATGTCGATTCCGAATGTGAGATTGGGGACGAAATGCCCGTCCATGACGTCAAAATGTAGATAGTCAGCGCCTGCTGCTGCCATTTTTTCGACTTCTGCGCCTAGGTTTAAGTAATCTGCGGCTAGTAGTGATGGTGCGACGGCGGTCATGATTGGACTCCTTCTTTGGCAAGTAATGTGGCGACTTTTGCGGCGATGGTTGTTGCTGTGAGCCCATATGCTTTGAAAAGTTCTGCTGCTGGAGCGGAGTCGCCGAAGTGGTCGATGCCGATGTTTAAACCTGCTGGTCCAGTGATTTCTTGCCAGCCAAATGTGGCGCCTGCTTCGATGGAAATGCGGGCTTTGGTATGGCTTGGCAGGACGCTTTCTTGGTATTCTGGTCGGCTTTTCGTGAAGCGATCCCAACTTGGAAGGCTGACAACGGATGTGTCGATGTTATACTCGGCGCGCAATTGTTGCTGGGTTTCAAGGGCTAGGGAAACTTCGGAACCTGTGGCGATTAGGACGGCTTCTGGTGTTGGTTGCTCGGCTGGTGAGACGGTGTATCCGCCTTGTTTGATGCCTTCGTCGATGCTGGATTGCTCATTCGCAAGGACTGGGAGGTCTTGGCGAGATAGAACTAGCGCGATGGGACCGTTTTGGTTTTCTGCTGCGAGCCTCCATGCTGCGCGGGTTTCTTTGGCATCGGCTGGACGGATGACGGAAAGTCCTGGCATTGCGCGCAATGATGCTAAGTGCTCGATTGGTTCGTGTGTGGGACCGTCTTCGCCAACTGCGATGCTGTCGTGTGTGAATACGTACGTGACGGGGAGCTTCATGAGCGCCGCCATGCGGATTGCTGGTCTTACGTAGTCGGAAAATACGAAAAAGGTTGCGCCGAATGGGTTTAGTCCGCCGTGCAAAGCCATGCCGTTCATCATGGCACCCATCGCGAATTCGCGGACGCCAAACCAGATGTTGCGCCCTGCTGGATTTTTAGCTGTGTAAGCGGGACTGCTAGTGATGAATGTTTTGTTGGAACCGCCAAGATCCGCGGAGCCGCCGAATAGTTCGGGAAGTGTTGTTGCTAAGGCGTTTATCATGTCGCCAGATGCGGTACGGGTAGCAATTTTTGCGGTTTCTTTGTTTTCGTATGTTGGAAATTCGGACTGCCAGTTGGCTGGAAGTTGTCCTGCGACGACGCGCTTGAATTCAGCGGCTAGGTCAGGATGAGCTTTCGTGTAGTTGGCGAGTAGGTTTTCCCATTGGGATTCTTTTTGCGCGCCTGTTTCTGGATAGTTTTTCAAGTACGTTTTGACTTCTTCTGGGACTGTGAATGGTTCGTGATTCCAGTCGTAAGCTTGTTTTGCAGCGGTAGCTTCGGTTGTTCCTAGTGGTGCTCCGTGACTTGCGGAACTGCCGGCTTTCGTGGGGGCGCCGTAACCGATGATTGTTTTGACTTCGATGAGCGTTGGTTTCGGACTGGATTTTGCTTCGGTCATTGCGGCTTGGATGGCCGTTAAATCGTTGCCGTCTTCTACGCGCAAAACTTGCCAGTTGTAGGCTTCAAAGCGTTTCTGGACATTTTCGCTGAAAGAAGCGCTGAGTTCGCCATCAAGTGAGATGTCGTTGGAATCATATAGCACGATTAGTTTGTTTAATTGAAGATGACCGGCTAGTGATGCGGCTTCTGAAGCCACACCTTCCATTAAGTCGCCATCGCCACAAATCGCATAGGTGAAATGGTCAACGATGCCGTAATCGGGTTGGTTATATTTCGCCGCCAGATGAGATTCGGCAAGTGCCATCCCTGCTGCCATCGCAATTCCTTGACCAAGCGGGCCACTTGTTGCGTCAACGCCTGCCGTGAAGCCATGTTCGGGGTGTCCCGGTGTGCGGCTTTCATATTGACGGAATTGTTTTAAATCGTTTATCCCTAGGTCGTAGCCAAATAAATGTGTCAGGCTATATAATAATGCCGATCCGTGTCCTGCCGCTAAAACAAAACGATCGCGGTTAAACCAGTTCGGATTATTCGGGTTAAAATTCAGATGTTTCGCCCAAAGCATGTAAGCCATTGGTGCAGCTCCCATTGGCATTCCAGGGTGTCCTGAGTTGGCCTTTTCTATCATATCGATGGATAATGTTCGGATTGTGTCTATGGTTTGTTGATCTAGTGTTTTTTTCAATGGTTTCACTCCTAATTGTGATTTTTCGCACATGTTTATTTAGCGTTTTACTTGAGACCAGATTTGAACAATGCGCTCGGAATAGGTTTTATTGTCATTGCGGTGGAATAACGCGGATGTTCCTAGTACAAATACGTCTGGTAAGCAATCGCTCATTTTGCCAATTGTTGTCGCATTTATATTGCCATCGACCTCGATAAGTGGCGCGTGGGCGGTGTTTTTCAGTAGCGTTTTTAGTTCATGTAATTTCTCCAAAACGGCTTCTTGAAAATTCTGACCTGCAAAACCGGGATTTACTGTCATCATCAACACCATTTCCACATCATTTAAGTACGGTAAAATGGCTTTTAGCGGCGTTTCTGGATTTAAAGCAATGGCTGGTTTGATGTGATAGCTACGGATTTTTTGAATCACTGCGGGGACATCT
This sequence comes from Listeria booriae, assembly GCF_000766865.1. GTDB lineage: Bacteria > Bacillota > Bacilli > Lactobacillales > Listeriaceae > Listeria_A > Listeria_A booriae. Next base: position 15,386 of record NZ_JNFA01000030.1, read on the forward strand.
TCGCAAACTTCAACGTGAAAGGAGATATATTCTGGCTTTATTGGCGCAAAAAGGTCAATGTACTTGATAGGATTTATGGCTGCCAAGTGGATGTCTAATGGGATGTTTGTCGCGTTTTTTACTGTAGTTAGCCATTCCGGTCCGATTGCAAGGTTGTTCACATAAACACCGTCCATCACGTCGCAATGCAACATGTCCACGCCTGCTGCTTCTAGTTTCGCTAATTCATCGGCTACGTTTAATTGGTCTGCGCACATAATCGATGCTGCAATAAGTGTTGCCATATCAGCTTTTTCCCCCTTTCGCATCTTGATTGAATACACGAATGCTGTCGGCGGCTAATTTGTTTTGCATAATCGCTTGCACGAGATCACTTGGAATCGTGACATCCGTTGCCCCAGCTAAAAGTGTGTCTGTTACTTGCGCTGTGTTTTTGAAACTCGCTCCGAGGATTTTAGTTGGTGCTTCAAGCTGTTTGAAAAGTTTCGCCGTGCTTGCTACAACTTGTTTGGCATCCAATCCTTGATTCGCCATTCGGTTCACATAAGGCGCCACCCATTCGCAACCCGCCAAAGCCGCTAAGTAACTCTGTTCCACAGAAAAAATAGCTGTCGCTAAAATTTCAATGTCCGGCCGTTCTTGTTTCAGCTGTGTTATGACGCGGAATCCAATTTCATCGGCTGGGATTTTCAAAGCAATGCGCGTGTCTAACGAGAGAATCGTTTGCGCATCATCATATAGCACATCTTGCGTCTCGCCTGTCGCCTGAACAAAAAGACGTTGCTCATCGTGAAGGATCGATAATATTTCCCGGGAAATATCGGCGCGTGACTTCCCTTTTTCTTTTGCTAAAAGCGTCGGATTAGTTGTGACACCTGTTAACCAGTGAAAAGCTTGCATGGCTTCTATTTCTTTGACATTTGCTGTGTCTAAAAACATTGTCTCCACCTCACATTTCGTTTTTTTGTTCGAGTTCTGTAATCATTTGCAATCTGCGTTCGTGTCGTTCCCCGCCAAAAGTTGCGCCTAGCCATGTGTCGACAATTCGTAAAGCTAAGCCTTCGCCAACTACACGTTCCCCAAGGCATAAAATATTGCTGTTGTTATGTTCGCGTGTCGCTTGGGCGCTGAAACAATCAGAGACGACTGCCGCGCGGATTCCTGCTACTTTGTTGGCTGCAATAGACATGCCGATTCCAGTTCCACAGCATAAAATGCCTAAGTCTGCTTCGCCGCTAATTACTTGATGCGCCACTTCTTCTGCGTAGGATGGAAAATCAACACTATCATCACTATATGTGCCAATATCCGCTACTTGTATATGTTGTTTCGTTAAATGTGCCACGATAGCGTCTTTTAACCTGCGGCCGCCATGGTCACATCCAATCGTTAATTTCATGTTTTTCACCCTCATTCTAGATTTTTAACCCCTTTATCGCGTATAATGAGTAGCAACGAATCGAAAATGATACGCCAATATCACTTTTGATTCGCTGATTAGAGAGGATAGCGATACGCTTGAACAGGCCTGCCAGCTTTGTTTTGTGTATTTGTTGTCCTTTTTTGTTGTTTTTAACATGTCGCCATCCTCCTTGTTTTATGATTTTACTAATACTTTAATTTCGTTTCCTGCCATGACAGCTTCAAAACCTTCGCGCCACGCGTCTAACTCGTAGACTTTGGTAATCATTCGGTCGGTATCGATTTTGCCATTGGCTAGCAAATCTAGCGCGATGTGCCACGAACTTGGTTTTTGCGAACGGCTACCGATATATGTGATTTCCCGCTGAATAATCGATTCTTCGTCAATTGGATTACATTTCTCAGCGAAAAGCCCGACTTGGCCGAATGTTCCTTTTTTGGCGGTGAGTGGTAGGCCTTGATTTACTGCGGGCACAGCGCCTGAGCAGTCAAACACTTTATCTGCGCCATATCCGTCCGTCATTGAAAACACGACTTCTTCTAGATTTTCTTGCATCGTATCCACTGTTCGGTCCATTCCGAGTTCAGCAGCAAGTTCCAAACGGTCGCTATCCTTCGTAATCCCCGCCATAATCACCTTCGCGCCTTGCGCCTTCACGACTTGCGCTAACAATAATCCAATCGGTCCTGGTCCGAAAATCAGCACCACATCCGTCGGCTCAATCGTCGTTTTCTCAAGCGCCGCATGCACACAACAGGCCAGTGGCTCCGTAAGCGCCGCAGCTTGATAAGAAATCGAATCCGCCAACTTATGACAGCTCTCTTCCCGCGACAACACATACTCCGCAAAACTACCATCCGCCTGCGTCCCAATTCCGCGCCGATGCGAACATAAATTATATTCCTTATCTAAGCAAAACTTGCATTTCCCGCATGTTTCGAATGTCGTTTCACTCGTCACACGATCACCAATTTTCAAGTCCTTCACGTCTGGTCCAACTGCTACCACCTCACCTGAAAACTCATGCCCCAGCGTCACTGGTGTTGTAGGATTGCCATATTCACCTTTAAACGTATGAATATCCGATCCGCAAATTCCTGTATAGGCCACCTTGATTTTGACACGATCACCATAAACCGCTGGCTCGACAACGTTTTCCAATGCCATTTTGTCAAATCCAGGTTCTTTTTTTACTACTGCTTTCACGCTTTTCTCACTCCTCTTGTGGTAAAATCATTACTTTGTTATAGTCTTCCTCGCGCCCTAGAATCATCGCGAACGCATCGCCAACTTCCTCGACTTTATAGCGATGGGAAATCAATGGCTTCAGCTGAATTCGACCTTGATTCACAAAAGCAATTGAAGTCGTCCACTCTTCACCTGGAAACGGCGCTGAATAAGAATTCCAAAAGCCCTTCAACGTCAACTCACGTCGGAAAATGTTCTCGAAAGCCTCTTCTGGAAGCAGTACATCCGCGTAAGCTATACCTAAATAACCGATTTTGCCTTTCTTCTTCGTCACGCGCAAACATTGCTCTTGCGTCACTTTAGAACCTGCACATTCTAGCGCAATATCAGCACCACGCCCGCCAGTGTATTCCTGTACTTTTTCCGCAAGATTGTCTTCGCGGGGATTAATCGTGTAACGGCAACCAAATTTGCGCGCCTCGGCTAACTTCCCGTCACTAATATCGACTGCGATAATGTCCTTCACACCTGCCAGTTGCAAGCATTGCACCACAAGAATCCCAATCGTTCCTATTCCAAAAACAACGACCGTATCGCCAAGTTCAGGCTTAATTCCAAGGACACCATGCATCGCCACAGCAAGCGGTTCCAACATCGCGCCTTCCTCAAAATCCATGTCGCCAATATCGATCACATTCGTCGCCTTCATCACAACATTCTCCGCAAAAGCCCCATGAAAATGCGAACCAACCATCCGATAATCCTCACATAAAGAAAACTCGCCAACCTTACAATACTCACACTTCCCACAAGGTACGAGCGGAATCCCAGCGACGCGACTTCCGACTTCGACATGCGCCACATCCGCGCCTTTTTCCACAATCACACCTGAAAATTCATGCCCCATCACGGCTGGCAATGGGTATTTCCACCGCGTCTGCATTTTGTGAATGTCCGAACCGCAAATCCCGGCCGCCATTACCTTAATCCGTACTTCATCCGCGCCACACACCGCTTGTTCCACCTGTTCCGCACGAATTTCATTATTTTCATATAAAACTGCTGCTCGCATCACGTTAACTTCCTTTCAAAAAACTTAATTTCCAAAAAGTGCTTGATAAGCTTCAGAGAATTTCAAAATCGCCCAGTTCAAGAAGTTCCCGCCTAAATCAAGACTCGATACTTGTGTCGCACCATCTGGCATCTTAAAGTCTGCCCCGTTCATCATCGCCGTATGCACATCCGCGAAATTCGTCGCCATCAGAAGCGAGAACGCGATAACAATCGTACCGGTAATCAAAGATTGAATAATATTCCCTTTCCGCGAAGCAACAATAAACGCAATGTAAAACGGAATCGTCGCCAAATCACCAAACGGCAAAACACGATTTCCTGGCAAAATGACAGCTAAAAACAACGTAATCGGTACAAGCAAAAGCGCCGTAGACATAACCGCTGGATGCCCAACAGAAAGTGCAGCATCAAGCCCAATATACAACTCACGACCTTTGAAACGAGATTTCATAAACTCGCGCGCAGCTTCCGAAACTGGAATCAAGCCTTCCATCAAGATTTTTACCATCCGTGGCATCAAGAGCATAACGGCCGCCATCGACATACCAATTTTCAAAATTTCGCCGACATCATAACCAGCAAGCAAACCAATCGCAACCCCTAGAATCAAGCCCATCATCATTGGTTCCCCGAAAATACCGAACCGTTTTTGAATCGACTCAGGGTCCGCATGTAATTTTCGTAGTCCTGGAATTTTTCCAACGACCCAACCGATCGGAATCCCTATCGCCCCGAATGCCGCCGTAGAACCAGTTGGCATCGAAATACCTTTTAGACCGTAAAAACGTTCCACCATCGGAGCCGTTTTATCCGCAATAATAAGTACCGCAACTTCATACAAAATCGCACAAAGAATCGCGAACCACCAGTTACCGCCAGTGACAACATAGCCTGTCGCCCCAGCTGCAATAAAGTGCCAATAGTTCCAAATATCAATATCCAACGTTTTTGTGATTTTAAAGAAAATTAATATTAAATTGACTATCAAACAAACCGGAATTAAAATCGCAGCGACCGGAGAAGCCCACGAAGCCGCAGCCGCAGAAGGCCACCCCGTATCAATAATCGTCAAGTTCAGCCCAAACCGTTCCACCATCTGTTGCGCGGCCGGACCAAGATTCGTTACTAATAAATTAATGACCAAATTAATACCTACAAATCCAATACCAATCGTAATCCCCGAGCGAAATGCCTTTTTAAAACCTGTTCCGAAAATCATCCCGATAATAATAATCGCAATCGGCAAAATAACCGTCGGCCCCAGATTCAACACATACTGTACACCATCTAACAGCTTATCCATACCCTTTTCTCCTCCTTAAAATGGCAGAACATCCGCTCTAGCACACGAAATTCCGTCCAGCGCTAGAGCCCTCGTTCCTCTCTCTTTACTTCAAATGCTTCAAAATTTCCTCATCCAATTCTTCCATACCAATCCCCGAAATATACGCTGTTGCAATCAATGTCGGCACACTATACGTCGTTGGCAAAATCGTTGTAGACACGATTAAGTCCGCTCCTTCTTGCAATGACGCTGCCTCGGCAATCTTAATTTGGCGAACATCTGCATCGATGCCATTGTCCTTCAACAAGTTCTCCACACGATTCATAACTACCGTCGACGTTGCAATTCCTGCTCCACATGCTACCAATACTTTTTTACTCATAATTTTTCCTCACCCTTCAAATGTAATACGACTTGCGATAACGTTTCGATGACTTCATCCTCGTTTTTCGCCGCAAGAAGTGCCTTGACGTGTTCCTCATTTTGAATTGCACCCATTAATTGTTGCAAAACTGCCAGCTGACTGTGCGGTTCATTTAGCCCCAGCACAAAAATTAAATTCGCCGCTGTTTCTTGGCTTGCGTCCGCCATTTGCTTGAAGCGAATCCCCGCCTCACTTGTCAAAACCGCAATAAATTGTTCCGTGACACATTCCGGGTCCGTATGCGGCAACGCCACGCCGTAATGCTCCAGCTGTAGCCCCGTCGGAAACACCGCTTCCCGCTCCGTCAACTTCTCTAAAAATTGATTACTTATCCTATTTTGCGATGCCGCACGTTCCGACACCATTTCAAAAAGCGCATCCTGATCTTGGCAAGGCGTCTGCACCCAGATCATGTCTTTTGTAATGAATTGTGTTAAATCCATTCCCCATTCCTCCCGTTTCGTTATTTCATTTCTTCCGCGTCTTTTTTCGCTAGTTCTACGATGAATTGTTGAATCGTTTGATGGATGTTTTGCGGTTCTTGTTGCTCCGCGATTTTCTTCAATGTTTTTTTATGTCCAGCAAGTTCCATCAATTGCAGTAAAGCCTGGAAGTGAGCATTTTTATCAACGGCTGCAATGACGACGACAAAGTGTAACCGTCCGCCTGACGAAAGTGCCAGCCCATCATCGATATAAAGCAAGCTCATTCCGAGTTCGTTCACGCCTTTTTCGGTTTCCGCATGAGGAATAGCAATGGTTTGTCGCAAAATAATATGGGCAGAAGGTGTCGCGTGTTGCCTTATCATTTCACTAACATACATGTCTGAAATCGCGCCTTTTTGAAGTAACGGCTCTGCAGCCACCCTAATTGCAGCTTGCCAATCCGTCACTGACTGGACGCGTTGAATCATTTCCGCTGGTAATAAATCCGCCAACTGTTTCTTCTCATCTACAAAACGCTCCGTGGCTTGCATTGGCTGCGTCAAACAATCCGCTAACGCCTTGGCGAGCCTTGTTTTATCTGAAATCGTGGCATGTTTTTCAATCGTGCGTATTAATTGTTCAACGCTCACACCATTTTCACCAATCATGTAAACCGAACGCATCACACGCCGCCGCAACTCCAACCGTTCCTGCTCCCCCATCAACTGGTTAATCAAGAACAACTTCTTCTCCGTCTGCAAAGGCACCGCTGAAAAAATTAAATCATACCGCACATTCGTCCGCTCAAATTCCCGAATCGACATCGCCTGGTAAAAAAAGATTTCCGGGAACAAACTCCGCAACGTCTTCTCCATCAAACGCGAAATCGATAACCCGTTCGGACAAACAACTACTGCCTTCAGTCGCGTCTGCAGCCGTTCCGTCGTATCAATCAAATGCCCACCAATAAACAGTGTAATGAAAATACTCTCGTTTTCTGGAATCTTAGCCCCGATAAAATTTTCTAACGGCTTGAGGGATTGCTTCACAATATAGTGCACCGCTTGAAATTCCTGATCGATCTTATCCAAAAGACTGTAATCCGTCGTCAAATGGTATTTAATTCGATAATACGCCGGCTTAATATGCGCAAATAATTTTTCCAAAAGCTGTTCCTTGTCTACAAATTGAATACATGCTTTCTTTTCAAACTCGCCTAACACTTGATTTACCGCCATTTTCAAACGCGGCGACGCCTCATTCGTCAAATCACTATTTGGCAACACATTCGACGTCAGTAGTTGCAGCGAAATATACAATCGCTCCGTCTCCGAAATATACGGCTCATCCTCAATCAACAACTGCACCGCGCCATATTCCTGCGTATCCGACAGCTCATTAAAATCAATAAAAAATTCCGTCGTAATCCGCTGACCTGCCCGAATCCGCCTGAAAATACTCTCCAGAATATACGGCAAAATCTGCATTTTGTTATCAATAAACGTCAAGTTCAGCCGTACCTCCACAGCAACCAACTGATCTCTAATCTTGTCCACTTGACCCACTTCAATTTGCATAAAATGCCGTAACAATTGCTCCCCGTGATAGCTCGCAATAATATGTTGCGCCGCATAAATCAAAGCCGACCGCTGGTTCCACTCATCACCTCGAATTTGGTAACCCTTCATCCGCGAATAATGAACCTCCAAACGAAACGTATCGAATACCGCCTGCACACCTTTCAAATCCCGCAAAACCGTGTTTTTACTAACTTCAAGTTCACTAATAAAGTGATTTAACGACAATTCCTCTTGATTCGTAGCTAGCATTAAAATAATTAAGCTTATCCGCTCTTTCTCGGATAAAATATACGCGTCATCCTCCTTTTCATTCGCATTTATTTCGACTAACTGAAACAGATCGGGTTCCACAACGAAACGTCCATTTGCCGACCGATGAATTTTTGGATAGGCTTGCTCATCCAGCCAATGATTTACTTTCTGAAAGCTGTAATCCACCTGCCTACGCGTCAATCCGAACTTTTCTTGCAGCTTGGCATTTGATATATTAGGATGCCGCAAAATCTCTTTTAACAACAAATTGCTCCTTTCATCCAAATACATGTTATCCCCCCTGTTCTCTTTTATTATAAATTGCTTTTCGTAAAAATTGTACACGCTTTCATCCCAAAATCTTGTTACCCGATTGTACAACGTGGGGCTTTACTTGTGATTTAATTAACACGCACACCGCTCAAAAAACACAAAAAAACCCGTCTGGCGCCCAACTTGCGTGCCACTACGAGCAAATTAAAAAACCACGTCTGCCTCAACTATACGGGGCTAACGTGGATATTTCAATAAGAATTATTTAACATGAAAAGCAATTCAAACAACTATGTAAACAGGCTTACTATTCCAATCATTAGAAAGCATGTATAAGCCAGAGAATAAAGAACACAATCGAAAGCGAAGCCGTTCCCCAGATTAGCTTAGACTCTTTCCAAATCGCTTTGTTCTGCTGTTCCCTATATGTTTCAACATCCAAGCTAGCCGTCCCGTCCGTCACAATATTAACCACGATTGGCGCCTGATTATGCGTATCCATCTTCTCCCGTAACGGAAAGCGATACTCCTCACCACAAATCGTAAATTTCAGTTCACAAGCCTTGGAGTTAGACGCCGGAAGGTATAAACTTCTCTTCTCTCCAATTTGAAAATCGTGCCCCTGCTCACTTTGGTTGCCGCTCACTAAGTATGTATTCATGATTGTATGCCGCGTCTTATTTTCTATTTTTATTTCGTGAGCAGCAACTGGCCCCACAAATAAATGCATCAAATTAGACATCGCACTCCATCCTTTCGATATTTATCCTTTTTTATTTCCAAGAGATTTGCCACCATGATGCGGGCATCTCATCTGGTATCGAATGAATAGTACCAACCAACGCAGAAACTGACCAGATAGAACAACAGCCGTTACGATTAAATCCCCTAGCGCTCCCATTAAGCTTCTCTTCATATGTATCCGTTCTCCTTTATTTTGAATCAGGTATAACAAAAGAACTCGAACTAAGTTCACTATGGTGCATAGGAAACTTGTTGAGCTCTCTTTTTTCACGTAACCCTATTTCATTCATCTCAGTAATTAGTGATCTATCTTTATTTAATAAATAAGACTTAAATGTATCATTTTCTTTACTTTAGTGCTAGCCGAAGTAAGCATGTTTGTTATATAATGGATTCAAGTCTTATTTCGTCACTCAAGTTTTCAATTAACTAATTTTAAAAATTTCACATTAAGCGTACATCGTTTTCTAGAGATACTTATTAATTCTCCAGAAGTAGTACTATGCATCGATTACCCAAATTAATGGACCCATCATATGTTATTTCACCCCTCTGCTGTTCAACCATTACATGTTCATATTATAGCTATTCTATGTAATATTGTTGTTTTTGTTCCTTATTTCCATCAATGCATAATTAAAAATTGGAGGCGTTATCATGAATTTTGGAGCGACCATTAAGAAAATTAGAAAAGATAAAAACCTCACACAAAAAGAACTATCCGATGGTATACTGACGCGCTCGCATCTTTCTCAAATTGAAACTAACAATTATTTTCCATCCTATGATAAATTCTTTTTACTTCTTGACCGATTAAATGTTGTGTTCGAGGAATTCCTTTTTATTCAAAATGATCAAAAGATGCAATTCAAACAGCAGATACGCTCAAAAATAAGTGAGGCGGCGAACCTGAATGATACAGAGAAACTCAAGAATTTAGCTATTACCGCAAAAGATTTGCATGAAAAAACCGAGGATATTACTTATTATCACTACATGTTAATCTGCAAAGCTTTGATTTCTTATAACATGACTCATACAGTTAATGATGAGATGATTAAATTTGTGAATCCTATCAAAGAATATTTATTTAAAATGGATAATTGGTATTTGTATGAACTGAAATTATTTAATAATATTATCTATTCTTTAACAGTGGAGGAGGCTTTATTATTTTCACGTACTTCCTTGAAACGATTGGATAACTTTCAATATTTTATGGAATTTCAACATACGGAACAACACATTTATTTAAATCTATCCACACTTTGTATGGAGTATGAAGATTTTGAAGCCGCTAAGTATTTTGCTGAGATAGCCATTGAGAAGGCAAAGAAATACACTCTAGTTTATGAAAAAATTTGTTCGGAGATGAATAATGCTATTGCTCGCATCAAACTGGGTGAAGGAGATACGGCCTATGAAGTGATAAAGAAGAATATGCTTATTATAAATTACTTAGAGTTTGAAAATTTACATAAGCATTTTTCTAAATTTTTGAAGAAATTCAAGATTGAAGTGGATGTTTAAGCGCTATTACTTGCTTATATGTAATTTCATAAGTACTTTATAAAAATACGAAAGAAGCCGACACTGTATATGAATATGTCGTTGGCTTCTTTTTGTATCCCTTTTACTATCGTGTTTTTTCAAATCATCTATATTCCAATAATTATTCTACCATCCCGATATCCAAAACATGAAAAACATTCGTTACGTCTTTGTTTTGATTCATAAAGACTAAAGCAAAATTTGAGCCGTCTAACAATTCTTTTTTCTCGGATGCTGTAGGTTTAGCTTGTAACGCAAGCACAGCTTTATACTTGTATCCAAAACTTCCTGATTCCATAGCTGCTACGTTGTTAGAATAGATTGGTGGATTGTTCTTATCTAGTAGGTTGTCAAACTTGTCGTGTCCTTCCGCCTCAATAACGCTATAATACGATGGTTGTTTTGTATTACGTAACTTAGTATCCATTGCTTCTGTAAACCGTACTTCAAAACTAATTTCAAGTGTGTCTCCAACAAGCTGGAAGACAGGTTTATTCATTTGCATATCTGATGGTATCTCTTTTTGGTAGTCTTCAATGGATGTATATTGTTTTTCTTTTATCTCAGCTACATTATTTGGTTTTGTTTTCTTATCTGATTTCGTTTCACTAGGCGACGCGCATCCCGAAATTGCACCCGCAAGGACCAACGAGATCATACCAGCTACTAAATACTTCATAACTTATAGTTACTTGGAAGTTTTATTTGAATACTGCGTAGTAGAGTAATTAGGATTGACATATGTTACACTCCCTTTAAATTATGTTCATTTTGATTTGAATTTCTTTTCCCTTTATATATTTCTTGCCGATAATATTTGAGCATATAAATTCTTGAATAAAATAAAGCACGTTAGCCATGCTTGATTCAATTTCACAAAGTTCACCTCACATTCTGTTAGATTTCCCTATTATATGGTTAATATATAAATTTGATATCATTCTTAATATTTCGTATACTTAATTAGTAATCATCAAAACACCAGATATTAGATTGATATCTAATCTATACTTTTATACTAATGGTTTTATTTACAAAATAGTCATTGTGTTATCTATATCTATCAAAGATTTATCACGGGGGTTAAAAAATGAATTTTGGAGAAACTATAAAACAAATACGTACAGATAAAAACTTGACGCAGACACAGCTATCTGAAGGTATACTAGCTAGAAATCATTTGTCTCAAGTTGAAAATAATAACTACTTTCCATCCTATGATCGCGTTTTTATGCTTTTAGATAGACTAAATGTAACTTTTGAGGAATTTTTATTTGTTCAAAATGATTTGCAACCTCACGATAAGCAACAGTTTCGTGTTGAAATTAGTGATTCAATAAATCTTCATGATTATGAACAGTTAAAACATTTATCGAAAGAAGCATACAGCCATTACGAAGAGACTACCAATATCATTTATTATCACTATATGTTAATTTGTAAAGCTATGATTGAATACGGTCCTGATAATACTATAAATGAGGCGATGGTTCAGTATGTCGCGCCAATCAAAAAATATTTGCTAGATATGGATAACTGGTATCTTTATGAATTAAAATTATTCTCAAGTATTCTTTTTGCCTTGGAAGTCGAAGAAGCTGTTTTTTTCTCGCGAAAGGCATTCAAACGGTTGCATGCTTTTCGGTGTTTCATGGAATACCAGCACACGGAACAACACCTCTATTTAAATTTGTCGACGCTTTGTTTGGAGCACGGGGATTTCAAGGCGGCCAAAGATTTTGCTAAAACTGCTGCCGACACCGCAACAACTTACAGGCTTATTCACGAGAAAGTCTGCTCTGAATTAAATCATGCCATCGCCTGCATTAGACTCGGTGAGGGTTCAGAACACTATGAAACAATCAGAAAAAACATGGTTGTTCTGGATTACTTAGGTTTCGATACGTTGCACAGGCATTTTATGTTGTTTTTAAAGAAATATGAGATTGAGGTTAAGTAGCCCATTCATAAAACTCCAACACGCCTCTAACGAAAAAAGCCAGATTCGCAAATTATCGCGTCTCTGGCTTTTCTATGCTTTTAGCTAATCACGCAACAATACGAACTCATCGGTAATAGGTCATCTAGTTGTATTAACTTGGTTTGTGTGAGAAGCAACTCTTTAAACTTAGCGGGCAATGCTTCTTGTTTCGCGATTTCTTCTGCGATATTCTGTGTCACGAACGAAGCTTCCCAGCGCGCGTCTTGCATTTCTTTGATCCAAATATCGCCTTCGCTCGTTACTCTCCAACCTTGTTTTTGCGCCATTTCTTGGATGTCTGCTGGTGTGATGAATGTTCGGACGTTGGACTGGGTTTCGGATTTGAACGCTTCGTATTGGGCTTGTACAAGGACTGCGAGTAGGTGGGATTGTTGGCGGGAGTCGCTGATTTGTGGATTCCATTCCGAGAAGCAAATCCGTTTTGCCCATTTTTTCAAGGTTGTGAGCATTTCTAAAAACTCGGATTTGGTGCTGAAATACCAGGATGCGTGCGAGATGACTGCGACGTCGAATGTGTTTGCTTCAAAAGTTATGTCGCCGCGTAAAATGTCGGTTTCTAGTTGAAATTCGATGCGGCTTCCTAGTTCGGACTGTTTCAAATGTGTCGTGGATTGGGCTAGTGTGAACGGGGCGCCGTAGTCTGGGGATGCGATGTCAATGGCGTGAACGGAGCCTGATGCGCCGACGTAATGTGCTAAAACTGCGGTGGTGTCGCCTTGTCCGCAGCCGACTTCAAGGACGCGCTCGCCTTCTTTTATCTGCCAAAAATCGGCCAATTTCATACGGTGTTCGGTTTGTACTAACTGAATGTCATCTGATGCTGCGTCGCGCAACATGCAGGATACGATTTTTTCAAGGGGTTTCATTTTTTCACTCCTGTTTTTGTGTTTTTAACGCCTTACTTTACAATTTTAAGCAGTTTCTTAACGTTCTCTTTACTAAAACTCCAAACAAATCGGCTTTTTGATGGCTATAATAAAGCTCATGAGGAGGGGAAAAGATGAATAAATTTGTAACTGTTACTGGTGTTATTGTTGTTAGTAGTTCGTTGTTGCTTGCGGGGTGCACTCCTGGGGATATCGATTCGTTCGCGGCGAAACAAACGCAAAATCAAGTGAAGCCTGGTGCTCAGATTAAGCTGGATGGCGCGGTGAATATTCGTGATTTAGGTGGTTATAAGGCGGCAAACGGGAAAACGATTAAGCCTCATAAGCTGATTCGTGCGGCCGAACTTACCAATCTTTCGAAGGATGATATTAAAAAGCTGACCGCTACATACAAGTTGGCGACGATTGTGGATTTCCGGACGGATTCGGAAGTAAAAGCAAAGCCTGACCCAACGATTAAGCATGTAGACTATATTCACGATTCGATTATGAAAGACAATGGCGCGTCCACTAGCATGGCTGACTTAATGAAGAGCTTGGCGACAATGGATAATCCGGAAGATTTCTTGATTGCTGCGAATAAAAGTTTCGTGACGGATCCGCAATCTATCGCTGGTTACAAATTATTTTTCCAAGAGCTGTTGGATAACAAAAATGGTGCGGTTCTCTGGCACTGCACGGCTGGTAAAGATCGGACTGGTTTTGGTACAGCGCTCGTTCTGTCTGCACTTGGCGTAAAACAGGACACGATTATGAAGGATTTCTTGCTTTCCAACAAATATCGCGCGGCTGAGAACAAACAGACGCTGGATGCCCTTGCCAAACAAACCGATAATAAAAAGGTGCTGGACGGCATGAAAGCGATTCTTGAAGTTCGCCCAGCTTATCTGAACGCAGCGTTCGACGAAATCAAAGCCAAATACGGTAGCACAGACGCATTCCTCAAAAAAGGACTCGGACTTTCCGCAAAAGATATTCAAAAACTACAAAAAATGTATTTACAATAAAGGAAAAAATGTGATTGGCAAACCCGCGCAGAACAAAGCGCAAATTGCCAGTCACATTTTTGTTTATTATTCGATTTCTTCTCCGTAAAACTTAGTTTTGGCACGGCAAATTGGGCATTTTACTTTGTGTTTCTCGCTTTTGCAATGGCCTTCGTTGTCTGGTGATACTAAACGATATGCTTTTTTAAGTAGCGGGATGGCGATGACTACGCCGATTAGTGTCATTAATGCGATGAAACCTAAGAAAATAAGGCTCGCCGCTACACCAATCACAAAGATTTTCTTTATTGTATGTCCTAGATCAAAGCGTTCTTCCTCTTCCATTTCGAATCAGCTCCCTAGATATTTTTTCTTCCAATTTCAGCATAACACGTTACTTCTCAAAATCAAGTAAAAACTGACCGAGGCCACCAGTATCGTGATGTCCTGCGACGTAATCGGCAATCGCCAATGTTTCGGGAATGCTGTTTTCCATCGCAACGCCCATTTTGGCAAGTTCAATCATGCCGATGTCGTTTTCGTTATCGCCAAATGCGATTGTTGTTTCTAAATCAAGCCAGCCTGCTTCATCTAAAAACGCTAAGCCATGCGCTTTATCAATGCCTACGTTCATGATATCTACTAAAGTTTCGCCGGAAGACATGACTGATAATGGTAGTTTTGCCAAGGCATCGCGTACTGCTTGGCGCGTTTCTGCTTCGTCTGATAGTACGAGAACTTTTAGTGGGAACTCGCCTGCTTGAACGATTTCGCCAACAACATCATCTGTAATTGTTAGTGGAACTTGTTCGTTTTCTGGGAGTGTTTTGTTCGCTTTGAGGAATCCGGCAATTTTCCCAGTTGGGGTTGGGCCTAGAATACGCTCTGTCGTGTAGACGTGATAATCGACGCCATATTCGCGAACCGTTTCGATGACTTGCGCCAATAAATCATAGGAAATATCGCTTTTCATCAAGATTTCATTATTAACAAAATCACGTACTAGCGCACCGTTACACGAAATAACCGGCATCTTGATATCTAGTTCATGCACGAACGGCATGATCGCTAAATCAAGCCTTCCCGTCGCTAACACTAGTTTCTTGCCTGCCTTCTGCCAATCCAATAATACTTCTTTATTTAGCGGCTGAATCTCTGCTCCACCTTTTGCAAGCAGCGTGCCGTCCATATCCGTTACAACTGTCTCCATTTTCACAAAAATCACCTTCCAACACTCATTTGAAACGCCTCAAAAAGCTTCACGCCGTTTTCCAAGTTTGCCAAAAACGAAGAATTTAGTAGCACATCGAGCTCGAATAAAAGCGGGACATGCGTCATTTTTTCCTCGGTCGCTAGCAAAATAAATAAGTTTACCGATTCACCGTGTATACAAAATGGCTCCTTCACGTGCAACATGCTAATGCCTGGCTGGAAAGAACCGTTTCGATAGTCCGTATGTAACAAAATCACGCCTTGAAACAAAATCATCAAACGTTTGTCTTCCATTACGTCATGCGCGATTTGCTCCATGTACTCCGTCCTGATCCACTTGCGATCAAGCAACGGTTTGGCAAGCAGCGACAACACATCCGTAAGCGACTCCACCTGCTCCTCTTCGAAAAACAATTCCTCTTTCCGAAAATCAGCTAGCGTCACTAAATCCGAATGCACCACTGCGCGATCCTCATCGGTATACAACAACTCCACTTGGTCAAGCAATCGCTCATCCGGGGCGCCATTACTACTCGAATTATAAAGCAGTTTGCGCAACTTGTCACGCCTTCCCATCACCTTATCCGGACTCTTCTTAATATTAAAAAGCCGCCGCTTATCCTCCTCAGACAGCACAGCCCCAACATAAATCGTCTGCCCCGTCGTATGAATATACTGCATATCCGTCGTCACACAAAAATTAATTTTCTGATTCAAAAATGGCGCCATTCCCGTTGAAAAAATGCCTTCCAATACCATCTCGGGCAACAATTGCTTAATTTGCGTCGCTAAAAGGGAATTTAGCACATCTGCATAATCCGACACAATAATCCATTTCGCCGGCGCCTTCTTGGACTGTTCTTTCACAATCGCCTCTTCGAAAAACAACGCAATGCCCGCAATTTCTTGTTTTGTTAAACCATGGGCAAAATATTTCTGGAAAAGCCAGTTCGGCGATAAAGTTTGAACCATTTTTTCAGTGAGGCGGAATACTTTTTGATACTGTTTGGAGATTTCGTGTAGAACTGGTGGATGGATTTTGATTTGGAAAACATGGCGGTAATGAATGACTTTGATGTGGGTTTGAATGTTTTCTACCAGGCGATAGCGTAATTTGAAGTAGATTCCTGAAATTTGTTCGAAGATAGTAACCATTGTTTCGGTCAACTGGACGAGTTCTTCAAACGGGGAACTTTTGAAATGGCCGTCTACGTTTTTTTCTACGCAAAGAAGAAGCATGCCGTAATAGAGTGCCTCTTCTTGGGGAACGGGTTGCTGGAACACTTGGGAGACAACGCTTAGCATCGTGTCCGCCGCCCGATATTCCAGCCGTTCCATAATTACAATTCGTTCGGAAATTTGCCATTCTGGATGTTTTCCCGCATCACTCCGCCGCGCAAAAAGCAACATTGCCTGCGCTAGCCGCTTTACATCGTTTCCCGAAATCTCCTTGTTCAAAATCTGTTCGGTCTGCCGCAAAGCCGCCTCTAAGTCCGCCAGTTGCGCACAATCTAGAGCCACAACCCGCGCTAAAAAAGTAAAAGTCTGCTCTTGGCCACCCTCACCCATTCTGTGAATCACTTGGTAAATCTGCGTCCGCCGCTCCCGCTCCGACATATCTAAAAAATAGCCACGCGCCTTGCTCGACAACACTTCTCGGCTCTCCTTCAGCGACGCAATGTCCTTTACAATCGTATTTCGCGAAACATCGAAAATCTCCATAAAGTCGCGCAAAAACCATTTTCTTAATTCCAGTAAGATTAATAATTCCAAGACTTGTCTGCGTTCGCTCGTTTTTAACGTATATTGGTGCGTTTCACTTTCTGCCAGCCAGTCTTTGATTTGGTCGGCTTGTTCTGTATTAATAACCAAACCACCACCTGTTTTGCGGTAAACAGGCGGTAATTTGACATGTCGCAACATCGTATCTAATTTTTCGGTGTAGTAATAGATCATTCGGCGGGAAAGCCCTGCTGCGTTGGCCATCGCCGTAATACTCGAAATCTCTAGGCGTTCGCTTAAAATTTTAAGGAATAAGCAGTAATTCGTATCTAAATGTAGCATTTTCTTCGCCTGCCTTTGCAAGTAAGGTTTCTAACACCATCATATCACAAACTACTTCTGGCCATAGTATGCGTCCACGCCATGTTTCCGGTAGTAATGTTTGTCTAAAAGATAACCCGGAATCGCCGTCAAATCATGCTCTAATTGCTCCGATTGGAACGCCATATCCGCTACTTCATCTAAAATCAAACTATGTTCCACCGCCTTGGCCGCCGTTTTGCCCCATGTAAAGGGACCGTGACTGCTCACAATCACACCCGGAACTGCATTTGGATCGAGTCCGCGATTTTTGAAAGTTTCTACAATCACGTTTCCCGTCTCCACTTCATAATCTTGCGCAATCTCCGTCACTGTCAACTCGCGCGTACAAGGAACTTGGCCGTAGAAAGCATCGGCATGCGTTGTCCCGTAAGCTGGAATGTCGCGTTTCGCCTGCGCCCAAGCCACCGCCCACTTCGAATGCGTATGCACAACCGCTCCGATTTCAGGAAATTCCCGATACAAAATCACATGTGTCGCCAAGTCCGACGAAGGAGCCAAAGCGTCTTCCATCAGCGTTTTGCCGTCCAAATCCGTCACGACCATGTCCTCTGCCCGCATCACGTCATACGCGACACCACTTGGTTTTATCACAATCACGCCGAGTTCCCGATCAATCACGCTCACATTTCCCCACGTTAATTTCACGAGTCCCGCTTTTGGTAACGCCAAGTTCGCCTCAAACACCTCTTGCTTCAAAACTGCCAAACGCTTGCTGTCCAATGTAATCATAGCCTGCCTCCTTCCATTTTGCCGTCAAAAAGGCTACTGCATCTTTGATTTCTTCGCGCGGATTTTCACTCGTCTCGCTCCACATTTCAATCAAGAAAGCCCCCGCGTAGTTCTGATTTTTCAGCGTTCGGAAACAGCCGACAAAATCAACACAGCCAGTGCCGAACGGGACATTTTTAAATTTTCCAGGCGAATCCGCCGTCACCGCAAGCGTATCTTTCACATGCACCGCCGCGATTTGCGTCATGCCGAGTGCTAGCTCTTGTCCCGCGTCATTTTCAGGCCAAGCCGACAAATTTCCGATGTCCGGATAGACGAGCAACCACGGCGAATCCACTTGCGTCTTGATCTCCATATATTTCGAAATCGAGCTCATAAACGGGTCATCCATAATTTCGATGGCCAGCGTCACTTGTTTTGCCGACGCCCAGTCACACGCTTTGCGCAAATTTTCGATAAAAAGGGCTCGCGTTGCCACACTTTTAGTCTCATAATACACATCATAACCCGCCAGTTGAATCACGCGAACGCCGATATCACTCGCCAAATCAATCGCTTTTTTCATCAAAACAAGCCCAGCATCGCGCACCGCCGCATCATGCGAACCTAGCGGAAAACGGCGATGACCGCTCAAACAAATCGTCGGAATCCGCACACCCGTCGCAAAAACCGCGTCCACAATCGCCAGCCGTTCCTCATGCGACCAATCAAGCCTGGCCAGCCGCGCATCCGTCTCATCAATCGACATCTCCACAAAATCAAAACCAAGCTCCCGTGCCATTTCCAATCGCGCCAGCCACGTCAAATCCGCCGGTAACGCTTTTTCATAAATCCCAAGAGGGTTCACCATTCGCGTCTCACCCCCAAATCCGCGCAATTTCCGCTTTGAACTCCCGAGCCGCCTGTCTAGGGTCAGCCGCATCACGAATCCCGCGTCCCGCAATAAACGTAAACACATCGATCCCCGCAAAAAGTGGCAATGTCTCCACCTCGAGGCCGCCCGTCACCGAAACCTTGAATCCCATCTCGACCAACCGACGAATCTTCGCCAAGTCCTTCTCGCCCCAAGTCTCACCAGCCAAAAGCGCATCACGACTTTGATGATACACCACTTGCGTCAAGCCAGCCTGCTTCCATTTCGCGGCCAGCTCAAACGTCCAATCACCATAAAGCTCCACCTGCAAGTCCTGCACTTCCTTCAAAGCCGCCTGCATCGTCGGAATCGTCGCACAGCAAATCACCGTCATCCAATCCGCACCAGCATCCGCGCAATTTTTGGCCACCGTCCCGCCTGCGTCCGCACATTTCGTATCCGCCAAAATCGTTTTTTCAGGGTACAGCGCCCGCAAACAACGCACCGCTTCCATCCCTTCCGCGAGGCAAAGAATCGTCCCTGCCTCAATCACGTCCACCTCATCACCGACCTGCGAAATCGAAGCCAGCGCCTCACTCAACACGCCATTATCCAGCGCAATTTGTAATTTTGGTAAAGCCATTCCATTCACTCATCCCTTCTCCGTCACGTACTGCGTCACATCCGCATCATCAATCATCGCCAAAACCTCCGCGACATCCCGCATCGCACCCAATCGCGCAATCACGTCCGGCATCTCAAACACCGCCACAATCTGTGGAATCGCAACCCCCGTATGAATCTCCGCCGAC
Source organism: Listeria booriae (assembly GCF_000766865.1). Classification (GTDB taxonomy): domain Bacteria; phylum Bacillota; class Bacilli; order Lactobacillales; family Listeriaceae; genus Listeria_A; species Listeria_A booriae. The sequence continues at coordinate 35,192 of NZ_JNFA01000030.1, forward strand.
GTCGCCGCAAGCGTCACCAATACCGACACCGCTTTCCCGTCAGAAAAAGTCACCGGCTCCTTCAACGTTACCAAACTAAACGCATCCCGATTCACACCATCTTCCGGTCTCGCATGCGGCATCGCCATCCCTGGCATCAACACATAATACGGCCCATAATGTTCCGTCGAATCAATAATCGCCTGCGCATAGCCCGCGTCCACCGCACCACTTTTCACAAGCGGCGACACCGCCACACGTACCGCCTCCTGCCAAGAATCCGCATCCGCCTGCAACAAAATCGAGTCATTGTCCACCAAAGCCTGCTTCAAAGACAACATCGTCACACCTCCTCACTCACCAAACCGCTCAATTTCTCCTTAATTTCCGCATCATCCATCAAGTTATCCAACCCAACAAGCGAACCCTGCGTCCGCCCATCCAACTCATGAATCAAATGCTTCGAAGCCACCACAATATCATAGCCTCCCGCCTGTGATTTCGCCTCTCCAACACTACAATAATCGACCTTAAAGTCCGCCACACCAATTTCCCGCAACGCCTTTTCAATCTTCATTTTAATCACCATACTAGAACCCATTCCATTCCCACAAGCCGCTAAAACCTTCAACATGTTCATCATCCTCTTTTCATATTTTTATTCTAACCCTTGATCATACGCATTTCTGTCTTTCGCACGCAAATATTGCAACCACGGAATCGCCAGCAAGAACACCACAACAATCAAGAACCCGAAGCGACCTAAGTAATCCATCGCCACACCAGCCCACGGCCAGAACAACTCGAAATCAATGTTCCCATGCCAACCGCCGAACTTGTACAGCCCGAAAAACACAACCGCAAAAGCACTAATCGCCACCTGCAAAATTCCCGAAACAAACGAGCAAATCATCGCAGCCCGCGTTCCACCACGCTTATTCGCATAAATCGCAATTGTCGCATTATCAAAGAACACCGGCACAAATCCCGTAATAATCAGGACTGGCGAATGAAACACCATCAACCCAATAATCGTGATAAACTGCCCAACCGCTCCAAAAATAAAGCCAAACAAAATCGCGTTCGGAGGCGCAAAATTATACGTCGCCGCACAATCCACCGCAGGAAGTGACCCCGGCAAAATCCGATTCGAGATCCCTTGGAAAGAAGTCGTCAATTCCGCCACAAACATCCGCACCCCTTGCATCAAAATCGCTAAGTAAACCGCAAAATAAAGCGACTGCGACAAAATATACATTGGAAAAGAAGTCGTCGGCGTAAACAACGGATTAATCTCACGTAAATAATCCTCACCAAGCACCGACATAATAATCCCGAAGAACAGCAACATCAAAGTTCCCGTCGCCACGATATTATCATGGAAAATCGACAACCATTTTGGCAATTTTATATTTTCAAGGTTCTTCTTAGGATCACCAAGTTTTCCAGCGACCTTATCCGTAATCCAAATCGCAAACATCTGCTGATGACCTACCGCAAAACCAGCATTCCCAGTCAAACGCTGCGTCGGACCAACCGTCAAATTAGAAGCAACCGCCCAGTACAGCCCAACGAGCACACCAACCATAATTGCCCCCGTCATATTCCGATACTCAGGGAAAATAAAGAACACCATCCACGTCACCGTCGTCGCCTGCTGCACCATAATATGCCCCGTAATAAACAGCGTCCGCAACTTCGTAAACTTGCGCAACAGCACAACGACAATATTAAGTACAAACCCAATCAGCAACGAAATCATCGTCCACGAAGTCGTCAAACCAATCGATTCCAACGCCGCATTCACCGCATTAAGTCCAAAATAAGGATCAATAACCGCCGCGTCTAACCCAAACCGATCCGAAAGCCCCGCTAAGATTGGCCGAAACGTCGTAACAAGCCCAGCCGCCCCAACGTTCAAGATCATATAACCGACCGTCGCCTTCACAAATCCCGCAAAGCACTCATAAATCGGTTTTCGCAGCAACACATACCCAATAAAAACAATAATCCCCACGAAAAATTCCGGCTTCTGCAAAATATTATTCGCAAACCACTCAAACCCATTCAACAAAAAATCCAAGCTCACCCACTCCTTTTAAGTTTCATCAAGCTGAACATTTACAAGAACGAAGGGAACGGCATATCCGCATCCACCGCAAAAACATCATCAAAACCGCGCGGATAATGGTATTCCAACTTATCCTTATCCAGCGGGAACGTAAATTTCCCACCAACTTGCCAAATAAATGGCTTAAACTGATAATCTAGGCGATGTTTTTTCGCTTCCCACAGCATCGTAATTTCTTTCGGGTCCGCCTGAAAATTCGCCCAAATATCGTAATGCACCGGAATCACGACTTCCGCATTTAGCGATTCCGCCATCCGCAACATATCAACAGACGTCACCTTGTCCGTAATCCCGCGTGGATTCTCACCATATGCACCAAGCGCCACATCAATTTTGTGGTCATTTCCATGTTTCGCAAACTGATTCGAATAATGCGAATCCCCCGCATGATACAGCGAACCGCCCGACGTATTGAAAAGATAGTTCACCGCCACCTCATCCATATCCATCGGCATTTTGCCAGCAAGCGTCACATCTTCCGGAACCGTCACCAACGCCGTCCGATCAAACGCCTCCAACACAACGATTTCCACATCTTTCACCTTCACAACATCACCTGGATGCACCACAATACAACGCTCTTTCGGCACACCCCAACCAGTCCAAATGTCCACACACGCTTGCGGCCCAATAAACGGCACATCCTCCGCACAATTTTGCATCACCGCAGCCGCCGTATTAATATCAATATGATCCGAATGAAAATGCGTCACAACCAGCGCGTCCAAATCCTTAATCGCAAACGGATCAATCACAAACGGCATCGTCCGCAAATTCGGCTGCAACTTCTTACACCCGCTCATCCGCTGCATTTGGTGTCCATCCTTCATCCACTGATTCTTGCGCGTCTGTTTCCCAGTCCCACACCACAAATCCACCAACAAATTCGTGTTCTCATGCGTCTTCAACCAAATCCCCGTACACCCAAGCCACCACATCGAAAAAGTCCCCTGTTCCACAACAGTCTCCTCAATCTCCTCATTCAACCAAGTTCCCCACTCCGGAAACGTATTCAAAATCCAAGACTCTCTAGTAACCTCATTAATTTTCGCCATCTTCCCAACTCCTCATCCATTTTAGTAAGCGCTTTATTTCTTGCTATACACTTATCTTACGAGAATTAGGCACACGAAAAAAGACCAACCTATACACAGTGAGGGTGTACGTGGGTGGTCTTGTTTAGTTTGTTGGTTGATTTTTATTCTAAGCGAGTAGAATCAGTACCATTAATTTAGTGACTCCATTTTCTTCAGAGTTTTTTAGTTAGTATAGTAACGAACATTAGGCAACGGGTTATAAGTACCTGTGCTATCAGCAGTATAAACAACGACACGATACTTTTGACCAGAAGGGTATTTGTTCCAATTCGGGGTATAGCTAAATCCTGCATAACCTGTTCCAAAGCCGGCATTTTGTATATCTGCTCGGTATCGATTAGCCACTGCAGGGATTGTGTCCACTAACATATTTTGAGCATCGTAAATATTTATTTTGATAGCTGTTGATGTTGATAAAGGTTCCTCTGGATTCCAAGCCCATCCAAATATTTGATTCGCATCTACCTTATCTAAGTTACCAAGCAAATTAGGTGTTGGTCCAAGAACCTTTTCACCTGATGGCAAATCTGCGGCTAGGGCGATTGTCTGCGGAATTGGAGAGCCTACTGTATTGGCACGTTGTTGAATAGTCTGCTTAGCAAAACCAGTAGGATTGAGTGGCGTACTATTTTCGATTATTTCAATCGAACGGCTATCTTGCCCTGTCGTATTTCGGAAAGTAGCAAGGTTGCTAAAATTATTCCAATCTTTAATACCCGCTGTTTTAGTTGACCATTGAATCAAAGTTGGGCGACCTTCTAAACCTGTATGATAATAAACATTAGCATTCAATGTCACACCCATTTGATTACCTGTTCGTTGATATGTCTCGTCTCGTAGTGCGACAACACCACCCCATTGACTAGCCATCGGAGTAGGCAGACCAAGAATATTGTTACATATCTCAATATCATTCACATACCATGAAATATCTTTTGAATAGTCGTGTGGTGTCCAGTAACGATCTTTTGCTGGCTTTCTACTATCCTGCTGAATAAGAATGGACATTTGGCTATTTGTTAACGAGTTATTCCACACGTCTACTTGATCCGAATTAATGATATGCAAGCCATACCCAGCGTTATTATTGATTCGATTATTCGCTACATTTCCTTGTGAACTCAGCTCAAAAGCTAAACCAGTGCTACTATTATTAGAAATTTCGTTGTTCACGACTGTAGCGGCGTAACAATCTTCGTCAAACCATAGCCCAAGTGATTTATTATCGATGATTTTACTATTCGAAATCAAGGTATTGTAACTACGGCTTATTTTTATACCTGAAGCAATCGGACCCATATTAAAGTTTTCGATATTGCTGTTAGCGACATAAAGTTTATCAGCCTTTAAAGCATGCGCTCTGTTGCCTCCTATTCCTAACATCCCGCTGTTTGTAACGCTTACATTTTTAAGAGTAACATTTGACGTACTCACGGATAAACCAGTGGTGGCACTATCTGTGATAATAACATTCTCTAATTTTGAACCAGTAGCGGGCTCCGAAATTCGGACGGCACCTAAATCTGGCACTGATGGAGCATATCGCCGAATACCTACACCACGAACAGTGATTTTGGGAACATCCATGGATAGCGCTATTTGCAAATCACTCGCTCGAACTTCCTTATTTGTTGGGTCATTCCCAAGATAAATTTTATTCGTTGTATAGTCCATGTAAAATTTATTGGAGCCAAGTTTGCTAAGACTCTCTACTTGTTGAATCGCTATCCCATTTATCCAAACTTGATCGGGATGGGCAGACATCGGATAATCTGGATTAATATTTTTCCAATTTTCCGCAGTAAAATCTGGAGCTCCTTTTGTAAATGTTGGACTTGCATCAAATTTCGTAACCCAATTATCATGAACCCACGCACTGCCTTCTTTTTTCCAGCCTGTTACAACAGTCGAGCCGTCAAACCAGACAACTTCCCCAGGGTATGATTGAATGGTTAATCCAGTATCCCACATTGGCGCATTCTTATCTTTCGTTAATGATTCATGATATATTCCACCACGTAATACAATCGTTCGTCCTTCTGTTGTGATTATCTTTTGAGCACGGGCAACTGTATTTACAGGATCATTGATTGTTCCTGTACCTGCACTATCCCCACTTGGCGAAACAAATACTGCATCGTCTGGTATCGCATAATTGGTTGTTCCTAATGGTAATGCCCCTTTGGTTAACGCGTTTGGTATATCAGCAGCCTCTACCTTATTCTCTGTCATCAATCCTGCAAAAACTCCTATTAAGAATAAACTAAAGATGGATATAGCCTTTTGCAAATTAGTGATTTTCATGTAACTTTCCTCCCCGTTTTAATGTGTTTAATACATGCTATCTTGTGAAAATACGAGCAAAAACCGTCAAGCCGGTACTGTTACTGAAATACTTTAGTCTTTCTAGTTGCCCTACACACTACCCTTCTATTTTCCAAATCCACATCCTTCCCTTCCAATATTAGTTAAATCCTCCTCAAGCACAGTCTAGCAAACGTTTCTATTTTTGTAAATAATTTAACTATCAAGAGATATAATTCTTCCTTAAAAATCAAATTATTGTAAGCCTACCTTAAGGTTCCTCTATTCTAAGCATATTTCAATCATTAGCCAACAAAAAAACCAGTCTAGCAGGGGAACTAGACTGGAAAAAAGGAGTTGAAGGAAGTCACCTTATAAAAAAGGGGGAAAAATAAGGTGTTCCTTGTTTACAAATACTATATTACACAATATTTTTAACAAACTCCCAAGAAAAAAATGAGATTTTCCTAAGAATTAGATTTTATTTTTGCCATCTATAGATATTTTGACCCTAGTAAAAAAAAATACAACGCGGTATAATAAGAACTAAGCACATAAAAAAGGGGAGACACTCATGTACATGAAAGAAAAAACGATTAGCATCATGCTTGTATGTGGACTGACGTTCTCAACAGTGAGTCCCGTATTTGCCGAAGAAATGACATCCCAACAGGATACGCAACAACAACTTGTTTTGGGAAACCATGGTATTGAAGCCAAACAGAATGTTCAAATTACGCAAGGTCGTCACGTTACACCTACTGACTTTGTTCAAATCTACAACCAAAAATATAAACCACAACTAACTTTTAAAGACGGTGTTGTAGCCTCGACTGAGACAGTTGGAACATTCGAAACAACCATTGTAGCTGAATACAATGATGGCACTACCGAAGAATTTACGGTTAGCTATACTATTTTAGCCGACCCAAGCATCACACCAGATCCAGACCCTGTAACACCTACAGACCCTGAAGAAGGTCAGGAACCAGCAACACCAGTTGATCCAGAGCCGGAAACACCCGTAACTCCAGATCCTGAACCTACAAACCCTGAACCAGAAACGCCGGTAACACCTGAGCAACCCGTTGACCCAGATCCAGTAACACCAGTCGATCCAGTGAAACCTGTTGACCCGGTAAAACCTGATCCAAAACCAGAAGTAACCGTACTAGCTACGGCGAAAACAAATGTGACTGTAGAACTAAACGATTCTGCGCTTCTACCAAGCCAATTCGTAAGTCGCAATGCACACAATGTGAAACTGAGCTTTAACACACAACCCGTAACAAACACACTTGGTACACATTCTGTACAAATTTTAGCGTCTAAAGGTTCCGCAACACAAACAATTACAGTGAATTACACAGTTGTAGATACAACGAAGCCGTTCATTCAACCACAAGAGGACATCTTCTATGTGTGGCCAAATGACGAATGGACTGCCGAAGAACTTGTAACAGCAACAGATAATTCAGGATTCGTGAAAGTTTATTTCCAAAATGGTCAAACATTATTAGACACAACAACGCCTGGCGCTCACAGCACAGTTATTGTCGCTGAGGACGCGAACGGCAACATCTCTACAATTGATTTCCAATATCAAGTTATTTCTGTAGCGGGAATGATGCTCTACTCTTCGCCAACCGTTAACTTCGACAAGAGTACAGACACAGACATTTACGGCGGCACTGAGCCAGACACAACACTTTTCGTTATTACAGAAGACAGTGAAGAATTACTAGCTGAAACACGCGTTGATTACTCTGGCGCATACCATGCTGTCCTTTCTCGTCCATTACAACCGGGCGAAACAGCATACCTAATCGCAGTAGATGATAACGGCGGTGTCAGTGACGTAACACACTACACTTACGGTTCCAAACAAGTTCCAGAAGTAAAAGCAGAGTCCATCGTTAAGTCTGCCACAGATTCACAAACAACAGCAGCTACACCTAACAACGACCCATCAAACGAAATCATAGCTGCAAAAGTTGATAAGGATCTACCAAAGACTGGCGATTCAAGCTCGAAAGGTCTAACTGTTATCGGATTATTGCTTTCGGCGACAGCACTTCTTTACTTGAGAAAACGTTCATAAGAATTAAAACCCTAGATTCGCGAGTGAATCTAGGGTTTTTCTATGTGAAACTACTAAGTCTTCTTATCCACTGCTCTCCAAAACCAACAGCATGCGTCTTACTACCCATCTCATCGAAAAACAACAGCAATTCATCTTCCTTGATGTCAATCCACAACTGTTGCTTCGTTTTCTTCCGCATTAACAAAGTCGTCGTCACAACTTCTTCTTCCCAACGTAAGTTCAGATGATTCGTCAAGAAAATGTACATTTCCAACCCGGAATTTTTATAAATCTCCATCAAGTGTAGCATTTTAGGATATTTTGACGGCACGTTTTTAACAAGTATGTACTTCTTTTTGAGTTGGATTTCCTCGCAATCAAGTTCTGAAAATTCCATTTCAAAGTCGGCTAACTTCCAGATTTTCGTCGTGAATAAGATAGCTAAATTGCTTTCGTGAAAAGCGTGTTTTTGGAGTTTTTTCAAGATGTGAGGCTCTTTAGAAACAAGGTGGAATTGGTCTGCGGGGATTCGGAATGGGAAATATTTTTCCAATGGGTTCATTAAAAACGCCTCCTGACTTCTTTATTATAACGAAAAAACGCCAAACTCCCAAAAATGAAGTTCAGCGTTCCGGGCTAATTTTCTAGAATGCGTTCATGGCCGCTGTAAACACTGAAACCATCGCCGCGAATAAAACCAACTGCCGTAATGTTTAGTTCTCGTGCCATTTCAATCGCAAGTTCCGTTGGTGCCGAGCGTGATAAAATAATGCCACAGCCAATTTTCGCCGTCTTTACCAGAATCTCCGAAGAAATCCGACCACTAAAAATAATCGCCTTGTCGCTCATCGAAATATTGTTTTTCAAGCAATGTCCGTAAATCTTGTCCAGCGCGTTGTGCCGTCCAATGTCCATCCGCACACAGATGACCTCATCACGACTGCAAAGCGCGGCGTTATGCACCCCACCAGTTTGCCGAAAAATATCCGAATCCGCTTCAAATCGCTGCATCAAATCAAAAATCTCCGCAGGCTGCAACTGCAAATCCGTCTCATTCCGCGACTCCACCAACGACGCATCCGACTGAAAATAAAAGTTCTCCCGCGATTTCCCGCAGCAAGACGTGATATAGCGCTTCGCACGATATTTCGCATTGAATTTATTTACAAAATTCGCCGTCACCTTCACATGCCCCGTCGCCTCAATCATTTCAATCCGATCAATGTCCGCCATCCCGCGCACAATTCCCTCCGAAGTCAAGAAGCCAACGACCAAATCCTCCGTATATTCCGGCGTACAAACAATCGTCACCAGCTCATCATCATTCACATAAATCGTCATCGGGTATTCCACAGCCACCGTCGCCACATCATCAAACATATGCCCCTCTTTAAAACGCCGAATCCCAAGCCCAGCCGTCGTTTCCATTCCCATCACCGCCTATTAAAAACCCCAGATAGCGTTTGTAAGCACCATCTGGAGTCCTAATTATTTCAGTTCCTGACCGACACCTTTCAAAAATGCCAAACCATAGCGCAACGCCCGATTCACATCTGGATCTTTCATCGCCTTCGCCAAGCCAAAAAGCCCAAGTGTTGTATCATCCTTCAAGCTTTCGTTCGCTTTCGCCTGCGCATTTGCAAGACCTTCCAGCAATTTCTCCGTCTGTTCCGGTTTTGTATCCGTTAATAATTTTCCGCTGATCATCAAATTATTAATCGCATTCGTCGCAGGTTCCTTACGCGCCTCATTCAAGAAGGTCGTCGCAATGTCCTCTTTCGCTTTCAAAGCGCTGTTTATCATGTCCAGCGCACCAGAATCGTGCAGTGCCTTCACAAGCTCCAAAGCCTCTAGGAAAGCCGCGTCTTCCGTCACGATCTGATCTTTAATCGCCGCCATTTTCTCTTGTTTCACTTCATCTTCCGTCTTTTCCACTCGGCGGATTTTAGAAATCGGTTCTGCCATCACGCTTCACTCCCTTTCTTACAGCCGCAGCTACCGCCACATGCACAATTATGTTTTGAAATCGGTTTATAATCCGCACGCGCCCATTTGCGCTCAATTTCTACACCATTTTGCGGGAAACGTTTCGCATTCCGCGGATTGTGTTTTGGCAACGGATTATCGCCGCATTTTTGCAATACTTCTAGGGATACTTTCGTTTGTTTATAGGCTGGCGTCTTCGTTCTCACATCGCCCGCACTGGACGTCAACAAGTTCACCGCTGTTTCATGGCTGACCGAGTGCATCGGCAAGTAAACCTCGTTTTCGCGAACCCGATCCGTCACCACCGCATGAACCTTGATGTGCCCATAAGGCGAGCTCAAGCGTACGAGTGACCCATCTTCCACGCCACGTTTTTGCGCAAGTTCCGTCGATACTTCTACAAAAACTTCCGGTAATTTATAATCCAAGCCCTTCGTTTTATGCGTCAAATTCCCTTCATGGAACTGCTCCAACAAACGACCATTATTCAACGTCAAATCAAATTCTTTCGGGAACTCAATCGGCGCAATGTACGGCAATACCGAGAATTTCGCCTTACCATCAGGGAAATTAAAGCGCTCCTCATAAAGTAGCGGCATATCTACACCATCCGCCGAAACTGGCCAAACTAAGCTATCAAAACCTTGCATCCGGTCATAGCTCACACCAGCGAAGAACGGCGCCAAACTTGCAACTTCATCCATGATTTCACTTGGATGACTAAAGTTCCAATTACCACCACACGCATTAGCGACTTCTTGAATAATCCACCAGTCTGGTTTCGAATCGCCAAGCGGCTCCAACACTTCGTATAAACGTTGCACACGACGTTCCGTATTCGTAAATGTTCCTTCTTTCTCAAGCGAAGGCGATGCCGGTAAAACAACATCAGCAAACTGCGCCGTCTTCGATAAAAAGACATCCTGAACAACGAAGAAATCAAGTTTTGCAAGCGTATCTTGGACATGGTTCGTATTCGAATCCACCCAAGCCATCTCTTCCCCAATTAAATACATTGCTTTAAGCGTACCCGCCTCAATCGCGTCCAACATTTCATTATTTTTGAGACCAGGCACTTCCGAGATTTCCACGCCATAAGCTTCTGAAAAACGAGCGCGAACTTCCGGATTTAGAATCGACTGCACACCCGGTAAAACATTCGGCAATGAGCCCATATCACAAGCCCCTTGCACGTTATTGTGACCACGAAGCGGATACGCACCCGCACCATGACGGCCAAAATTCCCAGTCACAAGCAGCAAATTCGAAATAGCCGCCGACGTATGCGATCCCGCAATATTTTGCGTCACACCCATACCCCAACAAACCGCTGTGCCGTCTGCTTCATGAACCATTTGCGCCACATTTTTCAGCGTTTCAATCGATAATCCCGTTTCTTTTTCCGCGAATTCTAACGTGAATGGCTCCAAGAACGCCATGTATTCCTCCACATTCGAAATCCGTGCCTCCATGAACGGCGCATCATGCCATCCTTGGTCGATAATATATTTCGCAACCGCCGTCAACCATACAAAATCCGTGCCTTGTTTTGGTCGAATAAACAAATCGGCGCGTTCTGCCATCTCATGTTTCCGCAAATCAGAAACCATTAATTTCTGTCCGTTCAATTTCTGCGCACGTTTCATCCGGCTCGCTAAAACAGGATGCCCATCCGCAGGCGAACAACCGACTAAAATAACAAGACCAGCCGTCTCAATATCTTCCGCCGTTCCAGAATCCGCCCCAATACCAACCGTATTCGTCAAGCCATCCGAAGCTGGCGCCTGACAATAACGCGAACAATTATCCACATTATTCGTTTCAAAAACTTGGCGCGATAATTTTTGCATCAAATAATTCTCTTCATTCGTTGTTTTCGAAGAAGAAATAAAGCCGAGCGAATCACTACCGAACTCGTCACGCAAACTACCAAGACGTTCCGCAATCAAAGCAATCGCTTCCTGCCATGACGCTTCAACAAACTCATCACCTTGGCGAATCAGCGGCGTTGTCAAACGTTGACTACTATTCACAAAGTCCCAACCAAATTTACCTTTCACACACGTCGCAAACTTGTTCACAGGACCTTCACCAGTCGGTTCCACCTTCAAAATTTGACGACCCTTCGTCCAAACTTCAAACGAGCAACCGACGCCGCAGAACGTACAAACCGTCTTCGTTTTCTTCATCCGCGTATCCCGCATCGATTTCTCCATCTCAGACAATGCAAAAACCGTTTGATACGGCGGTTCCACTTTTTTAACCATATCGATCATTGGCTCTAGAACTTCCTCACCAATTCCCGTCATAAACCCAGCTTGACCAAGCATCGATTTCTCCATCATCGCGTTACAAGGACAAACCGTCGAACACAGCCCGCATGACACGCACGACGAAAGGTTCGCCGGACGATCATCATCCCAAATAACACGAGGCTGCGGCCGATCCCAATCAATCGACAACGTCTCGTTCACCTGCACACTTTGGCAAGCCTCCACACAGCGCCCACAAAGAATACACTGATCCGGATCATACCGATAAAACGGATGCGAGAAGTCATTCAAATATCCCTTCTCACGGAAAGGCCGTTCCTGCGTCTGCACACCGAGCATTTCCGTCGTATTATGTACCCGGCAATTCCCATTATTATTATCACAAACCGTACAATACAGCATATGATTTTCCAAAATCCGATCCATCGCCTCTAATTGCGCCTCTTTAGCCTTAGGTGAGTCTAATTTAATATCCATACTATCTTTAAATTCCGTACTACAAGCCCGCATCAATTCCCCGTCGACCTCGCACATACACGTATCACAAGACTGAATCGCGCCCATCTGCTTGCTATAACAAATATGCGGATGCGCCACGCCCTCATCATTCAAAAAATCTAAAATCCGAGTCCCTTCGTCGACCTCATGCGCCTTATCGTTAATCTTCACCGTCACTTTCACCTTTGAACTCATCCAAAAATCCCTCCTCGAAAACTAAAAACTAGTACCTTCTAGGAAAACCATTAGGAAGCGTTTCCACTCGCATACTATTATACCAGTTATTGTGAAAAAGAGATAGTAAAACGTTAATTGATAATCGTTCTCAACCGCACAGCTATGCGTCTTTAGCCCCCATTAACAACTTTGTGAAAAAATCTCAAAAAACCTTTGTTTTAGCCATTACAAAATCGCATCACATTCCGCCTAATTACCGTTCAAACGCACAGATTTAGCTTTATTATCTTGCTCAATGTCCCCTCTTATTTCCTCACCCGAATCCCCCAAACATACAACCCAACAAACGCAAGAACCAGCGGCCCAAAAAACATACCCACCATCCAAACCACATCAAAAATGAAAACAGGCGTCGTACATCCATCAGTCCCACAAGCCGTCTGCACCCATCCGACACGATGCACCGAATCAAAATAACCAATTAACGGAACACCAAAAAACAAGCCCCAAACGAGTAAAATCCCAATCGCAAAACCTATCACCGTCACATATTTTTTCATAATCAATTCCCCTTTTATCTTATCCCCCTAAAAGTACCACATGCGCCGTAATGAGACAACGCTATCCCCACAATATTTAGCAAACATTTAAACCTAACGTTAATTCTTTAACATTTATTAAACAACAAGCCCATACACGAAGCAATAATACAATGCAGGAGCCAAATAAACCAAGCCTTCGACGTTTGACAAACCCACCCATTTACGGTATTTTTAAAATAATAAAACATTTTAACTACCATGACGAAGGACTAGTAAGATGCACCCGTTTCTTCAAAAGAGAGCTTCGACCAGCTGAAAACGAAGCAGAAACCCCATCTGAAATGACCATTTCCGAGTAGTGTACCGAATCCTTATAGACTGTAAAACTATATTTCCCACAAAACCTGTTCGTGCCTCCCAACCCCAGCGTGTCGACAAATGCCTAGTTTCTAGGCAAAAGCGAGTACCGAAGCGGAGCGTACTAGAGTACGTTGACTGAAAACAGGGAGAGAGTACTATCCTCGACCATGTGAGAAGTTATGCGTAGCGCAGCGTAGAAGAGCATCGGAACGGAGCTTTTAACGACGAAAATGGGCGTTTGTCGACACGCTGGTGATATTGGCAGTGAATGAAGGTGGTACCACGAGAGATTATGCTCGTCCTGATTTTTGCGTATTTAAACGCGGAATTAGGGCGAGCTTTTTAATTTGAAACGGAGGAATTACAAATGACCCAACCATTACTTGTTTTGCAATCTGATTTTGGCATTAGCGATGGAGCAGTAAGCGCTATGTACGGCGTTATCAACACTGTTAACCGTGATATTCGTATTTACGACCTGACACACCAAATCCCGCAGTTTAACATCTGGGAAGGCTCCTATCGCCTCCTGCAAACCGTCAACTACTGGCCCGCGGGCACAATCTTTGTATCCATCGTCGATCCTGGCGTTGGCTCCGCCCGTCGCAGCGTCGCCATCAAAACCGAGGCCGGCCACTACATCATCACACCCGACAACGGCACCCTAACCCATCTCAAGAACTACACAACCATCACAAACGTCCGCGTCATCGATGAACAAAAAAACCGCCTACCAAAATCCGGCGAATCTCATACTTTCCACGGCCGCGACATTTTCGCATACACAGCCGCCAGACTAGCAGCAGGCATCATCCAATACGAAGACATCGGTCCCGAAGCGAGCCCAGATTCTATCATCGAACTCCCACTCGTCCGCTCCTACGAAAAAGACGGCGTACTAACCGGAACCATCGACATCATCGACCGCCCCTTCGGCAACCTATGGACAAACATCGAGCGCACCCAATTCGCCAACATCGGCTCCAAACACGGCGACGTTTTCGAACTAACAATCGAGACCGACACCCGCCAAATCTATCAAAACTACGTCACATACGGCCGCTCTTTTGCAGACCTCCGCGTAGGCGACGCCCTCATCTACGTCAACTCCCTAGACAATCTAGGCATCGGCATCAACCAAGGCTCCTTCGTCGACGCCTACAAAATCGGCACCGGCACAAACTGGCTGGTCACCATCAAGAAAAAATAAAATGTAGCTCCTACGATATTGTTAAAAATCCCATTTTACACAAAAATAGCACGCTTCCATACTTTTTAGAAGCGTGCTGACATGTTATTATTATCCTTCATTTAACGGTATAACTACGAGCTTCTTCTTTATACACCGTACTTAGTCATCGTGCAATGACTTTATATTCTGGACTAACTAGCTGCACTCCTTCAGAAGTGGACTTGGCGCGAACTGCCTCTCCTTTTATTAGTGCTGAAACAGTGACTTCCCATTCTCCCAAATCATCTGCTTTTGTTTTTGCCGGTGTAGAATTTCCTACCAGCACTTCCATACTTGCACCTGGTGTCGCTTTACCTCGTATGGATGTATCGCCTTCTCTAACGAAAGATGTTATTTTCGGCGAACCTTGTACCAATTTCGGAACATCTGATGCTGTTACCTCTTTTAGGCCATCCTTTGCTAATTGGTATCTAACGATTTTTTGATTCGCTAATAGCTTTTGACTATCTGTATTTTGGATACGTAATCGGTGTCCTGCTCCCTCTTCGTGAACAAGCGTAAGGTAGTCTCCCAAGCTTAGATTGACGTTATCGATAGAAGCAGCGTAGTTTTTTCTGCCCCAATAATTTTTTACATATTTTTCCTTCCCGTCCGTACCTTGAACTAAGATGGTAGCATAGCGTTCTGTAAAATACCAATGTGGCATTGTTCGATTAGTATTCACGGTTAGTGATCTCTCTTTTGTAGAAAAATCCATGGTAGCAAAAGTAGCATTGCACAAACCTTGTAACGTAAATTTAAACTTATCACCATAATGAATCGGGTCAACTTGGTATACTTTACTATCCACATATCTACCTTCTATTGTTTCTCTTATTTGAACAGTTTGTCCCACTGTCAATGCTGGCACCATTGCCACCCAGCTACCCGAAGCATCAGCGGATACAGTTGCTTTTTTCACTCCGTTCACCAGTACATCTATCGTTGCTCTTGGTGATGCCTGCCCATTTATTCTAGTTTCACCAATTCCAAGCCACGATTGGATCGTTGGAAGTGCAATGACTTTATATTCTGGGCTAGTTAATTGTTCTCCCTCATATGTGGATTTAACGCGAACTTGTTCTCCTTTTAGTAAGGCTGAAACAGTGACTTCCCATTCTCCCAGATCATCTGCTTTAGTAGTTTTCGCAGGTGTAGAATTTCCTACTAGCACTTCCACACTTGCACCTGGTGTCGCTTTACCTCGTATGGATGTATCGCCTTCTTTAACGAAAGATGTTATTTTTGGTGAATCTTGCACTAGTTTTGGAACATCTGATTCTGCAACTACTTTTATGCCATCCTGTACTAACTGATATCTAACGATTTTTTGGTTTGCTAGCAGCTTTTGACTATCTTTATTTTGGATACTTAGTCGTTGCCCTGCTCCCTCTTCATGAATAACCGTGAGGTAGTCACCTAAGCTTAGATTTACTTTATCAATAGCAGCAGCATAATTTTTTCTTCCCCAATAATTTTTCACATACTTTTTCGTGCCATCGATACCTTGAACTAAGACTGTAGCATATCGTTCTGGGAAATACCAATGCGGCATTGTTCGATTAGTATTCACGGTTAGTAATCGCTCTTTTGTAGAAAAATCCATGGTAGCAAAAGTAGCATTGCCCAAACCTTTCAAAGTAAAAGTAAAATTATCGCCATAGTTTGGAGTGTGAAATAGTTCTCCGTATTTAGCTAAATATTCCTCCTTATTTTTTTCATTCAAATGATTGATGGCAAATAATAAATTTTTCTTTTCGGATAAATAAATTAACGGTATAACTTTTACATTTTCATCTTGAATCAATGTTTCTCCAGACTTATTGATTTTTTTTATAAAATCTTGTTCCGCATCGTTTTGCAATTGATGATTAGCGAGACCCCATTCAGTCATTGTCCAAGTGTTAATTCTATTTCGAACACTAATCGGTTCATCTGGAGCTAGACGTGAAGGTTCCACATGCTCTATTTGAAGCTCATATCCTTCTTTTAAAGGAAACTTAAATGTACCTATTGCGACTCCCGTTCCGGCCATTTTGTTTTGATATACCAGGTTTCCTTGTACATCTTTTACCTCTACAGAAGCGTAAAGGTTTTGACCGAAATAAACATGCGGATTTGTAGCCGAAACTGATAAAATTCCTTGTTCTTTTTGCAAATCTGTATTGAATTCTGCAAATTGATCATTACCTAACCCTAAAAATCTGATTTTTTGATTCGTTAAATCACTTTTCTTTATGTTTTCGACTGAAATATTAGCCTGATTTTGAGCTTCTTTTACGTACACATAATGTTGTTTTACCAAATAATCTTTCATAATATCACCGATAAAATTGACTGTATAGATTCCATTAGGAAGATTTTTAAATTGTACTTGTTTATCCTGAATAAATTGCTCTTGAACCACTTGTTTTCCATTTTTAATTTGAATTTTAGTTCCTTTTAAATCTTGAATGTTTTCTGTATCCAGTTCAATATTTAAGTTTCCAGTTAAATTAAGAGCCGCAATTTCTGCGTTAGTTACCATCGTGAAATTGGAGCGTATCATAACGTTAGAATCAACAAGTAAGCGGGCACTCGGTAACTTATTTTCAGGTACAATATCTGCAAGGGAAGCTACTGGTGTATATTCTCTATCACGATTAATTGCTGGCTGACTATTCGTTAGTTTGATTCCCCACCGTTCAAATATAGCTGTAAAATCAAAACCACTGTTCTCACTGTAATAATGATTTAGTAAATTTGGTAATGTATATTCGTTAATATCAAACCCAGGTTTATTAGCATCAGCACGATATCCCTGATATAACTTTGTGAATGCCTCATTTCCAGCTTTTTGTTTTAACAATGCTAGAAAAATTAATTTTTCGCGAAGATTAGCAGAGTCATATGTTCCAAAATTTTTAACCATCTTTGTGTACAGATTATTTTCCACTTGTGCTTTATATCCTATCCCAAACAACCAGCCAATACGATCCGCTTCGTCCTTACCGTAAGTGCTATACTCATACTGTACTCCAAATAAATTGTTAGATACTTCTCCTGTGTACATACCACGATTATCCAGACCCGTCTGATAGCCGTGAGCAATTTCATGTAACGTACCCCAGTGACCTTTTTCCAACCACATTTTAACTGTATCATAGCTTTGCGCTGTCCAATGTGGACCATAATATGCACCGCCAGCCCCATTTGCATCAGCTTTCAGAAAATACCGATTTTTCCCTACTTGATTAGTTGGAGAAGAGTTATCAAATCCAGCCATGTCATTATTTAATTTAAAAATGCCATTAAAATACTCAATTAAAGCATCTAAATTAGGAAAATCCCTTAGATTTCTAGCATAGTTTTTATCTTTTTTCGGAATAAGTAATTGAAAATCTTTATTTATAATCAAACCGTACTCTCCATCATTATTATCCCATGTATCAAAAAATGCAGCTTGATTGTCGCCATATTTATAAATCGGCAGCGGCTTTTGTTCAGTATCACCTTCAATTTCGTATTCTAGCGTAGCTCCTATTTCTCCATAGGGAGTATTAACAAACGGAACCAATGCTTTACCTGCCTCAATAGTAGTCCAATTTGAAGTGACTGCTACTGATTTTTCTTCCTTACTGTCATCTCCAAGCAACCGAACGGTCAGAGAACCCTTAAAATTCGTATTAACCTGTCTCATTTTTAACTTCGTATTTTCTTTTAAAATAAATCCCAAATCCTGCCGATCATGATAGCTACCTCTCCCCATTCCAGATTTGAATATCCATGTTGGCTCCTCTAGGCTAAATATCTCTTTCCTATGAATTTCACCAGCCTCGGCTTTTATATTCCCCAATATTAAAAATATACAAGAGACAAAGAATACTAACAACAATTTTCTCATTTTTCGCACTTCTCCCTTCTTAAATAAATCATATCACTATTTAAAACTATCATATATGCACCAACAATGCTGTAGCGTAATTATGTATTTTAACCACATTCATACAAAGATGATAACGCTTACTATAAAAAAATAAAATAAATTTTCACATTCCAAAAAAACCAGCCCCGCCCTACTCCTACACCCCCAAATAAGTTTCCCTCCCCCAACATCATTAGGGAAACCCCCTTGACACAAAAAAAAATCGATGCTACGCTAGAACCATCAAGAACAATAATTAAATGATTTCAGCTGCAAAACTCTCCACACTCTCACAAAAGCTTAACAAATAAGCAAAGTGAAGTTTGGCCCAACGGCTCAACCAACTCCGTGCCTCTAGCCTTCAGCATGCTCACAAATGCTTAGTTGCTAGGCAAAAACGAGTACCGAAGCGGGAACGTACGACTGTACTTGAGCATCGGAACGGAGTTCGAACCACTGCTCGAACAACTTCGTGCCTCTAGCCTTCAGCGTGCCGACAAATGCTTAGATTCTAGGCAAAGTCGAGTACCGAAGCGGAGTGTACGACTGTACTTGAGCATCGGAACGGAGACTTTAACGACGAAGATGAGTATTTGTCGGCACGCTGAAACAACCTGTACGGTGAGGCTCCTATACAAACACAGGCCACTGCCCAAAAACGTCCAAAGACGCCAATGGGTAGAACAGGGATTGTCGGATTAAGGCTTTCCATAATGTGGCTAAGAAACCAGTTTTCTTTACGTTGTATAGTGCCGAAACTTGAGCGAGGGGATACTGTGTTTTTTCCATACACTGAAATTCTGAATCTCTGCCAACCGTATAGGCAGGGATTTTTTGTGCGTTCATACGTATAAATAAAAAAGTCTGCCAACACATTTATTATTGTCAAATTATACTGGAGGTGAAGTAATATGCCAAAATTAAGCTCAGAAGACCCCGCTGAACCTGAATCATGGAATTTAATAAACAACAACTGCTACGGCTCTTACTTCACTTTTCAAAAAAAGCCGTGACAGTTACAAACTGAATCGGAGGACAAAACAATGAAAAAAACAATGACTAAGTTACGCAATGAGCAAGAAGTGAATCGCACACTGCTCCAGGACTCTACAGCAAACAAAGACGCGGTACTCGCCAAATATAAAAGCCAAATCCAAGGCTTAAGCGATCTAGAAGCACAAACACGCGAAAATAAATACGGTAAAAACATCACGGCTGAGCAAAAGCCAACCCCTTGGTACATCAATCTTGCCAAGTCCTGTAACGACCCATTTATTTATATTCTAGCAATCCTAACTATCATTTCCTACCTGACTGCTGACATCGAAGCCACAATCATTATGAGCATCATGATCCTTTTTAGCGTCTTTCTTAGTTTCACCCAATCCATGCGCGCTCAAAAAGCCAGCCTCTCGCTAAAAAACATGATTGAAAACACCACCGCCATTATCCGCGACGGTATCCAAAAAGAAATTCCCATCCACGACGTCGTTCCCGGAGATATTGTTTTTCTCTCCACAGGCGACATCATCCCCGCCGACGCTCGCATTTTAGAAGCCAAGGACCTATTTATCAACCAATCACCACTAACCGGCGAATCCATCCCCATTGAAAAATTCACAGAAGCCAGCGAAAAATCATTAAGCATCTTCGAAAGAGACAATTTAGCTTTCAGGGGTAGAGAGAGCAAAGTGCAGATTTACAACGCTAAGAAAAAAAGAAAACCTTGTTACGAGTAATGATACCAGTACCTTAGAGAGGTTTCACTAGAATAAAATCACGTATTAAAACACACGAAATACGAATTATATGATACACTTATGTTCTCCCTTCGATGAATGAGTTGTCGAGGGTAGACGACAAATAGCACATAGCAATTCTCGTCTGAGTTTTGCTATGTGCTTTTTTATTTCTCAAAAGAAGGTCACAAAGTAAAGATTAAGTGGATCGCAAAAATAGCGGACCAATACAACTTATAGGAAATAGTCCCTTATTTTTTATCAAATGATAGGAAGTAGAAATACATAAAAGAATTTCTCAACACGCAAATGAGATGTGATATAATAAATGAGCCGTCTACCTCTAGAGACGAGTACAGCATCTAGAGAAGGGAGGTCATGAGCATGATTATTTTTTCCACCATTCTTGCGCCGATTGTTGTTGGTTGCGTCCTTGCAATCTTCAATCATTGGTTAGAGCTTCGACGTAAGAAAAAGCGAAAGTAGACGGCTGTCTAACCAAAAAAGAAGCCCCAATCTCCCTGGACGGAGATTGGGGCTTCGCTTTAGTCAAAAGCATGATTATTTTTTTCCATCTCCATTGTACCACGAAACACCGTATTCGTAAACTGGAGAAGTGGGTAGAATAAGCACAATACAATTGTATAGAAGAAACTCGCTTTTTATATAGATAGAGAAGTTCCTATGTGGCTATTTTGATTCCTGTTCTACACGTTCTACTTGTTTCACAAGTTTATAGAACGTGGTTTTTTTCACACCGGCTTGTTGCATCGCTTCGGTAGCGGTAATAGCACCCGTTTTCCAAATTGCGTAGGCTTCTTTAAAAACATCTGTCACCTGAGCTTTAGGTCGACCGAATGCTATCCCATTATGGAGTGCAGCATCAATCCCTTCTCGCTGCCGCTTTCGTATCCGATCACGCTCATCCTGCGCTACCCAAGAAAGTATCTGAAGCACTAAATCTGCGATAAAGGACCCCATACTATCTTTGTACTGTGTCGTATCCAGTAACGGCATGTCTAACACGACAATATCAGCTTGTAAGTTCTTGGTGATATCGTCCCACTCCTGTAAAATTTCTTCTTTATTTCTCCCAAAACGATCCAATGAGTGTACATAAATAATATCACCTTTTCGAATCATCCTTTTGAGCAGTTGATATTGTTCTCGCTGAAAATTTTTCCCACTCACTTTATCAATAAAGATGTCCCTCGCTTGAATCTCAGCTTTCTGCATGGCAACCCACTGACGTTCTTCATTTTGATCTTTTGAACTTACCCGAATATAGCCATATTTTCGATTATCCATACTATTGAAAAACCACACTCCTTATAGTTTTAAAATACATAATTCTATTTTGGAAATGCACAAATCATCCGTAAAGGTATGTGCGTTTCAGCGAACGTTCCTAATCTATTTTACAACAAAAACGAACGTGAATCAAAAAGGAAATACAATCGAAAGACATCGTTCGCAAAAGTACACTTTTACAAACGTCATGCATGTATTAATATGGGTATCTACAATCTCTTTCCTTTCTTTTTGCGCTGCTACTTAGTTGAATCG
Organism: Listeria booriae; assembly: GCF_000766865.1. Taxonomy (GTDB): domain Bacteria; phylum Bacillota; class Bacilli; order Lactobacillales; family Listeriaceae; genus Listeria_A; species Listeria_A booriae. The sequence goes on from NZ_JNFA01000030.1 coordinate 57,062, forward strand.
CAGATTCCGATAAAATATTCAGTTTGTTTAATAAAAAATGAGAAAAACCTTCTGCAATGGTATTTAAATTTATATTACTCAATAAAGGGAAAGTTCACAAAATGTTCTTAAATAACGCCTCTCACCTCCAAATCCTTTCTTTTTGCTTCTAACTAGCTAAATAAACACGCCGCTACCTTAATATATCTTTATTAATATAAATAGAGTGGTACGCTCTCGAAATACAAACATAGAGAAGACGATGTATACTAGATATATTCCAACAAGGCAGACAGTTAATAAAAGCTAAGCAATATATTTAAAAGGAGTGAATAGGCTATGCGGTGCAAAAAATGGTTTACATTTGTCGTAAAGAGTATAACTGTTACCTGTATTTTAGCGAATGCAACACAAATTCTTCCTGATGTACATGCAGAAGCTGATACTATTTCTACTTTAACAAGTCACAGTCAACCAAAATCAGCATTAAAATCTAGCCCTTTAAAAGCCACACCAATTTTGAAAAATGGTAATTTTTCTTTTAATTCTTCAACGAAAAATTTTCCAGATTGGAAGTTGGCAACGGTGGTTAATTCGCAACGAATAGATAACCCACAATTAGTAGATGCTGGATCAACAAATTGGTACACTGTTGAGCCTCATAAATTTGATATTGGTACATCAGCGGATGGTGTTAGCATTTATAGTTGGGAAGGCCGCGAGAACATCATGTATCAGACAGTAGCCACTACACCAGGTGAGACCTATACGTTCACCTACAATGCTAATATTGAGTTATCACATGCCAACTATCTATATACAGGTGCACGAGTCGTGGATGAAGCTAGTAATACTATTTTAGTTAATAATCCGAAACAAGGCATAACAAAAACAGCCAAGGAATATAGTACAACTTTTACAGCAACGGGAACTTCTACTCGTTTAGAAATCACCAATTCATGTGCTGGCGGTGGTACGTATAAAGATCAACAAGTACGTTTGAAAAATGCAACTGTATCAACAACTGACTCTATCCCTCCTGAAATGCCTTCTATTCAAGCGATGAACACAGTGTCTACTACTATATCTGGACAAGCAGAACCGTACGCTTTTGTTCAAATTTTCGCGAATGATGTATTTATTGAAGAAGTTCAGGCAGACAGTCAAGGTTATTATTCTATCGATGTGAGTCCGTACGCAGAAGGAACAACAATTGCGACCACCGCAACAGATAGTTCAGGAAATAGGAGCGCGAAAAAAGAAATTACTATCACGCCTGCAATAGTGCCAACGCCAACGCTGGACATTGTAACAGACCAGTCAGAAACAGTTTCTGGTAGTAGCCTTCCCAATTTTGAGATTCAACTGCAAATAAATGGAGATACATTCACTACACAAACGGATACAACTGGTGACTGGCATATAGATATTCCAAAACAAATAGCAGGCACTAACATTGAAGCCACGGCGATTTCATATGGAGTACGTAGTGATATCGTCACAACAACGGTGCTTGATTGTACATCGCCAGACGCACCTGTAGTAAACCCAATCGAGTCTTCGGACGTTTTCATTAGCGGGCGTGGCGAACCAAATGGTACTATTCGTGTTCAACTGCCAAATGGAGATACGCTGACGGGAAATATAGATGCTGCTGGATATTTTCGTTTAGAAATGCCGTTACAGCTTGCAGGGACAGGAGTTCGTGTGCAGGTAGTTGACGCATCAGAGAACATTAGCACACCGACGAATGCTATTATACAAGACGCTTACACCTCTGTCGGCTCCAACTATGCTATTCATGCTTTGGATATTTCCTTGAATAAAAGTGAATTAGTGAACCTGACACAAGAAGAAATCAATGAGATTATACGAGATCGAGCTTCTCCGCAAGGCTGGGACATGCAGGCATTTCAAGCAATCTCTGAAAATCAGATAAACATGACGACGAATGCCACACCTTTAAGCAACGAGGGAGACTATACGGCTACTTTTACAGTCGGAGATGTTAGTCATACAATTAAAATGACACTTGTCGATGATACGGTTCTCGCTTTCGCTACAACACCTGACGATTTGAACTTCCAGACAACGACGATTGGCGCCGAACTCGTTACTATCCCACTTGAAGATCCAAATTGGAATTTACAAGTAAAGGATACGCGTTCTAATAATAGCAATTGGAATGTGACGGCAACCGTAAATGGCCCGTTTGTAGCTGAAAATGATCCACAGGCAAAAAAACTTCACGATGCTCTCCGTTATCGCTCTGGTGATACATCCACAATCATACCAGATAATGTGGCTTTCCCTATTTATCAAGGTAAATCAACAGGGCAACCAATCCAAACAATCCAATGGGAACAAAATCAAGGCATCCAAATGGAAGTGAATCCAGTGGGCATCAAAGAGGGCCAAGCTTATCAAACAAGTGTTACTTGGTCAATTAACGATACCCCTTCATAATTTGAAAACGAATGAATACCAAGTGACATCAGTAGCTTCATCAAACTGTGCACTTCAAAGGAGAAATTTATCATGAATGTAAAAAAATATCTTGTTACCAGTCTTATCGCTGTTACTGCTGTAGCTACTCTCTTTAACCCAGGTACTGCAAAGGCTGCCGAATCTGAATCTATCACAACTGACGGTAAAATTCGCTTTGTCAAACAGGACGACAGTGCCATAAGTCCACCAGTGAATCCTCTAAATCCCGATCAAACAATCGATCCAGCCGATGGTGAAACCCCTTATCCAGGAACAGGAGGCCCACTTAGTATTGATTACGCCTCTACATTCGATTTTGGAAATCAAGAAATTACAGGTGAAACGAAAGTGTATAATGCTAAATTGGATAAAATAAAAGTAGATGGTTCCGAAATAGAAGTTCCAAATAATGTCCAAATTACAGATAACCGCGGTACAAATAGTGGTTGGCAACTAAACGTATCTCAAAATGGCCAATTAAAAGATGCGGCAGATCGAGAATTAAACGGAGCGAAGATTACAATCAAAAAAGGGACCCCTACAACAAAATCAGATGCTGACATAACAGCGCCCACAGCAAATACAGAAATTAATTTAAATCCTAATGGTGATGCTTCTTCTGTTATGGTAGCTGACACGGAACAAGGGATGGGAAAATGGGTTGATAAATTTGGTGTGGACAATACAGAAGCAGCAGATGCTGTGACGCTAACAGTTCCTGGGAAAAGCGCAAAGTATGCCGACTCTGAATATGCCACAACTTTGACATGGACTTTATCAGATACACCAGAGTAATAAAACACGTTTGTAGATAAGAAAATAACTTAAAATTAGTGTTTTCCTATAAAAAATCTCCTTCACAATACTAGAACTGGATGTAAGCCAGGTTCTATGTGATAGGAGATTTTTTATTTAGACGGTTTCTTTCTTGTTAGTTAGCGGGTGGAATGACACTAATTCCAATATTTCCGCTTACATAGTAAGTTGTTGCTTGTAATTTAACATTCTTACTTAGGTCGAGTGTAGCAATTTGATTATTTTCCACACTCAGGGACTTCAAAGCGACATTTGAGCTTACATCGAGTTGTCTTAATTTGTTATCGTTTAAGGAAAGGTATACCAGTTTAACGTTATGACTCAGGTTGATGTCGGATAATCGATTGTTACCAACACTCAGATTTTCTAACGCACTATTTTTAGATACATCCAAGCTAGTGAGTTGATTTTTAGGAGCACTTAAATACTTCAAAAAAGGGTTCTTTGTAACATCAAGTTGACTTATTTGATTATACATAACGTTTAATTCGTTCAATGCTACATTTTGTGATACATCAATTTTAGTGAAATTATTGAAGCCGATATTTAAAACGATAAGCTTTGTATTTTTACTAATGTCGATGCTTGTTAGTTTATTGGTGCCAAGTTGTAACCAAGTTAATGCAGTATTTTTACTTACATCCATACTGGTTAGACTGTTTTGACCAAGGCTTAGAAAACTTAAAGATGGATTGTTACTGGTGTTTATTGTTGTTAGTTTGTTATCTGGTATTTGAAGTGTATCTAAGCGCGGACAATTTGTCACGTCAATCGATGTTAACTTATTCGCCATTGCATCCACCCAAGTTAGGGCTGGATTAGAACGAAGGTCAAGCGTTGTTAGGTTATTAGAATCTAGATAAAGATCGATCAATTTTGTGTTTTTACTAAGATCAATGGTGGTTAAATTGCCTTTTTGAAATTTTAAATAAGTGAGATTGGTTAAGTAAGTGAGTCCTGTTGCGTCACTTACGGTTTTGTTATTGTAACCACTGAGATTAATGGATTTGAATTGTTCTGCTTCGCTCTGAGTGATTGTATCGTCTACCGTTTTTTCAATTTGTCGTGCAATTTCAGCTGCAAAAACGGGATCAGGAAACAGCTCTTTAATGATACCGAGTGATGGAGGCTTGGGTTCTGGATCAGGTATGATCGTTCCAGGGTTACTCGGATCAGTACTGTTTGTATAGACATTAAATAAATAGTTTTCCGTTTGTTTTTGCCATGTATTATTGTCATTCAATGTGTAGCCGTTGTAAACGTTTTGCACACCTACAATACCGGAGTCTGTTGGGATAAGGATGCGACTGACATTGTCTGGTTTGGTATATTTGATAGCAACTGAAAATTTATCTGTCGCAGTAATTGGTATGGAATTATCAAGCTTTATTGTTTCAGCTCCTATGTCTGCTTTTGTGCCGGATTTCACTTTTGTAAAGCCGTTTAAACCTGTTGTGACACTGGTTGTTGGATTGACATAAATTTCATAGGATACATTTTTTTCTTCCGTTTGGATACTGATGGCATCGATTTTTTCGGATGCTTTTGGTGCGTCAAAAACGTGTGCGATAACTTTACTGCCTGCTGTGGATAGTTGACCACCTCCCATTGTGCGCGCTTCACCATATCGTTTTGAGTAGTTCGTAGCAGGTTCAACGGAAGTAACCGTATACAATTCTTTTGCGCGAAGATAGGCGTCTTCATAGGAAATGTAATAATAACCATTATCACCCCAATTTGCACCCCAGCTATTTTTAGCGATAAAAGCGCCGTTTCGTGCGGGTGGATAGGTGAACTTATTTTTATCAAAACTATCATCCCAACCAACAAGTGTGACCACATGATTAGATGCGCCGACACGTTCTGGTAGCAGGTTCTGCGTGTTATAATCGCCTCTGTAACTACCTAAACCGTCTCGGGCAGAAATAACATTGCCATATTTCTGTACGTTGTTTTTGATTGCGTTTACTCTGTCTGTAATTTCAGTAGCTGTATTCTCTTTATAATTCGTTAGCCCAGGCATCTTAGTGAATCCTTGAACATGAAGTGCCGCAGGACGATTGCCTAAAATAGATAACGGTTGATATCCGACGATTGAGTTTGGAAAAGTGGTTTCAAGAACAGGGCCTTTCCACGTCATCATTTTCTCAAGTACTGGAAAGCTGTCATACCCAGAGTCTAACGCACCACCAACACCAAGCGACCAGTCAAATTTCCCAGTGATGTTAGCTGCGAGTGCATAGTTGAAATAGTTTTCTGCGAGATCGATTTTTATTCCTGTGTTCTTTACATAATTTTGTTCGGTGGCTGCTATGGTTGCAAAGGACCAACAAATATTCCTTGTTTGTTGCTTCACAGGTGTTGTTGTCCCCGTGGCTCTTGGATCAAAAGACGTTGGTAGGTTTTCCGCGAGTGCGTGCGTAGGCCACAAAACCCCGATAGAAATTAGGATTGTGAGAAGCAATGTAAAACTCCCTTTTTTAAAATAATGTGTCATTTTTTAATTCCTCCCTTTGTAAATTTTACTAACGTTTAAAAGATTAACACATTAATATAGCTAAAGCTAATGATTTGGTATTTATTGTGATAGAAAAACGAAGGCTAGCATGCGCAACGGTGCATGCTAGCCTTCGTTTTTAAGTGGCAAAATTATTTTTAATGCAAGTGATAGGTCACAATTACTCGTGATTTTTTGAAATCTTGCTACATTTTTTTCAATATGTCTGGATATCCTATAAATCCCACCAGTCATCAAAACCTAGCAAATCTCGCAGTCGCTTAATATCGGTAATAATCCATGGCTTCTTAGATGACACCAAAATGCCTTCTTCTCGCAATTTCTTCAATACATCAGAAGTATACGTTTTAGATGTGTAGGAGAAATCAGCCAACAAATCGTAAGTTAAGACAGCAGGCAATTGAGCTTCGTTGGGCTTTGTCCGAATACCAGCTTTCACACAGCGAAGTAGCGAAAAATAAATACTATCTTCTGAAGAAAGGCTATATTTTTTTGTTAATACAAAGAGGTCGTAGCGGCTCTCTAAAGCGTAATTTAGCATAATATAGTTTTTTGGATCTTCGGTGATGAGTATTTTTCGCATGTAATCAAAATCGATTTGCCACCATAAAACATCGTTAAGCGCGGTGACGGTATACTGCTTCGGAACTTCTTCGATGAGGATTGGCAAATTAAAGAGTTTCCCTGGCGGAACGATATGGAAATTTTTTGTGTACTCGTCACCAGTGTAGTTATATTTCACATAGCCACTTTCGACTAGATAGCAGTACTTTAAGCTAGTCTCCGAAGTTATAACGGTTCCTTTTGGAATAATGTGTTGCGTGCAATACTGATTAAACCGGGTATCTTTCTTCAATAATTTTAAAATCTTGGAGAAAGAAGCGTAAGAGCGAATCTCATCTTTACTGTACATAGGGCATCAACCTTCCTCTAATCATACTCTATAGAAAATCCGACGTTCTATTCTCTATAGTTAAGTTATAGCACGATTCAAGTACTTTAATAAAACAAATTGTTTTATATAGCCATCTTTCTTTTTTTTTAGTATTTTAGCTTGGAAGAAATGTCATAAAAAGTTCAAGAAAAAGAGCCACAGCATTAGATAAAGTTATACTTAATATAAAAACAAGCCAGAATGTATACCACTAGCTTACTAGATGTGTATTAAAAGAACTCTAGCTGAATCTGGAGAAAAAACATGGAAATACGATACGGTATATACTGGGTTTATTCAAGAAGCGACAGAGCGTAGGTACAGTAAAAGAAGGAGTGAGCGGTCATGAGTGAGTTAGATATAAGTCAAGAACGGTTTTTAGCACAAGAAAATACACGTCGCGAATTTCAAGCCTATTTATTAGAGGATATACCTTATGAAACATGCTATGTAGAGGAAAATCAAGTACTGATCGAAAGAAATAGCTTAGAAGCGTGCGTCTATATCGTGGTATCAGGAGTAGCGTTGGCGAAAAAAGAAAATGTGCCTTTACAATTTTTTGGGCGGTACGCATGCTTAGGTATAGAAAATATCTTTTCACCAGATAAAACCGACACAACCATATTAGCACTAACCAGAATGAAAGTATATAAGTTAACAATAAAAGATGTGTTTACTAGATTACAACAACATGGTGATGGATTTCGCTTGTTGGGAATGATACAAGCGGATCATATCGATACTTTTTTACAACATCATGTAGCATCTAAACTTAGTCATGACAGGGTATGGGATGTACTACTACGATTGAGCTTTTTATACGGTAAAGAAGAAAATCAATGCATCTATACGCCAAAATATTTTTCAAAAAAAATGATTGCAGATTATTTAAATATTAGCTATGGTAGCGTGGCTGCGGCTTTTAGAGCATTAGAAGCAGAGGGGAAACTTCATGATGAGCCGCATGGTATGGTGATTTACAAAGTTTGGACACAAAAAGTTCGTAAAAATATCGCAAATACCTTAAATTCTTAAGTTAGAACCTCTTCATAATCGTGCTAGAATGAGGGTAGTTAAAAAAACGACATAATAATCTCATGTCATTGTGAGATAGCGTCAGGAGTTGATAAAAAGATGTCTTATGTAGAATTATTTGATAAAGATGTGATGCAACGCCAATTTAATAACAATCAACTACTACAGTTATTGTTTGATGATAGTGTCTTTCCGATAAAGCGAAAAAAAATTAAATATCCTAAGAAAACAGTGATTTTAATGGAAAATCAAACGCATGATGCATTGTATTTTCTAGAGTCTGGGATTTGTGCTGGATGGAGAGAGAAACATCTGACACTTTTCTTTGGAGAACATGATGTGCTTGGGATGAATAGCATTTTGCACAATGAGCCGTCGAGTTTAACCGTGACAGCATTGACGAAAGCAGTCGTGTGGGAGTTTTCCAAGCAAGAAGTGATGATGAAGCTAATGCATACACAGGAAGGCGTGTTCTTCTTATACCAGGATGTTCGCGCGGAGAACGCAGATTTATTATTAAAAAATAGTATGCAAGCAGAGGATACAGAAGTTCGGGTGATGGGGAACATCATTCGGTTAGGTCGATTATATGGAGAAGAAAAGCGAGATACGATAAAATTACCGAAAATATTTACTAGAAAGATAATTGCGAACTATTCGAATACAACGGTGACGACGGTGTATCTTTTGTGTAAACATTGGATGGAACTAGGAGTGTTGGCTCCAGATTTACAGCTTTGCGTGAATAAACCTGCGGTGAGAGAAATGATGACGATTAAGGAATTATTATAGCAACATCCACATAAGAAATGGAGGTTTTCTGCATATGCAACGAATGGCAATTATCATGGACACTAGTTAAGGATAGTGGGATGAAAGGATACGAAAGGAGTCAGGCAGCGAAACAAAGCGACTTCCAGTATCGATAACTAGAAGTATTCATGACAAAAAATTGAAACAAGAGGAGATTATAAATATTATGACGAAGCATCAAACAATGAAAAAAGTAGCAATGGCAGTTATCGCAGCGAATGTGGTAGCGAGCACGGTGATTACAGCAATGCCAGGAGTTAGTATGGCAGCGGAGAATGGTACGGAAGCTGGAAATAAGGCGGAAATGAAGTTAATGGGAGGCCTAAAGGCTAACCAAAACTTATTAGTCAACCCAGAATTTAACGGATTTACAGGGTGGAGTATAAGTAAAGAGGGATACGACCATAACTCAACTGCTATAGCGAATGGTGATGGGTCTATGGATACATCTGTGCCTTACGATACTGAGGCACTATATGCTTCTCAAATAATTCCTACTGTAGTGGGACATAAATATCGTGTTAAAGGTACAATTACTAATCTAAATGGAAATGGAAAATACCAATTTTATGCCGCAAAACCATCTAATGGTGCCGTGATAGGTGGATCTGGTGGCTGGCAAAATTGGTTTTCTGTTACCGGGACTAAGAATGGTGATTTTGAATTCACTGCTGTGGAATCAACTACCACCATACAAATGCTGGGGGGAACTTGGAATAAATCTGTTGGGAAAATACGTTTTTCTGACATAAGTGTATCTGATATTAGTACCATTGAAACTACTACATTAGAGGGTGTTAACACTTCATCAACTAATGTAAATGGAGTGGGAGAAATAGGTGGAACAGTAACTATTAAGAATACAACAACAAACACAACATTGGGGACAACAACCGTTGGCACCAATGGAGCGTACAGTTTAAATATACCAAAGCAAGCTTATGGTTCTAATATTAGTGCAACAGTTTCAGCATTAGGTTTAACTTCTACTGCAACTCAAACCGTTACGCAAGCGGCAATTGTAACCCCAACGATTAACCCGATGACAAGTAAAAGTGGTACGGCATCAGGAACAGGTGAACCGGGCGCAACACTCACATTCAAAGCAAATGGTGTGAATTATCCAACAACCGTTGGCACAAACGGTACTTGGAGCATAACTATTCCAAAACAAGCAGGGAATTCAGTAGTAGAAGCAACATCTGTATTGAACGGTGTATCAAGTGCCAAAGCAACTGCGACCGTTGCGTATGAAGGCCCAAATACACCTGTCCTAAATAACGTAACCAACACATCCACCAAAGTAACTGGAACAGGCGATCCAGGCAATACAATCACGATTAAAGTAAAAGACAATGGCAATGCAATTTCCTACACAGGAACGATTGATGATTTTGGTGAATTCTCAGTGAACATTGATACTCCAAACGCAGGCGCAACAGTGGAAGCCATCGCAAAAGATAAAGACGGCGCATTAAGCGATATCGCAAGCAAAACCGTCCTTGATGTGATTGCTCCAGATGCTCCAAGTGTTAATGCAGTCAAAGATACGGATACTACTATTTCAGGTAAAGGAGAAGCCAACTGTGACGTGACCGTGAAATTACCATCTGGCGGAACAGTAGAAGGCCACACGAATGTAGACGGAAACTTTACGGTTGCTATTCCAAAACAAGCGATCGGTGCGAATATCGAAGTATCCCTTACAGACGCTGCAGGCAATAAAGGTGCTGCAACAAAGGTAACGGTACAAGCCGATACATTAGCGAACCCAACGGTTGATCGTGTATCTAATCAAGATACAAAAGTGACAGGAACAGGTGTCGCAGGCGCAACGGTTGTCGTGAAAGCGAACGGTATTTCTTACACGGATACGGTGAAAGCAGATGGCACGTACGAAGTAGCGATCGCGAAACAGACAGCCGGTACAAGCGTATCTGTTGAACAAAACAAAGCAGGTAAAACAAGTGGCTCTGTAACAACGATCGTTCAAGACGATGCAGTACCAACAGCACCAACAGTTAACACGATTAAAGACACAGATACAGCGATCACTGGAACAGGAACAGCAGGAAATCTGATTACAGCTAAAATTGGAAGTGAGACCTATTCCGCAACAGTCGCAACAGACGGTTCTTACAGCATCACGATTCCAGCACAAACAGGCGGTACCAATGTCGATGTTTCTGCTAAAAACACAGCAAACGACAAAGTCAGTACAGCAGTTCAAGTCACAGTAATCGACACAACATTAGGTGCACCAACGATTGATGGTGTCAACACATCTTCTACAACGGTCACTGTCAATGGAGAAAAAGGCGCAACGATTTCTTTACGTCTAACAGATGGTACAATCCTAACAAAAGTAGCCGATAACACAGGTAAAGCGGTTATCAGCATTCCAAAACAAGTAGCGGGCGCTATTTTAACAGCGACACAAACTGGTGCGAACGGCAAAGCAAGTACTGCAGGATCCGTAACAGTAACAAGTAATGCATTAGCAGCACCAAGCATCCAAGATTACTACGCAGGCGCTGGTTATGTGACAGGGAAAGCTCCAGCAGGCGCAAGCAAAATCGCGCTCTATGTCAACAACCAATTAGTTCGTTATGGCGCGATTGACGGCAGTGGCAACTACCAAATCTATGCCGCAGATAACGCAAAAATGAACACAGCAGGAACAGCATTCCAAGTCGTAGCACTCGATGCAGACGGTAACATGGGTGTCAAAGCGAACGCAACAGTACTAGCAAAAACAGCCGCACCAAGCATCCAAGAGTACTATACAACAGACGTATATGCGAAAGGAACAGCGACTGGCGCATCGAAAGTAACCCTTTATGTGAACGGTAAAGCCGTTCGTACAGCAGCGGTTTCTAACGGTAGCTACTCTATCTATACAGGTGATCAAGCAAGTCTAGCCATAGCAGGCAACACATTCCAAGTTTCAGCAAGCAATGCCGCAGGTATCGAGAGTGCAAAAACAACGGCAACAGTGAAGTCTAAACTAACGGCACCAGTCATTAATAAATACGTGGCAACGGATGCCTATGCACGTGGAACAGCTTCTGCAGGATCGAAACAAGTCGTATTGTATGTGAATGGTAAAGCCGTTCGTACAGCAAATGTTAATGCCGATGGTACGTATTCGATCTACACTGGCGACCAAGCGAGCTTAACTACCGCAGGTAACACATTCCAAATCTCAAGTAAAGATGCCGCAGGAAACGAAAGTCCAAAAGCGACAGGAACTGTCGTATCCGCATTAGCAGCACCTACCATCGCAACTTACTATGCAACAAATGTCTATGCAACAGGAACAACACCAGCAGGCGCATCGAAAGTGGCTCTTTATGTAAATGGTAAATTTGTTCGTTACGCAGCAGTAACAAACAATGCATATTCCATCTATACAGGCGACCAAGCAAGCTTGGGCGTTGTAGGAAACACATTCCAAATCGCAGCAGTAGACGCAAAAGGAACGATTGGAACAATGGCAACAGGAACCGTACAAGCTGACAACCGTGCCGCATCGAAATTAACAACAAATGGTTATAACATGGCAACCGATCAAACAGCGAACGGAACAGCAGGAACAAGCATTGCGCGTGTTAAAATCTCTGTAAACGGCGAAGTAAAACGTCAAACAACTGTGTCAGGTGGCGCATACGCTATCTATGCTAAAGATATCATTACAGCAACAAGTGATGTGGTAGAAATCATCGGTTATGATGCCAATGGTTACGAAATCAATCGTGTCACAGTACCAGTAACAAACGCAGCGCCACAAACATATGCATTAACAGCAAATCCGTACAATACAACAACCAATGAAAATGTAACAGGAACAGCGGATGCAGGAATCACACGTGTACAACTTGTAGTCAATGATGTCGTTGTTCGCGCAACAGCAACAGCAAGCGGCGCGTATGCGATTTATGCAAAAGATGCAATTAAATCAGGCGATAAAGTAGAAATCGTTGGATTAGATAGTGGAAATGTAGAACGTAACCGTGTCAACGTAACCGTATCCGATGCTCTACCAGCAACGTATAACGTTACAGCAAATCAATACAACATCTTCTCTGGTGAAAACGTAACAGGAACAGCAGATGCAGCCGTAACACGCGTGAAACTAGTGGTTAATGGGACAGATGTACGCACAACAGCAACATCAGGTGGCAGCTATGCGATCTATGCCCAAGACCAAATCAAAACAACAAGCGACGTTGTTCAAATCGTTGCATTGGATAAAGACGGTGTCGCACGTAAAACAATCAATGTAGACGTAGTCAACAATAATCCAGCAGCAAAAACAATCACACCAGCAGATTACACCATTGGTACAGATAACATTACAGGCACATTTGGTTCTGATGTGAAGAAAGTGCAACTATTTGTGAACGGCGCGTTTGCTCGTCAAGCAGCCATCACAGGTAACGCCTTTACTGTCTATGCAGCAGACAAAGTAACATCCGCAACACAAACAGTAGAAATGGTAGGCTTTGATAGCTCAGGTGCAGAAATTGTACGTCAAGCCGTTACTGTGAAATAAGAATAAACGTAGCGCTTCTCTTCTTGTACACGCAAGAAGAGAAGCGTCCTTTAAAAAAATGACGAAGGTGGAGACATATGAAAAAATTATTAATCGTAGGTTTAACAATCGGAACATTACTAGGCACAGCAGCATGCACCAACAATGACGCGAGCAACGAGACCAAAACAACGCAAACAGAAACACAAAAAGAAACGAAAAAAAGCGAAGTCAACCAAGTGAAAACAATCAATGATATGGCCATGAAAATAACAAGCGATGACATTGTAAAAGACGATACGTTGAAGAAAGACCAATCGTTACTCGCTGTTCATTTTGATATTAAAAACAATGGAAAAGTAGACAACGGCGTTGGAGCTGGTGATTTTTATGTGAAAGACGCGAATGGCAAAAAATATCTGATGACAGGGCACGAAGACAACTTTGGTGATGTTATTAAACCTGGAAAAGAGCTCAAAGGTATCGGTTATTATGCGATTCCCAAAGATGCTAAAAACTTAACAATGGTTTATGACAAAGCAGTAGACACCTCTAAAAATGAGAAAACATTAGAATGGTACATCGGTACACCAAAACAAGCAAAGTAAGGTGAGAAAACGTGATGATTAACCAAAACCTACAAGCAAACAAAGTGTTTATGTTCAGTTCTGTACATGTTTGGTCCGACACCCGCATCTTTTTTAAAGAAGCCATGACACTCGTAGATAACGGATTTACAGTGGATTTTCACGCGGTGGACGGGCCTAACGCCTGTACCGTAGAACCAAATGCACAGCTGCAGATGCAACTACTTCCCCGAGGCAATAAACTAGCGCGACCAAAGCGTTGGCGAGAACTTTACCAAAAAGCCCTAGCCTCCGATGCCCTCTATTATCATTTTCACGATTTTGAACTCCTTTTTCTAGCCCCAAAGATTAAAAAACGCAAGCCAAATTGCAAAATTATTTATGATATGCATGAAAATTTCCCTGCGATGTTGCGCACGAAAGAATGGATACCCGCATTAGCGCGCAAGCCATTGTCAAAAGTATTAGCATCGAAGGAAAAGAAGTGGATGCCAGCGTGTGATGCGGTTATTTTTGCAGAAACATCGTATAAAAAACACTATGAGCAAGTAGATGTTCAGAAAGTGGACATTTTGAACCTACCGACATGGCAAGAAGAAATGCGAGCGACAAAAGAAGAGCGATTTACGTTTGTATATGTCGGTGATATTGTGCGTGATCGCGGCGTTTTCGATATGTTGGCCTTGGTGCGAACGTTGAAAGATCGCGGGCATTCCGCTGTTCAATTGAAATTAATTGGACCGATGCAACCACAGGTGGAACAAGAAGTCACGGAGTATATCCGCAAGTATGGATTGGAAGACACGGTGATCACCTATGGACGAATTCCTTACACCGAGATTTGGCAACAGTATGCTAGTGCGCACGTAGGTCTGTGTTTGTTACATCCGATTCCTAACTATATGCATTCTTTAGCGACCAAGCTATTCGAATATATGGCGGCAGGCCTACCTATTTTAGCGACAGATATTCCAGATTGGAAAGCGTTGCTGGAAACGACAGATACGGGGCTTACCGCAAATGTCTGGAACGCAGAAGAGGTGGCAGAGCAAGCAGAAAAACTGATGCGAGATCCAGCCTTGCGCCAACATTTTGCTCTTCGTGGACGGAAAGCTTTTGAAACGATGTACAACTGGCAAACAGAGGCAGATAAATTGGTGCATTTATACCGAAATCTTCATTGTTAAGGTACTTGAATAATGCCACAAAAATGTACCATTTAAGGAATGATTTTAGCCAATTCTATTTTTTTGAAACTGTCACAGAATATCTAAAAATGATGGCAAATAAGAGCTTAAAAGTTTTAATAGAGACAAAATGGCAGTCCTAAAGATACAGCTGGTTGAATATAATTTTTGATATGTAACAACGATTGAATAGGCGTAAAAAACACGACATCTAAAGCAGGTTTATACTAGTCTTATTCAAAGAACAGCAGGAGGAAAAAAATGAATAAAGAGAGGGGGTGGAAACGTAGAATAACGGATTCCAAGCAGAAACTGGAGGTGCTTTTTTGACAAAGATTTCATTTAGCGATTTGGGAAAAGTCATGAAGAAGTATTTATTTCTTCTCCTTTGTATCCCATTGCTAACGACAGGATTAGTATATACGGTGGAAAAGGTGATCGTACCACAAGAATATACAGCGACGACACAATTACTTATTACAGCGGATAACACGTCGAAGGACGGGCAGTCATTTGATGATTTACGATCGAGTATCCAGCTCATCGGTACATTTTCCACAACGATTCAAAGTGAGAAAGTAAAACAAGAAGTAGCAGAGGATTTAGGAATGGAGCAAGTGGACGAAGACATTAGCGTTATTACGGATCAAAATTCCCTCTATTTCACGGTGAATGTAACTGGAACCGATGAAAAAGAAGCGGTAGCTGTTGCGAATACGCTTGGTAAAGTCGTCACGAAAGATTTTCCAACTTTGTTTAGTGGTATGAGCGTACACGTCATGGAAAAAGCGACAACGGCTAATCCAGAACCGATAACATTCCAACTTATTCTTGGGTTTGTATCGGGTCTAATGGCAAGCATCATCCTCGCGTTTTCGATTCTACTGTTTAGCTCGATTATTACAAAAGATACACAGTTACGTGATCTAGGGTTAACAGTACTTGGCGACACACCATTTAAAAAGTTGCGGAAGGAGGATTTTAAATCATGAGACAGGATAAATCTTATTTTTTACCCATCATTACGGATCAGCAAGATGCATTTATGACGGAGCGATTTCGAGCAATCATGACCAACTTGCAATTTATGAAAACAGAAGGAAATGAAGCGCTACAAAGCATCGTGTTTACTTCCGCACATAAGAGTGAAGGAAAAAGCTTCTGTGCCTTGAATTTAGCAGTTGCTTATGCGAGACAGAATAAACGGGTGCTACTCATCGATGCGGATATGCATAAACCGAAGTTATCAGGCCAGTTTCGATTACGTTATGCAGAAGGTTTATCCACGATTTTAAGTAATCAAGAGGACCCGTTAAAGTATATCGTTGAGACGGAGGAGCCAAACCTGAGTGTGTTACCATCGGGTGCGATACCCCCGAATCCATTGGAGTTGCTAAATACCACGCGAACGCAAGAGATGATTGCGATTTTTGAAGAGGCATATGACTTGGTTATTTTTGATACACCTCCTGTACTACTTATGAATGATAGTCGAATACTCGGTCACTTTTGCGATGGTGTGGTGTTAGTTGTTCGAAATGGTGCCACGAAGCAGAAGGATGTGGAGACGTCGATTGATTTGCTGACGCGAGCGGAGGGTCGTTTGATTGGAGCCATTTTAAATGGGAAGAAATATGCAGCTAAAGAGTTGAAGACTTATTCTTACTACTAAACGTTATATTTTCATTGGAATTGGACTCGCGATTATAGCGGCGCTGACGACAGTGATTCCATACGGTTTCGTGTTACCGCTACTCGCGATTGCTGTTTTGTGTCTTTTCCTTATCCCGCTAGATAAATTACTGTTTTATATCTGGATTGGTATTTTTATCTCAGCATTTTTCGGGGCTTATCTCGGAATACCAGGAAGCGAGAATATTTTCTTATTCCGGATTTTATTATTAGTCCATTTTTGTTTGTTTCTTTTTTTACCAAATAAAAATATCAAGCAAATGAAGCCAACACGTTGGCTGTTCTTGCTACTAAGTGTTTGGTTGATTGGGTTCACCGTGACGCTTTTCTGGGCGGGTTCAGTGAGTGCGGGTTTGCGATATATTTATTATATTTTTGAACTATCGTACTTGATTTTTCTATCCGTGTATTACTTGAATACGAAGCAGAAATTCTTTACGTTTGCTCGAATTATTACAGTTATTTATGTTTTGCAATTGGTTATTGGAATGATTGAAGTTTTTGTAGGATGGCATTTGCCGCAGTCAGGCGCGTTTATATATGATACGACAACGAGTGCTTTTCAGCCAACAGGATTTTTGTTTAACACGAATGATTATGCGTTCTTTTTAACCATCTTTTTACCGATTGTCTTTTGGAGACTAACCAAATTACCGCAACCTTATCGTGTGCTTAGTTTGATAGCTATCAGCCTACTCCCGCTTTATTTGGTTATTACGACGTATTCTAGACTTGGACTTATCGCATTTGTATTTGTTCTCCTTTTATTATTCATTCCATATGCGAAAAAATTGAGTATTTTGATTGGTGCTTGGGTGACGCTACTGCTCACGAGCGTTTTATTATTTGTTCCAACGGCCTTTGCCAAAATGGGTGCGATTATTGATTCTTCTTTTACGGAGAAGGGCGCATCTACTTCGGATCGGATGGAACGATACAACATGTTATGGCAAATCGTGAAAAATTCGAAATTGAAAGGTGTGGGTGCTGGGAATGCGCCAATCACATTAGAGCAATATCGAATGGGGCATGCACAAGTGCAGGAATTAATTTTAGCACCGCATAATTTTTGGTTAGAGTTAATTGCGGATGGTGGGGTTTTCAGTATTTTTCCGATGCTGTTCTTCCTCCTTCTGTTTGGAATGAGTGTTTATTATTGGTGGGTGATGCGAAAAAGTAGCGATGCTTTGTTTATGGTATTACCAATTTTAATTGTGATTGTGTTTGTGATAGCAGCGGTGGCGTTAAGTACGGTTATCGATAAACGATATCTCTGGATTGCGATTGGGATGGCGGTAGCAGCAGTGAATATTGCGGTGAATCAATGGAAGGAGAGGATAAAAACGTGATGGTTGTCATGATAATTTTTATGGTCTTGGTTTTAATTGGATGCGGTTATTTCTTCTTCTACCGCTCCAAAGGAATTTTGCGAATAAAGCAGTTACTAGATATTAAAACGAAATATGCCCAGCAGACAACGGGGGCAAAACGCCTGATTATCGGTGGCAGTGATGTTTTATATAGTTTTGATACAGATAAAATTGAGCGCGAAACAGCAATGCCAACAGTTAATTTTGGTGTGAATGTGGGTCTCGGTATGGGCTTTCTGCTGGATGAGGCAAAACGACAGGCGAAACCAGGTGATGAAGTGGTTCTGTGTTTAGCCTACTCACTTTATTTTAAACCAGCTTACGATGTGTTTGCATATGAATATTATCGGATGTTTGAAAAACGTCAGTTAACGCGATTTACTTGGAAACAGCATGCGTATTACCTGATTGGCAATTTTAAATTGAATATGGGTTATAAGCAAAAACAATTCGATATTTCGACAAGTGGCGCGTATGTAAATGTTTCTGGGGCGCTATTACCAGATGAAAAATATAAGCCACTGCAATTTCCAGTGCATTTTAGGGAAACAGAAGCAGTTTTAAAACTAGAATCTTTTTGCGAATATTGTCGACAAGAAGGCATTCGTGTTCGGGTAACGTATCCGAGTACGTTAGGATTTGAGGCTTACGATGATAGCCTTTATTTACAGCAGTTAGTGGCGTATTTAGAGGCAAATTATCGGGTGATTGGTACGCCGTCTGATTATTTTGTACCAAGAGCATGGATTTTTAACTCGGTTTATCATGTAAATGATATTGGGCAGCAGGTGCGGACGGAGCAGTTGCTCGAGGAAATGAGAAAGGAAACAGTGTATGAGTACAAACCAACAAGTTAGTGTCATTATGCCGTGCTATAACGCGGAAAATATAATTGCAGAATCGATTGAGAGTGTATTATCACAAACGCACCAGGATTTGCAACTCATTATCATCGATGATTGTTCGACGGATAAGACGGTTGCGCGTGTGATGCCGTATTTACAAGATCAACGCATTTTACTGATTCAGCTCCCACAAAACAGTGGTGTAGCAACAGCTAGAAATATAGGCATGCAATATGGGACAGGAAGGTTTATCGCCTTTTTAGATAGTGACGATATCTGGATGACAGAAAAAATCGCGACACAAGTGGACGCAGCGGAAACGCAGGATGTCCCGCTTGTCTACAGTGCCTATCATACGTTTCAGGAGAATACAGAGAGCATTATTAAAACGGTGCATGTGCCGGATTCGATTGATTACCAAGGACTTTTACGAAATACAATTATAGGTTGCTTAACCGTTCTTGTGGATCGTGAGAAAACAGGTGATTTCGCGATGCCAAACATCCCAGGTGGGGAAGATACAGCGACATGGCTAGGTATTTTAAAAGAAAATGGTGCAGCGTATGGCATTAATCAGCCACTGGCGTATTACCGCGTGACGAGTACCTCTTTATCTGGGAACAAATGGCGCATGGCGCGTCGAACGTGGCAAATGTATCGTGAAACACAAGATTTATCTTTCTTTACAACGTGTATCTGCTTTAGTTCTTATATCAAAAATGCCATATCAAAACGAATATAGGAGGCGAAAAAATTGGAAAGAACCCTAATAAATAAATCCTATAAACAACGTGTAGCCAAACAAAGTCTTTTCAGTGCGGGTGTCAAACGAGCGATGGACATTATGATGAGTTTGCTAGGTATTATTATAGCTGCACCAATCATGCTTATCGTCGCGATTTGTATCAAGCTAGAAGACCGTGGCCCAGCACTTTTTGTACAAACTAGAACGGGAAAGGGCGATCAGCCATTTTCGATTTATAAGTTTCGTTCGATGAAAGTCACGCAAGAACAAACAACGCCACCACGGAACTATGCGTGGGAAGGCGGCGTACCAGATGAATTTGTATTTAAGCAAACGGATGAAGTCGACCCGAATGTCACGAAAGTTGGTGCTTTTATCCGGAAAACAAGTTTAGATGAGCTACCACAGCTTTTTAACGTGTTGCTTGGAAATATGAGTATGATTGGCCCGCGTCCCGAGATACCGGCGATTACAACGCATTACAACGAACAACAAAAAAGTCGTTTATTTGTGAAGCCAGGGATTACAGGCTGGGCACAGGTTAATGGGCGCAGTGATGTAACTAATGGTGAGAAAATGAGTATGGATTATTACTATATTGAAAAACAATCACTTGGTCTTGACATCAAGATTATATGGAAAACGGTCGTGGTTGTTCTTACTTCCAAAGGAGCTGTATAACAAATGAAACAAAAGCACATCGTCATGGTCAGTCATGATTTTCTGCCAAACATCGGTGGGATTGCTGTCTACGTCTACGAATTGAGCAAAGCACTCGTAGCTCGCGGGCATCGGCTGACTGTGTTATCCCAATATCGATCTTTCTCAACGAAAAAGACAGTAGAAGAAATAGATGGTATCCAAGTGATTCGTATTCCAATTGCTCCGATAAAAAAATGGGATGATGTGCAGTATCGTAAGCGAATGCGCCAGTTGATTACGGAACTTGAAGCAACAGATAGTGTAGATATCATTCATTGGCAAACGCTAAATAAAGATGCCCAGATGATGCGGGATTTAGATGTCCAAGCACTCGAAGTTTATACGAATCATCTGTCATGGTTCCGCATGCTATACAACGAAGGAAATACAGCTAAAATCTACGCATTAATGAAAGAGCCAGATGTGATTATTTGTCCGAGTCGTGAAGTCGAGACGATGACGTCAGATTTGTTTCATCAAGCAAGAACCGTCTACGTACCAAATGGTGTGGACGAACAGGAATTTTACCCGAATTCTAAAATTGGGCAGGAAGTGCGAGAACAATATAGAATTGCGGAACAAGATACAGTGATTGTTTCTACAAATCGGATGGAACCGGTAAAAGGTATGCGGTACCTCATGGATATTATCCCTAACATTTTGAAAACACGATCCAACGTGACGTTTTTGATTGCTGGAGACGGGAGTCAATACCCGATGTTCCAAGCAGAGATCACCAAGAAAACGAACAGTTCAGCGAAGGTTATTTTTACAGGACGTTTGACGAATCAAGAAGTCAAGCGTGTGATAAACGCTGCGGATATATACGTGCAACCGTCCTTGATGGAGGGATGCAGTATCGCGATTATCGAAGCTATGGCGTGTGGAAAACCTGTCATCGCTGCAAATGTAGGTGGCAATCCAGATATTATTTCTGATGAAACAGGTATTCTCGTACCACCAAAATCGGCAGAAGCTTTACAAACAGCGATTTACGAATGTCTAGATGATCCTAACAAACGACAACAGATGGGGATCGAAAGCCGGAAGCGCGTGGAACAACACTTAAACTGGCGCCAACTGGCTCAGGAAATCGATCACATATATGACTCTGTGAAACGATGAAGAAAAATTATATTTATGTGCTTCTGTACCAGTTTATCATTGTTGTCACCCCTTTATTTACAACCCCTTATGTATCCCGTGTATTAGGCGCAACCAATATTGGTATCGATGCTTATGCTAATTCGGTGGTACAAATTTTCCTCGTTTTTATTTTATTAAATGTCGGTGTCTATGGGCGAAAGCAGATAGCCGAAGCGGAAGGACAAAAGGAGCTGAAAACAACTTTTGCTGGCATTTACTTGATGCAACTGATTTGTGGCATGTTAGTGAGCAGTGTCTATGTGATTTTTACGTGGACCGTTGCGAGTTACCAGATGATCTTTCTAATTTATGGCTTGATGTTACTCGCCTATGCACTGGATATTTCGTGGTTTTTCATTGGTCGAGAACAAGTAAAGCGCATTATGATGCGAAATACGATTGTTCGGCTGCTCAGCATTGCTTGTATTTTCTTATTTGTGAATGATGTAGATGATCTATGGGTGTACGTGTTCATTAATGGAGCAGCTCTATTAGTCGGACAACTAGTGACGTGGAGCGCCTTATTAAAAGATCTTGGCTGGATTCAATTCTCCTTTCAAGCAATGAAAAAGCACGTAGCGCCGATGTTACTGTTATCTGTTATTCCATGCGTGTCTTTGTTATACACGGCGGTAAACAAAGTTATTTTAGGAAATATCGCTGGTGCAACAGAAGTGGGCTATTACAATCAAGCATTCAAGCTGTACACGATATGTATGGGATTCGTCAGTGCGCTATCCACCGTGATAGTGCCGCGGATGGCGATGCATTATAAAAAAGGAAATCAAGCGAAATTTCGCCAGTTTGTTAATTTCTCTATCCGCTATGTTAGTATTTCTACGATACCACTCACGTTTGGTTTGATTGGTATTGCAACAATTTTTGTCCCTTTATTTCTAGGCGATGCTTTTATTCCTGCGACGGCTCATGTAATGTTATTTGCGCCCTGTCTCTTTTTAGCCGGTGTCGCGGATATCCTAGGGCTACAAATTTTATTGATTACGAACCAAAGCAAAAAATACACACTGTCCATCATTATTGGCTCTGTTGTTAGTTTTGCAACGAATATTCTCGTCGTTCGAACGTGGGGCGGAGAAGGTACGGTCTTTAGTTTCCTAATTGCGAACTTTGTTATCGTGGGGCTTCAGCTCTACTTTGCCAGAAAACATTATGAATTCCGCTACTTTCTAAAGATTGTTGCGAAGTATACGCTGTTTAGCGCTATCATGTTGCTGGCGATGCTAGGCATGAAAACGCTACTTGTAGGACAAAGCGATGTCTTCATTCTAGCTTATCAACTTATAACAGGTGTCTATGTCTATCTGCTTTGTTTATTTCTTTCGAAGGACCCGATGTTATTCCAAATTCTATATAGAAAAGTAGGTAAAAAACATGCCAAAACATAAAATTTTAATTACAGGTGGTTGTGGTTTTATTGGATCTCGCGTGATTGCGGGACTTATAGATACCACACATGACCTTTATATAGTCGATAATTTAAGCACTGGAAGAAAAGAAAACGTCCCATTAGATCGTGTGACACTAAAAGTATGTGATATTCGAAGCGTCGAAGCGTACGATTACATTCAGGAAATCCAACCAGAGTATGTGATTCATTTGGCGGCACAAATTGATGTCCAAACATCGATGGAGGAGCAGCATTATGATGCCGATGTGAATATCATGGGCACGCTGAATATCGTGCAGGCATGTATGCAACTACCGGCATTACAGCAATTTGTATTCGCGTCAACTGCAGCGGTATACGGCAATAACACGGACTTACCGTTGACCGAGAAATCGAATACCATTCCAACGTCTCCCTATGGACAATCGAAGCTAGTCGGAGAGCAATATTTAGCGCTGATGCATCACTTATATCAGTTACCGTATGCAGTGTTACGTTTTGCGAATGTCTACGGTAAGAAATCCTATGCCGCGAACGATGTAATTACAAGTTTTTGGACGAAGTTATCGAGTGGTGAATCGCCAGTTATATTTGGTGATGGGAAACAAACGCGTGATTTTATTTATGTGGAAGATATCGCAAGTGCGCTCATTGAAGCGATGTATGTCACGCCAAGCGGTATTTATAATATTTCAACCAACGAACAAACAACGATTAACGATGTACTGAGAACGATGAATGTTCTTTTAGCAAATCAAGTTTTACCAACACATGTATCAGAGCGCGCAGGTGATATTCGTGATAGTCGACTTGCGAATGATAAATTTGTACATCATACCAATTGGATTCCAAAGCAAACCATTCAAACTGGGTTATACAAAACATTACAAAACCAAACTAATAAAGTGAAGGTGGAAAACAAATGAGAGCAGTAGATACGTTAATGGAGACATTTAAAAATAAAGAAGCAACAATTGCAGTGATGGGATTAGGTTATGTTGGATTACCGCTAGCTGTTTTATTCGCTGAAAAAAAGATGAATGTCATTGGTTTTGAGTTAAGTCAAACAAAAGTAAGACTTATCAATGCAGGTGTTTCCGATATTATGGACATCCCATCGGAACGCCTGAAAAAGGTAACTGCAAACAAACATCTAATTGCGACGACGGATGCGACAGAATTATATCACGCAGATGCGATTATTATCTGTGTACCAACACCGCTTACTGCATCGTACGAACCGGATATTTCCTACATTACGAACGCTGTTACTATCATTCGTGAAAATATGTCACCAGATACACTAATTGTTTTGGAAAGTACCACATACCCAGGGACTTCTCGTGAGCTTATTCTTGCACCAATGGAAGAAGCAGGCTACAAACTGAACGAAGATGTTTACATTTGCTATTCACCAGAACGTGTAGATCCAGGAAATAAGAAGTACCAAACTGAAAATACGCCTAAAGTGGTCGGCGGAATTGGCGAAGCGTCTATGCAAGCTGGTATGGCTCTGTACGAAACAGTGATTCAACAAGTGGTGCCTGTAGCATCTACAGAAGTGGCTGAAATGAGTAAACTGCTAGAAAATACGTTCCGTAGCATCAATATCGCGTTTATCAACGAAATGGCAATGTTGTGCGATAAGATGGGCATTGATATTTGGGAAACGATTGAAGCATCCAGTACAAAACCATTTGGCTTTATGCGATTTAATCCAGGTCCAGGAATTGGTGGTCATTGTATTCCACTCGACCCAATCTACCTGTCTTGGAAAGCCAAAGAAGCGAATTTTTTCAGTCGTTTTATCGAACTTGCGCAAGAAACAAATAGTCAAATGCCAGAATATATTGTTCAAAAAGCAGGGACAGCCCTAAATACGGTTAAAAAATCACTCAATGGCTCGAACATTCTACTAGTCGGTATGGCTTATAAAGAAGACATCGATGATTTGCGTGAATCGCCAAGCATTCCTATTTTTGAAAATCTGGTGGAGCAAGGGGCTAATGTCGCTTTCTGTGACCCACTAGCGACTATGTTTCGAGATAAAGAAAATCAAACCCACGCAACAATCGATGTAAACTATGAAAAATTCGGGCAGTATGATTTAGTCATTGTGTTAACATGCCATCAAAGCTTTGACAAAGAGCAAATTGCCAAGCATAGTTCGCTAATTTTAGATACCAAAAATGTGTTACCAAAAGCGTATAAAGAGAAGACCATTTGTTTCGGTGATAAGTAAATAAATAGAGAGCTATCCTCTTTCGGTTTTTCTAAAGGGGATGGCTCCATATACATTATAAAGAGATAGAGGTAGAAAGATATGTGGTCAAAAACATCTAGTATTATGGAATTTCTTCATTACTTCCAAAAACATAAGAAATTAGTGGTAGCTCAAGATAGAGACTTACCAAGCACTTTACAGAAGTATTCGAAAGAACAAATACAAGCCGTGATTTTTAAATTACAAGATAATGGGTTTCTATGGATTGTCTACCAAGAGAATGCAGAAGTAATGTTATATCTGACATCTGCGGGAAAAAGACTAGTTCATAAAATAAGCTGGGTTCACCGATCAAATGATAGGTAGGCGTCTATTCACTGGTAATGATACATATGTAATAAAGGAGGTGAGAAAGTTTATGAGCAGTAAAGCAATGCCATTAAAAAAAAGAGAGATACTGCATGAATATGGGGAGTACTCTATACTTCAAGGTTATATTTTATGCCGGACAGGAAGTCATTTGTTAAAAGTTATCGAAGCAGAGGACTTTATTATTGCAGAAGGAAACTTCTTTGGTGACTTGATACAATTTCAGGCACAGAGAACAACTTATGTAGCGAAATTACCTATTACGTCAACATCCAATTTTTTAGATAAACAGATGAAAGCGCAATATGAAATGATGCAATTACTGGCGAAACAATTGGATATTTCGGTGCTACCAGTGAAACAAAGAGTGATGTTCCTATTGTATCAAATGGCCTGTGATATAGGTGTTTTAAAAAATGGATATTGTTGTCTACCTCCGATTCTAACGCAGGTGGAGATGGCTATATTTGCTCACTGTACAAGAGAGTATTTAAATGGGGTGCGCAAAGTGCTGGTCGAAGAAGGGTGGCTAGCACCTGAGAAAAAATGGATGTTACTTAACTGGGAACGTTGGGAAAAGTACATGTTGCATATACAATCAAGTAAGCAGTTGCCCATTTCACAGGAAGAATTATAAAGGGAGGGGTAACAAAAATGTGGCGATATATTTTACTTTCACTCGATGGGTATAAGCCCTCCTATTGGCGGGATGACATTATCTCAGGCATTGGTGTTGCAGCGCTCAGTATTCCTGTTGCTATGGGGTATGCACAAGTGGCAGGGTTACCGGCTATATATGGTTTATACGCTTCGTGCTTGCCTGTGTTGGCATATATTCTTTTTGCTAGTTCACCACAACTTATTTTTGGTATTGATGCGACAACCAGTGCTGTGACGGGTTCAATTATTTTAGGGACAGCAGGACTTGCGGCGGGTTCAAAAGAAGCCATCGCCCTAGCGCCAATTCTAGCCTTTTTTTGCGCGATCTTTCTTGTTTTATTTGCCCTATTGAAATTGAATAAATTCACCCGTTATATCTCAGCCCCTGTGCTAAGTGGGTTTATATCAGGTTTAGGTGTTTCGATTATGGTAAGCCAGCTAACGAAGATCATGGGATTACCGTCTAGCGAAGGGAATGTGTTAGAGACGATCTGGTATATTGTGACACAGATATTAAAGCTAAATGTGGTGTCGTTTTGTTTAGGAGTAGTTGCTGTTGTACTAGTGCTACTTGGGAAGAAAATACTCCCGAAATGGCCGGTTGCTTTATTTGTGTTAATTCTCGGAACAGTTGGGTCCTATTATTTCCAAATAAAGCAATATGGTGTATCGATTGTTGGGAGCGTTCCATCTGGATTTCCATCCTTACACCTACCAGACTTTACAACGATTGACTGGGGATTAGGTATTCTGGGTGGCTTAATTTCCGCGATTGCTTGTTTTGCAGGGTCACTATTACCAAGTGAAAGTTTTGCGATGCGGAATAACTATGCCATTAGTGGTAGGCGTGAATTATTTGCATATGGTTTCTCCAACGTTATAGCTTCTTTGACAGGAACTGCACCGACTAGTGCAAGTGTGTCACGAACAGCAGCAAATGAGTCTTTTCACGGTAAGACCCAGGTTGTTTCAATGGTGGCAGCCACGATTATTGGGATTATTGTCGCTTTTTTTAGCGGTGTTTTGTATTACATGCCACAGCCAGTGTTAGCAGGTATTGTTTTTGCTGCATTAGTTGGTATTGTGGATGTTGCAATGGTAAAGCGATTATTTCATCAAGGAGCCAAACGCGAGGCAAATGTCTGGCTATTGGCCGCGATAGGGACGTTTCTTTTCGGCGTGATTTGGGGTGTCTTATTAGGTATCGTGCTGTCTTATCTGAATGTAGTTCTACGCACAGTTGCTTCACCCAGTGCAGAAGTAGGCATTATCGAAGGTCGTGATGGCTTTTTCGATATTAGTCAGCATAAAGAAGCGCGGCGTATACCTACTGTATTGCTATTTCGGTACAGTGGATCGCTCTTTTTCGGGAACGTAGAGTCGTTTGAAAAGGCGCTTAAACAGATGATTCAAGCGGATACAAAGGTGGTGATGATTGATGCCAGTGCGATTGTAACAGTGGACATGACGGCTTCTGCAAAATTAAAACAAATCGTGGCGTTCTTGGTTGAGCGAGATATTGACTACTATTTTGTAAATGTCATAGAAAATTTGAAGGTAAGTTTTCGTAAGCATGACCTTCAATTTTTACTGGAAGAGGAGCATGTACAAAAAACGATAGAAGATGCGCTCCAGCACTATCAAACACAGCAAAAATAAACAGAAAAGGGGCTTTGAGTATGATACAAAAACAGGTAACGAAGCTAGAAAAATTGGCTATGGATGCTTATGTTTATGGCTTTCCACTTCTTTTTAATGTAGAACAAATGAGACGGTATGTGGAGGAGGGGATAGGAGCTAATGTGGCGACTCCTTTTAACCAATTCAGTCATGCGAAGACGCTCGCTACACCAGCAGATACCTTTGTCAGTATTAATAACGATACGGTATATTCGATGGCACAGCTTGATTTGAGCGTGGGACCTATTGCTTTACATGTTCCAAATACAGAAGGGCGCTACTACGTGTTACAGTTTGTTGATGCGTGGACGAACAACTTTGCGTATGTAGGGACAAGGGCTATCGGAGCAGAGGCCGCAGACTTTTTACTGACGCCACCTAATTGGGTAGGAGAAGTACCAAAGCACATGACTCAAATTAAAGTACCGACAAGGCTTGCATCTATCGTTGGTCGCTGGGCCTGCCAGGATGAACATGATTTGAAAAATATCATGGCATTGCAAGATTTGACGACGTTACGAACGCTGCATGCAAGCGCGGAGCCACAAGGTTTCCCCATTGTTTCGGAGGATGTACCCGAAGAGATTCGATTTTTTGAGCGACTTCGTGTGACCATGTTGGATCTATTACCTGCACCACAAGACATGGCGTTGCAAGCTTCCTTTTCAGCACTAGGAATGGAGGCTAGCGTGACATCCCCTCTTTTAGGATTGGATGAAACAGTTTACAATGCATTGAAATACGCAAATGTGAGCGGGCTCGGATTGATTAAAAGGACATTGCTATCTGGTGTTTCAGAGAGCGAGAATGGTTGGCGGATTACCTTTCATGCGTTTGATTATAACACTGATTTTTTCGAAATCGGGACGAAGGAAGATGCAGAATGGATCATAACTGATCGCAAAAAAGCATTCATGGAGCGCGCGGTTGCAGCCATGGGTGGACTGTGGGGGAATCACGGATACGAAGCGGCTTATGTGATGACATGGACAGATGAAAAGGGGCAAACGCTAAATGGGGCACATAACTACACGTTAACACTTGATCCATTGCCACCGGTAGCCGCCTTCTGGTCGATCACGATGTATAATGCACCGGATTATTATTTGGTAGATAACCCATGGCATCGCTATTCGATTGGCGATAGGACATCTGGGCTTATCTATAACGAAGATGGTTCTTTAACGATTTATATGTCTGTAGATGAGCCGCAAAATGAGCGGGAAAAAGCTAATTGGTTACCACTACCAGATGGTGATTTCCGGCCGATCCTACGTATGTATGCACCAGATCAACGTATTTTATCGCGAGACTATTCTTTTGCACCAATTAAACGAGAGGGAAACATGGGGAGGAAATAAACAATGTCAAGAAAAGCAGAAATGAGTATAAGTATTATTGGTGCGAGCATAGGTCTGATTGTGGGGATATGGCTCGTTGCATCAGGGGATAACTTGAGCAATTATATCCAAACATTCACATATTTTAGCGGTATGGTAGGGGATCAATTAGCTACGCTTGGCTGGATTACGATTGTCTTTTCGGCATTAGCTTTGATTGCAGCCTGTTGCATTCCGAAGCATCCGATGGCGTGGGGAATTGTTATTTTAATCATTGGGATTTTGATGTTCTTCTTCATTGGAACCGCATGGGTTGCATCTGGTATTTTGTTGATTATTGGCGGTCTAGTATGCGTATTTAGAAGTTAAAAAGGAGGTATTTAGGAGATATGAATAATACAATTCAGTTGGATGGTGAGCTACCAGAAAAAGAATCTGTCGGCATGCTGTTTACAGAAATGGACTTTTATCAAGCGACGCAGCTTTATTTATGGAGTTTGCCCTTGGTGACTTTTGCAGAGTGGCAACGCGTTCATGAGGAAATTTTCGGGGCAAAGAGCGGTGATTTAGTAACGTATCGCGGTTATGAAGATGTCTCTGGAATCATAACGGCAAATGCAACAACACCCTATACGATTGGTTTTATAAATTTGGAAGAAACAGGTCCGATGGTAGTGGAAATTCCTAAAGGACATATCGCTGGAGGCTTCTCCGATTTTTGGCAGCGTGAATTAGCTATTGTTGGGGAAATGGGGCCAGATGGTGGGAAAGGAGGAAAATATATTGTATTCCCTCCTGGTATGGATTACGATGACACCTATGCAACGGAAGGTTATTATCCATTTTCAAGTAGCATGTTCCACCTTTTCTTTGGATTGAGAGCATTAGACCCTGATCCTTCTGTTTGCAAGACGTTGATAAAAGAAGTGAAAATATATCCATACGCTGAACGAAAAGCAAAACCGACCACGCATATTATATCACCAGCAGGTAAGAAATATTTTGCGGGCCCACCAAAAGGATTGTTGTATTGGAAAACGCTACAACGAATGATTAGGAGTGAACCCGTGGAAGAGCGAGATCGTTTTTTTGTGGCGCAGTTAGACAACCTTGGCATGCATAAAGAGTCCGATTTCCATCCAACGGCATATCAGGAAGAGCTTTTAATGATGGCGGTGGGAAAAGGCGAATTCATGGCGAAGGCCAATGCGTTTAGAAAAAGGTTTGCCGATGTACGTCATTGGCCTGAAAAACAGTGGGATTATGTGATGGTTATGCCGACTTCTTCCCAACGAGCCACTGATTTCGATTATTTCTTTGAGCGGGCATCTTATTTTTATGAAGCTGTGACTTTTTCAGAAGCGATGGTTAGCAAAACACCCAATGTTGGGCAAGCTTACCTAGGTAGCTATACAGATCAGAATGGGGAGTGGTTGAGTGGCGCGAATACGTATAAACTACACATGCCGCCAAATCCTCCAGCAGCTAATTTTTGGTCGATTACCGTGTACGATATAGCAACGCGTTGTCTCATTCAAAATGAGGAGCGAAGGGCGGATATCACATCCCGTCAGGAGCTGGCATGGAACGCCGATGGATCTATTGATATTTACTTTGGTCCAGATAAACCTGCGGAACATTCGTCTAACTGGGTTCAGACAAATAACGAGGAGCATTGGTTCGTGTACTTACGATTATATGGCCCAATGGAAGCATATTTTGATAAGTCATGGATAATGGATGACATCACACTACTTGCAAAAGAAGCGTTAGTGTTGTAATAGTAAGAATGCATCATCATTGACACTGCAGAAACCTAGGCAATAGCAGGAGATTACATGTCGCATTGTCTAGGAAAGCAGGTTCAATTTTTAATAAGAAGATGCTACATGAGCAGGAGTGGAGGAACAGATGGAACAAGTAAATCAAGTGTTAGTAAGCATGCAACCGTATGTTTTATTAGTTTTTGTGTACGCAACAATGATTGCAGTTGGCTTTACGACAACAACGAAACAATTAGGTGTGGCCTTTAGGCGACCAATTCCGATGATTCTTTGTGTTATTTTCAATATTTTAGTGGCACCTCTTATTGCAGCATTGGTTACGAATGGCTTGGCGGATTCACTAGGTGGTAAGGCGGAGGCGACCACGATTATTATTGCAGCCGTGCTTATCAATTTGTTTGCTGGGGCACCGGCTGGGATGAAAAACGTACAATTAGGTGGTGGTAATGGAGCGAATGCAGTAGCGATGCTGGTAGTATTATCGATGGCTGTTGTTATCTGTACGCCATTCACAGCTCCATTATTCCTACCAGGAGACGTAACAATTCCTGTCTCTAAAATTGTATGGACGTTGATTATTCTCGTGGTTATTCCACTAGGTATTGGTTTGGCGCTCAATTCATGGAAACCTACGTTTACAAAAAAAGCGTTGAAAAGTATCAATGAGACGTCATCTATCAGTATGATTCTCGTTTTGATTTGTTTTATGTTGCCAAACTTGCAAAGCGTTTTTGATACTGGGTTTTATGTGGTATGTATTTTTGTGTTGATTGTATTCGCTAATTTTGGGATTACATATTTCGGTACCATTGGAACCATACAGGATAAGAAAACAGTGTCACTACTTTCGATGTCTAAAAATTTTGGCGTAGCTCTTTCCGTTGCAACAGCGGCTTTTGCATCTTATGATATCATTCCCGCAATGATGACTTATGCGATTGTTATGATGCTTGCTTGCCTGCCTATATCGCTCTTTTTGAAACATATCAAATAAGGTGAAAAGGTAGATATGCTAACATTGGATAGTGAAAAGTCTATTAGTACGAGGAGAGATAAGCAAATTCCTGATGGATCTTTTCCATAGTTTCATTATTTCACTCGATTCAGAAGCGAAAGCATTGTGAGGGAGCATATAGGAGCTGGTTGGCCACCGGATACCATCGCTAGCCCCATGCCTACGGGCTAATACCAAACCCTTTCCATGTTCGATGAAAACCTTGTATCGTATGTTTTCCGAGGGCATATTTGACAAAAAACAGTTGACTATGAAAGGGAAACGTAAACCAAATGGGCATCAGGAGAAGCGGGGGAAAGAGGCCTTTAAACGTCGGTTGGAAGACAGAACCATTGCTTTTCCTGGTTTCGACGCAGAGTTTGGGCACCTTGAAGGCGATACGATTGTCGGAAAAGATCATAAAAGTGCGTTGATTACATTGGTGAAACGGACAACCAAAGCCATCATTGGGTTGAAAGTTGCTAGTCATAGGGCCGTCTCCATTGAAGAGGTCTTGCACCAATGGTTGAATAGCTTCCCTACCCATTTTTTTTAAATTCATCACTATTGATAATGGAAAGGAGTTATCTCGGTGGAAGCAGTTGGCTAATCAACATGACATGGATATCTTCTTTGCAGATGCAGGGAAACCTTGTCAACGCCCACTCAATGAGAATTCCAACGGGATTCTTCGAAGAAACGGCTTACCCAAAACAAATGGACTTTGACACGATTTCTCAACAGGAAATCAACGAGATTACTGCAGCTCGAAATAATTTACCTAGAAAATCGCTGGACTATTTGACGCCCATTGCGTGTTTTCTGCAGCATGCCGCTGTGTCTCGCTTAATTTGACAAATAAGATGATGAGAAAATGAGGAGGATGAAAAGTGAAGAAAAAATGGATACGTGTAGTACTAATTGTACTAGGTGGGTTTCTCATTTTACTGATAAGCATGACCATTATCAACAAAACATACCACACTAGCTATGATAAAATGGATGCTACCAATCAAGCTTTTTTTGCTCAGTTAAATAAGCTATATAGTGATACGAAAAAAGACGCATTATGGCAAGGCGATCAATTAGACAGAAATCCGACTATTTTTGTCGAAAAGGGAGACATTCTTAATTTTAGTCAGGATACGATAAATGGAATTCGCAAAAATGCGTATGCAGTCGGTGTGAAAGGACTAGAAGGCAAATGGTATGCACAAAAAATTAAAATGCCAGATTCGTATAATATGCCGGAGGTGTATCGCTTAGCTATAACTACGCCCGGAATTTGGGAAACGTGGAATCCGATTGGAAATTTCTCTTCATCTAGCCTAGATGAAACTGGGAAAACGATACGGAGTAACATGCAATTAGGCGATAGTTCCTACGTGTTTTTCTTTAAATACGGGACGACAAACATCGAAAATCCGATAAAAGCATCCCAATCAGCCATACCATTCTTTACACATGAAGCTTTTCACTATACGCAACAGTATAATTGGCATGCGACAGATGGAAATATTGATGTTATATCAAAAGATGAATCGTGGTATAGTCTGCTAGGCTTGCAGTATAGTGTGTTAGACTCGCTGATGGTTGCAACAGAAAAACAAGACAAATACGCCATAACCAGAGCTCTTGCCAATTATATCGTAGTGTCAGATGCTAGGAGGGAACAATATCCAACTGACTATGAAGGCGAAAAAGAACAAGAAACAATTGAAGGTACTGCCACGTATGTGGGTATCAAAGCCTCATCGATAACAGGCGGAAAGCCCGAAAAACTGAGGTTATTAGAAGGTGCTAGACGCGAATCAGATAGAAAATTTATGGTGTTATTTGAAGGAATGGCTTACGATCCAAGTTTTGTATCAGAGATTAAATGGAATCGCTATGATTCAGGCGCGCTCCTTTCTGTTGCGTTAGATCAAGTGGATGATAAGTTATGGCAAGACATTTTTAATAAGAAAGCAAGTGGGAAGCAACCATATACATTAGATGACGAGTTGCATCGGCTACCCAATTTAGGCACGCCTAATACATTAGAACAGATAAAAAAAACATACGACTTTGAGCATATTCAAGAACTTAGTAAACAAATTGTCAAAGGTTTGGATACACAAAAGTAATAGATTATCTCTTTTATCTTAAAGTCTGAAATTAGCGTTCTACCACACACGAAAAAATTCAAAATAAGAGGGGTTTTCGATGATGAAAAAAATAGCTTTATTAGTAATGACGGCCTTGTTACTGCTAGTTGTAGGAGGGTGTTCAGGAGATAACGACAATACAATCACGGTAGCAGGAAAAGACATCACGCTAGTTACTCAAGTTGTAGATAAAGGAGAAGTTGGCGTTGCAATTATCATTGCATATGATGAGGAGATTGTGTCTAACGAGCTGAATGCCTCTGATATTTCTGTTTTTGTGGGAAACAAGAGCCGCACAATTAAAACAATTTATACAAGTGAAAAAGCGGAAGTTGGCAAACCTACCGATAAAGGAAAATATGTTGTGGCAGAACTTAACGCTGCTGATGAAAATGCAAGCACGTTAACATTTGATATTGAAAAATTTGTGAATACTCGGTCTAACTTGGACTACACAGTGAAGCAAAACAATCCAATTAGTACGAGTAATGATAAAGAATACGCTCCAACTAAAGCTTTACCTATTGATACGATTTCAAGTCCAGATGTCGATGCTTTTGAAAAAGTCATTTTTAAGGATGGCAGTAAAGAAATGCCTTATCGGCTTTATACACCAGAATCAGAAGATAGCGCAGCGACGAAGAAGCCATTGGTTATTTACCTGCATGGCTCGGGGGAACGTGGAACAGATAATATGTTGCAACTGCTTGGAACAGATGGGCCTGTTACGTTTAGTAATCTTTCCGTCCAAGCAACAACGCCTAGCTATGTCCTAGCGCCACAAATTCCTTGGGATACTGAGCGTAACGGTTGGTTTGCCGATGAGCATACAAAGACAGTAAAAAAAATAGTGGATGATTTGATGAAAGAGCATACGGACATTGATGTGTCGCGTATTTATATTACAGGTGTTTCGAATGGCGGGACAGGAACGTGGAAGATGCTCGCTGAATACCCTAATCTTTTTGCAGCAGCAGTACCAATTGCGGGTTATATGTATGATAAAGATGCCTCTTTTGTAATGGATGGAACAGCGAGATATATGGAGCCAAATAAAGCAAGTGCAAGTAAAATGAGAAATATTCCTATTTGGACATTCCAAGCTGAGGATGACCCCGTGAACAGTATAAAGGGTTCTCTTGAGGCTGTTCAGGCTATTAAAGATTCTGGTGGGAAAATGGTTAAGATAACAGAATATCCAGCGGGGCTCGTTGCTCCAAATCCGCATGTTTCATGGGAGAAAGCGTATAACAGTACTCAAATGATGTCTTGGCTAATGTCACAACACAGATAAATAATCAGGATAGGCATGTCGATAAAAATGTGGATATTAAAAGTCAGGTGAACTACAGCTATCAAGAAAAGTGTGTAATTAAGAAATATAATGCAACAAACGGTTTCAAGGGAATCTGAAGACGCCTAAGAGTAGGGGGAAAAACTGAATGAAACTGGGGCTGAGTAAAAACGAGGCTTATAAACTCAGTTATACCAGCAAATCTTACACTAGAGTCGTTGACTGCATTAAATTTGGGTTAATATCAGTAACCGACTTGCGGCTATATAGCCCAACAGAGACGTATTTTGATAAGTCATGGGAAATGGACGACATCACATTACTTGCAAAAGAAGCGCTAGTTTTGTAATGGTAAGAAAGCATCGTCATTGCCACTGCTGAAACCTAGGCAATAGATGGGGATTACATACCGCATTGTCTAGGAAAGCGGGAGTGGAGGAACAGATGGAATAAGTAAATCAAGTATTAGTAAGCATGCAACCATATGTTTTATTAGTTTTTGTGTATGCAACAATGATTGCAGTTGGCTTTACGACAACAACGAAACAATCAGGTGTGGCCTTTAAGCGACCAATTCCATATGATTCTCGTTTTGATTTGTTTCATGTTGCCAAACTTGCAAAGCGTTTTGATACTGGGTTTTATGTGGTATGTATTTTTGTGTTGATTGTATTCGCTAATTTTGGGATTACATATTTCGGTACCATTGGAACCATACAGGATAAGAAAACAGTGTCACTACTTTCGATGTCTAAAAATTTTGGCGTAGCTCTTTCCGTTGCAACAGCGGCTTTTGCATCTTATGATATCATTCCCGCAATGATGACTTATGCGATTGTTATGATGCTTGCTTGCCTGCCTATATCGCTCTTTTTGAAACATATCAAATAAGGTGAAAAGGTAGATATGCTAACATTGGATAGTGAAAAGTCTATTAGTACGAGGAGAGGTAAGCAAATTTCCGATGGATCCTTTCCATAGTTTCATTATAATCTAGGAAATCACACAATATCAAAGCAAAATCTGGTTTTTAGGAGATAAATTATTCTCCATACAACGTCTGTTTATTTAGTTTTAAAAAAAACAATATATAACTATAAATATATTATATGAGGGAGAGAAAAAAATGAAAACATTCAAAATAGGAGGCGCGGCGTTCATAATTGCGAGCGCTCTATTTCTAGCTGGTGGAAATACGTATGCTGAGGAGCTTAGTCCCGTTAAAGAGAAAATTATCTCAGAATTCCAAGAAGAAACAATAGATCAAGAACAGGAAAAATTAGCAAAAGGAGAAGAAAATCTTATATACGTACAATTTAAAGCTGGCATTAGTGCCACAGAAAAATTAGCATTTGAGCGTACATTCGAATTGAAGAATAAAATTGACATAGGGAGTGCTGAAATTTACCAATATCGCCTCCCAGATCAAGTGGTTAGCGAAGAAGTATTAGTAGCATTAAATCAATCCGACATCATTAACTTTGCGGAACCAGAGTATAAAGTAACACCTAGTCAAGAAGCTATAGACTTGAGTGGTATATGGGGCTTTCAGAACATAGAATTTCCTGGGATAGATGCCAATGTTTCTCCAGCATGGAACTACACGAAGGGTAGTCCTGAGGTGGTGGTTGCTGTCATTGATTCTGGAATAGACTTAAATCACCCAGCACTGAAAGATCGGATTTGGGTAAATAAAGATGAAATTCCTGGGGATGGTATTGACAATGATAAAAATGGTTATATTGATGATGAGAATGGTTGGAACTTCAATCAGAATAACAATGATTTAATGGATACAATGGGACATGGAACGCATGTTTCAGGGATTATTGCGGCAGGCCAACAAGCTATCAATAGCTCAAAAATAAACGTATCTGGCTTAGCGCCCAATGTCAAAATTATGCCCATTCGAATATTCACCACGGGCGAAAGTGCTGGAACTACTGCCGCCATTCGGTACGCTATCAATAATGGTGCACTTGTAACTAACATGTCCTTTTCGAGCACTGGCAATAGTGCTACTCGAGAAGCTTTAATGAAAGAAGCTACTAATACTATATTCGCTTCAGCCGCAGGGAATAATGGAATGAATATCGATATTACGCCTATATATCCGGCGGCACTTCGATTATCCAATAATATTTCTGTAGCCAATATGACTAACAAGGGCACTTTATCCTCGAGATCCAATTATGGTATTAAAAATGTAGATATTGCAGCCCCTGGAAGTGGTATCTACAACACTTTTCTAAATGGAGGCTATATGACTTACAGTGGCACATCTATGGCTGCACCGTATGTAGCAGGAACAGCAGCTTTAATCCGAAGCATCAGTCCCACTCTAACACCTGCTGAAATCAAACAGATTATCGAAAGCACCGTAACCCCAAGCCTTATTTTTCCGAATATCATCAAATCTGGGGGGTTCCTGAACACAGGAAAAGCCGTCGAACTTGCCGCCTCCAATACCATTCAAGGCGTTTTCCCTGAGCCAGCTCTTGCAACTGAAATTGCACGCCAAGTAGGCAAACAAGTAACAGATGTATTTACACCAACTGATGCGGAAAAAATCACAACCATCACCTTAAAAAGAGCGACGGGCGAAGCAAGCAAACCGGCTAGTGCGGAAGGAATTCAACGGTTGAAAAACTTGAGAACACTTGACATCCGACAATTCAATTTAGGAACCATTGATGTTAGTAACAACAAATTACTTGAGACGCTGACCCTTGAATACGATGGATTAAATAACATTGATGTTTCCAATAACCCTGACTTGAAATACTTCGATGTTACTGGAAACAATATCACTGCTGTCAACTTGCGCAACCAACCAAACTTATTACATTGTGATATTCAAAATAATAAAATTTCCAGTATAGACATTCATAAAAATCTGGATTTAGTTCAATTTCATGCGACAAACAATGATTTGGCTTCTGTTGATGTAACAGCCAACACCGCTTTAGTGAACCTGGCAGTTGGCGGAAACAAGTTATCCACACTAAATCTGTCAAAATTGGTAAATCTAAAAAGGCTTACTATATCGGCAAATAAATTTTCATTCATTGATGTTAGAAACAATCCTCTGCTAGATTATTTTTCAGCAGGCGCTAATCAACTAACAGCGCTTGATATATCCCGCAATCCAAAGCTAGTTTATTTAGATGTTAATAATAATCAGATTAAAGAACTAGATATTAGTAGAAATCCAGTTCTAACACAATTGTATACTTCTTATAATCCTGGCATTGTTATTCGTTAGTTAATAAAGGAATTTTGCTTTATTAGCCGAAAAAAATTTCTGCGAAAGAAGTTTGTATGAAGCTGGATATGGGGATCCGTGCCAATATACTATATTGCTGTGGGGTATCAGAACACGAACAGTTCGGTGAAAGTGCGTTTCCAGGCCATGGGAGCGCGCTTTTTAATCCACAATATGAGATTTGAAATTTGGACACAGAAAAATATCCGCTACGAGAATTGCTAAAAAGTCTCTAGGATTATTTAAACAGAGTAAGCATGTTCTTAGGACGGTTATTTCCTACATATGCCCGTTTCCTTTCACCTTGGAGGTCTTCCTTGGTAGCGACGGTTTCCTTGGGTAGAAAGTCTGAAGTGATTAGGTCTTTTTTGGTCAAGGTGGCGAGGTTCACCATAACCAGCTGGAAGAACAAGAAATAGCGATGCTCAGCCTTCAACTCATACAAAAACTGTATGGTATATATGAACACATTAAAAATCCAATCTATTTTGAGTAAGCAGGAATGGCAAATAAGATGGAAGCCGAAGATTATCGCGCACTGGCCCCGATGATTTACAACCATATCAATCCGTATGGTGAATTTCATATTGATATGAAAAAAAGAATGCATTTATAGCAAGAAAAGCACTTCGGGTATTGGTTAATAATCTGAATATTACAGAATGCCCTATTTACTTGAAGTTGCTGGTTCTAACCCTACTATTGGTAAATATGTGGAGCAATGGAATTTATAACAAGATAACGAGACGAGGATGATAGCGTGAGAAGACAAGAACTATTTACGGCAGAACAGCGGCAGGAATGGATGAGACTACCAACGGAAAGGCGAGATTTAGAAAGACACTATACTTTTTCAAAAGAAGATTTATCCTACATAAAGCGTCATCGAGGAGCTGTTAATCGTTTAGGTTACGCAGTTCAGCTAGCTTTGGTCCGCTTTCCGGGATGGTCCTCCATCCATTTTATAGACATACCTACACCATTGCTGACATTCATCGCCAAGCAGCTAGGTGTGACTGCGCCTATAAGAGCTTTTCGCCAATACCCCATAAGGGAGAACACCTACTGGGAACACCAAAAAGAAATACGTGATCGGTACGCTTATCGACTATTTCAAGTATCAGATTATCGCAAGCTAACGCGTCTATTACGACAACATGCGATGGAGAATAATCATACATATCATTTAATGCAGATTTGTCTGCAGGAATTGCGGACAAACCAATTCATTTTTCCTCCCATGCTAACGATGGAACGTATGATTTGGGAAGCTCGAGAAAAGGCTACAAATCATGTCTATTCTCTATTTTTTAAGCAATTTTCGCTACAGCAG
Organism: Listeria booriae; assembly: GCF_000766865.1. Classification (GTDB taxonomy): domain Bacteria; phylum Bacillota; class Bacilli; order Lactobacillales; family Listeriaceae; genus Listeria_A; species Listeria_A booriae. Next base: position 96,950 of record NZ_JNFA01000030.1, read on the forward strand.
CAAAAGAGATTAGATCAGCTCATTGCTCCTCCGTCCGATAATAGAATAACCACATGGGGATGGTTAAAAGAAGGAAGTGGAAAGTCCTCTCCAGAAGCGTTTATCCAACTAACCCACCGTTTAGAGTGTATACGAGAACTGAGGCTAAGCGAACTATCGCTAAAACACATTCATCCCGCTAGGTTTCGACAACTAGCACAGTTAGGTGGTCGGTATAAAGCAACGGCTTTTCGTCGATTTTCTCCAGAAAAGAAGTATACATTAATGGCGGCTCATTTGATGGAGCTAAGTCAAGATTATGTAGACCAAGCTTTTGACATACATACGAAACAAATTCAAACCCTACAATCAAAAGGGAAGAAGAAGCAGGAATTGTTGCAACAACAAAATGGGAAGAAAATCAATGAGAAGTTACATCAATTTGTAGAGATTGGCGCTTGCTTGATGGAAGCTAAGAAAAATCAACAAAATCCCTATCTAGAAATTGAAAAAAAGATATCCTGGGAAGAAATGATAACATCTATTGAGGAAACCAAAGGGCTGATTCGACCTAAGAATTACGATTATCTTGATTTGATTGCTAGCCGATTTTCTTATTTACGCAAATACATCCCGACTTTACTCCGTACATTGGAATTTACGTCTATGGACAAAAATAATCCAGTAACCGCTGCAGTAACGTTACTGAAGGAAGTTAATTTAGAAGGGAAACGCACAATCACACCAGATGCTCCAGTAGATTTTCTGCCAAAGAAGTGGAAAAAATACGTGATAAATAAAGATCAGTCGATTAACAAAGCGTATTATGAGATAGCTACATTATCAGAGCTTCGGAATCATGTACGTGCTGGTAATATTGCGATTGAAGGAAGTCGATCGCATAAAAATTTTGATGATTATCTGATTCCTAAGGAAGAATGGGATGATTTTCGTAAAGCGGACGTCGCTTTATCCATGAACCATGTAGCAGCGGAAGCTTATCTTCAGGACCGGTCGCAAGCATTGACCGATCGACTGCAGTGGTTGACAGAAAATAAAGAAGCCCTGCAAAGTGTTCAGTTCGAAAATGGGCGTATTGCTCTCCAGCGATTAGAAAAAGAAACACCCGATGAGGCCAAACAATTGAGTCATAAACTATACCAAATGTTACCTAAGATGAAGTTGACCGAGATATTAATGGAAGTGGCTCATTGGACGCAATTTGATACGCACTTTACGCACACAGCCACTAGCAAATCACCTTCATCCGAAGAAAAGCCTGTATTGCTAGCTACCTTAATGGCATTGGGAACAAATATTGGACTCACTAAAATGGGCGATGCGACACCAGATGTTACTTATTTTCAGATGGCTAATGTAAGGCAGTGGCGCATGCATGAAGATGCCATGTTAAAGGCACAAGCAACGCTTGTTAACTTTGTGTCTCAACAAAAGCTGGCTACATGCTGGGGAGATGGATCTACCTCATCCTCCGATGGGATGCGAGTACCTATCAGTGTGCCAGCATTAAATGCCGAGCATAACCCGCACTATGGCTCCAAAAAAGGCGCTACTATTTATCGATTTGTAAGTGATCAATATTCCTCTTTCTATTCGAAAGTGATTCATACCAACACGCGAGATGCCGTGCATGTGTTAGATGGCTTACTTTTGAACGAAACAGAGCTGAACATACAGGAACACTATACAGATACAGCGGGCTACACGGACCAAGTCTTTGGCCTCATGTTTTTACTAGGGTTTCGTTTTGCTCCCAGGATTCGGGATATTTCGGATGCGAAGCTATTTCAAATAATGGGGGAAGTAGAAGCCTACCCTGATTTTAGTGATATCATTCGTGGGCAGGTTAACACAGCTAGTATTGTCACTCATTTTGATGACGTGTTACGTCTAGCAGCTTCTGTGAAAGAAGGAACGGTAGCGAGTTCGCTAATTATGAGTAAACTACGTTCTTATAAAGGACAAAATAAAGTAGCCATGGCCTTACAGGAAATTGGACGCATTGAGAAAACGCTCTTTATTCTAGATTATATTTCTAGTGAACCATTTAGGCGACGTGTGCACCGAGGATTAAACAAAGGAGAGCTAACGAACGCACTTGGTCGGGCACTTTCGTTTGGAAAGAAGGGCGAATTAAGAGAACGTTCTCTTCCAAATCAATTACAGTATGCTAGCTCCCTTAATATCTTGATTAATGCGATTAGTGCCTGGAACACCGTTTATTTGGAAAAAGCAGTACACGCATTGAGAGAGAAAGAGCCGTTCGATGAGGCTTTATTAGAACATATCTCCCCTTTAGGGTGGGAACATATTAATTTTTTAGGCGAATATCGTTTTCCTACCATCGATGAGAAACTATTTCAATCATTAAAACCGCTAGATATTTAAATGAAGAAGCCAAGCAAACCGATTGCTATCTAACGGTTTGCTTGGCTTTTTAAAATTCCTTAGCGTTGTAAATCTGCACTTTGCTCTCCCTACCCCTTTCATGGGAACAGATGTCATTAGCGGACAAGGCAAGGCCATCATTTTGCAAACTGGCGACAAAACCGTGTTCGGCTCCCTCTCCCAAGAAGCACTCACCAAACGCGAAGCAACTAGTTTTGACAAAGGTGTAAAATCTATTTCTAAGTTACTCATGTACTTCATGCTAGTCATGGTGCCAATCGTATTCCTAATCAACGGTATCCTAAAAGGCAACTGGACCGAAGCATTGCTATTTGCAGTCGCTGTAGCCGTAGGTCTCACACCAGAAATGCTCCCAATGATTGTCAACACCAACCTCGCAAAGGGCGCCATCCGCATGGCCAAGAAAAAAGTCATCATCAAAGAACTCAGCGCGATTCAAAACCTAGGTGCCATGACCGTTCTATGTACTGACAAAACCGGCACACTCACTAAAGACAAAGTAGAACTCATCGAGCATATCGACACTACCGGCAAAACATGCAATAAAGTCCTTGCCCTTGCCTTCCAAAACAGCCATTTCCAAACCGGCTGGAAAAACATCATGGACCACGCCATCATTTCACACATGCAAAAAATCGGCGACGACAAGCGTTACACCCAACCAGAAAAAATCGACGAAATCCCGTTTGATTTTGCCCGCCGCCGTCTCAGTGTTATTTTGCAAAAAAGAGATAGCGTGCAAATGATTACCAAAGGCGCCATCACCGAAATGTTCAGCATCTGTTCCACGCTTGACGAAAACGGTGCTATCATCGAGCTCACCGACACTATCAAAGCCCAGCTTCATGAGAAATGCGAGCAAATGAATCGCCAAGGCATGCGCGTCATCGCCATCGCCACCAAATCAAAAGCAAACCAAGAAACATTCTCCGTTCAGGACGAAGCAAACATGACGCTCATCGGCTTCCTCGGTTTCCTTGACCCAGCTAAGCCATCCGCTAAACCCGCCATCGAATCCTTAACAAATCATGGCGTAGACGTCAAAGTCCTAACAGGAGACAACGAAATCGTCGCACAAACCATTTGCAAACAAGTTGGCATCCCCGCAGACAAATTCCTTCTCGGCTCCGACATCGACTTCATGTATGACGATGAACTAACCGAAGCAACTAGAACCCATCATATTTTTGCCAAACTAACACCAACACAGAAATCCCGCATCATTCAGCTTATCCGCGAGGACGGTCAAACAGTTGGCTTCATGGGTGACGGTATCAATGACGCCCCAGCCTTGCGCAAAGCAGACGTCGGCATCTCCGTTGACACCGCAGCAGACATTACCAAAGACGCCAGCTCCATCATCCTCCTAGAAAAAAGTCTGACAATCCTAAACGACGCCGTAATCGAAGGCCGCAACGTTTTTGGCAACATCTTAAAATACATGAAAATGACAGCTAGCTCCAACTTCGGTAACGTCTTCAGTGTTCTCGTGGCCAGCGCTTTCTTGCCATTTTTACCGATGTTATCGATTCACCTACTCTTGCAAAATCTCATGTATGACCTATCCCAGCTCACGCTTCCATGGGACAAGATGGACGAATCATTCCTGAAAAAACCACGCAAATGGGACCCTAAAAACATGTTACGATTCATCGTCACCATTGGCCCAGTCAGCTCGATTTTCGATATCCTGACATTCGCCATCATGTGGTTCGTTTTCAGCGCAAACACCGTCGCCGAGCAAGCCTTATTCCAGAGCGGTTGGTTCGTTGTCGGCCTGCTAACACAAACACTAGTCGTTCACATGATCCGTACAGAAAAAATTCCATTCATCGAGAGTCGCGCAGCCGCACCAGTCATGATTTCCACTCTTATTGTGATGGGTATCGGCATTATCATCCCATTCACTTCACTTGGACATAGCATTGGTCTCGTTAGTCTGCCACTTTCCTACTTCCCATGGCTCATCGCAATTCTAGTCGGCTACATGATTACCGTCCAAATCGTCAAAACCGCCTACATCAAGAAATTCCGCGATTGGATTTAAGCCTATGCTAACAAAAAACGGACGACTCATAATCCTTGTTTATCTCATCACCGCCATATGGAGTTGCCTCATGGTTTACAGCGCCAGCTACGCACCCGCGATACTGCGCTACGAAACAGTAAGTTATCATTTCGCCATACGCCAAGCCTTCTTTTTCGGCGTCGGGCTAGCCTTGATTTTCTTATTTGCCAGTCTTAACTCAAGTGCTTTTTGCAATAAAAAAACGATGAAAGTAGCGGGAGGCATTACCGTTCTTCTGTTACTTCTCGTTCTTGTTACCGGGAGCCAAACAAACAACGCCCAGCGCTGGATCGAAGTTAGTGGCATCGTCTTACAGCCAACCGAACTTGTCAAAGGCTTACTTATTCTAGTCACGGCCAATTTTATCGTGATTTATTTCCGTTATATGGACACAAATCGCGTCATTTACTTACTTGCCAGCTTTATCTTTTTCTGCGCCCTACTCATTATTATGCAGCCAGACCTTGGCACTAGTTTTATCGTCATCGTTATCTTCATCGCTCAAATTATCACGTCAGGCATCCCTGGAAAACAACTGGCACGCCTTGCCGCAACATTTATAAGCCTCACAGCACTTGCGGCAACGGCGATTTACTTTTTGTATCCGAGCTTCCTAACTACCGCCCGACTTGGCCGTTTCGCCTTCTTAGACCCGTTTAACGAAGCCAACCTTGACGCGTCCTACCAACTTCGCAACGGCTACTACTCCATCGCAAGCGGCGGCATTACAGGACGCGGATTCGGCAACAGCATTCAAAAACTCGGCTTCCTACCAGAATCCCATACCGATTTTATCAGTGCTGTCATTTCTGAAGAACTCGGCGCACCCGGTTTTCTCATCACGCTCGCACTGATTTTTTTCTTCATTTGGCAAGCTTTTCGCATCGCACTCCAAAGCCAATCACCTTTTGACACATCGATTTGCATTGGTATCGCCACATGGATTGCCATCCAAACATCGCTCAACCTAGGCGGCGTCCTCGGACTCATCCCGCTAACCGGTGTGCCACTGCCATTTATCAGCTACGGCGGCACATCCATACTAAGCCTAGCCTGCTGCACAGGCTTCCTAATCGCCGCAGACCGCAGAAATCAAAAAGAAAGAAGGATTCCCCAATAATGACCCAACAAAAAAAATTCAGCGAAACACTCGTCGTCCTTGTTTGCCTATTGTCCATCATGAGTTGCGTTGCCATCTTCATGGCCCAGCAGACTAACCAATACGACGCCAACTTCTTTCGCATGCAACTCATTTATATTCTCGTTGGCTTCACCGTTTGCTATCTCATCAGCAAAATCAATATCGCATTCGTACGCGACCATATTATTTGGCTATACATCGCCATTCTCATACTCCTTGTAGGCATTCTCATCCCAAACCCGTTCGTCGAAGCAGTCAACGGTGCAACACGGTGGTACCAACTCGCAGGCTTCTCCTTACAACCATCCGAAATCACAAAATCTGCCTTCATCATCGTTCTTGCCCATTTTGCCGTCAAATACGAACAAAATCTTTGGAAACAACTCGCCGTTTTTTGGAGCTTAGCCGTCGTCGTTCTCCTTTTCATCATGAAACAGCCCGATCTTGGAACAACCATCGTCTACTTCATCAGCGCCTTCACCATCAGCATCTTAGCCATCAAATCCACCAAAGCAATCATCGCCATCATCCTATCTTTCATCGTCACAATCAGCGCTGGACTCTACCTAGTCATCTACAACGTCGCCATTCTTGAAAAACTAGGCTTCCACAGCTACCAGTTCACACGCGTCTATACTTGGCTGGACCCCGCGAGTGATCCGAATGCCTTCTATCAAATCGACCGCTCCCTAAAAGCTATCGGTTCCGGCACAATGTTTGGCAGCAATGGTACATCCGTCTACATTCCCGAAAGCCACACCGACATGATTTTCAGCACCATCGCCAACCAATTCGGCTTCATCGGCGTCAGCATCCTACTTATCATCTTCATGCTTTTCATCCATCAAATCATCGTCACAGCCCTCAGCATGAAAAGTAAATTCTCCACCTACGTTCTCGCTGGTTTTGCCATGATGTTCGCATTCAACATTTTCGAAAACATCGCCATGACGATCGGTATGATGCCCCTAACCGGAATCCCGCTTCCCTTCATCAGTTACGGCGGCAGTTCCATCCTAGGCAACATGATCGCACTCGGCACCATGCTAGCCGTCATCAAATCAGATAATAAAGAAACCCTGCATAGCGCATAACAACGTTTTGCAGGGCTTTCCTTATTTATTACTATGTAACACATCCAGCACTTGCCGCAATGTCTCCACCTCAATCTGACCAGGCGCCGAAACCTCACCAACACTTGCAAAAGTAAGCGCGGAACCAAATACCTCACCAGTTAGGCGTGACACCAAACCAAGCCCCGCCATTGACATCGTAATCACTGGCCGATCCGCAAACTCCGTCACCATCCGATTCGTCGCCAAAAGCAATGTCAAAACGTCCGCTGCATTATGAGGCATCACCGCAATTTTCGGCAAATCTGCTCCTAGTTCCTGCATTTTGCACAGTCTCGCGACAATTTCATCCTCACCTGGCGTTTTTTCAAAATCATGGCTCGACATGACCACTTTCACATCATGCTTCTTAGCCTCGTTCACAAGCTCCGCAACCTCCGCATCGCCCTTAAACAACTCCACATCAACCGCGTCCACGTATCCCGAAGCCATCACCATCTTAAGTAGCGCCACATAATGCTCCACACAAAGCATCCGCTCGCCGCCCTCCGTCTCACTCCGAAACGTAAAAATCAGCGGCTTCTCCGGCATCACCGTCCGAATTTCCCCTAACACACCTCGAACGGCGTCCATATCCTCCACCAACTCATAAAAGTCCGCACGCCATTCCATCACATCAAACGAAACATCCCGTAACGCCTCTACCTGCGCCAAAATCCCGTCCAATGTCCTACCAACCACCGGCACACAAATTTTCGGCATACCTTCACCAATCACCAATTCCCGCATAACAACCGTCTTCATCCCGTCACTCCCAATCGCTCTATCATTTTCTCCATTATATCTAAGCTCCACGTTTTCCACAACACAAAAAACCGATCTCATTACAAGACCGGTTCTTCACTATGTAAGCAAGACAAGCTTTTCTCGAGTGACATGTTTGCCATGGGACTAAACGCCGCTCATCACGTACTCGCATTTATTTAAAAGAAACTTCTAAACAAAAAAAAGCCTGCGCTCCCCTTACAACCATATTTGGCGAAGGGGAAACACACAGAGCTAGACAAAATAGCACGAAGCTACTTTATCATAACACTCCACTTGCTTTAACACATGAATTATACTAATTCAATGATAACCATTGGCGCACCGTCACCGCGACGAGGACCTTTTTTCAAGATACGAGTATATCCGCCTTGACGTTCCGCGTAGCGTGGAGCAACATCATCAAATAATTTTTGCAAAGCGTAAACTGGACGATTCTTAGTCACAGTGTTACCATCTTTGTCTTTCACTTCTTTTTGTACCACGTTAACAACTTCGTGACGTACAAAAGCAGCTGCTTGACGACGAGCGTGCAAGTCTCCTTTTTTACCAGAAGTGATTAGTTTTTCAACGATTGAACGAATCTCTTTAGCTTTTGCTTCAGTAGTTTCGATACGTTCGAAAACGATTAAATCAGTCGCTAGATCACGTAATAATGCTTTACGTTGAGATTTAGTACGACCTAATTTTCTGTAACCCATGGATTTCCCTCCTTCACAAAGTAAAAATTAATTTTCGTTACGTAAGCCTAAGCCAAGGTCAGACAGTTTCACTTTAACTTCTTCTAGAGATTTACGACCCAAGTTACGAACTTTCATCATATCATCCTCAGATTTGTCAGCTAATTCCTGTACTGTATTGATTCCAGCGCGTTTCAAGCAGTTGTAAGAACGAACAGATAAGTCCAATTCTTCAATTGTCATTTCAAGCACTTTCTCTTTATGGCTTTCTTCTTTTTCAATCATGATTTCTGCTTTTTGTGCTTCGTCTGTTAAGTCAACAAAAATATTTAAATGCTCTGTAAGAATTTTTGCTCCCAAGGAAACAGCTTCTTCAGGGCTAATACTTCCATCAGTCAAAACGTCGAAAGTTAGCTTATCATAATTCGTGGATTGTCCAACGCGTGTTGTTTCTACTTGATAATTGACACGGATAACCGGGCTAAAAATCGAGTCTACAGGCAACACACCGATTGGCATATTTTCACGTTTATTTTGATCCGCAGGTGTATAACCACGACCACGTGCCGCATTTAGGCGAACATGGAATTTCGCGTTATCACTAAGCGTAGCAATATGAAGATCTGGATTCAGAATTTCAACATCACTATCATAGTTAATATCGCCAGCAGTTACTACTCCTGGGCCTTGCATATCAATTTCCAAAGTCTTATCGTCTTCGGCATACACTTTAAGTGCAAGTTTCTTGATATTTAAAATCATCGTTGTTACATCTTCTACTACACCTTCGATGACAGAAAACTCATGAAGAGCTCCATCAATTTGGATAGATGTCACTGCAGCACCAGGAAGAGAAGATAACAGAATACGACGTAAGGAGTTACCCAAAGTTGTACCATATCCACGCTCTAGTGGCTCTACAACAAACTTTCCATACTTGGCATCATCGCTGATCTCAATCGTCTCGATTTTCGGTTTTTCAATTTCGATCATTCAAATTTACCCTCCTTCAAAACGTCTCTTTTGCTAGATCCTTATGAAGAATCTCGTGACAATAGTTCAAGTTGCAAACAAAAATACGACTACTTATACACGACGACGTTTTGGAGGACGACATCCATTATGAGGAACTGGAGTTACATCTTTAATAGCAGTTACTTCTAAACCAGCAGCTTGAAGAGCACGAATTGCAGCTTCACGTCCTGCGCCAGGTCCTTTAACTGTTACTTCCAAAGTTTTCAAGCCATGTTCTTGTGCTGATTTTGCAGCAGTTTCAGCAGCTAATTGCGCCGCGAAAGGAGTTGATTTACGTGATCCTTTGAAACCTAATGCTCCTGCACTTGACCACGCTATTGCATTACCGTGAGTGTCAGTAATCGTTACAATTGTATTATTGAATGTAGAACGAATGTGTGCAATACCAGCTTCGATATTCTTTTTCACACGACGTTTACGAGTATTTGTTTTACGAGCCATTCACTAACTACCTCCTTTACTTACTAATAATTATTTCTTCTTACCTGCGACCGTTTTTAATGGGCCTTTACGAGTACGTGCGTTGTTCTTCGTGTTTTGTCCACGAACTGGTAGACCACGACGATGACGCATGCCACGATAAGAACCGATTTCGATCAAACGTTTAATATTCAAGTTCACTTCACGACGAAGGTCACCTTCAACTTTGATTTTGTCAACTAGTTCACGGATTTTACCAAGTTCATCCTCAGTTAAATCGCGAGTACGAGTATCTTCAGAAACTCCTGCTTCTTTTAAAACATCTTTAGCCGTTTGATTACCGATACCATAGATGTAAGTCAAAGATATTACAATGCGCTTCTCGCGCGGAACATCAACACCTGCAATACGTGCCATTTACAAAAGCACCTCCTCTTATCCTTGTTTTTGTTTATGTTTCGGATTTTCACAAATTACCATTACTTTACCTTTTCTGCGAATAACTTTACATTTCTCACAGATTGGTTTTACTGATGGTCTTACTTTCATGTAGATATACCTCCTTGTTTAGTAGAGAAAATGTCTCTATAAACCGATAAAAACTAGCTGGCGAACCAGACCGGTATATAATTTCATTTCCGACAAATTATTATTTGAAACGGTAAGTGATTCGACCACGTGTCAAGTCATACGGGGAAAGCTCAACCGTTACTTTGTCACCTGGTAGAATACGAATATAGTGCATACGGATTTTGCCAGAAACTGTAGCTAAAACAGTATGACCATTTTCTAGTACAACTTTGAACATCGCGTTAGGCAATGTGTCTTCCACTGTACCTTCCACTTCGATTACATCTTCTTTTGCCATAGGTTGCTACCTCCTAACTTCTTTATAACTGGACCATTTACAGGTCTGCCATTTCTTTTCGCGTAAAAATTTATTACATGAAAAAACGCTAGACATACCAAAATCGTTCCCCACGACAAGGAATTAATTTTATACATCTTCAGACAATCGGTAAGTACGGTCCCGCAAAAATGGAAGTACAAGTGCATCTGGCTCGATTTCGAACGCCTTCTTCACTATTTCCAGTAGCATTCCTATTTATCCAGATGATCTTCAGACAATCTCTCGTTCATCATGTTTCGCATAGTTGTTACTCATTCTACTGCCAATTATCCATTATACTACAAAACAAAATATTTTGCACTACCTAGACACCGACGGCAGATAAGCGATGATTCCTTTTTAGAATGAAGTAAGAATCTTATTCACATCTTCGAAAACAAGATCGATATCTTGCTCACCGTTGACTGCAAACAATGTTCCTTTTTCACCATAAAAATCTAATAATGGTTGCGTCTGTTTGATATTAACATTCAGGCGATTTTCGACAGTTTCTGCTTTATCGTCTTCCCGTTGGTAAAGTTTCGCACCATCCACATCACAAATCCCCGCTTGTTTCGGAGGATTGAATACTTCATGATACGTTTTACCACATGTTGGACAAATCCAACGGCCAGTTAAACGAGTCATCAGGCTATCTTTGTTCACTTGAATATTAATAACAGCATCAAGCTTCGTTCCTAAATCAGATAAAATCTTCTCTAGTTCTTCGGCTTGTTCTACCGTTCTCGGAAATCCGTCAAGCAGGAATCCATCTTTAGCATCATCTTCGGCTAAGCATTCACGAACGATACCGTTTGTCACATCGTCAGGTACTAAATTGCCGCTATCCATGAAGGATTTAGCTTTTAGTCCTAATTCTGTGCCGTTTTTTATTGCTGCGCGGAACATGTCCCCAGTTGAAATGTGAGGAATATTGTATTTCGCAACAATCTTTTCAGCTTGCGTACCTTTACCGGCACCGGGCAGTCCCATTAACACTAGTTTCAACTGTATCGCCCCTTTTATTAGTAGCACGTCGGAGCACCGAGGATTCATCCCCAGGCGTCCCGCGTGTTTATTTGATAAATCCTCGGTAATTTCGTTTCACAAGTTGTCCTTCTAATTGTTTTGTTGTATCAAGGGCTACCCCGATAACAATCAGCAAGCTCGTACCACCAATGGCGATCGATTGCGGAAGATTGAATACAGAAGCTCCGATTGTAGGCAAGATTGCTACTACAGAAAGGAAAATCGCACCAACAAAAGTCAGACGGTAAAGCACACTCGTAAGATACGCTTGTGTTTCACGACCAGGACGTTTACTTGGAATATACCCACCTTGTTTCTTCAAGTTATCTGCAACTTTCTCAGGGTTAACTTGGATGAACGCATAAAAGTAAGTGAATGCGACAATCAAGGCAACGTATAGACACATACCAATCGGCTGCGTATAGTCAAAAATTTGTTTTAAGACTTTTACAACTTGGCTGGTTGAGTCAACGAACGCAAAGCTCAAAATGGTTTGTGGTGTAATGATAAAGGCACTTGCAAAGATTACCGGAATAACCCCAGCAGAGTTAAGTTTCAACGGTAAATGCGTTGCTTGCGCTCCACCAGTTTTTGCACCAGCGACACGTTTTGAGTATTGAATTGGAATCTTACGCAACGCTTGTTGGAAGTAAATAACGAGCACGACGATCGCTAAAACTGCCACCACGATTGCTGCAAGAATTAAAATGTGCATGAACAACTGATCGCCTGCGTCTTCGATTTGCGATACATAGAGGGAACGTACACCATCAGGAATACGAGCTACGATACCGGCAAAGATAATAATGGAAATACCATTACCAACGCCACTTACAGTAATTTGTTCACCTAACCACATCAAGAACATTGTACCGGTTGTAAGAACAACTGCAATTGCCAAGTATTGAGGGATAGAAGGATTAATAATAAAGCCAGAACCGCTCAATCTATTGAACCCGAATGCCATACCGAAAGCTTCGATAAGACCAAGTCCAATCGTTAAGTAACGCGTCAATTGATTTGATTTCTTACGACCCATCTCACCTTGTTTTGACCACTCAGTAAGTTTAGGCACTACGTCCATCTGCAATAGTTGCACGATAATCGATGCGGTAATATAAGGCATAACACCCATCGCGAAGATTGAAAAGTTCTTCAGCGCACCACCATTGAAAGTGTTTAGAAATCCTAAGATTCCACTTTCCATCGATTTTTGAATTGTAGCCGCGTCTACTCCCGGTACAGGAATAAATGTCCCGATACGGAAGATGACAAGCATGGCTAATGTAAACATGATTTTTTTACGTATGTCAGCAACTCTGAAAAAATTGATCAACGTCGAAAACATTAGATCACCTCAGTTTTTCCACCAGCAGCCTCGATAGCTTCCTTAGCAGCCGATGAGAATTTGTTAGCTTTCACAGTAAGTTTTTTCTCGATAGCTCCGTTAGACAAAATCTTAATTCCGGATTTTGCGTTACGAACGATACCTGTTTCAATTAATAATTCAGGTGTTACTTCTGTACCTTCTTCAAAGCGATTTAAAACATCAATATTTACAACAGCATACTCTTTGCGATTGATATTTGTAAAACCACGTTTTGGAATACGACGGAACAATGGTAATTGTCCACCTTCGAAGCCTAGGCGTACACCGCCACCTGAACGTGCTTTTTGACCTTTGTGACCGCGTCCTGATGTTTTACCGTTACCAGAACTCATACCACGACCAACACGATTACGCTCTTTACGAGAACCTTCTGCAGGTTTAAGTTCGTGAAGTTTCATGTCAAGCACCTCCTCCTAATTTACGATTTTATTCGGTATTTCTTTTAAATAATTAATAGCTTAAACTTCTTTAACGTCCACTAAATGGCTTACTTTAGTGATCATCCCACGAATTGCAGGATTATCTTCTTTTACAACAACAGAATTAGTTTTTCCCAAGCCTAGAGCTTGAACTGTTTTGCGTTGTGGTTGAGGGCGTCCGATTAAGCTACGTTTTAGAGTAATTTCTAATTTCGCCATAACGTTGATTCCCTCCTTATCCTAGCAATTCTTCAACTGTTTTGCCGCGTAATTTCGCAACATCTTCAGCTTTTTTAAGTTGTTTAATACCGTCGAATGTAGCGCGAACCATGTTGATTGGTGTGTTAGATCCTAGTGATTTACTAGACACATCAGCAACACCGGCAAGCTCAAGGACAGCACGAACTGGACCACCAGCAGTTACACCAGAACCGGCACTTGCAGGTTTTAGGAGAATTTCTCCACCACCAAAATGACCGATTGCTGTGTGTGGGATTGTAGTGTCAACAGTTGGTACGAAGATCATATTCTTCTTAGCGTCATCAATTGCTTTACGGATCGCATCTGGTACTTCTTGTGCTTTACCAGTACCGAATCCAACATGACCGTTCTTATCTCCAACGACTACGAGCGCTGAAAAACGGAAACGACGACCACCCTTAACTACTTTCGCAACACGGTTGATAGTAACTACGCGTTCTTCTAATTCTAATTTGTTTCCATCGATTTGTTGAGGCATGTAAGTTGTCCCTCCTTCTTATTAAAATTCCAATCCATTTTCACGAGCAGATTCAGCTAAAGCTTGTACACGACCGTGGTATAAGTAACCTCCGCGATCAAATACGACAGCTTTAACGCCTTTTTCTGCAGCGCGTTTTGCAACGATTTCGCCAACTTTTGTAGCAGCGTCAACTTTAGACTCAGCTTTAGGGAAATCTTTATCTACGTTAGATGCGCTAGCGATTGTTACACCGTTAACATCATCAATAATTTGAGCATAAATGTTTTTGTTTGAGCGGAAAACGTTCAAACGTGGACGAGCTGCAGTTCCAGAAATCTTAGAACGAACACGGCCATGTCTTTTCTTACGCACTTTATTTTTGTCGATTTTGGTAATCACACGACTCACCTCTTCTCTTAGCCTTTACGCGGCATTATTTACCAGTTTTACCTTCTTTACGACGTACAAATTCGCCTTCGTAACGGATACCTTTACCTTTATACGGCTCTGGTGGACGTACGGAACGGATATTTGCAGCCAATTCGCCAACATGTTCTTTGTTAATACCGCGAACGATAACTTTCGTATTCGCAGGTACTTCTACTTCAACACCTGGACGAGCTTCGAATTCTACTGGATGAGAGTAACCTACGTTTAAAACAAGTTTAGTACCTTGTTTTGCAGCACGGTAACCGACACCAATAAGCTCAAGAGTTTTTTCGTAGCCTTCAGATACACCGACAACCATGTTATTTAGAATAGCACGTGTCGTACCATGAAGCGCACGGTGTGTTTTATTGTCAGAGGGACGAGTTACGTTGATCTCGTTTCCTTCGATATTGATTGAGATATCTGGGTTAAAAGTTTTTACTAATTCACCTTTAGGACCCTTAACAGTTGCTGTTGAGCCATCTAATGTTACAGTAACACCAGCTGGAATAACAATTGTTTTTTTACCTATACGGGACATTTATTGCACCTCCTTGTGATTTTCTGTTCTTACCAAACGTATGCTAAAACTTCTCCGCCCACTTGTTTCGCGCGAGCTTCTTTGTCTGTTAACAAACCTTGAGAAGTAGATACAATTGCAATACCTAAACCGTTAAGTACTTTTGGTACCTCATCAGCTTTAGCGTAAACACGAAGACCTGGCTTACTGATACGCTTAAGTCCAGTAATTACACGCTCGTTTGCTGCACCATATTTAAGGAAAACACGGATTGTACCTTGTTTGTCGTCTTGAATATACTCAACGTCACGTACGAAACCTTCTCTTTTAAGGATTTCAGCGACTTCTTTTTTGATTTTTGAAGCAGGAACTTCTAATTTATCGTGACGTACCATATTGGCATTACGTATACGAGTTAGAAAATCTGCGATAGGATCTGTCATCACCATGAAAAATTTACCTCCTTCCCATTATTGGGTTTTTACCAGCTTGCTTTTCTTACGCCGGGAATTTGTCCTTTATAGGCAAGTTCACGGAAGCAGATACGGCATAGTTTAAATTTGCGAATAACGGAATGTGGACGACCACAACGTTCACAACGAGTATATGCTTGAACAGCGTACTTAGGTGTACGTTTTTGCTTCGCGATCATTGATTTTTTAGCCACGTTTTCGCCTCCCTACTTAATTATTGATTACTTTTGGCTTACTTTTGAAATGGCATACCGATTTGTGTCAGTAATTCTTTTGACTCTTCGTCAGATTTAGCAGTAGTAACGATTACTACGTCCATTCCGCGAACTTTGCTTACTTTATCGTAATCAATTTCAGGGAAAATTAATTGCTCTCTTACACCTAGCGTGTAGTTACCGCGACCGTCGAAGGCTTTTTTAGAAACCCCACGGAAGTCACGAACACGTGGTAGGGAAACAGTAATTAATTTGTCTAAGAAATCATACATGCGCTCACCACGAAGCGTTACTTTCGCACCGATTGGCATTCCTTCACGTAGACGGAAACCAGCGATTGAATTTTTTGCTTTCGTGATAACAGGTTTTTGACCAGTGATTTGAGCTAGCTCTTCCACTGCACTGTCTAAAACTTTCGCATTTGCTGTTGCATCACCAACACCAGTGTTGATTACGATTTTATCGATTTTTGGTACCTCCATTACGGAGTCATAATTGAATTTGCTCATTAAAGCAGGAACAATTTCCTTAAGATATCTATCTTTAAGGCGATTCATGTACTATTCCCTCCTTCCTCAGATACTTATTTAGTTGCGTCTTTTATAACTTCACCGGATTTTTTAGCTACGCGTACTTTTTTACCGTCCTTGACTTGGTAGTTCACACGAGTTGGTTCACCAGTCTTTGGATCGATAAGCATTACGTTAGATACGTGAATCGGTGCTTCAACATTTAAAATTCCACCTTGCGGATTAATGTTCGATGGCTTTGTATGTTTTTTCACCATGTTGATTCCTTCAACAATTACGCGGTCTTTTTTAGGAAACGCAGCGATAATTTTGCCGGATTTACCTTTATCTTTACCAGTAATAACTTGTACTTTATCACCTTTTTTGACATGCATTGGGTCTAGCACCTCCTTGAGATTGAAACTAGTGTATTTTAAAGAACTTCTGGAGCTAAAGAAACGATCTTCATAAAGTTGTTTTCACGAAGTTCGCGAGCAACAGGTCCAAAAATACGTGTTCCACGAGGACTTTTATCATCACGGATTATAACACATGCATTTTCATCAAATTTGATGTAAGAACCATCTTGACGACGTGCTCCACTCTTAGTACGAACGATTACCGCTCTAACTACTTCACCTTTTTTGACAACGCCACCTGGTGTTGCTTGTTTAACAGTACACACGATTACGTCGCCAATGTTCGCAGTTTTGCGTCCTGATCCACCTAGTACTTTAATTGTTAAAACTTCACGAGCACCAGAGTTATCAGCCACTTTCAAACGACTTTCTTGTTGAATCATTAGGACACCCTCCTTCCAGACATACAATCAGGAAATTTATTTTTCCTATTAAAACTTTTATTATTTCGGTTCATAACTTAAATGATTACCGCTTCTTCAACAACTTCTAATAGGCGGAAACGTTTTGTTGCAGATAATGGACGAGTTTCAGCAATACGTACTACATCGCCAGTTTTTGCAACATTGTTTTCGTCATGAGCTTTGAATTTTTTTGAATACTTCACGCGCTTGCCATAAAGCGAGTGTTTCTTATACGTTTCAACAACGACAGTGATTGTTTTATCCATTTTGTCGGATACAACACGTCCTGTATAGACTTTACGTTGGTTACGTTCAGACATGTATTAAAACCTCCTCTTGATTAATTTTAGGCAAGTTCTCTTTCGCGAACGATTGTTTTCATGCGAGCGATTGCTTTGCGTACTTCACGAATACGTGCAGTGTTTTCCAATTGGCCAGTAGCTAATTGAAAGCGCAAGTTGAAAAGCTCTTCTTTTAGAGATTTTTCTTTATCTTGAATTTCAGTAGTGGACAATTCACGGATATCAGTTGCTTTCATTTGCTTCACCACCAATTTCTTCGCGTTTCACGATTTTTGTTTTCACTGGTAATTTGTGTGCTGCAAGACGTAATGCTTCACGCGCTACTTCTTCAGGAACACCAGCGATTTCAAACATAATTTTGCCACGTTTAACTGGGCTTACCCAACCTTCCGGAGCACCTTTACCTTTACCCATCCGAACACCAATTGGCTTAGATGTGTAAGATTTATGAGGGAAAATTTTAATCCAAACTTTACCGCCACGTTTCATGTAACGAGTCATCGCGATACGGGCAGCTTCGATTTGACGGTTAGTGATCCATGAAGCTTCAACAGCTTGAAGACCAAATTCACCAAATGCTACTTCTGTGCCGCCTTTTGCGCGTCCACGCATGTTACCACGGAACTCACGACGGTATTTTACACGTTTTGGAACTAACATTATTATTTTCCTCCTTCCACATTGTTTTTCTTCGTAGGAAGGACTTCACCACGGTAGATCCAGACTTTAACGCCTAGTTTACCATAAGTTGTGTCAGCTTCTTCCCATGCGTAGTCGATGTCGGCACGCAATGTATGAAGAGGAACTGTTCCTTCACTGTAGTGTTCCGCACGAGCGATATCTGCTCCACCTAAACGGCCGGAAACTTGAGTTTTAATACCTTTAGCGCCTGCACGCATTGTACGTTGGATTGCTTGTTTTTGTGCACGTCGGAAAGACACACGGTTTTCCAATTGACGAGCAATTCCTTCAGCAACCAATTTAGCGTCAAGGTCAGCTCTTTTGATTTCTACAATATTGATATGAACTCGTTTACCTGTAAGTTCATTCAGATTTTTACGTAATGATTCTACTTCAGATCCACCTTTACCGATAACCATACCAGGTTTCGCAGTGTGGATAGTGATATTAACACGGCTTGCCGCGCGTTCGATTTCAACACGTGATACAGAAGCATCTGATAAGTTCTTCGCGATATATTCACGGATGCGTAAATCTTCGTGTAAGAAGTTCGCGTATTCTTTACCAGCGTACCATTTTGAATCCCAATCACGGATTATACCGACACGCATACCAATTGGATGTATTTTTTGACCCACGAATTATCCCTCCTCGATTTCAGATACCACGACTGTAATGTGGCTTGTACGTTTATTAATTGCACTTGCGCGTCCCATCGCACGTGGACGGAAACGTTTCAATGTTGGCCCTTCGTCAACGAATGCCTCAGAAATTACCAAGTTATTTACATCTAAATCATAATTATGCTCAGCGTTTGCGATTGCTGATTTTAAAACTTTTTCGATGATTGGAGAAGCTGCTTTTGGTGTAAGTTTCAAAATAGCAACGGCTTCACCGACTTGCTTACCACGAACTAGATCCATTACGAGTCTAGCTTTACGAGGAGCAATACGAACAGTTTTTGCAACGGCTTTTGCAGTTGTCATCAGGATATCCTCCTCTCAATTAGCGTCTAGTTTTTTTATCGTCGCCCGCGTGACCACGGTACGTACGAGTTGGTGCGAATTCACCTAATTTATGTCCAACCATATCTTCTTGGATATAGACTGGAACGTGTTTGCGTCCATCATATACAGCAATTGTTTGACCAACAAATACTGGGAAAATCGTTGAACGACGAGACCAAGTTTTGATAACTTGTTTCTTCTCGCTTGCATCAGCTGCTTCAACTTTCTTCATCAAATGATCATCTACAAAAGGTCCTTTTTTCAAGCTACGACCCATGTCGGAACCTCCCTTCGCATAGTCAGGAATCGGTAAGCCAACGCTTGCCCGTTCCTGCTACCTATAAATTCGTTAAAATGACAAACCCGATTATTTCTTCTTACGACGACGTACGATAAATTTATCGGAGTTATTGTTTTTCTTACGAGTTTTGTAACCAAGTGTTGGTTTGCCCCAAGGAGACATTGGTGATTTACGTCCGATTGGTGCTTTACCTTCACCACCACCGTGTGGGTGATCGTTAGGGTTCATGACAGATCCACGAACTGTTGGGCGTTTACCCATCCAACGTGAACGACCTGCTTTACCAATGTTGATAAGTTCGTGTTGCTCGTTACCAACTTGGCCGATAGTAGCACGACAAGTAGCAAGAATCATGCGAACCTCACCAGAGTTAAGACGGATTAATACGTATTTGCCTTCTTTACCAAGTACTTGCGCGCTTGTTCCAGCAGAACGTACTAATTGTCCACCTTTACCAGGTTTCATTTCGATATTGTGGATAACTGTACCCACTGGAATATCTTTAAGTTCTAGCGCGTTACCAACTTTGATATCCGCTTCTGAACCTGAATAAATTGTTTGGCCTACTTCTAAGCCTTTTGCTGCGATGATGTAGCGTTTTTCTCCATCAACGTAGTGAATTAATGCGATGTTAGCAGAACGGTTCGGATCATATTCGATCGTAGCAACGCGTCCTGGAATACCATCTTTATTACGTTTAAAATCGATCACGCGGTATTGACGTTTGTGTCCTCCACCGTGATGACGAACAGTTAACTTACCTTGGTTATTACGACCAGCCTTCTTTTTCAGAGGACGTAGTAAAGATTTTTCTGGAGTACTTGTAGTAATCTCAGCGAAATCTGAACTCGTCATGTGACGACGGCCGTTTGTGGTAGGTTTATACTTTTTAATCGCCATTGTATTCCCTCCTCTATTAGTTCAATTCATGGAAGTATTAAACTTCGAAAAATTGGATTTCTTTGCTATCAGCTGTCAAAGTAACGATAGCTTTACGACGCTTGTTTGTATAGCCAGCGTAACGGCCCATACGTTTTAATTTACCTTTGTAGTTCATTACGTTTACTTTCGCAACTTTTACTTCGAAGATTTCTTCGATAGCTTTTTTAACGTGCGTTTTAGTAGCGCGTGTATCAACTTCAAATGTATATTTCTTGTCATCTAGAACACTAGTTGATTGCTCAGTGATAATTGGGCGCTTAATGATGTCGCGTGCATCCATTATGCAAGCACCTCCTCTACTTGTTCAAGAGCTGCTTTAGTGATAATTAGCTTATCATGTTTAGCAACGTCTAGTACTGAGATACTTTGAGCTGGAATAACTTTAATGCCTTGTAAGTTACGTGCAGATAGTTCTACATTTTCACTTCCATCGGCTACTACTACCAATGCTTTTGTATCTACAGAGATATTTTTAAGGAAAGCCGTGAATTCTTTAGTCTTAGGAGCTGCGAAAGTTAAACCTTCTAATACTACTAAGCTCTCTTCTTTTACTTTAGAAGAAAGGATCGATTTGATCGCTAAACGACGAACTTTCTTAGGTAATTTGTAAGCATAGCTACGTGGTGTTGGACCGAATACGATACCACCTCCACGCCATTGTGGGGAACGAATCGAACCTTGACGGGCACGACCTGTACCTTTTTGACGCCATGGTTTACGTCCACCGCCGCGTACTTCTGAGCGGCCTTTTACTTTATGAGTTCCTTGACGTAAGGAAGCTCGTTGACTCAAAATTACATCAACAACCACTTTTTCATTTGGTTCAATACCGAAAATAGTATCGTTAAGTGTAATTTCGCCAGCATTTGTTCCATCTTGTTTCAATAAAGCTACGTTGGGCATTTGTTAGTCCTCCTTTCCAATAAATTATCTTGATTTGTTTGCTGTTTTGATTTGGATCAACGCTTTTTTAGCTCCTGGTACGTTACCTTTAACTAAAAGAACATTTTTCTCTACGTCTACTTTGACGATTTCTAGGTTTTGGATAGTGATTTGATCTCCACCCATACGACCTGGAAGTAATTTATTTTTGAATACACGGTTAGGCGCTACAGGACCCATTGAACCCGGGCGACGATGGTAACGAGATCCATGGGCCATTGGTCCACGAGATTGTCCGTGGCGTTTAATAACACCTTGGAATCCTTTACCTTTTGATACGCCTGTCGCGTCGACGATGTCACCTTCTGCGAATACGTCTACTTTAATTTCTCCACCAATTTCATACTCGTCTAAGTTTACATCGCGTAATTCGCGAATGAAGCGCTTAGGAGTAGTATTGGCTTTTTCTACATGACCTTTTTCGGGTTTGTTTGACAACTTTTCGCGTTTATCCTCGAAACCGATTTGAATTGCTTCATATCCGTCTGTTTCAACAGTTTTCTTTTGAAGTACTACGTTAGCACCTGCTTCGATTACTGTTACTGGAATAAGTTCGCCGTTTTCTGTGAAAACTTGTGTCATCCCTACTTTTCTACCTAAGATTCCTTTGGTCATGAGTCACACCTCCTGTTATTTTTGGATTTGGTTTAGCTTGCTCGAGATTGTCGAGTTATAAGCTAGTTATGCATGCGAATGTTTCGCGAGCATGTAATTCATTATTTATAGTTTGATTTCGATGTCCACACCGCTTGGTAAGTCTAAACGCATAAGGCTATCAACAGTTTGTGGTGTTGGATTAACGATATCGATTAAACGTTTGTGTGTACGCATTTCGAATTGCTCACGTGAATCTTTGTATTTGTGGACCGCACGCAAGATTGTGTATACAGATTTCTCTGTTGGCAACGGAATCGGACCAGATACGCTAGCACCTGAACGTTTCGCTGTTTCTACAATTTTCTCCGCCGATTGATCCAAGATACGGTGATCATACGCTTTTAAACGAATACGAATTTTTTGTTTTGCCATTATTTTCCCTCCTTCTCGCCTATTTTCAAAATAGACATTCTCCGTGAAAATCTCCTGAACACTCGCCATGGCAAAGCGGCCGGGTGTGTCAGCAACCTCTCACTTCATCACATCTACAGCCCCAACATATGGGGGTGTCGCACAAAATGGGCAGACCACTGCCTGTTCAATTGCACTTTATCTATTATACACGTCTAGCCTAGTAATTTCAACGATTTTCTTAAAAAACTTTTATGACGGTTATATTACATGATTCCACTTATTTTTAAATGCGAAAAGACCGGCAATCGCAAGTGACGAAAGCCAGTCTTCTCAGGAAATTCTTAGTGTTACTAAACCTACTGTCAACGCTACTAAAACAAGCCCTGCGACTAAATCGCACCAATGCCAATGTAGGATGCGGAATCGGGTTCTTTTTTGGTCACCTTGGTATCCGCGGGCTTCCATTGCGTCTGCAAGGTCTTCTGCGCGATTGAAAGAACTTACGAATAGCGGGATGAATATCGGAACGACGACTTTCATTTGTTCAAATAGGTTGCCTTCACCGAATTCTACACCACGTGCTCGCTGCGCTTTCATAATTTTATCAGTTTCTTCCATTAATGTGGGGATGAAACGCAGAGCTACTGAAATCATGAGCGCGATGTCTTGTACTGGCATTTTTAGAACTTTGAACGGTCTTAGTATGTATGCAATGGCATCTGTCAGGTCCATAGGGGTCGTTGTGAGCGTGATTACTGTGGAGATGAAGATAATCAGCACGAATCGAATGAACACGTAAACACCGTTGATTAGACCGAATGAAGAGATGGCGAAAGGCCCCCAGCTGAAAAAGATTGTGCCGCCGCTCGTGAATAGCATTTGCAAAACTACCGTGAACAAAATCAGCCAAATCAATGGTTTCACGCCTTTTATGAAAAAGCGATAGGAAATACCCGTTAACGCGATGACTGCAAAAGTGAACAATGTTAACAGCGCATAGGTTTGCCAATTGTTTGCCAGGAACAGAATGCCAATAAAGTAAAAACCGGCAATCAATTTCGTTCTGGCATCTAAATGATGAATAAGGGATTCCCCAGGCATGAAGCGCCCAAATATTAATTTATCAATCATCGGAAAATCCCCTTTCTTCTATCTAATAAAATCTAAACGTATTTCAAGATTAAGCTTGCTGCCAAGAAAACAACAATCGCACTATTTGTCACCACAAAGTTCTTGATGGAGATGACGAATGTTTTGGCTTTGACTTGCTCGGCGTTGAATTTCTGTAAATTTTTGAATACCGGGATGACTGCGATGAGGGTTAGTAGCATAATCGGGCTTAGGAATCCGATGGCTACAGAGACAATGATCGCTACAAACGAGCCATAATATAGCGCGTTAAACAGAATCACGGCGTACTTTTTACCAATGTAATACGGCAGTGTGTAACGGTGGTTCCGAATGTCCTCGTCCAGATCGCATATGTTGTTTGCCAACATGATGTTCGCGATTGTAAAAATACATGGCAACGAGATAACAATAATCCGGATAACTTCTATCAAATTCACTTTCACACTAACCCATTCGCCCGACCAAATCAAGTTTGCAATTCCAGCGTCATACGCGTTCACATAAATCGCTAGAAAAACAATGCCGAACCCCATCGTCACGCCTGAAAAAATTTCACCTAACGGCATGCGTGACAACGGAACTGGGCCGAACGTATACAGAATCCCAATACAAAAACAGACAAACCCAACTAGCAGTACTAATAAATCCGTTTCAAAAACGAGCCAAACACCTAGGCCCGTCGCAATGAGAAACATCACGAAAATCGTCGCGATAACTACTTTTTCGGGTATTTGTTCTTGTCCGATGACATTACTCGTCGTTCGGTAGTCATAGTCATGATTGTTTGTTGCTTTTCGGTAATCCATGTAGTTATTAATTGCCGTTGTCGTTAAATCGAATATCAACATCGAGCCAAAGAAAATCAGCGTGTTCTTCCAATTAAATAAGTCGTATTGGTAAACCGCGAATAACGTCCCAATAATAAAAGGAAAAACACTGGCGATTTTCGTTTGTATTTCTACCAATTTTAAAAATGCTGGTATCGACACGCTTTACACTCCTTTTAGTTCGCCATTTGGAAATTCTTATCTGTTAACTTGAACTTCCCTTTCAAGCCAGATGTAATGTATACTTTCTTTTCTTTACTTACAAAAATCGCTTCTACGTCTTTATATGTTTCGATGAACGCCATACCGCCTTGAATACCTTTGGAGAATGTCGCTGTGGAAAGGCCGTCGCCATCAATAGATTTCTTAGAGATGATAGAAACGCCTGCGATATCATTGTTGAATGGGTAACCTGTTTTAGGGTCCAATAGGTGATGGTATTTAACGCCGTCTACTTCCAAATAACGTTCATAAATACCAGATGTTACAATCGATTTGTTTGCTTCTGGAATCGTGCCAATGACTGTTCCGCGAGATTCGAACGGATCTTGAATACCTACTACCCAGTCACCGCCTTTTGGACTGTCACCTTTCACAATGATATTCCCACCAAGGTCAATGATTGCTGTAGTTACGCCATTTGCGTCTAAAACTTTCGCTACTTCATCTGCAATGTAACCTTTAGCGATGGCGCCAAGATCGAGTTCCATGCCTTTTTCTTCGAGGTATACGGTTTTGTCTGCGTCGTTCATTTTTACTTTTTTGTAGTCAATTAAAGGTAATTTGGCATCAATCTCCGCTTGGCTTGGTTTACGTGCATCGTCAAAGCCGATATGCCATAGTGAAGTTAGCGGGCCAATTGTAATATCAAAGCTACCGCCTGAGCTTTCGCTATATTTCAAACCTTCTTGTATTAAATAGTAAACATCGTCATTCACTTTTACTGGTTTCTCGCCAGCTGCTAAATTTACTTTGTCGACTTCTGATGTTTTGCCGCTATCGCTTGTTGTGATTTGTTTGTCTAATTCTTTGATTCGGTCAAAAGCTTTGAGAAGGACATCCTCTTTGCCTTTGTCGTAGATTTTAATAACATTGACTGTTCCCATTAGAAAGTCTGTTTTTGTATATGGTTGGGAAAGTAGAACTGGATCAGAATCTTTAGATGTATCGCTTTTTTTAGCAGTTGTGTCATCGTTACCGCAAGCTGTGACAACGACCGCCATGATTAGTAGGAGAAATAACATATAGAATTTCTTCATTTTAGTTGCACCTTTCGAATTGGGATTCATTTTTGAAATGGTATGATTGCTACTTTAATGTATCGGTGATTGATTGCTTTGTCAACAAAAAGGAGCCCCAGAGTTTTCGCTCTGAAGCCCTTGATTTGTTGTAAACTTATTTACTTATTCTGCTTCTACTTTGTTGTAAACTTTGATCATATCTGTGTTACCAGATTGAGCTGCGTTGTAAAGTTGTGCAGCATATGTTTTGAACAAGTTAGAAGAGTTTGTTGCGCCTGTAACTACTGCTACGTCGCCTGGGTTTTGTTTGTCAACAAGAGCTTTGTTTAGTGCTGGGATGTATTCTTGTGGACCAACGCCAGTTTTGTCTTTCATGTTCTTCTCGTAGTCAGCGTCGTCTGTTTTCTTCTTGCCATCTTTGTCTACGTAGTTGTAGTCAGATGTCGTGATTTTACCATCTTTAACTTCCATGCTGAATACTGCACGGTAGCCATGTGAGTAGTTTTGTTCTTCTAATGAATATTTACCGTCTTCTAATTTAGCGCCATTGTTGATTTCAATTGTAGCTGTGTCTGCGCGTTGTGCTGCTTGGATTAATTGGTTCGCATAGTTGATGAAAGCATCAGAAGAGTGAGTCGCTCCAGTTACTACTTGAACGTCTGTTGCTACTTGTTTGTCAACTAATGATTTGTTTAGTGCTGGAATATATTCTTGTGGACCTGTTCCTACTTTAGCTTTCATGTTCTTCTCGTAGTCAGCGTCGTCTGTTTTCAGTTTACCGTCTTTGTCTACGTAGTTGTAGTCAGATTCAGTGATTTTACCATCTTTAACGTCGATTGAGAATTTAGCTTTCCAACCGTTGTCATCGAAGTTCTTTTCTTCTAATTTGTAAGTACCGTCTGTCATTGTACCATCTGTTTTAGCTTCTGTTTTCTTTGTATCTGACTGTTTAGTATCGCTAGACTTGCTATCGCTACTATTATCATTCCCACATGCTACTAACAACATGCTTGACGCCATTACAGCTGTCAAAGCCATTACCAACTTTTTCTTCTTCATAAAATTAGCTCCCACCTTTTAAAATATTACTTGTGATAACATGAACAATGAAAATCGCGCAAAATCACAAGCTCACCTTAATTCCACTTAAATATAACATTATTGTCTCAATTTGTCTACACTTAGTACACCAGATTCAAAAACTAACAATTTTCAGAAAGCGATTACTTAATTAATTTCCCGTATTATATTTCAATTTTTTTGACACATATCGGGTTTGTTGCGGCGCCGTGCTTTCCGTTCGAATTTGCGTTTGTTTCTCACTTTTTAAGGGTAAAGACCTCTAGACAGCGTTTGTTCTATCTGTTAAACTATGATAGGTTATTACTATAATTTTTAGTAACAGGACTTATAATTTTTGTGAATATACTTACAAGGAGTTGAGAAAGCATATGCCTGAAAAGAATATCGTTATTATAGGGGCGGGATATGCAGGTGTACATGCGGCTAAGAAATTAGCGAAAAAGTACAAGAAAGACGATTCGGTGACGATCACGTTAATTGATAGACATTCCTATCACACGATGATGACTGAATTACATGAAGTAGCTGGGGGACGCGTAGAACCAACAGCAATACAGTATGATTTACGCCATTTGTTTAATCGTACGAAGGTGAAATTGGTAACGGATAACGTAACTAATGTAAACCACGACACAAAAACAGTGACTACAGAACATGGAAGCTATCCGTATGATTACCTAGTTTTAGGTATGGGCGGCGAGCCAAATGACTTCGGAACTCCTGGTGTTGGTGAACACGGTTTCACACTTTGGTCTTGGGAGAACGCGGTTAAATTACGCGAACATATCGAAACTATCGTGCATGACGCTTCTGAGGAGCAAGATGTAGCGCGACGTAAAGCCATGCTTACTTTTGCTATTTGTGGTTCTGGTTTTACTGGGATCGAAATGGTTGGGGAATTGCTTGACTGGAAAACACGCCTTGCTAAAGATAACAAGGTGGATGTTTCTGAAATTGAATTGATTGTTGTCGAAGCGGCACCAACGATTCTGAACATGTTAGATCGCAAAGATGCTGATAAAGCTGAGAAATTCATGCTGAAAAAAGGCATCAAGATTATGAAAGACGCTGCCATTGTTGAGGTTAAACCTGAGAGCATTGTCTTGAAATCTGGCGAAGAAATTCCAACGCATACATTGATTTGGACTGCTGGTGTTCGTGCGAATTCTGATACGAAAGATTACGGTATGGAAGCAGCGCGTGCTGGTCGTTTGAAAGTTAATGAATACATGGAAGCTGAGAAATTCGAAAACACATACGTTATCGGTGACTTAGCTTACTACGAAGAGGAAGAAGGCAAACCAACTCCTCAAATCGTTGAAGCAGCGGAACAAACTGGTATGACAGCTGCAAAAAGCATCATTGCTGAAA
Organism: Listeria booriae; assembly: GCF_000766865.1. Classification (GTDB taxonomy): domain Bacteria; phylum Bacillota; class Bacilli; order Lactobacillales; family Listeriaceae; genus Listeria_A; species Listeria_A booriae. The sequence continues at coordinate 124,857 of NZ_JNFA01000030.1, forward strand.
TCAGCGGAACAGAAAAAGAAGCTTATAAAGGTAAATACCACGGTGTCATGGTTTCCATCGGCTCTAAATACGGTGTTGCTAACTTAGGCGGTCTTCGTTTACATGGCTGGTTCGCGATTTTCATGAAACACATGGTTAACCTTTACTACTTCTTCGGAATCCGTAGTGGTTACTATATGACGCAATACGTTTTCCACGAGTTCTTCCATATTAGAGACAATCGTAACATCTTCCGTGGCTGGACATCCCGCTATGGTAACGTTCTTTGGTCCCTACCACTCCGCGTTTATCTCGGTTGGTTCTGGGTTGATGAAGCACTTTCTAAGATTTATGGTGAAACAACGTGGGATAAAGTTAGCCTTACGAACTTAAAACCATTGTTCCAAGGACTTGGATCTGATTCATGGTTAACAGCAACAACTTCAAAAATGCCATTCGAATGGTTACAAACGGATGCAACTTCTGGGGCTTCTCAAGCAGCAGGAGACGCGGCTGGAGCTGCAGCAACAAACGTAACAACACCAATTTTGAGTCATATGCCTGGTTGGTTTGAATGGATTATGAAATTAATTATGCCAAACCTTGACGTAGCACTATTCATGCAAAAAGTAGTACCGTTTATCGAGTTAGCAATCGGTCTTGCTTTAGTAGTTGGTCTATTCACTTGGTTAGTAAATATCGGAAGCGCTGGTTTCCTTGTAATGTTCACTCTTTGCGCAATGCTTGGTTGGGACAAATTCTGGGCGCTACCTGCTTCACTTGCACTAATGAATGGCGCTGGACGTACATTCGGTTTGGATTACTGGGTTATGCCTTGGTTCCAAAGACACTTGGGCCATTGGTGGTACGGAAAAGAAAGCTCCATATACCGAGACAAGTAATTTTATACGCTTAAATCCTAGCGAAAGGCAGCTAAAAACTGTCTTTCGCTATATATTTTTAGACTAATGTATTACAATGTTAAGAGAAACTAGTTAGAGGGAGGACAAGAACCATGAAGGAATACTTACATATGGTTAAACGTTGGGATGTTATTATTATCGTACTGCTGACCATTCTTTCTTTTTTGCCTCTAGCTATTTTTACATATGCAAAAGCGCAAGAACCTGCCCCACCTGCTGGATCATCGTCAAAACTGGTGGCCGTTGTTAAGGTGGACGGTAAAGAGTACAAACGTGTGGATTTGACTGGGCACACGGGTACTGAGAAGTTTCGCGTGAAGGCCGAAGATGGCGACTATAATGATATTGAAGTGAAGAACGAACGAATCCGCATCAGCGGCGCTAATTGTAACGATCAAGTATGCGTTCGTGTTGGCTTTATTGACAAAATCGGGCAAACCATCGTTTGTCTACCACATAAAGTCGTTATTGAAGTACAATCAGAAACTGGCGAAACAGAGCCAGATGACGGGATTATTATTCCTTCATAGTTTTTAATTAGGGGGTGTGTACATGACTAAGAATAAGCGATTAGTATATATTGCATTACTGGCCGCGCAAGCCGTTGTTATTAGTCTGCTGGAACGCGCGATTCCGTTTCCTTTCGCTTTTGCACCCGGGGCTAAGCTTGGTTTAGCTAACATTATTACGTGTATTTCTTTATATACGCTATCTACGAAAGATACGTTTATGATTATATGTATTCGCCTCGTTTTGGCAACATTGCTTGGTGGAACGATTTCTACGTTTATGTACAGTGCCGCTGGAGCGATCTTAAGTTTCGGTGGTATGTGGCTTGTGAAGAAACTTGGGCCAAAAAGGGTAAGTATTATTGGGGTTAGTACGACTGGCGGGATTTTACACAATGTCGGTCAGTTAGTCATCGCGAGTTGGATTGCTGGCAGTTGGAGCGTTATGCTTTACCTCCCTGTCCTTTCGTTCATCGGCATTCTTTCGGGGATTGCTGTTGGGATTGCAGCTAACTATCTTATCAAAAACGTGCAAACTTTACGTGCTTTTAATAAAACAAATGAACCGATTCAAAATTAAGGGAAAAGAGGATGAACTATGCAACTTCACCCGATGTGGGATAACTATCCAAATCTACAAATTGATTTGCAAGATGTACTCACAACTATTGAAAAAAATGTCCAAATTCGAGATAAACAAGTCGAGCAAAATGTGAAAGCGCTGATTCATGCTGGCGGTAAGTTGTTGCGCCCTGCTTACGCAATGCTTGCTGCACAAATCGGGCCTGATAACAATCGTGATCGCGCCATCGCGGTTGCTGCTGCATTGGAAGTTTTACATATGGCGACACTTATTCATGATGACGTGGTGGATGATGCGCCAACTCGTCGTGGCATTGAAACGATTCATTCCAAATACGGTCGTAATTACGCCGTCTACACTGGCGACTATCTTTTCTGTATTTGTTTTAAAATCCTGTCCAGCCACGCGGATTCTGTTTCTACTATCGAATTCAACAGCAAGAGCATCGAGAAAATCCTGATGGGCGAACTCGATCAAATGCGGACTCGCTATGATTTGCAAGTAACGGTACGCCAATACTTGTCACGCATCTCCGGAAAAACAGCCCAACTTTTCGCTTTGAGCACGTATTCTGGCGCACTGCAAAGCAAAGCAACACGTTTTCAAACACGCAATGCTTGGAATGTCGGTCACTATCTCGGCATGGCTTTTCAAATTATTGATGACGTACTGGATTATACGAGTTCCAATGACGGCTTAGGAAAACCGGTTCTAAACGACGTCAAACAGGGTGTTTATACGCTACCACTTATTTATGCGATGCAAGGAAACGCCCACCTTTTCCACCCTCTGCTTGAAAAAGGTTTGGACATGACCGATGCTGATTTAAAAGAGTTGCTCAGACTTATCACCAAATATAACGGCGTCGACAAAGCTTTCGCGCTCGCTAATAAATATACAAAGAAAGCATTGAAAGAAATTAAAAAACTGCCTGCCGGTGAGTATCGTGACCAAATGTACGAACTAACGGCTTCGATATTAGAAAGGGACATTTAATCTGTGAATTGAGATTAGATGTCTTTTTTCGTGGTGCAGAATTAATATCAAAAGCTACTTCTCTTTCACTACCCAATTTTCGTAACTGCTGGCATTTAACACACTATCAGCGAACTCATTTTTGATTTCTTGCAATAGTTTAAGTATTACTGGGGATGCATTATCTTTAGTTAGATCATGTAAGTCTACCAACGAACACCCTAAAGAATCGTTTTCCTCATTTTCTAACTCTAGATGCAACTCTTTTCTTTGCCCTACTTCCATATCGTACAGAACAAAAACATGGTGTACTGTTTTATCATTTCGCTTCACAAAAGCATCATAACATCTTACCTTAGCATAGTTTATAACAGAGTAACCCGTCTCTTCCATCACTTCTCTTTTAAGCGTATCAATAAGGCTTTCGGATTGTTTTTGGCTACCTCCCGGCAAATCAAATCTATTTTTATACGGTCCGGTATTTTTATGAATACATAAAAGCTTCCTTGCCCTAAAATGAACTCCATATACCCCGAAATGTGTAGCATATACTGACATTGTTGCTAGCTCCTTTCATAACTATACAAAAAATCCTGAACAGTCGCATACACGACCGTTCAGGATTTTTAAAAAGGCTATTATTTAGAGATAGTTGCTACTACTCCAGCGCCTACAGTACGTCCACCCTCACGGATAGAGAATTTAGTACCTTCTTCAATCGCAACTGGTGCGATTAGTTCTACTGAAATTTCAACGTTATCGCCAGGCATAACCATTTCAGTACCTTCTGGAAGCATAACAACACCTGTTACGTCAGTAGTACGGAAATAGAATTGTGGGCGGTAGTTGTTGAAGAATGGAGTGTGACGTCCACCTTCTTCTTTTGATAAAACATAAGTTTCAGCTTTGAAAGTAGTATGCGGAGTGATTGAACCCGGTTTAGCCAATACTTGACCACGTTGGATTTCTTCACGAGCAACACCACGTAAAAGTGCACCGATGTTATCGCCAGCTTCAGCATAGTCAAGTAACTTACGGAACATTTCTACTCCAGTTACAACGACTTTCTTAGTTTCTTCTTCGATACCTACAACTTCAACTTCGTCACCAACTTTAACTTGGCCACGTTCAACACGACCTGTAGCAACTGTTCCACGACCAGTGATTGAGAATACATCCTCAACTGGCATCATGAATGGTTTGTCAGTGTCACGAGCTGGAGTTGGGATATAGCTATCAACTGCGTCCATAAGTTCGTTGATTTTTTCTTCCCATGCTGCATCGCCTTCAAGAGCTTTAAGTGCAGAACCTTTGATTACAGGAATATCGTCGCCAGGGAATTCGTATTCTGTTAATAGATCACGGATTTCCATTTCAACTAATTCTAGTAATTCTTCGTCGTCTACCATATCACATTTGTTCATGAATACAACAAGGTAAGGAACACCAACTTGACGAGAAAGCAAGATGTGCTCACGAGTTTGTGGCATTGGGCCATCAGCAGCAGATACTACTAAGATACCACCGTCCATTTGCGCAGCACCAGTGATCATGTTTTTAACATAGTCAGCATGTCCTGGGCAATCTACGTGTGCGTAGTGACGGTTTTCAGTTTCATACTCAACGTGTGCAGTAGAGATTGTGATACCACGTTCTCTTTCTTCTGGAGCACCATCGATTTGGTCGTATGCAGAAGCTTCTGCAAAACCTTTTTTAGATAATACAGTAGTAATTGCAGCTGTTAAAGTAGTTTTACCATGATCGACGTGTCCGATAGTACCAACGTTAACATGGGGTTTTGAGCGGTCAAATTTTTCTTTAGCCATTTTAAAATTTCCTCCTTAATGTTTAAAAAAATTATTGATAACATGCAGGCAAGCCACATGAATCTCGTTACTATTTAGTTATACAGGATATAACGCTAGTTTGCAATTAATCCTCTTTATTATTGCCACCGTTAGCTTTAATAATTTCTTCACCAACAGATTTTGGAACTTCTTCATAGTGGTCAAACTGCATTGTGTAAACACCGCGACCTTGCGTACTTGAACGTAGGTACGTAGCGTAACCAAACATGTTTGCAAGTGGAACGAATGCACGAACAACTTGAGCGTTACCGCGTGCTTCCATACCATCTACACGACCACGACGAGATGTGATGTTACCCATAATGTCTCCAAGGTAATCCTCAGGTACAATTACTTCAACATTCATCATTGGTTCCAAGATGACAGGGTTACATTTCTTAGCCGCGTTACGAAGAGCCATAGAAGCAGCCACTTTAAAGGCCATTTCATTGGAATCGACATCATGGTAAGATCCGTCATATAATTTCGCTTTAATATCGATTAGCGGATATCCTGCAAGTACACCATTTCCTAGTGCGCCTTCAAGACCTGCTTGAACTGCTGGGATGTATTCACGTGGAACAACACCACCAACGATAGCGTTCTCGAACTCAAAGCCTTTTCCTTCTTCGTTAGGACTGAATTCAATCCAAACGTGACCATATTGTCCACGACCACCTGATTGACGAACGAATTTACCTTCGACTTGAGCAGATTGACGGAATGTTTCACGGTAAGAAACTTGTGGATCACCCACGTTAGCTTCTACCTTGAACTCACGACGCATACGGTCTACAAGGATGTCTAAGTGAAGCTCACCCATACCAGAGATGATTGTTTGACCAGTTTCTTGGTCAGTCTCTGTACGGAATGTTGGATCTTCTTCTGCAAGTTTTGCAAGAGCTTGACCCATTTTATCTTGGTCTGCTTTTGATTTAGGCTCAATCGCAACCGAGATAACTGGTTCTGGGAATTCCATAGATTCTAAGATAATTTGATTCTTTTCATCACATAGAGTGTCCCCAGTTGTAGTATCTTTAAGACCTACAGCTGCAGCAATATCACCAGAGTAAACGATATCGATTTCTTCACGGTGATTCGCGTGCATTTGTAGGATACGACCTACACGTTCACGTTTACCTTTAGATGAGTTTTGAACGTAAGAACCTGAGTTCAAAGTACCTGAGTAAACGCGGAAGAAAGTAAGACGACCAACATAAGGGTCAGTCATAACTTTAAATGCTAATGATGAGAATGGCTCTTCGTCACTTGCATGACGTTCTGCTTCATCTTCGCTACCTGGTAAAATACCTTTGATAGCTGGGACATCAGTAGGAGCTGGAAGGTAATCAAGTACTGCATCAAGCATCGGTTGTACACCTTTGTTTTTGAATGCTGTACCACATACAACAGGGTAGAATTCTACAGCTAGTGTTCCTTTACGGATCGCAGCTTTCAATTCTTCTTTTGTAGGTTCTTCGCCTTCTAGATATTTCATCATAAGATCTTCATCTAAATCTGCAACAGCTTCAATTAGCTTGCCGCGGTATTCGTCAGCTAGCTCTTTCAAGTCAGCTGGGATTTCACGGATTTCAGGATCATTTCCTACATCATCAAGATAATACAAAGCGTTCATCTCAACTAAGTCAATGATACCTTCAAAAGTGTCTTCTGCGCCGATTGGTAATTGGATTGGGTGTGCATTTGCATCAAGACGGTCATGTAATGTACCTACTGAATACAAGAAGTCAGCACCGATTTTATCCATTTTGTTAACAAATACTACACGAGGAACCCCGTAAGTAGTTGCTTGGCGCCAAACTGTTTCTGTTTGTGGTTCAACACCTGATTGTGCATCAAGAACGGCAACAGCACCATCTAATACACGTAGTGAACGTTCAACTTCAACCGTGAAGTCTACGTGTCCAGGAGTATCGATAATGTTTACGCGGTGACCTTTCCATTGCGCAGTTGTCGCAGCGGATGTGATCGTGATACCACGTTCTTGCTCTTGCTCCATCCAGTCCATTTGGGATGCGCCTTCGTGTGTTTCACCAATTTTATGAATACGCCCTGTATAGAAAAGGATACGCTCTGTAGTAGTGGTTTTACCAGCATCAATATGTGCCATAATACCAATATTACGCGTCTTTTCTAAGGAGAACTCTCTAGCCATGGGTATTTCTCCTTCCATTATTAACGATTTAGTTAGGCAGCAATTGTTGCCTGGTTTGTGCGGATAAGAAAAATCTTACCAGCGATAGTGAGCGAATGCTCTGTTTGCATCTGCCATTTTGTGTGTGTCTTCGCGTTTCTTAACGGAAGCACCAGTATTGTTAGATGCGTCAAGAATTTCGTGCGCAAGACGTTCTACCATAGTTTTCTCTCCACGTAGACGTGAATAGTTAACTAACCAACGTAGACCTAGTGTTGTACGACGATCAGCACGAACTTCAATCGGAACTTGATAGTTAGCACCACCGACACGGCGAGCTTTAACTTCAAGAACTGGCATGATGTTCTTGATTGCTTCGTCAAATACTTCCATAGGATCTTTACCACTTTCTTGTGCAATGATATCAAAAGCTGAATAGATGATAGATTGTGCTTTACCACGTTTACCATCAATCATAAGTTTATTGATTAGACGTGTTACCAATTTCGAATTATAAATCGGATCGGGCAATACGTCACGTTTAGCAACAGGACCTTTACGAGGCATTGGATATCCTCCTTTCTAATGAGTTTAGTTTATTTCTTAGGTTTTTTCGTTCCGTATTTAGAACGGCTTTGTCCTCTATTTTCAACACCAGCTGTATCTAGAGCACCACGTACGATATGGTAACGTACCCCCGGTAAATCTTTAACACGTCCTCCACGAATAAGTACTACACTATGTTCTTGTAGGTTGTGTCCGATACCTGGGATATAAGCAGTTACTTCAAGACCGTTTGTCAAACGTACACGGGCATACTTACGAAGCGCTGAGTTAGGTTTCTTCGGAGTCATTGTACCAACACGAGTACATACACCACGTTTTTGTGGAGATGAAACGTCAGTTAATGATCTTCTGAAAGTATTCAGGCCTTTGTTAAGTGCTGGAGAATCTGATTTTTGAATTTTAGATTGACGCGGTTTGCGAACTAATTGATTAATTGTAGGCATTTTTTGGTTTCCTCCTTCCAACTTTTCTAGAGCCACACATCCAGGTGGTTCATTTTTTCTTTAAAATAAAATTGCTGATAGGTTTCCCTAGCAACAGCTTCTATTTTCTATACCTCAATACAAGTGAGAGAGGCACCTTTGATATAATAACACTTATTCGGTAATGTTGTCAAGGGTTTCGGCTATATGTTCTTGCGCAAAAAGAATAGCTAAAACAGCCGTTTGGGTTCGGTTGTTCTAGCTATTTCTTCCGTGTTGCTTATTTGTCGACGTAGGCTAGTCGGTAAGAGATATTTCGACCAAATGGATAGATTTGAACGCCCTTCACATTCGGGTCTAGCAAGTATGCTGTTGCGCCTTGATAAAATGGAGCAATAACGGCATCGGTTTGGATGAGTTGCTTCTCAAGTGTCAGCATTTCATCCCAGCGTTTCTCGGGTTCAGTCGCGTATGTGCTCTTAACCGCATTTAGCCCCACATCGTAAGTCTTGCTCTTATATTTCGAAAAATTAAGACCGCCATCGGATTGATAAACTTCTAAAAAGTTGATTGGATCACTGTAGTCTGGTGACCATGTACCGTAGAAAATGTCGTAATCGCCAGCTGTTGTCAGGGCTAGACGGTTCTTTAATGGGACACTTTTTAGTTTGATAGTGAGGCCGGGTAGGTTTTTCTGGATTTCGCTTTGTAGGAATTCGACGGTTTTCTTGGAGACTTCGGTGTCGGATGATAGGATTTCTAGAGTTAGTTTGTCAACGCCGAGTTCTTTTTTGGCTGTTGCCCATTCTGATTTTGCTTTGTCTGGGTCGAATGTGACTAGGTCGCCATTTTCAGCGCGGAAATCTTTGTTGTTTGCTGGGTCTTTGGCGAAGTCAGCAGGGATATAGCCGTTTAGTGGTTTGGAGCCGTCGCCAAGTATTGTGTTTGTGTAGGCTTCTTTGTCGAATGCCATGGATAGTGCTTTGCGCAGGTGGACATTGCCGGTAGATACGCGGTCTTCGTTAAATCCGAGATAACCAATTAGTGATTTGGAATCGGAATGATAGGCTTTGTCGTTTTTGTATTTTTGGACGAATTCGTCGGTTAGGGCGGTGTATTGGACGTCGCGAGTTTCGTAGAGGTTGACGCCTGCGCCGGTGTCTTTAGCGACTTGGGTGGAGACTTTGTTTAGTTTGACGTTCTTGGCGTCCCAGTAGTCTTTGTTCTTGATGTATGTCCATGATGTGCCGATTCCTGACCAGTCTTTTAATAGGAAGGGACCGTTGGATAGGACGGTGTCTGCGGACGTGCCGTATTTAGAACCTGTAGACGTGACAAACTTTTCATTTTGTGGCAAAAATGGTGTGCCGGTTAGCAGTTTTGGTAAGTATGGAATTGGGTTTTCTAGTGTGATTTCGAGCGTTTTGTCGTTTATGGCTTTGACGCCTAATGTGCTTGGCTCGGCTTTTTCGTTGCGAATGAGGTTTGCGTTTTTGATAACGTCGAGTTGGTTGGAGCTTGGGGATGCTGTTTTTGGGTTGACGACTTTTTGGAATGCGTAAACGAAGTCGGCGGCTGTGACTGGATCCCCGTTTGACCATTTAGCGTCATCGCGTAGTTGGAATGTGTATACTTTTTTGTCAGCGCTCACGGTTGGTTCGGCTTTAGCGATGCCGAGTTCTGCCTCGTTATCGGGATTGACGCGGTATAAGCCTTCGGAAATTTGACCGATTGCATCTGAACTGAATGTGTCGCTGTACAGCGCGCTGTCGAGTGTTGCGATTTCGCCTGCGGATGTGACTTTGATAGCTTGTTTTGTTTCGCTAGTGCTTGCTTGTTGTTTGTCCCCTTTACTGCCTCCGCATGCCGCGATAACAACGCCGAGTAGTAAAATCATCGTGATAAGTATCCCATTTTTCATGTTGTTTCCTCCCTTTTGCTAACGTAATGTAGCTCTCTTTTTAAAATTTATTGGCGCTGCATTGTAAAATTGTTTGATAGCGCTATGTTCGGCGCTTTTTATGAACTCTTGGAAAAGGCGTTGCATTCCGATGTCGGTTTCGGCGATTAGTTCTGGGTGCCACTGGACGCCGATGACGAATGGTGCGCCCGGCTTTTCGATTGCTTCGATGACGCCGTCCGGGGCTGTTGCACTTACGTGAAGGCCTGCGCCTAATACATCGATTGCTTGGTGATGGAAAGAGTTAACTTGCGCTGTATTTCCTAACATTTTGAAAAGTCGTGATGTTTCTGTGATTTGCACAGGATGTGTGGCTGTGGTTGCAGTTTCTTCTTGCATGTGTGACAGGTTCGCGCGCTCCATGTAGCTCGTATCCTGATGCAATGTGCCTCCAAGTGCGATATTTAAAAGCTGGGCGCCGCGGCAAATTGCTAATACCGGTTTCTTTTGCGCCAATGCTTCTTGTAAAAGTGCTAATTCAAAAATGTCGCGGGCATGTGAGGTGTGACCTAACTTGTCGGTTGGTTCTGAGCCGTATAGCGACGGGGAAACGTCCTGGCCACCGGATAAAATCAACCCATCAATCTGATTGACAAAAGTAGTGACGAGATTTGCGTCCGTGACTGGTATAACAAACGGGGCTGCCCCGCTTTTTGCAACGACGGATATGTAGTCGCCGCCGACAAATGTGCCGTTGCGTGAAATCGTGTTTGGTACCTGCTCGCTTAGTTGTGCTGCAGAAATTCCAATAATAGCAGTCATGGCCGTTCCTCCCTTTTTAATAATTCGCATCGTTTTACTCGGAATTAATATTTTACTTATTATACCGCGTTCGAATTGGAAAGTAAAGTAATTTCAAAAAAACCTGAAAAGTCGCGGAGACCTCTCAGGTTTGATGACTATTTATAGAACGATTCGATAACTGGTTTCATTTTATCAATAACAAGACCGCTACCGCCTCGGCCGTTGACGTCTTCGATCATGGCTAGCATTAGATATTGCGGATTGTCGCTATCGAATGCTAGTAAGAAACCATTTTCTAGACCACTTTCGCCTTGTTTTTGTTTCAGTTCTGCTGTTCCTGTCTTGGCTGCGATGTTTTTGCCAGCGATTTGTAATTTATGCGCGGTTCCTTCTGGTTTGGAAACGGCTTGTACGAGTGCATTTTTGACTGTGTTAGCTGTGTCTGCGCTCATGGAATCTTTGGCCGCTTTTGTTTTTTCTGTTTCGGTTAGTTTCGGATAGACCATCTTGCCGTTGTTCGCGAATGGTGTGTAAGCTACGGCTTGTTGGATTGGTGACATGAGAAGTTCGCCTTGGCCGTACGCTGTGTCCGCTAGTAAAATATCCGTTTTGATACCGTCGTTGGAAATTTGAGCGGGTTCCATGTTGAATGGTAAATCGAATTCTTCGCCGAAATCGAATTTCTTCAAGCCGTCTTGGAATTTCGTTTCACCCATCGCTAAACCTTCTTGAGCAAAATAAATATTATCGGAGTTTACTAATGCATCAACCATGTTTACTTTTGGAATATCATGAACGCGGGTTACAAAATAGTTACCCCATGATGTGTCTTTTTGCCACTTCAATCCGGAAATTTCGCGGACTTTATCTGGTTTTGTAGTGCCATTTTCTAGACCTACTGCTGCTGTGATTGTTTTAAAAGTAGAACCTGGCGCGTAACGTGTGGCATAACGGGCTAGGAATGGAAGTTTTTTGTCATCCGTAAGTTTCTTGTAGTCTTCGCTAGAAATACCTGCTACCATTTGGTTCGTGTCATACGATGGCGAGCTCACTAGTGCTACGAGGTTGCCGTTTGTTGGATTGATGACCGTCGCGGAACCTGCTTCGCCTTTTAGTGCATTAAATGCGTTTTGTTGGATTATGCTGTCAATTGTTAGCTTGATCGTGTCGCCGTCTTTTTTCTTGTTTTCTTGAAGAACGGTTTCTTCTTTAGTGTCGTCATTCACGACGATGATTTTACCACCGTTTGTGCCGCGCAGTGCTTTGTCGTAGTAGCGTTCAAGGCCAGCTTTTCCGATGAAATCGCCTACGTTTAGCAATTTGTTCTTCTCGATGTCTTCTGCGCTAACTTCGCCAACGTAGCCGATAAGATGTGCTGCGGCTTGGCTTAGTGGGTAATAACGCGTTTCGATTGTCGCGTAACTCACGCCTGGCATTTGCACGGGCGCGCCAGTTGTTAGAACTTTGATTGGAACAAATGTGTCCGCGTGTACCCAGCTTTGAGATAGTTTCTTCTCTAAATCAGCAACCGGAATGTCAAATTGCTTACTGATAGCCTCTAGATTTTTGGTCTTCGTCTCACCGTCTCCTAATTCACTTGGGACGATGCCTGCTTCGCTCACGTTCTTGTTTATCGCAAGGCCCTTGCCGTTGACGTCTTGGATTTGACCGCGCTTAGCTTCATCAGTTGTCAGGCGGACTTTGTCTGATTTCACCATACCTGGAAAAATTAGATTTGGCTGCCAGTCGACTTTCCAATTATCGTCTTCGCTAGAGATTGTTGCTTTATAGTTCTGCTTGCCCATTTTGCCAAGCGTCGTTGTCATCGTTAAACTGTAGGCTAAGTTATATTTCTTTTTACTGTCGTCATAGCTTACTTTTAGATTAGAAACATTGATATCACGCGCATCGATGCCTGTATATACCGTTTCGTACTTCGCTTCCATTTCTTTTGCTGTAAAACCGCTTTGTTTTAGTGATTGTTTTGTAACGTCGTCGGACAATTTGGTGAACTTTTGTTTCTTAATGTTGGTTGTGAAATTTTCTGCTGCTTCGTTTGCTAGTTTCTCGTTCTTGGCACTGCTATTCATGAAATAATAGTAAGCGCCTCCGCCCGCAATGACTAGGACTACTGCGACGATGATACTGATCCACAAGCCTTTTCTACTTTTCTTTTGTCTGCGCACCTTGGTTCCCCCAATTCTCTTTTTCCATCATTATAGCAAATATTACAAAAGCTAGCACTTAGCTAGCGTTAATCTTTAATAATTCTTTATCTTCTTTGAACTGCTGCGTAAAATCGCGTTTTAACTCTAACAAATACCGCAAATCATTTAAAAACTGGAAAAGTAAAGCGCGTCCTTCGAATTCTTCGCGTGTTTTGGGTAATTCACTTTGGCGAAAATCGGTTAGGATTTGGTTTACGTCTTCGATTAAGTCTTCTGCGGGGTTTTGTTCGGAGAGTGATAAAGCGGTTTTTTCGACTAGTTCGGCCATTTTTGTAGCGTGGTTAGTTAGGATGCTGACGCTTTGGATGGAGAGGCTCATTTGTTTGATGACACGGAGTTGAACGGTTCGCATGTCGATGTATTTGATGTAATATCGTGAATCAGCGAACAATTGATTGTCAAAATGGCGCCTTGATTGTTCGTTAGCCTCTGTTAGATAGGCTGATAATTGTTTGATGAGCTTCTTTTCGTCTAGGTAAACTGGTTCTCTTTTCAAATCTTGCGCAAAACAAAAGAAAATTTGACGCATGATCGATTCGATTTTTTGGCGTTGTTGTTTCATCTCGATGTCCATTTTTGGCATGTAGAGGTTTAGGAGGATGCCGATTCCTGCGCCGACTGCCATGAGGAGCATTTCGTTGGTGAACCAGAATAGGGATAGTGATTGCTCGACTAGGATGTGTGTTACGAGCACAGAGCTGACGACGATGCCATCGGTTACTTTTAGGCGCACTGCGATGGGAATGAAGACGAGTAAGTATAACCCAAATGCAATGGCGTTAAACCCGAGTAGCAGGAAAAATATTGCCGAAATTGTTAGGGCAATAACCGTCGAATAGACGCGCTGCACTGCTAATTGTATGGAGCCCTTTTTTGTGTTTTGAATGCTGAGTACCGTGATTAGCCCAGCGGAGACGGCGTATTCGAGGCCAAGCCATTCTGCGATAAGGATGGCAAGGGTCGCGCCGACTGCGGTTTTTACGGTACGCAATCCGATTTTCAAAGCCTTTCACCTCTTTTTCATATACGTACCTATTTTACACTATTTATGACAAATAAAAAAGCCACCTACGAAAAACGAAATTTCGCGGATAGCTTTTAATATTAACCGTTGAACTTCACGCGCCAAACCTTCAGCACTTTGTTGCCACTCTTAGAAAATCGTTTTCTTAGAGTAGCAATATGAGTGCGAATACCATGAGCATTCGTTCCTTGCGGAGGCTCCAAGTGCTTTCAGGTCTGAACGGGCGCGTTCAGCATCTTGGTCTATCGAGCTTCACGCGCCAAACCTTCGGCACTTTCACCTCCTCCGAAAAAGTCAAAAGAGGACTTTTCCTGCGGAGGCTCCAAGTGCTTTCAGGTCTAGACGGGCGCGTTCAGCATCTAATTAAATATGCGTCGTTTCTTCTACATCTGCAACTTCTTGTTCTTTTCCTAGTACGGATGATTTCAGTTTGCGGTAGTGGTGGATACCTGTACCAGCTGGGATCAGTTTACCTAGGATAACATTTTCTTTCAGGCCGAGCAATTCATCGGTTTTACCTTTGATTGCTGCATCAGTAAGAACACGTGTTGTTTCTTGGAATGATGCGGCGGACAAGAAGGAATCTGTTTCAAGAGATGCTTTTGTAATACCTAGCAACACTGGACGTCCAGTTGCTGGTTGTTTGCCGGCAAGTAATGCGTCGCGGTTAGACTCTGTAAATGTATGCACGTCCATTAATGTACCTGGCAAGATGTTTGTATCACCAGTGTCCATTACGCGGATTTTACGCAACATTTGACGAACCATAACTTCAACGTGTTTATCGCCGATTTCAACCCCTTGCATCCGGTAAACTTTTTGTACTTCGGCAAGTAGATATTCTTGTACGGAAAGCACGTCGCGTACGCGAATCAATGCTTTTGGATCGATGGAACCTTCTGTTAGAGCTTCCCCACGGTCTACTTTATCGCCAACTTTAACACGGAGGCGAGCAGTATAAGGAATGCTGTAGCTACGACGGTCTTCATCTTTCCCTTGGATCACGATTTCTTGTTGACGGTCACGCGCTTCATCGATAGAGATGACTTCACCTTCTACCTCTGTAATAACGGCTTGACCTTTCGGATTACGTGCTTCAAAAATTTCTTGGATACGTGGAAGACCTTGTGTAATATCGTCACCGGCTACCCCACCTGTATGGAACGTACGCATTGTAAGCTGTGTACCTGGTTCCCCGATGGATTGTGCCGCGATAATACCAACAGCTTCTCCGACTTCAACTTCTGTTCCTGTTGCCAAGTTTTTACCGTAACATTTCTTACATACACCGTGCTTTGTATTACATGTGAATGCAGAACGGATAGTTACTTTTTCGATACCGGCTTCAACGACTAGACGTGATTTCTCTTCTGTGATCAAGTCATTTTCAGCAACGATAACTTCGCCTGTTTCTGGGTGTCTGATTGATTTACGAGCGTAACGACCTTCGAGACGTTCTTCTAGTGCCTCGATAATTTCAGTACCTTCACGGATTGCTTGGATTTCTAGACCGCGGTCGGTGCCACAATCGTATTCACGAATGATAACATCTTGCGCCACGTCAACCAAACGACGAGTAAGGTAACCAGAATCGGCTGTTTTAAGGGCTGTATCGGTAAGACCTTTACGAGCACCATGGGTAGAGATAAAGTATTCCAAGACAGTCAGACCTTCACGGAAGTTCGATGTGATTGGAAGTTCTACGATACGTCCAGATGGATCGGCCATCAGACCACGCATACCTGCTAGCTGTGTAAAGTTGGAGATGTTACCACGAGCTCCGGAGTCTTGCATCATGAAGATCGGGTTTAGACGTTCCAAACTCAAAATCAGCTTGCCTTGAATGACATCTTTCGCTTCATTCCAAACAGCAATAACGCGTTCGTATCTTTCGTCATCGGTAATCAAACCACGACGGAATGTTTTAGTGATTTTCTCTACTTTATCATGCGCTTCTTCAAGAATGTCATGCTTTTCTTCCAGCGTCAAGATGTCAGCGATACCTACTGTGATACCAGCTTGTGTAGAGATTTTGAAGCCTAGGTCTTTCATACGGTCCAACATTTTAGATGTTTCTGTAATGTGGAATCGTTTGAAGACTTCTGCGATAATATTTCCAAGAATTTTCTTCTTGAATGGGTCTACGACTGGTTGTTCTTGAATATGTTTCTTCACGTCAACGTTCGTATCCACGAAATATTTCTCAGGTGTTTCGACTTCTAGATTGTAGCTTGTTGGTTCGTTAATATATGGGAATGATGGTGGCAAAATTGTATTGAAAACAAGTTTACCAACTGTTGTAATTAGCAATTGTTTGCGTTGTTTGTCAGTGAATCTTTCGTTATCGATTGATCCTGCGACAACACCGATACGCGTATGCAAGTGAACATAGCCGTTTTGATAAGCTAGCAATGCTTCATTAATATCAGTGAACACGGTACCTTCACCAACTGTTCCTTCACGTTCCAATGTCAAGTAGTAGTTACCTAATACCATATCTTGGGAAGGAGTTACAACTGGTTTACCATCTTTCGGGTTCAAAATGTTTTGGGCTGCAAGCATTAAAATACGTGCTTCTGCTTGTGCTTCTGCGGATAAAGGAACGTGGACGGCCATTTGGTCACCATCGAAATCGGCATTATAGGCAGTACATACAAGCGGGTGAAGACGAATTGCGCGACCTTCAACTAACGTAGGTTCAAAAGCTTGAATACCTAGTCTGTGAAGTGTAGGTGCGCGGTTAAGCAAGACTGGATGCTCACGAATTACTTCTTCTAAAACATCCCAGATTTCTGGTGAAGAACGCTCAATTTTACGTTTTGCGCTCTTAATGTTATGAGCAAGGCCACGGCCAACGAGTTCTTTCATCACGAAAGGTTTGAACAGTTCAAGAGCCATTTCTTTTGGAAGTCCACATTGGTACATTTTAAGGTTCGGACCTACGACGATAACGGAACGACCTGAATAATCGACACGTTTACCTAGTAAGTTTTGACGGAAACGACCTTGTTTACCTTTAAGCATGTGAGATAGTGATTTCAATGGACGGTTACCTGGTCCTGTTACTGGACGGCCACGACGACCATTATCGATCAACGCATCTACTGCTTCTTGTAACATACGTTTTTCATTTTGCACGATGATGTTAGGCGCACCTAAATCAAGCAAGCGTTTCAGACGGTTATTCCGGTTAATAACACGGCGATAAAGGTCATTCAAATCACTTGTTGCAAAACGTCCACCTTCAAGTTGAACCATTGGGCGGATTTCTGGTGGGATAACTGGTAGTACGTCAAGAATCATCCAACTTGGATCATTGCCTGAGTGACGGAACGCTTCTAGAACTTCTAGACGGCGAATCGCACGCGTTCTACGTTGTCCTTGTGCAGATTTCAATTCTTCTTTCAAGCCATTAACTTCTTTTTCAAGTTGGATGTCTTGTAGAAGTTTCTTGATTGCTTCTGCGCCCATTCCGGCTTGGAATGATTGGCTATATTTCTCGCGGTAAACGCGGTACTCTTTCTCAGATAGCAATTGTTTTTTCTCAAGTGGTGTATCGCCTGGTTCTGTAACAACGTACGAAGCGAAGTAAATAACTTCTTCTAGCGCACGTGGTGACATATCTAAGGCTAACCCCATACGACTTGGAATACCTTTAAAGTACCAAATGTGCGAAACTGGTGCAGCTAGCTCAATGTGTCCCATACGTTCACGACGAACTTTGGACTTCGTAACTTCAACGCCACAGCGGTCACAAACTACGCCTTTATAGCGAACACGTTTGTATTTCCCACAAGAACATTCCCAGTCTTTCATTGGTCCGAAGATTCTTTCGCAGAACAATCCGTCGCGCTCTGGTTTTAGCGTACGATAGTTGATTGTTTCTGGTTTTTTAACTTCTCCGTGTGACCATGAACGAATTTTATCTGGAGACGCGAGACCTATTTTCATATACTCAAAATTTTTCACATCTAACAAACTGGTCTACCTCCTATTTTTATGATCTCATATCTAATAAAATAGTGACGGAGATTGCTAGGCTAGACTTAACTAGTGTAGCAATCTACCTCATGTCACAATTTTAATTACTGGTTAGAGTCAATGATACCCGCTGGCTTAGTTGGCTCGGATACGATGTTGAAAGCGTCGTTTTGAGCGCCGAATTCTTCGTCTTCTAGGTCGCGTAATTCGATTTCTTCTTTGTCAGCAGATAGGATTTTAACGTCCATTCCTAGACTTTGAAGCTCTTTAATTAATACCTTGAAGGATTCTGGTACGCCTGGTTCTGGAATGCTTTCACCTTTGACGATAGATTCGTATGTTTTCACACGTCCTACTACATCATCGGATTTAATCGTCAGGATTTCTTGGAGTGTATAAGCGGCACCGTATGCTTCTAGTGCCCAAACTTCCATTTCCCCGAAACGTTGTCCACCGAACTGTGCTTTACCGCCTAGTGGTTGTTGCGTTACTAGTGAGTAAGGTCCAGTTGAACGAGCATGCAATTTATCATCAACCATGTGGGCAAGTTTAATCATATACATGATACCTACAGAAACACGGTTATCAAAAGGTTGCCCAGTACGTCCATCATACAAAATGGTCTTCGCATCTGGTGCCATACCTGATTCGGCTACTGTGCTCCATACGTCGTCATCGTTCGCGCCATCAAATACTGGTGTCGCGATGTGGATGCCAAGGTAACGAGCTGCCATACCTAAGTGAAGCTCCAATACTTGTCCGATATTCATACGTGATGGTACCCCAAGTGGGTTAAGCATGATATCAACTGGCGTTCCGTCTGGCATAAATGGCATATCTTCTTCTGGTAAAATACGAGAGATAACCCCTTTATTTCCGTGACGTCCAGCCATTTTATCGCCTTCGTGAATTTTACGTTTTTGAACGATGTAAACACGAACGAGTTGGTTAACGCCTGGTGGTAACTCATCGCCAGCTTCACGTGTAAAGATTTTCACGTCAAGGACAATGCCGTCGCCGCCATGTGGTACGCGTAGTGATGTATCGCGAACTTCACGTGCTTTTTCACCGAAGATAGCGTGTAGTAAACGTTCTTCTGCTGTAAGTTCTGTGACACCTTTTGGCGTTACTTTACCTACTAGTAGGTCTCCGTCTTTTACTTCCGCTCCGACACGAATAATTCCGCGTTCGTCAAGGTCGCGCAATGCGTCTTCCCCAACGTTAGGAATGTCACGCGTCATTTCCTCAGGTCCGAGTTTCGTATCACGAGCTTCTGATTCAAATTCTTCAATATGAATCGACGTGTAAACATCATCTTTTACAAGACGTTCACTCATGATAATCGCATCCTCGTAGTTGTAACCGTCCCAAGTCATGAACGCTACAAGAACGTTACGACCTAGTGCAAGTTCTCCAGCATCCATCGAAGGTCCGTTACCAAGGATTTCTCCTTTTGTTACGCGATCTCCTTCTGCTACGTTTGGACGTTGGTTATAACAAGTACCGTGGTTTGAACGGACAAATTTACGCAATGTATATTTATCAATTCCACCGCTTACTTCTTTGCCATCTACTTCTGAGATACGACGAACCCAGATTTGTTTTGCTTCTACGTGTTCTACAACGCCATCATGTTTACAAACAACAGCAGCCCCAGAGTCACGTGCTGAAACGTGTTCCATACCTGTTCCAATGATTGGAGCTTCCGGATGCATCAACGGTACAGCTTGACGTTGCATGTTGGCTCCCATTAGCGCACGGTTGGAGTCATCGTTTTCAAGGAACGGAATACATGCCGTCGCGACCGAAACTACTTGTTTTGGCGATACATCCATGTAATCGATACGTTCTTTTTCTACCGCTAAGTTGGCAGAACGGAAACGAGCCATTACTTCTTCTTCTGTAAAAGTACCAAGTTCATCCAATTTGGAGTTCGCTTGGGCTACTACGTAATTATCCTCTTCATCTGCAGTTAGGTAATCGATATGATCGGTAACGCGATTCGTTTCGGAATCAACGCGACGATATGGTGTTTCGATAAAACCAAACTTATTCACTTTCGCAAAAGATGATAAGGAGTTAATCAAACCAATGTTTGGTCCCTCAGGCGTTTCAATCGGACACATACGACCATAGTGAGAATAATGCACGTCACGCACTTCATAACCAGCACGTTCACGCGTCAAACCACCAGGTCCAAGCGCTGAAAGACGACGTTTATGCGTCAATTCGGCAAGTGGATTCGTCTGATCCATAAACTGTGATAACTGAGAGCTACCAAAGAATTCTTTAATTGATGCCACAACTGGGCGAATGTTAATCAATTGTTGCGGTGTTACAGTGCTCATGTCTTGAATCGACATACGCTCACGAACAACACGCTCCATACGAGATAAACCAATACGGAATTGATTTTGTAAAAGTTCTCCAACTGAACGCAAACGACGGTTACCAAGGTGGTCAATATCGTCTGTGTCGCCTACTCCATGAAGTAAGTTGAAGAAATAGCTGATAGAAGAAATAATGTCGGCTGGCGTGATGTGTTTCACGTTTTCGTCGATATACGCGTTACCAATAACATTGATAATTTTTTCTTCTTCGCTGTTTGGTGCGTAAATTTTGATAGATTGAACAACAACGCTGTCTTCCATAACGCCATCTGTAGGACGCAACGTACGGAAACCAACTCCATTTTCCAAGTTCTCAATGATAGAATCTAATTTACGACGATCTAAAATGTCACCTTTAGAAGCAATAATTTCACCAGTTTCTGGGTCTACTAATGTTTCTGCAAGTGTTTGATTGAATAGACGATTTTTCAAATGCAGTTTCTTGTTGATTTTGTAACGACCAACGCTCGCTAAATCATAGCGTTTTGGATCGAAGAAACGAGATACTAGCAAGCTCTTCGCATTTTCAACAGTTGGCGGTTCACCAGGACGTAAGCGCTCATAAATTTCAAGCAATGCTTTGTCCGCATTATCTGTATTATCTTTCTCAAGTGTGTTGCGTAAGTAGTCATTTTCACCGATTAATTCTAAAATTTCGCTGTCGGAGCCGAATCCAAGCGCACGTAAAAGCACAGTAACTGGCAATTTACGCGTCCGGTCGATTCTCACGTGGACAACATCTTTCGCATCTGTTTCATATTCCAGCCACGCCCCACGGTTAGGGATGACAGTAGAACCGAAACCTTTCTTACCGTTCTTGTCTAGTTTACCGTTAAAATAAACACCTGGGGAACGCACTAATTGGGATACAATAACACGCTCGGCGCCATTGATAACAAATGTACCCATTTCGGTCATGAGTGGGAAATCACCCATAAATACTTCTTGGTCTTTCACTTCGCCAGTCTCTTTATTGATGAGACGTAGCTTTACGCGTAGTGGTGCAGCGTAATTCGCATCACGGTTTTTCGACTCTTCTACTGAATATTTTGGTTCTCCCAAATCGTAGTCGATAAATTCTAGTGACAAATTACCAGCGAAATCCTCAATTGGAGAGATATCGCGGAACATTTCACGCAATCCTTCATCCAAAAACCATTGGTAGGACGCTGATTGAATCTCGATTAAGTTTGGCAACTCCAACACTTCACTAATACGAGCGAAACTTCTACGTTGGCGATGTCTTCCGTACTGAACTAGTTGACCTGACAACTCATTCACCCTCTCAAATAAACTAAATTTATTAAGCACATTGCAACAAAAATAGTACAATGGAACTTGGCAAAAATACCTAAAAAAGACAAAAAGAAAGTGGGCTCCTTAAAGAAAACCACTATTTTCTTGCTATGTGAACCAAACAGGCTAAAACTGCAATTCCTCCATATTTACCGTCAAAAATGGCAATATCGATTCTTTTGGCATCTTATTATAATAGCATAGTGAAAAGACTGAGTCAACAAAATACACTTCGCCAATTCAGCCTTTTCGTTTGGGGTTATTTGTATGGTTTGATATATGGAACAATGTCTGCTGTTGCGCCGATTTCTGAGGCGCGGATGAATTTGTGGTTCGCAATGGTTTTGAGGTTTTTTTCTTGTCCCGTTACGATGATACCTTTGACTTGTACCTCGTTCCAGCTTAGTTCGCTATATTTTGCGTACATGTCCGCCATTTTGCTAGTTTTGTTTTGCAACTTATCAAGTCCCGCAAGGAAATTACTATAGTTTGCAGCGTACACTTCCTTATCATTGACTCCTGAAATCGGTTTTTGCAAGCCTTCAAATCCGTAAACTTGCGCCATATCTAACAGCTCATTCGTATTCTCAGCCTCTAGCCAAAACCATGCTACATTAAGATTAGTCGGCAGAAAACCTACAACTTCTTGCAAATCGTATGGTTTATCAAATGATATCGCAACTTCCATGACCTTATTCGTATTTCCTGTCAAACCTTCAAGTTCGTTTGCCACACTTGGATAGCTCCCATCAGGTTTATAAAAATGCATCATTTTTTGATTCGTATTTTCGGCAAACTCCGTCGTACCATTCGTCTCACTCATTGCATTCCCTTGGTACCAGTTGTCCCCGGAGTTAGTATAACTAGCATACACATCCGACCACGGAATTATGTATCCATCAACATCTTTCATTTGTTTATACATGAACTTACCACCAAATAAGTCTGCTGAAATCTTCACTTGATTTCCTAATTTCACATTTGGTGAGTTAACGATAGATTGATTCAGAACATCTTCATCTAATTGTACAGCGCTAGATGTCACTGACTTCAATAACACGACAAAAGCAATCCCACAAAGAACTGCCAACGTTGCTAATGTCATCCAAATCTTTTTGGTACCAGTTTTCATAAATATGCCCTCATTTCATATGTTTTCTTAATTATACTCCATATGAACATATTTAACCACTAACAACTATATATTGGCTATTTCATATACAAAAAGACTTTATTCAACAATTTTTCCACAAAAAAAAAGCTACCATCTCATTTAAAATAGTAACTTCACTGTTCTTACTCTTTCACACTCCGATAAATAAAATACCCCTTATCCTTCGTCACAACTTCCACATTACCAAAAACCTCTTCCATCTTGGCCGCCGCAGAAGGCCCACCTTGTTTCTTCTGAATAACAATCCAAAGACTGCCGCCAGTTTGCAGGTGTTCGAAGCTTCCCGAAAGAATCTCATGCACAATTTTCTTCCCAGCACGAATCGGCGGGTTACTAATAATATCAGTATAATCACAATCCGCAACCGCGTCATACACCGAACTTTCAAAAACACGAACATTTTCCAAACCGTTTTTCTTCGCGTTTTCCGCAGATAATTCCAGCGCCCGATCATTCACGTCAACCATGTCCACTTGCGCTGCCGGATAGCTTTTCGCAAAAGCAAGACCAATTGGACCATAGCCACAGCCGACATCCAAGAACTTCCCAGTTGGACTTGTTGCCTCAAAACTTTCAATCAACAAACGCGACCCAAAATCCACCGTTGTCTTCGAAAAAACGCCAGCATCACTAATAAATTTGATAGAAGAACCTCGTAGTTCAAAGTTCCATGTTTTACGGTTATGGTCTAAATCACTATTTTTTGTGTAGTAATGTTTATTGCCCATGTTTGCCGCCACCTTTCTATGTATAAAAAAACGAAGAGCCCCAAGATCAGCATTAGGCTAATTTGGTGCTCTTCGTGTCTAGTTTCGCGTGCTGGTATCTAACAGATTCTGCAAAGAGTACCCGCGCGCTACACTTATCGTTCTTATTTAACAGCTACGTTAGCGCCAACTTCTTCAAGTTTAGCAACGATTTCGTCTGCTTCTTCTTTAGTAACGCCTTCTTTAAGAGCTTTAGGAGCGTTATCTACAACTTCTTTAGCTTCTTTCAAGCCAAGACCAGTGATTTCACGAACCACTTTGATAACTTTGATTTTTTGATCTCCAGCAGAAGCTAATTCTACTGTGAATTCAGTTTGCTCTTCAGCAGCAGCGCCACCAGCAGCAGCACCAGCAGCTACAGGAGCAGCAGCAGTTACGCCAAATTCTTCTTCGATTGCTTTTACTAAATCGTTTAATTCTAATACAGTTGCTTCTTTTACGGAAGCAATGATTTCTTCAATGTTTAAAGCCATTTTGAAATTCCTCCATTATAATATATTTTCGGTCTATGCCGAGATTGGTTGTTGGTGAAGATTCACCATGTAAAACTTACGCGCCTTGTTCTTCTTTTTGGGTTGCAACAGCTTTTGTAGCAAGTGCCAAGTTACGAACTGGAGCTTGAAGTACGCTAAGCAGCATAGATAGCAAGCCTTCGCGTGATGGTAGAGAAGCAAGAGCTTTAACATCTTCAACAGAAGATACTTTACCTTCGATGATACCAGCTTTGATTTCTAATGCTTCGTGTGCTTTTGCGAAATCGTTAATGATTTTTGCAGGAGCAACAACGTCTTCGTTACTGAAAGCGATAGCGCTAGGGCCTGTCAATACTTCGTTCAAGCCTTCTAGTCCAGCAGCTTCAGCAGCGCGACGCATTAGCGAGTTTTTGTATACTTTAAAATCAATACCAGCTTCACGTAATTGTTTACGTAATTCGGTAATTTCAGCAACGTTTAAACCGCGATAGTCAACGATTACTGTTGAAGCACTGTCTTTAAATTTCGTAGTAATTTCATTTACAGCGCCTTGTTTTAATTCTAAAATTTTACTCATCTTTGTTTTCCACCTCCATCATGATTGTTTAAGTCAATAATGACTCAAAGCATATAAGAAACCCCTCACACCGTAGACGTGAGGGGTTCACGCAAGGACACAAAGTCACTTGCCAAAAATCCTCGGCGGGCGAATATTAAGCGTACATAGGACGCGCCAGCTGTCTACGGTTAGGATATTCTGTTTTGTTTCAACTATGCTATTCTATCAAAATAGAACAACGTCGTCAAGCTCATTTCTAAGATAAACTTAGAATGAAGATGGATCTACTTTTACGCCAGGTCCGAATGTAGTTGTAACAGTTACGTTTTTTACATAAGTTCCTTTTGCAGCAGCAGGTTTTGCTTTTTGAAGAACGTCGTTAATTGTACGGAAGTTCTCAATTAGCTTGTCAGTATCGAATGAAACTTTACCAATTGCAGTGTGGACATTACCAGACTTGTCAACGCGGTATTCTACTTTACCAGCTTTGATTTCGTTCACTGCTTTTGTCACGTCCATTGTTACTGTTCCTGTTTTAGGGTTTGGCATTAAGCCTTTTGGTCCTAGGACACGACCTAATTTACCAACTTCACCCATCATATCAGGTGTTGCTACGATAACGTCAAAATCGAACCAACCTTGGTTGATCTTCTCAACGAAATCTGCTTCTCCAACGAAATCAGCGCCAGCAGCCTCAGCTTCTTTTGCTTTCTCGCCTTTTGCAAATACTAATACGCGTTGTGTTTTACCTGTACCATTTGGAAGTACAACAGCGCCGCGGATTTGTTGATCTGCTTTTTTAGGGTCAACGCCTAAACGAAATGCTACTTCTACAGTTGCATCGAATTTAGCGAAGTCTGCTTTTTTAGCAAGTTCTACAGCTTCTTCAACCGAATAAGCTTTGTCAGCATCGATTAGCTTTACAGCATCTTGATACTTTTTACCTTTCTTAGCCATTCTTTTTTCCTCCTATTCTGTGGTTATATCGGAATTTCCTCCCACGTAAACCAGAACATTGTCTGATTTGAAATAAGAAAAGATGAACGTTTTATTCAAAAAATATGATAAACGGTTTGACCCGCTTCGTTCAGTGGTTCTTTTTCTTATTCCTGATACGCATTAAAGACATGATTGGTATTAGTCTTCGATTGTAATACCCATGCTACGCGCAGTACCTTCAACCATACGCATTGCAGATTCAACATTTGCAGCGTTTAGATCCGGCATTTTTAATTCAGCGATTTCTTGTACTTGAGCACGTTTCACAACCGCAACCTTATTACGGTTTGGTTCACCTGATCCTTTTTCAACTTTAGCTGCTTTTTTAAGCAAAACTGCTGCTGGCGGAGTTTTAGTGATGAATGTGAAAGAACGATCTTCATACACAGAAATCACAACAGGAATAATTAGACCAGCTTGATCGCTTGTGCGCGCATTGAACTCCTTACAGAATCCCATAATGTTTACGCCCGCTTGACCTAGTGCTGGACCAACTGGTGGAGCTGGATTAGCTTTACCTGCTGGAATTTGCAATTTAACCTCTTTGATTACTTTTTTAGCCACGAGACACACCTCCTTAAGTCCGTGATGTGGTTTAATGGGGTTAATCATTTCCCCTCCCACGTTAAAAAGCACAAAAATTGTACCTCATATAGGATACCACTAACACGCCCTGATTGCAAGATTTTTTTGAGGTTATTCTGTAGCCTCAAACCTACCTGTCGCAAAATTGTACGTGACGTTCTTGTTGGTTCGCCACATGTTGAGATATTCGGCGTAATGATACGCGGCTTGGCGCGCCCAATCTGGATTCATTTGCTTTAAAAGGCGAACTGTTTCTTCAAAAGCTACTTTTCGTGTGTCGCCCTGGAGATCGTCATCGTTTTTGCGGATATAAGTGAGATCGCGTTGTTTCAGTTCGTATGCGAGCCCCATGCGGAATGCGAGATGGAGAAAAACTTCATATTTGAAAGTATCGAAATCCTCTGTTTTGAAAAGACTCACTCGTTCGCCGCGCTCATCGCCATACAGAAGATAGCCGTCCGCCTCATTCCAATCCATGCAAAGTTCGCCGAATCCGCCGGAACTTTTTAAATATAAATGAAAGTCGATGTCGTAAAGTGATGCGATGCTTTTTAGTTGTAGGTAAATGGATTTCGCGTACTCGTCTGCCATCTGCAAAACCTCCTTCATAGTGCGAGAAAAGACCTGGACGTATTTATCCAAGTCTTTTTATTCTTATTTTTTAGTTGCTTTCCATATGATTGAGCCGCACATAATCAATACGATAATGCCTAGGATGGCAATCAATGCCGCGGCTATAGCTGCTGATAGTCCTAAACTCATAGCCTTACAGTCTTTCGATTTGGTCGAAATCAACCTCAACTGGTGTTTCGCGCCCAAACATGTTAACCATAACTTTGGCTTTTGCTTTGTCGTTATCGATTTCTTCTACTTTACCTGAGAACTCAGCAAACGGCCCTTCTTTGACCATTACTGTTTCGCCAAGCTCGAAATCAGCTTCTTGACGGCGTTCGTTCATACCCATACTCTTCAGAATGCGATCTGCTTCTTCTGGTAGCAAGGCAGTTGGTTTAGAACCCGCTCCAGCAGAACCGACGAATCCAGTAACACCCGGCGTATTACGAACCACGTACCAAGAATCATCTGTCATAATGATTTCGACAAGTACATAACCTGGGAAAACTTTGCGTTTCAGTGTTTTTGTTTTACCATTCTTTACTTCTGTTTCTTCTTCTTCAGGAACCATCACGCGGAAAATCTTATCTGACATTCCCATGGATTCTACACGTTTCTCAAGGTTTGCTTTAACTTTGTTTTCATAACCAGAATACGTGTGCACAACATACCAATTCTTTTCCATGCTCTTGTTTGACCGCCACCAATTGGGGTCATCCTCCTTCTAAATGTATATAATAAAACCTCTATAATTCCTTTAATAGGTACTGTTCCAAAATAAAAAACCCGAAAACGCCTCGGGTTCTATCTCAATAATTGTATTATAGCATTCTTTATCAAAAAAGCCTAGTCTTAAAGGATGAACTGAATAAGCATCTCGATTAAAAAGTCGACAACCATAAAGAACACAGCCATACAAGCTACGGCAATGATAACTGTAATTGTATATGTTCTAAGTTCTTTTCCAGTTGGCCATGTAACTTTGCTCATTTCAGACTTTACGTTACGGAAAAACTTTGAAATTGCTGACATGTTATAACCTCCAAATTCACTATTTTGTTTCGCGATGAAGTGTATGCTTATTACAGTGTCTGCAAAATTTCTTCACTTCGAGCCGTTCAGTTCGCGCTGTGCCACCGACACCGACGGAATAGTTTCGTGATCCGCATTCTGAACATGCAAGTGACGTCTTCTTCTTCATAATCACAATCAACTCCGCTTATTTCTATGTTTTTAGTGTCAAAATCCCCATTCAACACTTTACATCCATAATAATATACCATTAAATGCTGAATTGAGTCAAGAGTGAAAAGTATTTTACACCTAGCAACCCGCGGCACTTCTATGTTTGAAAATCTTTATAGTGAATCGTCCACTTGCTTCATCATCTTTTTCTTTACCCGCTGAATCGCATTGTCAATCGCTTTTTCTTTCTTTCCGAAGTGTTGGGCCATTTCTTGATAGCTCTTGCCTTCTAAGTACTGATATAAGACTTCTCGCTCGAACTCACTCGTTACTTCTTCAAGCTTATGCGCGACTCCTGCTAACTTCTCATTCTGAATCAAGAAATCCTCTGGCGTCATCGCTTCCTTCTCGGAAATCACGTCGAGCAATGTCCAGTCAATCGTATCGCTTTCGTCAACGGGCGTATCAATGGAAACAGAATGGTTCAACGCGTAATTCTTCTGGCGCATCGACCGCTTCACTGCGGACAAAATCTGGCGGTTAATACAAATCTCAGCAAACGACCGGAAAGATGCTTCCCGATCCTCTTTAAAATCACGAATCGCCTTGAACAACCCAATCATGCCTTCTTGAATGAGATCGTCCCGCTCGGCTCCTTGTAAAAAATACTGTGTGGCTTTCCAATAAATGATAGACTGATATGACTTGAAAAAATGTTCAATGGCCGTGGTATCGCCTGATCTGGCAAGTTGCAACATTTTCATTTCTGCTTCTTTACTGTCATTTGTTTTCAATGGAACCGTCAAAAAGCCTCCTTCGTCAAGCTTCGTATTTCCTCTGTGAATCCCATTATACAAGGGTTTTAACGCCTTCGTCAATGACTATTTTCGGCCTCTTCGTAGCTTTTCTAGGGCTTGAATTGTCTCAAAATCGATATTTAGACCTGTTTTAGGCTGTTTTTCCTGGATTTCCTTTACTTTGCGGGTGATTTGATGGGTCATTTCCTTAATTTCAAAAACTAACTCCCGCGCTGAAATCCGCAATGCGCCTTGGCCAAATATCGCCCATTGTTCCGTATAATCACTCGTCGCCACCATGACTTGTGTTTTGACATTTTTGTATTCGATGGCCTTTTGTTCAATGTATTCGTCTGCGGTTTCGTCCTCTTTTGTGAACACGATTTCGACTTTGTTTTTCTTGTATTTGCGCTCTTTGGCACGGACGTATTGTGCGTCGAACACGACAACCACGCGGTAACCGGTATAGCTTTGATATTCAGCCATCCATTCTACCAACTGGTTTCGCGCCGTTTCCAAATCCTTTGCTTTTAAGCGCGCTAGTTCTGGCCATGCCCCGATTACATTATAGCCATCGACTAGCAAAACCCGATTCATCTTTATTCACCTAACGGCAGGCGTTTTCGATAAATCTCATACATTAATACACTCGCTGCTACTGACGCATTTAGTGATGTTACTGCGCCACGCATTGGTAAATGTACAAGAAAATCGCATTTTTCACGAACGAGGCGGCTCATCCCAAAGCCTTCACTGCCAATAACAAGCGCAAGCGGCATGTTCGCATCCATCGTCCGGTAGTCACTGCTCCCACTTGCATCCGTACCAAAAATCCATAATCCCCGCTTCTGCAAATCTTCCATTGTACGGCTAATATTCGTTACGCGCGCCACTGGAATATGTTCAATCGCGCCTGTTGAAGCCTTCGCAACCGTCTGCGTCAAGCCAACTGAACGACGTTTCGGAATAATAATACCGTGCGCCCCAACCGCATCTGCCGTACGCATAATCGATCCCAAATTATGCGGATCTTCCAGCTCATCTAAAATAATGAAAAACGGCATTTCTTCACGTTCTTCCGCTTTCGCAAAAAGATCGTCTAGTTCTGCGTATTGATAAGCCGCCACTTGTGCCGCAACACCTTGATGTGAGCCGCTTACGATTTTGTCAATTTTTGATTTCGGCACGATTTGCACTTGAATTTTGCGTTCTTTCGCTGCGCCGATGATTTGTTGCATACTTCCTTTTTGCGAGCCTTCCGCAATGAGAATTTTATGAATGTCGCGTTCTGATTTTAATACTTCACTGACAGGATTTCGACCTGCAATCCACTCTTGATCTTGCTCCATCTTGTTTTTTGCCTCCTTATTTCGCTTTAATAATCTCCGTAGCTAAATTAAGCCATTCCGTAAGCCGCGCTGTTTCGCCGCCCAAATATAAATAGCCAATCACCGCTTCAAATGCTGATGATAAACTGTATGTTTGCAAATCCGTATTTTTCGGGACGCTATTGGATTTGGCATTTCGTCCTCGTTTTGCGATCCGGTCCTCTTCTTCTGTCAAAAATTCCTGCGCATACATCGCTTGTAAAATATAAGCTTGCGCCTTCGCAGACACGTATTGCGTCGCCGTTTTGTGCAGGTGGTTCGGCTTTGTTTTGCCTTCTGCTAAAAGTAGTTCGCGAATGTGGCGTTCATACACCGAGTCGCCCATGTACGCCAAAGCCAAGCCGTTTAGCTGTTTGTAGTCCTTCACAGTCGCCATCTTTAACCTCTTTTCCAGCGCGTACCTTGAGCTGTATCTTCCAAAATAATTTGTTTTTCCTTCAACATATCACGAATTTCATCCGATCTTGCAAAATTTCGTTCGTTGCGCGCCTGAATCCGCTCTTCAATCAGCGCCTCAATATCCTCGTCACTCAGCCCGCTTTCACTCGCTTCCACGGCCAACTTAAAGCCAAGAACATCCGCAAACAACGTCATCATCCCTAAAAACTCACGCAAAACCGTAATCGAAATCTGCTCATTCGTTAAGTAAATGTTTGCCCGTTTTGCCAGTTCATAGAAGACCGAAATCGCATTCGCCGTATTGAAATCATCATCCATTTCATCTTCGAATTGTGTTTTCAGCTCCGTTAATTGCTCTAACCAATCATCCTCTTCCGGCGTACCTGTATAATCCTCTTCTGCGACCTGCAAACGATGATCCACATTTTGATATGCCGTCCGCAAGCGATCCAAGCCATTTTCCGCATCTTGCAATAACGCCTCACTATAAGAAATCGGGCGACGATAATGCACAGATAACATGAAGAACCGCACCACATTCGCGTTATGCTGCTCCAAAACCTCATGAAGCGTAATGAAATTCCCTAGTGATTTCGACATTTTCTCGCCATCAATATTCATATAACCATTATGCATCCAATACTTCGCAAAAGTTTTACCAGTCAAAGCCTCCGACTGCGCGATTTCATCCTCATGATGCGGAAAAATCAAATCTTGCCCACCAGCATGAATATCAATCGTGTCTCCCAAATACTTACGAGCCATCGCCGAGCATTCAATATGCCAGCCTGGACGCCCAGCTCCCCAAGGACTTTCCCAAGAAATCTCACCCGGTTTCGCCGCTTTCCATAAAGTGAAATCAAGCTGATCCTCTTTTCGATCATTGGCCTCCACACGAATCCCGTGCTGCAATTCCGCCAACGGTTGCTGCGACAATTTGCCATAGTCCTTAAATTCCTTCGTACGGAAATACACATCGCCCGCCGACTCATACGCGTAGCCCTTTTCAATCAATGCTTTTATAAACGCAATAATATCATCCATGTCCTGCGTCACCCGAGGATGAACATTGGCATCGCGCACATTCAACTGATGCACATCGTCAAAATAAGCCCCAATAAAGCGTTCCGCAACCTCAGGCACCGTCAATTCCAACTCATGCGCCGCACGAATCAACTTATCATCCACATCCGTAAAATTCGAAACAAAATTCACATCAAAACCACGATAAGTCAAATAACGACGCACCGTATCAAAAACAATAATCGGTCGCGCATTCCCAATATGAATATAGTTGTAAACAGTTGGCCCACAAACATACATTTTGACCTTCCCATCTTCAAGTGGCGTAAAAACCTCTTTTTCACGAGACAATGTATTAAAAATTTGTAAAGTCATTGTTCCTCTTCTCCTTTTTCCGTCCGATTTTTTAATTCCTCTAATTGTTTTTCAATTTCCAGTATCCGCCGTTTCATCTCTGCCACTTGCGGTTCCGTATGTTGCGTCACGCGACCATTTAGCCGCACAACTTTTGCAGGAACCCCGACCACCGTCGCACCAAGTGGCACATCTTTTATGACCACAGCGCCCGCACCAACTTTTGCGTCCTCGCCAATATTTATCGGTCCAAGAATCTTAGCACCCGCAGAAATCAGCGCCCGGTTTCCCACAGTAGGATGGCGTTTCCCTTGATGTTTTCCCGTCCCACCAAGCGTCACCCCATGAAAGAGCACGACATCATCACCAATCTCCGCCGTCTCCCCGATTACAATTCCAGCCCCATGATCGATAAACAAACGCCGTCCAATCGTGGCCCCCGGATGAATCTCCACATTCGTCAAAAACCGTGCCACCTGCGACAACCATTTCGAAAACACCACCATCCGATGCCTATAAAAAAAGTTCGCAAACCGATGCCACCATATCGCATGGAGACCCGGATAATTCAGAAACGCGTCCACATAACCACGCGCCGCTGGATCATTCACCATCACCATTTTCATATCCTCTTTCATGCGACTAGCCATTGTAATCCCTCCTTATCTACTCTGAATTAAAACGCAAAAAAGACCCCTCAACAGAGGCGTCACGCGGTTCCACTCTGATTCAAGTACAGTTTGGAGTTCCAAATCTAATAATCGGCGGCAAGCGTTCGCATTCCGTCTATTTCCTAGACTTCCGGTGCTCACATACCTAAGTATGCTCCGCTTCCGGCTTCTAGAAAATAGACGGAATACAAACGCTTTCGCTCGATTTGCGTACAAACACCGTTTTGAGATCCTCTCTTTCAAAAAGACCTTTGACGTTGTTTCGCGTTAGGGACTCGTTCACTAAACTTATCTCATCTGAATAACGGTCAGTCGCCGCTTTGCGATACTATGATTTCCCACAAAGATTCCGAGATGCATTTCAGAATACGCCTGCGCTAAGCCACTCCCAGCCTTGGTGGCACTCTCTGTTTAGCCGTCATATTTCCTACTTCTTCTCATCAACATTTTCGCTTATTAAGTCTCATTGTACCACAGACCACTTCCACCGTCACCAAAAATCTCTTCTTATTCATTCGCCAATTTCGTTAGCGTTTCCCCAGCAATCCGATACACCGTCCAATCCTCCATCGCCTCCGCGCCCATCTTCAAATAAAAGTCAATACTCGGCTTATTCCAATCCAAGCACCACCACTCCAACCGGCCACATCCACGCTCCACCGCAATCTCCGCCAACCGCTTCAAAAATGCCTTCCCGAATCCCTTCCCACGCACATTCGGTTGCACATATAAATCCTCCAAATAAATCCCCGAACGCCCCAGAAAAGTTGAAAAATTATGAAAAAATAACGCGAATCCAACCGATTCACCATCATACTCACCAATCAAAACTTCCGCTTTCTCCTTCTCAAACAACCACTCGTGCAACGCCTCTTCCGTCGCCACAACTTGGTCCAACATCCCTTCATACTCCGCCAATTCCTTAATAAATCGCAATACTAACGGAACATCGCCCTCCGCTGCAAATCTAAACTGTAATTCTGCCATCCTAATTCCCCCTAAATATCTATAATTCGCCATTATTATACACTAAAAAAGAACATACCTGCAAAAAACAGATACGTTCTCCAAAATTATTATTTCGCTTCATTGAGTCGGTTTTCCAAACGGTTTACCACTTTTTCACGACCTAGTACTTCGATTGATTGTGGTAATTCAGGACCGTGCATTTCACCAGTAACAGCAACACGAATCGGCATGAATAAGCCTTTTCCTTTTGCGCCAGTGGCTTTTTGCACACGTTTAATCGCAGCCTTCACTTCATCCGCCGCAAATGGTTCAATGGTAGCCATTTCTTCTTTAAACGCCGCCAAAACTTCTGGCACTTGTTCGCCAGCAAGCACTTCTTTTTCTTCTTCATCAAATTCTACATCATCCGTGAAGAACATTGCTGAAAGTTCCACGATTTCCGCGCCAAAACTCATTTGTTCATGGTAAAGCGATACGAGTTTGTGCACCCAAGCCAACTCATCCGCATCAGCCGTTGCTGACACAAGACCTGCTTTAACTAAGTGCGGCAAGCATAAGTTCACAACTTGCTCCAAATCTAATTGCTTCACATATTGGTTGTTCACCCAAGTCAATTTATGCGTATCAAACAACGCCGGCGACTTCGATAAACGCTTCGGATCAAAGATTTTAATAAACTCTTCCTTAGAGAAAATCTCATCTTCGCCCTCCGGAGACCAACCAAGCATGGCGATAAAATTAAACAACGCATTTGGCAAATAACCTAAATCTTTATACTGCTCGATAAATTGAATAATCGACTCATCACGTTTACTCAATTTACGTTTGCTTTCGTTCACGATTAGCGTCATATGACCAAACGTTGGCGGCTCCCAACCATACGCTTCATAAATCATCAGTTGTTTTGGCGTATTCGAAATATGATCATCCCCACGCAACACATGCGTCATTTCCATTAAATGATCATCAATCGCCACCGCAAAATTATACGTCGGAATCCCGTCTTTTTTCACGATAACAAAATCACCAATACCATCTGATTCAAAAGACACATCGCCTTTGACCATATCGTTAAACGTATACGTCTTGCCTGGTTGTACCGCATAGCGAATGCTCGGTTTCAAGCCTTGTGCTTCCTTCTGCGCGCGTTGTTCCGCCGTCAAATGACGACATTTCCCACTATAACGCGGCATCATGCTATTCGCTTTTTGCTCTTCACGTTCTGCTTCCAGCTCTTCCTCCGTACAGTAACACTTGTACGCCTTGCCTTCTGACACGATCTGCTCAATTAGCGGATCATACAGATGTTGACGCTCACTTTGACGATACGGGCCATAATTACCGCCCTTGTCCACGCCTTCATCCCAATCCATGCCAAGCCACGCCAAATTCTCTAACTGGCTCGACTCACCATTTTCGATGTTCCGCTTTTGGTCCGTATCCTCAATACGAATCACAAAATCGCCATCATTATGTCTTGCAAACAAATAATTAAACAACGCCGTACGCGCATTCCCAATATGCAAATGCCCCGTTGGACTTGGCGCATAACGCACACGCACTCTCTTTGCTTCACTCATTTTTATCACTACTCCTTCATTTTTCTAAAAGTACAACCGCAAGACTAGCAATTCCTTCGCCGCGTCCTGTAAATCCTAATTTTTCCGATGTCGTTGCTTTGACATTCACCTGCTCTGGCGTCGCGTGCAATAATTCCGCGATACGCGCTTTCATCGCATCCACATATGGCGCCATCTTCGGCTTCTCCGCAATAATCGTGCAATCAATATTGCCTAGCTTATAGCCCTCTGCCTCAATCTCCGACCAAACCTTCGTCAAAAGTTCCGCCGAATCCGCGTCCTTATAAGCCATATCCGTATCTGGGAAGAAATGCCCAATATCACGCTTACCAACTGCGCCAATCACCGCATCCGTCACCGTATGAAGCAGCACATCCGCATCACTATGACCTAGCAAACCTTTCTCATATGGAATCTCAATCCCACCAATAATCAGCTTGCGGCCCTCCACTAGCTGGTGCACATCATAGCCTTGCCCCACTCGAATCATACCCGATTCCTCCATTTCTCCTGCAAAATCGCTTCCGCAAAAGCAATATCCTCTGGTGTCGTCACTTTAATATTGTTATAGCTACCTTCGACCATATGAACCGCGACGCCCATTCGTTCCACCAGACTCGCCTCATCCGTCCCTAAAAACTTCGCCTGTTTCGCAATCTCATGCGCCCGCTGCAAAATTTCCGTTCGAAAAACCTGCGGCGTCTGCACTTGCCATAAAACCGAGCGATCAATCGTCTCCTCAATCACGCCGTCACGCACCCGCTTCATCGTGTCCTTCACTGGTACACCACAAATCGTCGCGCCATGAACCGCCACATCCGCAAGCAAACGATCAATCATCACCTGATCCACAAAAGGTCGTGCACCGTCATGCACCATGACAAAATCCGCTTTTTGACCACACGCAGCAAGTCCCTTCGCAACACTATACTGCCGCTCCGAGCCTCCCGCCACAATCAAAACCTCTTTTTGCACATGCAGTTCTGCAAGCATATCACGCACATAATCCAGCTCATCCTCTTGCGCCACAACGACAATCCGACAACAAGCCGCATCTTCCAAGAACGTACGAATCGTATGGATAAACAAAACATTGCCCGAAAGCTCCAGCCACATTTTATTCTGCCCTAACTGCATTCGCTTCCCCTGACCAGCCGCCAAAAGAATCAATTCATATTTCATCAAACATTTCTCCTAAAAAGCCAAATTAAGCCGGTTTTGCAAAAATCATACGTCCTGCAGAAGTTTGCAAGACACTCGTTACTTCCACTTGAATCGTATCATTAATAAACTTGCGTCCATCCTCAACGACAATCATCGTACCGTCATCCAAATAAGCCACACCTTGATTATGCTCCTTACCATCTTTGACAACAAGAACCGTCATCTTCTCACCTGGCAATACGACAGGCTTCACAGCATTCGCCAAATCATTAATATTCAGCACTGCCACGTTTTGGAATTCACAAACTTTGTTCAAATTATAGTCATTCGTTACGACTTTACCTTGCATTACTTTTGCCAATTTCACAAGCTTGCTGTCCACTTCCGCAATGTCCTCGAAATCGCCTTCGTACATTTCTACTTTAATCTTGTCCTCTTTTTGCAGTCGGTTCAAAATATCCAACCCCCGACGACCACGCGTCCGCTTCAACGTATCCGACGAATCTGCAATATGTTGCAACTCCGCCAATACAAACATCGGAATCACAATCGTCCCATCAAGAAAACCAGTTGTTAAAATATCCGCAATCCGGCCATCAATAATAACGCTCGTATCTAAAATCTTGTATTCGCGCGCCGCCGTAGCCTCTTCCTTCACTTCCTCAGGAGTCTTCTTCTTCGCACCACGCGCCGCAAATAAGTTGCCCCATTCATTACGTCGACTAATCCCAACTCGGAAGCCCAGATAACCAAGCACCAATGTCAAAATAACAGGCACAACCGAATTCAAAATCGGAATTTTCGTCTGATTCAGCGCATTTCCCGCAAAAAAAGCAATGACTAAACCAATCATAAGCCCCAGACCACCGTAAATAATCACTGTATTAGAAGTTTTCGTAAGCCCGTTTTCTAACCAGTTCAAAGCGGCAACCACATACTTCACCGCCCAAAAAGTAAAAAGATAAAATATAAGTGCACCAACCAAGGCGTCTGTATAAGGATTATTAATGACAAAAATATCGTGAACACCAAGCGTTTCCCAAAGTTCAGGCAACGTGAACACACCAATCGTACCGCCAATAATCATAAAACAAATTCTAATTACCCATCTCAGCATTAGTTCTCCTCCTTTCGCTTCATTTCTAGTCTCACCTCTTCATTCTACACTAAGGAAAGCCCGTATCGCAATTAAAACGAGACTGTATCGCAAAATAACAGCCCCGTCACCCGTATCATTTCGGTAATGCCTTGCTCAGCGCCTCGCCAAGTGTGGCAACTCCAACAAGCTCAACGTCCTTTGGAAGTTTCCATTCCCCTTGATTGTTCGCCGGAATAAAGATGCGTTTAAAACCTAATTTTGCAGCCTCTTGCACACGCTGCTCAATCCGCGATACCCGTCGTATCTCACCCGTCAAGCCAATCTCGCCGATGAAACAATCCGTACTTTTCGTAGGCTTATCATTATAACTGGACGCAATGCTCACCGCCACAGCCAAATCAATCGCCGGCTCATCCAGTTTCACACCACCAGCCGCCTTCAAATAAGCATCCTGATTTTGCAACAACAAGCCAACCCGTTTCTCCAGAACCGCCATAATTAGCGACACCTTATTGTGATCCATCCCGGTGGCCATCCGTTTCGCATTCCCAAACATCGTCGGCGAAATCAGCGCCTGAATTTCCACCAAAATTGGTCGCGTTCCTTCCATAGAAACAACAACCGTCGAGCCCGAAGCCCCGTCCAGCCGTTCCTCCAAGAATACTTCCGACGGATTCGCGACTTCCACAAGCCCAACATCCCGCATCTCAAAAATACCAATCTCGTTCGTCGAGCCAAACCGGTTTTTCACAGCCCGCAAAATGCGGTACGCGTGATGTCTCTCACCCTCAAAATAAAGCACCGTGTCCACCATATGTTCCAACAAACGAGGACCCGCAATCGCGCCTTCCTTCGTCACGTGACCAACGATAAACACAGCAATATTGCCACCCTTCGCAATCCGCATCAATTCCGCCGTACACTCCCGAACCTGCGACACACTTCCCGCCGCACTCGTCACATCCGGATGATAGACCGTCTGAATCGAATCAATAATCACGAAATCCGGCTTCACATGCTGAATCGTCTGCTGAATCGCCTCCAGATTCGTCTCCGCGTACACATACAAATTGTCCCCCGTCACAAGCAACCGTTCCGCCCGCAACTTCGTCTGTTTCACCGACTCCTCACCAGAAATATAAAGCACTCGCTTCCCAGTTGTCGTCAATTGCGCCGAAACCTGCAGTAACAGCGTCGACTTCCCGATTCCCGGATCACCACCAACAAGCACCATCGAGCCCTGAACAACACCACCACCAAGCACCCGATTAAGCTCAGGCATCTGCGTCTCAAATCGCGGCTCATTCTCACTCGTTATTTTCGTAATCGGAACAGCCGCAGCCGCTTCACCCGTATGCGTAAACGTCGAACGCCCCTTCTTCGTAGGCTCCAACATCTCTACCATCTGATTCCAAGCCCCACAATTCGGGCATTTCCCCATCCATTTCGGTGATTCATAACCACATTCCTGACACATGAATTTCACACTACGCTTCGCCTTCGCCATTCTCAAATCACCTTCCAATTTTTCATATCTGTCCCTATTCTACCACACTTTCCCCAACAAAAATCGCCCAACTCTAAAATTCTATTTTAACCCTTGTTCCTGTTTTATAACGCCTAATTCCTCTTTCAAGCAATCTAAAAACAGCTGTTTAACCCCCGATAAAAAGTCGCGATTTCTCCGTCTTAATACACCAATCGACAATAATTGATTTTCTAACGGTATCGAAATTCTCACAACACCATCAGGTATCGCAGTCGATGACAAAACAACCCCCACAAAATCCGTCTCCGAAATAATGGCCGGTATTGCTGAAATTTGGCTTATAGAATGAAAGAACGGCGTCATCTCGCGCTTCGCAAACTCCCTTTCCAATTGCAATCTATATAAACAATTAGGACCACCCGTAACCAGCGTGTATGAAATTAAATCTTTAATACCCCAATCCGTTTTCCTAGCCAACTCATGCTCTTGATTTACAATAAACTGTATCGACTCACTATAAAGATGTTCATGATGTAGCCCCGCTAAATCCTCAGGCTCCCCCGAAATCGCAAAATCAAGCGCTTCCTCATCTAATAATAACCTAGAAAGCATATCCGTATTCCCCACCGTAATATGACAACTAACATGTGGCTTACGAGCATTAAACCGCTTCATTGTATTAGCAAGAACTAAATCCGATAGCGATTCAATAACGCCAATACGCAACATCCCAATCTCCTCTTCCTTCAGATCCGCAGCCTTTTCAAGAACTAAATTCCAATGATTGATCAACATATTTACTTCATTCGCATATATCCTCCCCGATTCCGTCAATTCCGAATTCCAACCACGTTTAAACAAAACAATCCCCAACTCTTTTTCCAATCTTTGTATCTGATTAGTCACCGTCGACTGAGAATAATGCAACTTCTCCGCAGCTTTAGAAAACGTCCCTTCCTCCACTATCGTTCTAAAAGTAATTAACTCCTTCAAATCCATAAAACCATCTCCATCCCAAAAATCGATAATGATGTTAAAATAATTCAATTATACAAATAAAGATAGGTCATGTAAACTAAAATCAAAGGAGGCGTTTAAAATGCCATTTGTACGAATAGAATATATGAAAGAAGCCCACCATAACAAAAATTTAAACAAAATTAGTAAAACCATTCAGCAAACCCTAATCAATGAATTCGATGTCCCAATCAAAGATTACTTTCAAGTTTTTCAAAGCCATGAGGCACACGAATTTTTCTATGACGAATCTTATTTCCTAAATAGCAAACGCTCCAATAAATTATTATACATCTATGTAACACTAGCACCCGGTCGTTCTAAAGCCAAAAAGCTTCGGTTTTACAAAGAGCTCTCCACCTCATTATCAACCCATTGCGGCATACAAACGGAAGATATATTTATCCTGCTTGTTGAAACAGAACGCGAAAACTGGTCATTCGGAAACGGCCTCGCCCAAGCATTAGAAGGAGGCATTCCCATTGAAAAATAGACCAATCCTATCCACTGCCAAAGAAAATTATGACGACCTAGCTCCCACATTTGTCGAATACACAGAGAAAGTTCTGTTCGGCGATGTCTGGCGTAGAGAAAACTTATCACTTCGAGACCGCAGCCTCATTACAATAAGCGCCCTAATCACCGCAGAACATCTTAATCAACTTCCATATCACTTAAATTTAGCTCACGAAAACGGGCTTTCAAACGAAGAAATCATCGAGACCATCACACATTTAGCATTCTACGTTGGATGGCCTCGCGCAGCCTCCGCACTAGACATCATAAAAAAAGAAGAGTCTGGGACATAACCCAAATAAATCGGCGACAAGCGCTCGCATTCAGGGAGTTTGGCGGACTTCCGGTTCTCACATACACAAGTATGCTCCGCTTCCGGCTTCCACCAAACTCCCTGAATACAAACGCTTTCGCTCGATTTGTGTATAGCAATATTTTTCATCCTACCCAAAGTAAATGGCTTAGCGGTTTTGCTTTATCTTGGATTTGTCCCGGCCTCTCCTCCTCAAAATTAATTATTAGGATCTGGAATCAAGCCAACCGGTGGGTGCGGAATATACAGCTCTTCCAAATACGCCACCTCTGACTGCTCAAGTTTCACATCAAGCGCGCCAACAGCACTCACCAAATGGCTCTCCTTCTGCGCACCAACAATCGGCGCCGTAACTTGGCTTTTTTGCAATAACCACGCAAGCGCAATCTTATCACGCGTCACACCATGATTTACAGCCACCTCAGCTAACCGTTCCACAATTCCCCGATCCGCATCCATCATCCCGTCATATTTCGAATGTTGCACCTGATCCGTCTCCGAACGAAAACTCGTTTCCGACCAATCCCGCGTCAAACGCCCCGAAGCAAGCGGACTATACGGCGTCACAGCAATCTTTTCATCCCGACAAAACGGAATCATTTCACGTTCTTCCTCCCGATAAATCATATTGTAATGATTTTGCATCGACACAAATTTTGTCCAACCATTGCGCTCAGCCACCCGTTGCGCCTTCTGGAATTGCCACGCATACATCGCACTAGCCCCAATATACCGCGCTTTTCCAGATTTCACAACATCATGTAGCGCCTCCATCGTCTCCTCAATCGGCGTATCATAATCCCAACGATGAATAATATACAAATCTACATAATCCGTTCCCAATCGTTCCAAACTATGATCAATCTCACTCAAAATCGCCTTCCGTGACAAACCGCCACCATTTGGCTGACCAGGTCGCATAATCTGGTGAACCTTCGTCGCAAGCACGATATCATCACGATTCGCATAATCATTCAACGCCCGTCCAAGAATTTTCTCACTTTCACCCATCGAATAAATATTCGCCGTATCAAAAAAATTAATTCCTAAATCCAGCGCCTTTTTAATAACTGGGCGACTATTCTCCTCATCCAAAACCCATTTATGCGTCCACTTTTCCACATCACCAAAGCCCATCGCACCTAAACAAATCCGCGACACATCCATACCAGTATTGCCAAATTTAACGTATTCCATCCCAATTCCTCCTCACTTCATCTATCTAACATCTCCATTGTATCTCTTAGAGCTCACTCCAACGCAAGCAAAAAGAACATCCTATACGCCGTCACAAAATCCGACCCATAGGATGTCCTGCTATTTTATTCTTTTTCTGCCGCTTTCGTTTTCGGCTTTGCTTTCGGTTTTGCCTTTGCTTTCGTCGTTGTTACTTTTTTCTTCGCAGCTGGAGCTTTCTTTTCCTTCACTTGAACCGTCAATTCGCCAGCTTTCGTTCCGATAACGACCGTATCGCCAACTTTCACTGTTCCGCGAAGCAACTCCTCAGATAACCGATCCTCAATATTTTTCTGGATTGCCCGTTTCAATGGACGCGCACCGTATTCAGGATCATAACCATCCTTAGCAATTTTTGCTTTCGCGCTTTCCGTCAAGCTCACGTGAATGTTACGCTCACCCAAACGCTTCGTCAACTGACCAGTTAACAACGTCACGATTTGTTTCAATTCCTTCTCATCCAACGAGTGGAAAACAATCGATTCATCAATCCGGTTAATAAACTCCGGACGGAACGCTTTTTTCAGCGCTTGAAGCATACTATGTTGCATCGCTTTGTGATCCTTCGTCATATCCGAAACATTGAAACCAACCGATTTATCATCTTTCAGTTCCTGCGCTCCAATATTCGAAGTCATAATGATAATCGTATTTCGGAAATCAACAACACGACCTTTAGAATCCGTCAAACGCCCATCATCAAGAACTTGTAGCAACATATTAAACACATCCGGATGCGCCTTCTCAATTTCATCTAAAAGAATAACCGAGTAAGGTTTTTGGCGAACTTTTTCAGTCAACTGGCCGCCTTCTTCATAACCAACATATCCTGGAGGAGCCCCAACCAAACGCGCCGTCGAGAATTTCTCCATGTACTCTGACATATCAATCCGAATCATTGCTTCCTCGTCACCAAACATCGATTCCGCAACCGCACGCGCCAATTCCGTTTTACCAACACCAGTCGGGCCTAGGAAAATGAAAGAACCAATTGGGCGTTTCGGATCCTTAAGACCCGCACGAGCACGTCTCACAGCTAGCGACACGGCTTTAACCGCTTCCGCCTGGCCAATTACCCGTTTATGAATTAATTCCTCCATATTAAGCAATTTGTCCGTCTCTGTTTCCGCCAATTTCGTCACCGGAATACCCGTCCAACTCGCCACGACCTCCGCCACAACGTCTTCTGTCACTTCACTATTATCCTGACCTTGTTTCGCTTGCCAATCTTTCTTCTTCTCCGCAAG
This sequence comes from Listeria booriae, assembly GCF_000766865.1. Taxonomy (GTDB): domain Bacteria; phylum Bacillota; class Bacilli; order Lactobacillales; family Listeriaceae; genus Listeria_A; species Listeria_A booriae. Next base: position 168,059 of record NZ_JNFA01000030.1, read on the forward strand.
TTCCCGACGAAGTTTTTGCTCCTTATCACGCAATGACGCAGCCTTTTCAAATTCCTGACCTTGAACCGCCGCATCCTTCTCTTTTTTCAGCTCAGCCAAGTTCGATTCCATTTCCTTCACATTCGCAGGCGTCGTATAAGCCTTCAAGCGAACCTTTGAACCAGCCTCATCAATCACATCAATCGCCTTATCCGGCAAGAAACGATCCGAAATATAACGATCCGACAACGTCACCGCAGCCTCAAGCGCAGCATCCGTAATAGCCACACGATGATGCGCCTCATACCGATCCCGAAGCCCACGCAAAATTTGAATCGACTCATCCACAGTTGGCTCCTCAACACGAATCGGTTGGAAACGTCTTTCAAGCGCCGCGTCCTTTTCAATGTACTTGCGGTATTCATCTAGCGTTGTCGCACCAATACATTGCAACTCACCACGAGCAAGCGATGGTTTCAAAATATTCGACGCATCAATCGCACCTTCCGCACCGCCAGCACCAATCAACGTATGCAACTCATCAATGAACAAAATAACATTGCCCGCTTGGCGAATCTCGTCCATCACTTTTTTCAAGCGATCTTCAAACTCACCGCGATATTTCGTACCAGCAACAACCGTCCCCATATCCAGCGTCATCACACGTTTTCCGCGCAACGTTTCTGGCACTTCATTACGAACAATCTGTTGCGCCAAACCTTCTGCAATCGCCGTTTTACCAACACCAGGCTCACCGATAAGTACCGGATTATTTTTCGTCCGGCGGCTCAGAACCTCAATCACACGTTGAATCTCTTTCGAACGCCCAATCACAGGGTCCAAATTCTCTTCCCGCGCAATCACCGTCAAATCACGAGCCAAGCTATCCAAAGTCGGCGTCGCTTGCGTATTCGTCGAACGGCCCGAAGTCCCACCGTCCCCGCCACCAAGCAATTGCAATACTTGCTGACGCGCTTTATTTAAACTAACGCCAAGGTTTCCAAGAACGCGCGCTGCGATTCCCTCACCCTCACGAATCAATCCTAACAAAATGTGCTCCGTCCCAACATACGTATGACCAAGCTTCCGCGCCTCATCCATCGACAACTCAATGACCTTTTTCGCACGCGGCGTATATTGAATCGTTTGAACAGCCGTCTCACCCTCACCGATCAAACTCTCTACTTCCTTTTGAACCTTATCAGAACTAATTCCAAGCTCATATAATGCCTTCGCAGCAATACCTTCACCCTCACGAACCAGTCCTAACAAAATATGTTCCGTACCTAAGTTACTATGTTTCAATCTCATTGCTTCTTCCTGTGACAAAGCCAGTACCTTCTGAGCTCTTTGCGTAAATCTTCCAAACATCATGGCAGTTCCTCCTCTAATTTTCGAAGCTAGTATGTATCCAAAATTTCTCGGATAGCCGCAGCCCGAATCACTTTTTCTTCTAATTCATTCATATCCCGCTGCGCAAATCTTCGCAAAAAAGCTGGTTGCGAAAATAATATCAGTTCATTGACCTTTTGACTAGGTATATGCTCAACGTATCCCATCTGTATCCCTAATCGCAAATCAGAAATAGCGTCCGCGGCTTCTTTCTGCGCCAAAATCCGGCTATGTTTCAACACCCCATACGCCCGAAAAATTCGATCTTCCATCGCAATATGAAATGTCTGTTTCAACTTGGTTCGGCAAACCCGTTCCTGCATAATCACCTGTTCCATCACATCCGACAAATCCTGCACAATCTCAAGCTCTGTCTTCCCTAATGTCACCTGATTCGAAATTTGGAAAATATTGCTCGCAGGCCGACTTCCCTCTCCATACATTCCTCTTACCACAAAACCGTACCTTCTAATCGCTTCTACCGTTTTTTGTAATTTTTTTGTTGCAACTAACCCAGGCAAATGGACCATCACCGAAGCTCTGAGTCCCGTCCCAACATTCGTCACACACGTCGTCAAATACCCCAAACGCTTATCAAAAGCATACGGCATATTTATCTCCAACTCATCATCCAGCACAAACGCCTCATTCAAAACCTGCTCCAACTGCAATCCCGGCGCCATACACTGAATCCGAATATGATCCTCCTCATTAAACATCACACTAGCCCGCTCATCATCACTAACCATCACAGCCCCAAAATCCTGCCGCCGCATCATCTCCGGACTAATCAAATGCCTCTCAACCAACATCCCGCGCTCCAAAACCGACAAATCCCCCATCGCTAAAAAAGAGAAACCATCACGCGTACCGAGCTCTTCCCGAACCCGAGCAAACAACTCCACCCCAGCACCAGAAAAATTCCAGTCCTTGAAATTCCGAGCTAGCCTCACACGCGAACTAATCACAACATCACTCTGCGGCCCATCCTGCTCCAACCAAGAACTGAGCACCGGTTTAAATAAATTTTCAGATCCCATCCAAACCAGCTCCATCCTCTTTCAAAGCTTTAATCTGATCCCGCACAATCGCAGCTTCCTCAAAAGCCTCATCCGCAATTAAATGTTCCAATCTTTCCTGCAAAACACGAATCTGCTCCTGCTCAGCAAGCGCACCCCTCTGACTTATCGGAACCTTCCCAATATGGCCCTTGTTCCCATTCTGAGCCCGTTCCACCATCACATTCACCTTCTGCGCAAACTGCTCATAACAATGCTCACAGCCCAACCGAGAAGAATCCAGTACCGCCTGCAAAGACATCCCGCAGTACGTACATTCCAGCATCTCGCTATCCTCTTCCGAAGCCTTCTGCAATAAACTCAAGAAGTCCACACTAGCCTCTGCGATTTGCTCCTGCATATAAGCCATGCTCTGCTTCTCCGCACAATTCTTGCACAGAAACACCGAGAACGTCTCACCATTAAACTCATGTCTAATTTCAATATTCGCTTCATGTTCCCCACAACTCTGACAAATCATAAAACGCCTCCTACTCGTATTTCAACGCCTCAAGCATCGCCTCAAGTATCCGACTACGCATAATATCTCGCTCCGGTAAAGGCAAAGCAATCACATTCCGATCCATCGCAGCCAGCATCAACCTAGCCTCCCGTTTCGAAACAACCTCCTCCTCCAATAACCGCAACAACACATCCTCCGCAAAATTCTGCGACACCTTCTTCTCATGCACCATCACAATAATCGCGTCCAACAACTGCAACTTATCATTCATCTTCACCTTAATAATCCTGATATAGCCACCACCGCCGCGCTTACTCTCAACCAAATACCCACGTTCCATCGTAAACCGCGTATTAATAACATAATTTATCTGCGACGGCACACACTGAAACTGGTCCGCCATCTCACTCCGCTTAATTTCCACAGCCTCACTAGCCTCCAAGACCTGCTTCAAATAAGCCTCAATAATATCCGATATATTCTTCACAAGGATCCACTCCTCTCATCACACTGACTTTGACTATTTTTGACTTTAATTATACTAAAAAAAAGAGCCCAATTGCAAAGAATTAGCCCTAAATAAACAAAAAACCAAACATAAATGCTTGGCAATCCTAAAAATATGTACACTGCCCGGCGACGACCTACTCTCACAGGGGGAAGCCCCCTACTACCATCGGCGCTGAAAAGCTTAACTTCCGTGTTCGGGATGGGAACGGGTGTGACCTCTTCGCCATCATCACCAGACAATGTGATTCGAAAGAACGCTGTTCTCTCAAAACTAGATAAGAAAGTGTATCGCTAACGTTTGTGTTTCACCGAAAAATCATGTATTGGTTAAGTCCTCGATCGATTAGTATTTGTCCGCTCCATATGTCACCATACTTCCACTCCAAACCTATCTACCT
>NZ_JNFA01000031.1 GCF_000766865.1 Listeria booriae
TTAACAACAAAATCAACAACTGCTGTAGGAACAGCAGAGCCGAATGCAACGATTGAGATAAAAAATAATGCTGGTGATGTGCTTGGTTCAGGAAAAGTAGGATCAGACGGCAAGTACAGCATTACCATTCCGAAGCAAACCGCTGGAACAGAAGTAATTGCGATTGCAACATTAAACGGCAAAACATCTACAGCACAAACAACAGTCGTTCGCGGTGAACTTGATGCGACAACAATTAACAAAATTACTACGGAATCCGTATCTGTTTCAGGAACAGCAGAACCGAATGCAACTATCGTTATTACAGATCAAGATGGTAAGGAATTGGCAACAGGGCGTGTCGGATCAGATGGCAAGTACAGCTTGACGATTGCGAAACAACCAGAAGGAACAACTGTTTTAGCAACAGCATCTTTAGGAGGTCTTGAATCTGAGGCGTCAACTATCGTTGTACGTGACAGTATTGATCAAACGACGATTAACGCACTAACAACAGACTCTGTATCTGTTTCAGGAACAGCAGAACCAAACGCAACCATCGTTATCACAGATCAAAATGGTAAGGAATTGGCATCAGGACGCGTTGGATCAGACGGTATTTACAGCTTGACAATCGCGAAACAAGCAGAAGGAACAGTAGTAACAGCAACAGCAACAAAAGATGGTAAAACAGCAAGTACAAATACAACAGTAATACGTGATGGAATCGCCCCAACAACAATTGAAGCTTTGACAGCAGATTCCACGGTAGCAACAGGAACAGCAGAACCAAATGCAACAATCGTGCTTACAAACACAGCAGGAGCAACGATTGCATCAGGAACAGTAGGATCAGATGGTAAATACAGCTTGATAATTCCGAAACAAGCAGAAGGAACAGTAGTAACAGCTACAGCTACAAAAAATGGCAAGATTGCTACTGCAAACACAATTGTAACAGCAGGACAAACGATTGCACGAACAACAATTGGTGCTTTAACAACTGATTCTACAGTAGCAACAGGAACAGCAGAACCGAACGCAACAATCGTAATCAAAAATGCGGCCGGAACAATAATCGGATCAGGAACAGTAGGATCAGATGGCAAGTACAGCTTGACAATTGCAAAACAAGCAGCAGGCACAGTGGTAACAGCGACAGCAACAAAAGATGGTAAAACATCTAGCGCTTCAACAACGGTTACAAAACAAGCAACAGGAACAGTCGTAGTTACTGCACCATACTATGTCGGTCATGATTCTAATATTCAAGCAACAGTTTCTGGAGACGCAACAAAAGTATATCTTCTAGTAGATAATACGAAATATACAACTGTTCCAGTATCTGGGAAGTTCCAATATTATGCGAAAGACAAGATTACTAGCATCACACAAGACGCGTATATTGTTGCTACAGATGCATCAGGCAAAGAATTATCACGCGCGAAAGTAACATTGAAAGACGGTAACCTATTAAAAGGTACAGTTAAGGCAGATGAGTTCATTGTAGGTGCTACGAATTTTGTAACTGGTAATTTCACTGGTTCTGTAAGTAAAGTAGCTATTTCTGTCAATGGAACAGTGTACCCTGCTGTTGCAGTAACAGGTGCAGGTAAGCTTCAGTACTATGCGAAAGACAAAATCATTAATGAAACGGATGTTGTAAAACTGATTGGTTACAACTCAGAAGGCACTGTTGTTGCTACATCTGACGTTCCAGTTGCTGGACCAGAAAGCTTAACCGGTGACCTTACAGCAAATCCTAAGAATTTTGCGATTTCAACAGATTCTTATGTAAAAGGTACATTTACAGGGAATGTAAAAACAATTGCACTTGTTGTCAATGGCGTAGAATCAGCTAAAGTTGGTGTGCTTGATGCTACAAACTGGCAGTACTATGCGAAAGGTAAAATTCTAGCTCCAACAGATGTTGTTCTTGTAAAAGGTTACAATGCCGCTGGAACATTAGTGGATACAGAAGCAATCACTGTTTCGCAAAATCCAGCTGGACAAAGCACAATTACACCAGCCGCATTCAAACTGAAAACAGATACGTATGTTAAAGGTACTTTCAATGGTAGCGTGAAATATGTAGCGCTTAAAGTTGGAGATACAGTTTACAACAAGGTTGCAGTATTGGATGGCACAAACTGGCAGTATTACGCAAAAGACAAGATTTCAGATGAAACAACGCCAGTTTCCATTATCGGTTACGACAGCACAGGCACGCAAATTGTAACAGCACCTGTCACTATCACACCAGAAAACAAATCAACTCTAACAGCGAACACGTATAAACTAGGCGATAGTAATGTTACCGGAGCATATACAGGTTCCGTGAAATATGTTGCTGTTAAAATCGATGACACAACATATAGTAAAGTTCCAGTAAACACAGATGGTAGCTATCAATATTACATCAAAGATAAAGTAACAAACAAAGATAACAAAGTAACAGTCTTAGGTTATGACTCTACTGGTGCGGTTGTTGCTCAATCAGCAGTAACCATCGATCCAGGCGTAGCACCAACGATGACAGCAGATGATTTTGTAGTGGGTACAACAAAAGAAGTAACGGGTACATTTACAGGTGGTATCAAATACGTTGCTATTAAAGTTGGAGACACAACATACAGCAAAGTCCCAGTAAATGCAAACGGCACATACAAATATTATGCAAAAGATAAAATTACAGATACAACAACAAAAGTAACTGTTCTTGGTTATGACTCCACTGGATTAGCTCTAGAAGTAGACCTGACAGTTAAGTAAACACTTGATACAAACCGGTGTGATGACTAAATATCATTTAGTCATCACACACTTTTAAAAAATGGCTTTGAAAAATAGCTGTTTAAAAGTGGACAGCTCTATATAAAATAATGCAATACAAAGGAGTAATCAAATGCTAAAAAAAGTTATGTTAATTGCAATGCTAGGAGCCGGTGCTTTATCACTAGCCGCCTGTTCTACATCCACTTCTAATGAGGAAGCACCAAAGACAAAACAAGAAACAAAAGTGGAGAAAGAAACAACGTATCCAGTTAAGACGGTAAATAATATTGATATGCAAATTAAAAATATCGAAACAACAGAAAATGGAAAAGGCGACAAAAATATCGTCCAGCTAAACATGACTTTTAAAAATGAAACAGACAGTAAATATGGTATCGGCGGCAATGACTTTATTTTGAAAGCTGGCGATAAAACATACAACGTGAAAGCCGATGCGAACAATATAGGGACAGAAATTGCACCTGGTAAAACAGCGAGCGGTGCCGTGAATTTTGAAATACCGAAAGACGTGAAGTCTGGTGAGTTCTCTTATCAACCAGTGACATTTGGAAAAGACAAACCCAAAATACTTGCAACATGGAAAATTATGATTCCAGACAGTAAGTAATTTTTAAAATTTACGAGGAGATGATTCTTTGAAAATCGCAGTAATTGGGTTAGGCTATATCGGTTTGCCAACAGCTATTATGTTTGCTAATCACGGGCAAAATGTAGTAGGTATCGATCTAAAAGAAGACGCAGTGAACATGCTTAACGCAGGAAAAATCCACATTGAGGAACCCGGGCTTCAAATAGAGCTAACGAAAGCCTTACTATCTGGAAATTTTAAGGCGCAGTTGCAGCTAGAGAAAGCGGATGTTTTTATCGTGGCCGTACCAACGCCGAATAGAGCGGATACCTATCTATCCTGCGACTTAACGCATGTTCAAGATGCCATTCAGAAAACAATCCCTTATTTGGAAAAAGGTAATGTCTTGATATTAGAATCCACAATTGCACCACGCACGACGGAAGATGTCGTGAAGCCGATGTTGGAAGAAGCAGGATTTATCGTGGGACAAGATATCTTCTTAGTACATTGTCCAGAACGCGTATTACCTGGGAAAATTATTCACGAGTTAGTGCATAATAACCGTATTATCGGTGGGTTGACGTCAGCGTGTGTCGAAGCAGGAAAAAAAGTGTATGGCGTCTTTGTACAAGGAGAACTCATCGAAGCATCTGCGGGTGCAGCGGAACTATCGAAATTGATAGAAAATACGTATCGCGATGTCAATATTGCGCTAGCGAACGAACTAGCCAAAATTGGCAATGCGCTTGGTATTAACGCACTGGAAGTCATCGAGATGGCGAATAAGCATCCTCGCGTGAACCTACATTCCCCAGGACCAGGTGTTGGCGGTCATTGCTTAGCGGTCGATCCGTACTTCATCGTTGCTGCGACACCAGAAAATACACCATTGATTCAGCAAGCACGCGCTATTAATAGTTCGATGCCAGACTTTATTGTGGAAAACATAAAAGGCTTGATGGCAAACATCGATGGTAAAAAAGTGACCGTTTTTGGCACGACGTATAAAGGGGATGTGGATGATATCCGCGAAAGCCCAGCCATTGACATTATACAGCTTCTAGAAAAAGAAACCGATTTTGAATTGGTCGTATTTGATCCACACGTGAAAGCACCTTGGATTGAGTCAGATTTGGAAAAAGCGGTAGAAAATGCAGATTTAGTCTGTGTTCTAACGGACCATAGTGAATTTAAAACGGTAACTGCAACACAATTTGAAGGCATGAAACAGAAAAATATATTCGATACAAAACATGTCATTCCAGAGCTGGAAAAAATGGTGATTTACAATATGGGAAACTTGTATGAGATGAAGAAGGGGAGTAAAAAGTTAGTTCCAATAACGGAATAAGCCAGGAGGAAACAATGGAAGATAGTTTGAATATAAAACAAATATGGGATCTGCTGAAGAAGAATAAATGGATTATTTTTATCAGCGCGTGTGTGTGCACCTTGCTTATGAGTGGCTACCTGTATTTCTTCTCGACACCAATCTACCAGAGTGAAACGCAAGTATTAATCAATCAGTCTGTTCCACAAAACACGATTGTCCAGTCACAAGATGTGGAGGCGAACTTACAACTCATTAATACGTATACATCGATTATCATGAGCCCACGAATTTTGGAACAAGTATCTAACAACATGGATGACGCTTATTCAACGAAAGATCTGGAGCAAATGATTAAAGTAAATAGCACCTCAGATTCACAAGTCATCAAAATTAACGTGGAGAGCACTAATCCTTCAGACGCTGTTAAAATTGCTAATGAAACGGTCCGAATATTTAGTAAAGACGTTCCGAAAATAATGAAAATTGATAATATTTATGTTTTATCAGAAGCTTCTTTAGATGCAGACGCAGCACCAATAAAACCTCATACTACGTTACTCATTGTTGTAGCCGCCTTGTTAGGAATAATTTTGGGAATTATTATCATGTTTATTCGTAATTTATTTGACCGCTCTATTAAAACAGTAGAGGATATAGAACAAACGTTGGGGCTTCCCGTGTTGTCCATTATTAATGAAATAAAAGATGAGGACTTACAAGGAAAGCAAACAGGGAGAAAACGAAAGAAGCGGAAAGGATAATGTCCATTGAGTAGGCCAAAAATAACCAAAAGAAAGTTAATTACCGCAGTAAATCCAAGCTCGCCGATTTCGGAACAATTCAAGACGTTGCGGGCAGGCATTCATTTTTCATCCGTAGATAAAGAATACCGATCTATTTTAGTAACTTCGCCAGAACCAGAAAGCGGAAAATCCACGGTATCAGCGAATCTTGCAATTTGTTATGCCAAGCAGGGTAACAAAACATTATTAATTGACGCAGATATGAGGAAGCCGACAAGTCACCGTACATTTGGCATTCCTTATAATGTTGGTTTATCCAATATGCTTACAGATAGCAAAACAGAGTTTAAAGATGTATGTCACCCCACAGAAATCGAAAATTTAATGGTTTTAACGAGTGGTACCATGGTGCCTAATCCAAATGAATTATTAGGCTCTAATAGAATGGAGCAGTTGTTAAAGCATTTATCAGAACAATTCGATCAAATTATTATTGATACCCCACCTATTTTAGCTTCATCGGATGCGCTTGTTTTAACCCCCTATGTAGAAGGCGCAATTGTCGTGCTCTGTAGTGACAAAACGCTAAAAGAACGCGCAAAAATAGCAGTGCAACAACTTCAAAAAACACATATTCCGATTATTGGTACGGTTTTGAATCGTGTGACGAATAATTCGGATAATTACTACTACTATCAATAAGGAGATTACCATGGAATCCATGAAAAGTGTGGCTAAGCCCACAAAAACAACTATTAAATTTTACCCGATTGTCAAACGCGTAATGGATGTGCTCGGTGCAAGCGTTGGCCTACTTCTTTTGACGCCATTTTTAATCATCTTAGCATTAATTATTAAATTAAGCGACTTGAGAGCTCCTGTATTTTTTAAACAAGAACGAATTGGAAAAAATGGAAAACGATTCCTGATGTATAAATTCCGTACGATGATTCCAAATGCTGAGGAAAAGCTTGCGGAGCTGCTTCAGTTCAATGAAGTAGAAGGTGCGATGTTTAAGATGAAACACGATCCACGGGTTACGAAACTAGGTAGTTTTTTACGAAAGACAAGTATTGACGAATTACCACAACTTCTCAATGTAATAAAAGGAAATATGTCCCTTGTCGGACCACGACCGCCACTGGAACGTGAAGTCGCTGAATATTCTGTACGTGATTATGGAAGACTATCCATTACTCCAGGCTGTACAGGATTATGGCAAGTGAGTGGACGTAATGATGTGAGTTTTGCAGAAATGGTGGATTTGGATTTGGAGTATATTCAGAAAGTTAGTTTTGCGCTAGATATCCAAATATTACTCAGAACGGTACGGGTTATTTTTGTCCCGAATGGCGCCTATTAAGTCAGAGGAGAAGTGAAATATAGTATGGCACGAGCGTTTTTGTTAGGTAGCTATGTCGATTTGCTTACGATGCAAGAAACTTTGGATAAAGTCGAATCGATTATTCAAATTGGAAAGCCGGTGCAACATGTTGTTATTAACGCTAGCAAAATTAATTTGATGGCAGAAAACAAGGAATTAGCGGCTATTGTGAATGCGTCACCGCTGATTAATGCGGACGGACAGTCGATTGTATGGGCGATGAAATTCCTGGGACATGGAGCTCAGGAACGAGTTACAGGCATCGATTTGTTTGAAAAGTTAGTGAAAAAGAGTGCGGAGAAGGGCTATCGTGTCTATTATTTCGGTGCTAAAGAGGACGTAGTGCAAGAAGTCGTCCGCCTACATCAGCAACAGTATCCGAATCTGGCGGTTGCTGGATATCGAAACGGGTATTTTGACGACATAGAATCAGAAGAGATTGCGCTGGATATTCGAAAATCGAAAGCCGATATCGTCTTTGTTGCTTTTTCCAGCCCTAAAAAAGAGCAGTGGATTCATGCCTATAAGGACACTATGGGTGCACCATTTGTGATGGGCGTCGGCGGTAGTTTTGATGTGATGGCTGGTGTAACGAAACGTGCGCCGCAATGGATGCAGAAAACAGGGCTCGAGTGGTTTTACCGATTTATGCAAGAACCAAAGCGCATGTTTAAACGTTATTTTATCGGTAACCTAAGTTTTATGTCAAAAGTTATACAAGAAAGGTGGCGGCAATAAGATGTTAGCAAAATGGACTTTCTCAGTCTTTAATGTGCTTCCGATGCCGAATCGATTGCTTTTTGGACGGATTATTCGTCACATAAAGAACCAGATGGCCCAGTCTTTCTTTGGAAGTTGTGCCAAAAACAGCAATTTGCGTCCTAAGTTGAAATTACGCCATCCTAAAAATATTCACCTTGGTAAACGTTCGTCGATTGGGGACAATGCGCGCATTATTGCGACGGCTCCTGTTCATATTGGTGATGATGTATTGATGGCGCCAGATGTGGTGATTTTAACGGATACGCACTGTATTAATGGCAGGGAGAAGATTTTAGATAGTGGAACAACAAAAAAACCTGTGTTTATTGGCAATGACGTTTGGATTGGGACGCGTGTCACCATTTTAGCAGGTGCGGAAATTCCAGATGGTTGCGTGGTGGCAGCAGGTGCCGTTGTGCCAGCTAAAAAATATCCGCCATATAGTGTGATTGGTGGGGTACCTGCCAAAGTGATTAAACAAGAGAGGTAAGGATAACGTTGCTCAAAGAAACCAAAATTTTCATCATTTTATTCGCCATGTTCCCTGTCGTCGATGCGCTGAATGGATTTGTGCTGTCAGCTGGTATCAACCTCCCTATCGGTGTTGTCTATCGCCTGATTTGTGTTGGCTTTCTCGTTTTTCAAATCGCTAGAAAAGGATTCCCAAAAAGGCTCTACACGATACTGTCTATGACCTTTATCTTGTATGGTGTAATCGCGCTGTTCATACAGACTATCGTATTACAAAATGATGTGTCGGCGCTCTTCTATGATCTGACGAATATGACTAAGTTTTTCCTTTGGGCGCTTATTCCTTACTACGTCTATCAAAGGCGGAATCAGCTGATGGAAACGAGTTATGAAAAAATTTTCTTAGCGATTAGTATCTTCTTTACGCTCGGACTACTTATTCCGTATACACTTGGGATTGGTAATCAAACATATGCTGGTTCGGATGCAGGGTATAAGGCTTTTTTCTTTGCTAATAATGATACGACAATTGGATTCATTGTGTCGGCGACGTTCACGGGTTGGTATTTGTTTCGACAGACGAAGGCAACGAGATTACGGACACGTCTGATGTTGGCTTTGCTCTATTTAGGCAATTTGCTTAGCTTGTTGCTTTTAGGAACGAAAACGGGGATTGTATACGGCGTCGTGTTAACGATTTTCTTACTTCTGCGCTTTTTCTTCTTTCAAAAACGTGTTGGTCCAGCTGTGAAATGGGGGGTAGGCGTGACAGTCGTTACGGTGTTGACGTTTATTCTATTCCAAGGTCGCGCTTTTATTGTCGAGACGATGTCTGGACTTGTACAACGACTCACGTATTTCTACACCTTGTACAACGGCGATTTAGTCCGGTTTATCACAAGTTCGCGCAGTGAATTTCTAGATTCGGCTTTCCGCTCTTTTATAGATAGCGGAAACTTGATAACACAACTTTTCGGTTATGGATTTAGTCATCGTGTCGCGACATGGGGACTAGGCGATTTAGTGGAAATGGATTTCTTTGACGTATTTTTCTCGCTGGGCATTTTGGGTCTCCTAGTTACTCTAAGTCTCTTACTCTTCTTTTTTGTAACAGCCTGCAAAAAACGAAGCATCTACAGTATGCTTTTCCTCATCCTCATACTTTATGGCGTTTTTGCCGGTCATGTTTTATTTTCCGCTCTATCATCCACTTTGTTCGGTCTCGTATGCGGTGGCCTATTCCTACAAAAAGAAAGTTTGTGTGAAAAATAATGAAAGCTTTTGTAACACGTTTGATGCAATTTGCAGTTGGTTCCCTCGGCGCGGCACTATTAAATTTGCTGACGATTCCAGTTATTACGTTTTTTATCTCCCCAGAAGAATACGGTAAAACCAGTATGTTTATGCTGGCGCAGACATTGTTAATTTGTGTTATTTATTTAGGTTACGATCAAGCCTTTGCACGTGAATTTTACGAGTATCCAAATAAGAAAAAACTGTTTAGCACGGCGATAGTGGTTCCTTTTCTATTCTCCGGTGTTGTCATTGGTTTGATGTGCTATTTTGCCAAGCCTATTTCTGCTTTTTTGTTTGGCAGTGACATGTATTATCATGCGGTGTATCTCATCGCAGCATCCATCCCTTTTCTTATCTTTGAGCGATTTCTATTCTTGTACGTTCGGATGCAAAACAAAGCGTTGGAATTTTCCTTGTTCAATATTATCGTGAAATTTAGTATCTTACTTTGCACCGTTCTTTTCCTCTTATTCTTTCCTCATACGTTTATCACGGTGATTTATGCCACTATTATTGGACAAGTAATAGGAGACACTATTTTAATGCTCCGAAATGTGCGAATTCTTTATATGAGTCCGGTTAAAACAGATCCAGACCTTTATCCGAGACTCGCCAAGTTTGGTCTGCCGATTGCAGCGGCGACGGTAATTTATAGCATGTTTGTGGTTATTGATAAGCTGTTTATCCGTTATTTTTGTGACTTTGAACAGCTGGGCTTATACACGGCCGCTTTTAAAATTGCGAGTGCCCTATTGATTTTGCAGACAACATTTTCTAACTTTTGGGTACCGACGGCGTATGCCTGGTATAAAAAGCAAAAACCGATGCACTATTTTAAATTGGTGAGCGATAGCATTATGTTCCTCATCGCGATTCTCTTCATGGGGCTACTTCTTTTTAAAGGCGTGATTATGCTGGTTTTGTCACCAGAGTATAGTCAGGCACAGTATATTTTCCCATTCTTATGTTTCTATCCCCTGATGATGACAGTGAGTGAGACGACGAATCTAGGTATCGTTTTTCTGAAACGAAGCTCGCTGAACATTCTTGTTTCTATTATTGCGCTGATTGTATCTGTTGGCTTGAATTTGCTACTCGTGCCAACATATGGAGCGATTGGAGCTTCAATTGCAACAGGATCCGCTTACATTGCGTTTTTCTTGGCACGGACGTATTTCTCGATGCGGATTTGGAAAGGCTTTTCTGTTAAAACACATATGATGACAACCTCGTTACTTGTTGTCGCAGCTAGTTTAAATAGTATGATTCACACGGTGTGGCTGATCTCGATTATTAATGTGGCCGTATTGTTGTGCATTATCATTATCTACATTCCCTTACTTCGCACGCTATATCGTTCTTATTACGCCAAGCGGCAACAATCTATTTCACACGAGAAAGGAATTGAAGCATGAAAATACTTGTTATTTCCAATATGTTTCCATCGAAAGAATACCCATCTTACGGCATTTTTGTTAAAAACCATGTTCGCTTGTTAAAAGAAGCAGCAGACAAAATAGAGACGATTACGATGAGAAAAGAGTTAAATAAAATGAAGAAATTATGGCTTTATATTCAATTTTACTGTCGCATTTTCTTTACCTTATTATTTAAAAAATACGATATAGTCTACTTGCATTATGCGTCTCACAGCGCGTTCCCGATTTTAGGTGCTAAGTTTTTGAAGCGCCAAATAAATCTTATTGTTAACCTCCATGGAAGTGATGTATTCCCGGAAACCCGTCTCCAAGAACGTTTACAAAAATGGGTAGCGCGACTTCTAAAACAAGCAAGTCATGTTGTCGTCCCGTCAGATTATTTTAAGCAGGTGGTTGTCAAACGATATAAGCTTGCATCTCAGGACGTCTTGATTTCTCCATCAGGAGGCGTCAACCGCGAGCTTTTTACACCGCAACACATAGTGAAAGATCCGTCTGTTTTTCAGGTGGGTTATGTTGGACGGATTGATGTTGATAAAGGATGGGATGACGCGTTGCGAGCTTTTTCTGAATTTAAGCATCAATCGAATCGACCGGCGCAATTAATTATGGTTGGAAGTGGGAAAGAAAATCCGCGAAAAGAAGCAATGATTCAAGCCTTAGGATTAGAAGATGTGGTACGTTGTTATGATTTATTGCCACAAGAAGAACTGGCGGCGCTATACAACGAAATGGATGTGTTTGTTTTCCCAAGCCGTAGAAAAGGGGAAAGTCTGGGCCTTGTTGGACTTGAAGCAATGGCTTGCGGGATTCCAGTGATTGGAAGCCAGATTGCAGGGATTCAAGGCTACCTTGTGGAAGGAAAAAACGGTTACTTAACAGAAGTCGGAAATCCTTATTCGATTGCGGAAAAATTGCTAGCGTTTCACGCCAATAGTGAGGAAGAAAAAGCTCGGTTACGTCAGAATGCTTTTGATTCTGCGATTCCTTACGATCAGCAGCAGGTACAAAAAGAGATGGTTCATATGCTGGCAGTTTTAGCGAAATAATGAGTTGGATGGTTAATCGAACTGGGCGCTTAAAAAGGAACACTTATGCACTTAAAAGATGAAATCACTGAAATACTAGTTAATCAAATTAGGCCGTTAAAATAATGCTTGCTTCCCGTTTTTTTAATCAAGCATCAGTTTAAGGTCAGTAATTTATGGAGGGGGCTGGTGTCATTAGTGAAAGTGATAGCGCAAGGGGATTTTGTGGCTTTAATAAGAAAGTAGAGAGAGGAGTAACCAATGATGAGAGAACAAGATTTAATTTATTTAAAAAAAGGTGAGAAGGTAACACAATCAGGAGGATTAAGCTTGATTGAAGGCTATATTGAGTGCACGACGTCAGGTAGGTTAATCTGTTTTATTGGGCCAGGGAACATTTTTATAACAAGTGATAAGCTTAACTTTAAAAATTCAATCGTGTACAAAGCAAAGTGTGATGTTATTCTGCTGGAAACGTCGGATATAGCATCAAATAATTCGTTTGATGCAGAAAAGAAATGGAACGATTACATTTTAACGCAGATATTTACTAAGTTCGAAATTCTTTATTTTCCAGCAAAAGAGCGATTTTTGAATATACTTTTTCAAATTGCCAATGATATTGGAGATCAGATTGCAAGTGATTGTCATGTACCCAAAATATTGGTACAGCGAGAACTTGCAGAGTACGCTAATTGTACCCGTGAATATTTGAGTATAATCAGAAAAGAGCTTATTTCTGATGGATGGATTACGGATTCAAAACAGTTGGTATTACTTGATTGGAAACGATGGAAGCGAAAATTTGGAACGAATATCTAAATGAAAACGAATTACTATGGAGTTGGAGTTTGAAATTTTTAATTCTAAAATAGCTTTATTTCTAATGGTAGTCGTAGTTTAAGTAATCCAATATAAAGAAAAGGAATGAAGTCGACTGCTGACTCCATTCCTTTTCTCTATTTCAATATACTAAGCAACACAACCCCAATCATAATTAACACAATCCCCGAAATAATAAACCCCCATTCCAACAAGTTTTTCTTCTGCTTAAATATTAAAATCCCACCAATTGTCGCTACAATAACACAGGCTTGCGAAATCGAGAAGCTGGTCGCAACTCCAAGTACCGCAGTCGCCAAGAACATGCCTAAATTCGCGATTGACCAAGAAAGTCCGGTCATCAGATTGAAGGCTACATTTTTGCTAGAAATGGTAGATTTTTTCGCTAAGTTAATGCCAATGGCGCATGTCAGCATCCCGATGGCTTGTGGTAAGATGATAGAAAAGCCAGTGACATGAAACAGCTGGTTTGTCACTACGTAAAGCGTTAAAAAGAACGAAGATAAAATAACGATACCGTAGACATGAATGGAAACCGACTCCGTGATATGATTCCCACGTTTTTGAAAACCGGTCATTACAACCCCAATCAATATTAAAATTACTGCAAAAATACCAATCACAACGGCCGTCATCGTCTGCCACTCTTGAAAAACAAGAACCGCAAAAAGTGTCGCGCCAATCAATTGTGTCCCGTTCGAAATCGGCATAGCTTTGGCGACACTAGAAGCCGCAATCCCTTTAAATTGCAGTAATTGTCCAAAACTCCAAAAGATTCCTGAAACAAAACTCACAATAAAAGAAAGACTTGTTATCTCTGGCGATAAAATCCAGAATAAAACGAAAGCAAACAATAGCGCGCTAATCGATGTCCCCAAAAGCTGTTCCTCGGGGGTACTTTTTCGCAAGTTTGCAATAATCGGCATGAATCCCCACCCAAGAACAGGGAGTAAAGCGATAAAATAAATCAACATAATTAAAAGCTTCCTTTCTAGGTTAGTGGTGCCATTTAAATCTATCATTCTCCCAATTCAACAGCAATATCCCAAAATTACGGTATTCAATGCGGTAATTTTCGTAGTTTTCGGGAGGAGGAACTTTGTAATAGAATAAGCGTAGGGAAAGGAAATTAAAAATGAAAGCGGTAACGAAAATGATTGCAAATCGCGAAAAAAATATCATTCAGTTTCTCATGAAAACAGGTCAAACAAGTGTTGGAAATATCGCGAATCACCTCGGACTCTCAGAAAAAACTGTCTCGAATTCACTAAAAGAAATTGATCAGTTTCTGCAAAGTTTCAATATGACGGTCGTTCGCAAACCAAAAATCGGCGTATACATGGAAGGCGATAGCAACGCGCTTGCTCAAGTTACGCGCTTTCTGGACAATCAAGTCAGCACGATTCCATCAACAAAAGAAGAACGTGTCATCTACATTTTCAGTACATTACTAAAAGCAGACGACTACATCACGATTCACCAACTCGCAGAAGCGCTCTACATCAGCCGCGGTACCATCGAAAAAGACATGCTAGAAGTCGGAAAACTGCTTGAAAAAGAAGGCGTCACCTTGTATAAAAAGCCTAGTAAGGGGATGAAATTACTTATTAGCGAGCGAGAAAAGCGCGCCCTAACATCCAAATTCATCAATAACTTCTGGGGCAACAATTGGTATTTGAAACAAGAAGGCGAAAAAGTATTGCAGGCTTTCGACACGATTCAAGCAGATGTTACAGGCATTTTTCCAGAAGAAGGCCTGAAAGAAATCATTGCGATTGTTCAAGAATTCAGTGAAAAACATGATTTTGCCTTCACGGATTACGCGTTTCAATCCATCGTCATTCATTTGGCCATTGCTGTCGAGCGAATTCGCAAAGAAGAATACGTGGAAAACATCGGAATCGATCCAATGAAAGACGTCTTCGAATCACAGCAACAAAACACCGAAATCCTAGTCAATATGTTAGAACAACGCCTATCTATCAAGATTCCAACATTCGAAGTAGGATATATTCAGCTTCACTTGACCGCCGCCTACAACCAGCGCCACGACGAACTGCTCGTAAATGAACGCACCACAGAAGACCATGTCGCCACATTTGTAAGCACATGCCTAGCGGAAACGAACTACGACCAGGAGCTGCTTGAAGGCCTAACAACACACATGAAATCCGCGATTAACCGGTTAAAACTCGGTATGCACTTCAAAAATCCCTATCTCAGCAAAATAAAACAAAACTTTCCCCAAGCATTTGAACAAGCGCTGTATTTCAAAGCCAATTTTGAAAAGGAATATGAAGTGCAGGTAAACGAAGACGAAACGGCGTACATCGCGTTACATTTTGAAGCCTATAACGAAAGAAGTCGTTCCTTCCCAGACCAAATTCGCGTTATCCTTGTGTGTAGCACCGGCCTTGGTTCATCCAGACTACTTGCCGCTAGAATTAAAAAATATTTCCCAATGATTACAATTGAAAAAATACTGTCCGTTCAGGCGCTCATGGAAACCGAAGTGGACGTGGACTTAGTTATCAGCACGATTTACCTCGAACTAGAAGACATTCCAAGCATTGTCGTGAGTCCGATGATGAGTAAAGCCGATTTACAACAAGTCGAACGCCAAATGGAACAAACGAGACGCCGAAAAAAGAAATATAGCCAAGCATTTCTTGATTTAATCCAGCCAAAAACGATTTTTGCGCAACTCGATGTTATTACAATGGAAGACGCGATTTTTGAAATTGGCAACAAGCTAATCACAGAAGGCATCGCCAAACCAGGCATCGTAGAAAGCGCTCTGCGACGGGAAGCCTTGTCTTTCACATCGTTTGACGAAATGGCCACACCACACGCCGAACCAGCGCTTATCACGGAATCTCGAATTGTCATTGCGACTTTAGCGAAACCTGTGAAATGGGGAACCGTCGACGTAGACAAAATCTTCTTTATCGCCTTAACGGAGCAGAACGGACTCGATTTAGACGCAGTGTACGAACAGTTTTACAAATATATTGATAATAAAAAATGGATGGAAAAGCTTGCCCAACTACAGAGCGCGGCTGAAATCTATGAGCATTTATTAAAGGATGGGATGTAATGGAAGTAAAAGATATTTTAACAAAAGAACTGGTCGTCTTTGATTTAGAAGCAACGACGAAAGAAACGGCAATCGAAGAAATGGCAGAAATTTTGAATGCGCATGGATTTTTGGCGGACAAAACAACGTATGTCCAAGCCGTCTTAGAACGAGAAGCGCACGCGACGACAGGAATCGGCAACAACATCGCCATCCCTCACGGCAAAAGCGAAAGCGTCACCAAATCAGCTATCGTTTTTGCCAGAACAAAAGCCTTGATTGAGTGGGAATCGCTTGATGATGAGCCGGTAAATATGATTTTCCTGTTAGCAATTACCGACTCGGATAAAACCGACGGACACTTGAAAATCCTTGCTGAAATCGCGACCAAACTCATGGACGACGACATAGTAGCAAGCTTGAAAAACACGCGCGACCAAGAAGAAGTTATCCGAATTTTAAACGAAGGAGTGGTAGAAGTATGAAACGCAAAATTATCGCAGTAACTGCCTGTGCAACAGGTGTAGCCCACACATTCATGGCCGCACAAGCCTTAAAAAAAGGTGCGAAAAAAATGGGGAATCTAATCAAAGTAGAAACACAAGGCGCGACAGGTATCGAAAACGAGTTGACAGAAAAAGACGTAAACATTGGCGAAGTGGTCATTTTTGCAGTAGATACGAAAGTTCGCAATAAAGAGCGCTTCGATGGCAAAGTCATTCTAGAAGTACCGGTGAGCGCGCCAATCAAAGACGCAGAAAAAGTAATCAACGCAGCGCTTGCGCTAATCGACGAAAAATAAGGAGGATGTACCATGTTCAAAAAAATTGGGAGTGAACTGAAAAAACACGTTTTAACAGGTATTTCATATATGATTCCGCTCGTTATTGCAGGTGCCGTCATTATGGCGATTGCCCGTGTTGGCGGTTCGTTTTACGGTATTACAGATATTTGGGACGCAAAATACGCGGATAGCGCGAATAATATTATTTCATTGTTGCATAGTTTAGACGGTTTTGGTGGCTTGGCATTGGGGATGATGTTCCCCGTTATCGCCGCGTTCATCGGTTATTCGATTTCCGACAAATTAGCGATTGCACCAGGTCTTGTTGGTGGTTTGCTAGCTCGCGATATCGGCGCAGGTTTCCTTGGCGCATTAGCAGCTGGTTTGATTGCAGGTTATGCGTGTCTTCTAATTAAAAAATACGTGAAACTGCCAAAAGCTGCGGCTTCCATCGTGCCCGTCTTTTTAGTTCCTGTTTTTGGGACATTGATTACTGTTCTTATTATTAATTATGTTGTAGGAATTCCGTTCGCAGATTTGAACAAAGCGCTGGAAAGCTGGCTAAACGGTATGTCAGGCACGAACCAAATTTTGATGGCGGCAATTATTGGCGCGATGGTTGGTTTTGACTTAGGCGGACCAGTGAATAAGGCAGCGGTAACAACGGCGATGGCCCTTTTAACCAGTGGGATTTATGCTCCAAATACGGCGGCGCAAGTAGCGATTATCATTCCACCGCTTGGTCTTGGTTTGGCAACACTCATCGCAAAACGCAAATACAACGCGGAAATGCGCGAAGCTGGGAAATCCTCACTTATCATGGGCCTAGTCGGCATTAGTGAAGGCGCGATCCCGTTCGCAGTAGAATCCCCGCTAAAAGTTATTCCGGCAACCGTTATCGGCTCGGCAATTGGTGGCGCACTCGCTGTGGGACTTGGCGCAGTGAACCAAGCACCAATCAGCGGCTTTTATGGCTGGTTTACGGTACAAAATTGGCCAGTTTACATTCTTGCCATTGCAGTCGGAACTCTGGTCGTAGCAGGGATGTCAGTGGCTTTGCGTAAAGCAAGTGCAGGACAAGAAATGGCTGGTGCTGTAGACGAAGATGATTTTGATGAAGCAGAATGGGAAGCTTAAAAAAAACGGAGGTAGTTATGGTAAAAGCACATATTGTGAATCATACGCATTGGGACCGGGAGTGGTATTTCACTTCGGCCGATGCGCTGGTTCTAAGTGAACAACTTTTTACGGAAGTCATTGAGGAGTTAAAGACGCATCCAGAAGCGAATTTTGTATTGGACGGTCAATTGTCGATTTTAGATGATTATGTCGCGCTGTATCCAGAGAAAATGGCGGATATTAAGCAGTTAATTGCAGACAAGCAGTTGTTTATTGGCCCGTGGTTTACGCAAACCGATGCCTTTTTCGCGCACGGGGAGTCGATTTTGCGAAACGCGATGATTGGGATTTTTGATAGTAAGAAGTACGGCGATTATATGAAAATTGGTTATTTGCCGGATACGTTCGGTTTTAATGCCCAAATTCCGACTTTATTGGCGCACGCAGGGTTTGATAATGTGATTTTTTGGCGTGGGATTCATCTTGGAGAGCATGTCAATTCGCCGTATTTTAAATGGCAAGGTCTTGGCACAGATTCATCAGTTTACGCGATTAATATGCCCCAAGGTTACGGCACGGGGATGTTGCTTGAGCCAACGACGGCGTATGTGGATGGTCGGCTTGATCCAGCGATTGATTTTATTGAAAAGTATAGCAAAACGACGGAAGTTCTGATTCCATCTGGGAATGATCAGCTGAACATTATTACCAATTTTGCGGAAAAATTAGCGGAGATAAACAAGATGGGGCGCCATTCTTACGCGTTAAGCACGTATCAGGACTTCATCCAATATGTGAAAGAACTGCCTGATTTAGAGGAATATCGCGGCGAATTCCGAAGCCCAGTTCTAGCCCGAGTACACAAAACAATCGGTTCAAGCCGCATGAACATCAAGCTAAAAAGCGCCGAATTAGAACAAAAATTGCTAACTCGCATCGAGCCACTTCTAGTCATCGCGAAGGCATCAGGAATTTCTATTAGTGAACGCTTGCTGATGCATACGTGGAAGAAGTTGCTGGAAGGGCAAGCACACGATAGTTTGGCGGGATGTGTTTCGGACGCGGTTGCCGAGGATATTTTGCATCGTATGAAAGAAGCTGACGAATTATGTGATAGCATAGAAAACACGATTGTGAAGAAAATCGCCGACGACTTGTCACTAGCAGCAAATGAAATTCTCGTTTTTAATACCGAATTACACGATTTTGACGGCTATAAAGAAATTCAAGTAGTAACAAAGCATAAAAACATTCATTTCCCAGAATTTCCGAACGCGACAATTATTCACGAGCAGTTTATCGAACCGCGCCAGAACGTGTTGGAAGAAACGCCAGCCGGGAATCGTTACATCGAGGAGCCGGGCTATTATGTCCTTCAAGTGCGCGTGAAGATGGCGCTCCCAGGCCTCGGCTACCGCGTCATTCATTTTACAGAAAATCAGCAAGCCTTAGAGTCTATGACGCAAGCAAGCGGCACATCAATCCAGAACGAATTTTACAAAATTGCTTTTGAACACGGCGAAATCATAATCGAAAATGGCAAACAAACAGCTTCTATCGAATTAGAGGACGACGCGAATGCTGGAGATACGTACGATTATTCACCGCTAGCAGGAGATATAGCGCGAGTTCTCACTTTTTCAGAAGCAGTGACGGAGAAATCGAGCGAAGTAGAGCGACTAATTTTGACAGGTACAAACACATTGCCACTAGACCGTTTAGCGAACAAAGGGCAAGGCGAATTACGCATTCAAATGACACTAGAATTAAAAAAAGGCAGCGAATTATTGGACTGCGAAATAGGAGTCGACAACCAAATCAAGAATCACCGTCTCCGCCTGAAAGTGAATACAGGCGTTGTAACAGATTACAATATCGCTTCCTTACCATTTGGCTACATCGAACGAAAACCAGGCGTACCAGCGAATTGGCAAGAAACATATAGTGAAATGCCGATCGACATCGAGCCGCTAGAACAAAGCGTAACATTAACCAATGAAGCCCAAAGCTGTACCATTTTTACACGCGGAATCAAGGAATACCAACAGCTAGACCAGCACATCGCACTGACCCTACTCGCAACAACAGGTGAACTCGGCAAACCAGATTTAGCCTACCGACCAGGTCGAGCGTCCGGCGACACAACCAAGAAAGGCCACGTCCTTATCCCCACCGAAGGCGCACAACTCATAGGCACACACCAATTCTCACTAGCCATCTATCTCGGCGCCGAACCGTTCGATGCCCGCAAAACAGCTTGGCGCACAAGAGAATTTAACCAACAAACCGTGTCCTATCAACGCCAGCCGTTCAATCACTTTTTACATCGCTTAGACAACAAAATCCAGAAAACCGAACGACAACTAGGCGCAAAACGAACATTAGGCCTGCAACATTTACCGAAAGAATATCTCATCTCAGCATGCCATCCATCCTACTACGACCCAAATAAATACATCATCCGCATTGAAAATCCAACAAGTACACCGCAAAAAATCGATTTGCACGGCGGGGAAGTAGTCAATGCCATCGAAGAAACTATACAAAACACAAACAACACGATTCCAGCGTATGATGCGATAACATTACGATTACAAATTAAATAAAAACAAGAGCTTGTTCAAAATGTCATATTCGGCATCTAGAACAAGCTTTTTTGACCCTCAAAATCAACTTTTACAAATCTGTGTCTAAAAATACATAATTCTGTCCATAAAAATAATAGTACTGTGATTTCTATCTCTTCATTCAGAAAAAACTTGATGCTAGACTAAATATATGAATATGTAAAGGCATTGCGCCAATTAAATATAGAAATGGAGAATAGAAGTGAACAAAAGAATTTTAATCGTGTTAGAAGCACTTGAAATGGGTGGAGTTTCAAGAGTCTCCTGTGTTATTGCGGATGAATTGGTCAAGAATAACCATAATGTGACGCTATACTCAACGCTAAGCAACACATCTTATTACCAAACAAATGCCAATCTTCATTTTGCGAGAAATAAGAGCGGCTTGTCACATAAAGCCCGAAAAGCGATTACTAAAGCAAGAGCCATTTTCAAAATAGAAACATCACCAGCATTTACTAATAAAACAGAACTCGCTAATTTGCTCAACTATCTAGAACAACACGAATTCGATACGGTAATTCTGACTGCCAGATTTATTTCGTATGCACCCGATATTAAGCGGAAATTTCCCGAAATCAAAGCGATTGGCTGGGTGCATAACAACGCGCTAATCTATTTAGATAAATACTATGTCAGAAGCAGAAGTTATTTCATACAGGGCTTATCCGAATTAGACTGCTTAATCGGCCTAACAGAGTCAGACGTCCAGACTTTTTCGAAATACACCCCGAACGCCAGATTAATTTACAATCCAATAACAATTGAAAAAAATGACGTAATCTCGAATTTAACAGCTAAAGTAATTTCATTTGCAGGACGCGTCGATTTTCCTCACAAAGGCATTGACTACCTCATTTAACTTGCCTCGAAATTACCGAGCGGCTGGCAAATAAAAATGGCAGGCGACGGAAATCCGAAAGAAATAAAACGCTTTTACGCACTCCGAAAAAAACTAAATGCAGAAGAAAAAATCAGTTTTGAAGGAAAAATGAATGATACACAGCTACAGAACCATTATTTAAATAGTTCTATCTATGTCATGACGTCTAGATGGGAAGGTATGCCTCTTGTATTAGCAGAGGCGATGAGTTACGGCCTCCCAATTGTGGCATTCGAACAAAGCGGCTCAAGCGAAGTACTAGCAGCAGGGAAATACGGAGTGCTAATTGAAAATGGTAATATCGACGAAATCGCTGAAGCCATCCATACGCTGATACGCGACACGGAGCTCCGAAAGCACTATCAACAATTATCCTTACAACGGGTTCACGATTTTGAATTAGCTCGTATCATGAAGCGATGGGAAGAAGTACTATAAACTCAATTGTCCGGAGGTTAAAGATGATAAGTTGGAAAAAATGGAAGAGAATCATCGGTGTTAGGCGAGTTCGATGCTACATTGCTATTAAGAATCTATTCGGAACTTCGATTTCAATCGGTCGAGGTCTTTATTTCAGACGTAACTTCTCAATAGTTACACTGGCAGAGGGACATATCTCGATTGGTTCCAATGTATTTTTCAATAATAACTGTTCTGTCAATTGTTGCGATGCAATCACGATTGGGAACAATGTAATGTTCGGTGAGAACGTTCATTTATACGACCATGACCACAGATATGCGTTAGGAACAGACCTTTTCGCAGAACAAGGCTACAGCACTGCGCCAATTATAATAGGAAATAATTGCTGGATAGCCACTAACGTAACCATTCTAAAAGGTACGCAAATTGGAAATAACGTCGTAATCGGAGCAGGCTGTACGATAAACCAAAACATCCCTGATAACACCGTGGTAACCGCATCACAGCATTTAAATATTAGAGAAAATACGAAAACCTACAATTAGGCAAAAAGCACAAGTTTCTACTTGCACTTTCACAGAAATAAAGGTATATTAATAAGTGAGCCGTTTTTAAAGCGGCAGCCAATTTGTCATGCTAGATGGGGACGTAGCGGAGCCCTGTAACCCACAATCCGCTCTAGTGGGGTTGAATTCCTTACCGAGGCTTTGCACCTGTTTGGTCAGCCCTTTGTAAGTGGTGTTGACGTCTGGGTCTTGCGCAATGGAAACCTGTGAACCATGTCAGGTCCGGAAGGAAGCAGCATTAAGCAGTGCTTTCCATGTGCCGCGAGGTCGCCTGGGCTGAGCTAACTGCAGAGGTAACGCAGATGGATGTATCGCCGGAGTAAGGTGCATGGCATTAAATTAGAATATACCGAAGCCTTCTTTCAGTTTTTGAGAGAAGGCTTTTTTTACATATCTGAATCTAGTTAGTATTTTTTCCGATTAATAAAAGGCGCTACAAAAAAATGTGATACCCGAATCGCGTCTATATCAAGAATAATCCATTGCCCTTTTTTTATCGTAATAAGCCCGTCCTCTTTCAGCTTTTCCACAATCTTAATCGTGTGGCTCTTGGAAAGGTTCGAAAATTCACTGAGCTTATTATAAGTCAAAAAGGGAGGCAATAGTCGGTAACCATGCCCATCAACGATTCCAAAATTCTCAGCAAGATACTCTAAAAGATACTGAATCCGTTGTTGCGCACTAATCTGAGCTAACGTATTAACACGCGCGATATCAATAATAACATTCTCCATTTGAGAAATAAGCACAAAGTTTTTCGGATCTTCCAGTAGCAAACAATTCTTCAAAAACTGAAAATCAATCACCCAAACAAGCGCGTCTGCAAGCACCTCCAATCGGATTTCCCTAGGAATGTATTTACTAACAACAGGCAGAACCGGAAAATCCCCATGTTGCGAAATATAAAGAAAGTTAGGTTTATCATCGATGACATTCGATACTTGTATAAAACCGCTTTGAATAAGGTAGCAATGATCACGATGCGCGTCTAAATATATTTTCTCCCCTTTTTTTAGCTTTAACTGACGGGAATGTTCATAAAAATCCTCGCTTTTGTTCAACATAAGCAGCACCCGGTTATAATTAGTCAGACTATTAATGTATTCCGAATTATACATAATATCATTCCTCCTACCTATTTCTATATTAACCTAAATAAATATACATAAACACAAAGGTCCAAAATCAGAACAATAATCACAAAAACAATACTATTCCGAGCATGAAGTCAAATTAACAAAAAGACACGAAAACTCCATAACTAAAAGAAAACCCCCATTTATAAGCACCAAAATACAATCAAAAACCCCCGAATTGTTATTATTTCATACCTTTAAATCTCGCCAAAATAATATGAAGAAAATATGAATAAAAATAAAAAGAATATACTAAGATACAAGAAGAACAGCAAAACAGTAGTAAACCAATTGATAAATAAAGAAATTTAGCTTGCAAAAAAGCATAAGAAAGAAGGTTAATTTTATCAAGTTGTGACAGAAAGTACACAAATAAGCAAGGATAAGTCCAAAAAACGCACTTTTAAATTAAATAAGAGCTGTTAAGATTTAAACGTGGAGAACCTACGAGAGAACACACGTAAAACGAAATAAGAATAGTGAAGGAGATCATGAAATGGAACAAATATTGGAATTATACGGAAGAGACACACTCGAGGATAAATTCAATGATTCAAACTTATTTAGACAGCTTTCCTCGTTGACTCCCAAGAAAATGGAGATAAAGAAAAGAGATGTCCTAACAAGTTCTAGCGACTACATTTACTACATCGTAAACGGAACACTGGCCCAAAAAAAGCTAGGCGTCCCATTAGCGGTTATTGGAGGAGGAAGTTTCATAGGCCTTAATTCCTTCCTATTTCAAAAAAATGATGTCGAAAAATACGAGGTTCTCGAAGCAGGAACGGTGCTAGCATTTAACAAAAAAGATACCTTATTCTTACTATTAAGTCTCCAAGAAGGCTGGCTCTATTTACTATTCCGCGAAAAAAAACAAAATGAAATTCTGGTAGAAAATCAACTCCTACTATATAAAAGTGGCCAAGACCGCGTAAAAGAAACATTATGCCAACTCGCAGAGAAATTCGGAACTCCGGTACAAGAAGGCTGGATCATTCCAAGATGCTTCAATAAAAAATTCCTAGCAGACTACACCAACATGACACTCAATTCCATCAAAAGAATCACAGAAATATACATCGCAAAAGGCTGGCTAACAATAGAAAAATATCACTTTATTATTAAAACAAAAGGTGGTGACGATCCTTGGGAATTGTAGGCTCATTACTCTCACTAGAAACAAAGACCAATTTGCTTATAAAAATATTGAACATTCTTAATAAAGATAGTTTTTTCATTAAATTAAAAGATTTATCAGACCAATTTGACGTAACAATTTCAACGATGAAAAGATATTTATCAGAACTTGAAGAAATTTTACCAGAAGGCTTTGAAATAGAAACTGTTTCTTATAAAGGCGTACAACTCATCAAACCCAGCAATCGCTCCATCCTGGAAGTAGAGCAAATATTAATCAAAGAAACACTCACCTTCAAACTGCTTTCCGCCGCTTTTAGAGAACAACATGACAGTGTTGTAAACATAGCCGAAGAACTATTCATTTCCCAGCCACTACTCTATAAAAGCATTCGCAATATCAACCAAAGGCTATCCAAATTTCATATTTCCATCTCCAAACGTCCTTTCCAACTATCCGGAAAAGAAACCGACATCAGGAATTTCTATTTCCAGCTCATAAATGAAGCGAAGTCAGATGTAGCAATGCCAGACGAAGTCCTTCGCATCGTCCAAGACTTTATCGCCAGGCTCGAATTAGAACTCGATAACCACCTGCCCGCCAAAACAGCCCAACAAATTATTCTACTTACCATCATTACCATCATCCGCGTCCAAGAAAAAAACGATATTGGCGAAAACATATCTAGCGAAACCGCTAATCCCAACGTTTCCGTAGCCGTCTTTTGCATGATAAAAGAAATTCGCGAAAAGCTAGATCTCTACGTATCCCGCGAAGAATACAGTTGGCTAACCTATGTCATTAGCAAACAACTAAAAGAGTACCCAGCACCAGTTGGCAGTTCTAACTTCATCTATGGAATTGAAGGACTAGGCCATTTTGTCAGTCAAGCAGAAAAAATCGTAGAACAAAGCTTGACGACCAATACACAATTTCTCACACTTTTGCATACCCAGCTCGTTTTTGAAGACACAGGAACCTATATGGCGGATTACCTCGACTACGAAGAAGGAAAGCTATATAGCGAAGTGCAACGACTCTACCATTCCGATTTTAAAAAAGTAAGCGCATTTTACAACGAATTCAGCAATACCCACCCAATGTACAAAATCAATACCCGCAAAAACATCATGGAAATGCTCATCTTACTAATCACGTTAAAAAGAGCAAGAAAACGAATCGCGCTACTCACAGCCAAAGGCGAGCTATGGGAAACCTTCATCAGAATCAGTCTAGAAGAACATCTATCAGGCCATTTTGAGTTGGTTACCGTTACAGAAGCCGATTTACAACACACTATGGAAGGGTACTGTCTGCTAATCAGCGATATAGAAGTTGAAATCGGAACTTTACCCGTCGTTGTTATTAGCGATGTCCCGAATCCAAAAGACATCAGTAACATAAGAAATCAATTGGCCAGCCTGCAATTCAACCCACATCCAAACGTCGTATCATTTTCCTATATTCAAGACACAGCCTATAAACATTAACACCAAATTATTTAAAAACGAATAAATTCCCGCGGCAAGCCTAAAAATTTAGCAAATCCAATCCCTATTCATAAAAGCCAAACAGCAAAATTCTCACCCACAAAAACTAAAAAACAGCTTGCCACTGCGATTAAGCACCATTTTAAAACCTACTATTTTAAATAAAATAAAAGTAAAGAATTGGATTAAGATAAGAGTGTAAATGATGCATCCAATCATTTATTCATTTCTTTAGGTCATGAAAGGAGGAATAGTATGAGTCAAGGAGGAAATTTGAACCCCTTAGTACCAATGACTGGAGGAGGCCCACTCTTAGGAGTAGCTTTTCTACAGGGCTATCCATTAATGGCAGCAACAATAGGAGTTGCGCTAGCAGCTGTTACAGCAGGTATTTTGTTCGTAAATGCCAAACGTAAATCAAGCGAGACACAAGAAGAAATCTAAGTTTAAGTATATTTTTAAATCAGGAGGAAGTTATGGAAAAGAATTTAATGGTCAAAAAATGGGGTTCTAGCTTACTAGTCGTTTCTTTAGTAGCAGGTAGCTTAGTTCCAACATTGCACCCTTATCAAGCATCCGCAGCAGTTGGACAAGGCGTAGTTACAGACACAATGTTTGAAGATTTAAACGGTAATAAAATTCAAGACAACGGTGAAAAAGGTGTTGCCGGCATTCAAGTGAAACTATACAACGATCAAGGTCAAGTTGTAAAAACAGTCACAACAGATGCTACAGGGAAATACCTGTTTGATAATCTAGACGATGGCACTTACTATTTGAACGTAGATGTAAACAATTTACCAAGCGATGAAAAACTTTTCTCAGCAGAAGGAATAAATCCAAGCGATGGTAACTCAAGCTACTTCACAATTTCAAACGGATCTACGGTTACTGGTAACTTCTTCACATTCACACCAGTGAAACAAGTAGGAACTAGCTCAATCAAAGACGCAATGTTTGAAGATTTGAATGGTAATAGCCAAAAAGACAGCGGTGAAAATGGCGTTGCAGGCATTAAAGTTCAGTTGTACTCTGATCAAGGAGAACTTATCCAAACATCAACAACAGACGCAAATGGTGAATACGCATTTACCGAAATTCCAAATGGCACATATTATATTCACGTAGATACAGCAACAATTCCATCAAATGAAAAACTTTATACAACACAAGGTATTGGTGGCGATGGTAACTCCGGATATATCACAATTACAGGTGATCAATCTATTACAGGTTATCATTTCGGTCTATACCCACAACGCGGAACAATTCAAAGCTTCGTGTATAACGATGTCAATGGCAATGGTCAAAAAGACGGCAGTGAAGCTGGTATTCCAAACGTAACAGTTAGCCTTTATGACTACGCTGGAAACAAAGTTGGAACAGCAGTGACAGACAGCACTGGTGCTTACGGATTTAGCGTACAACCAGGACGTTATTACGCACAAGCAAATATCCCATCAGGCTATCAATATGCATCTAGTACGTACTACGGGGCAGACGGTAGCACAGGATACTTTACAGTAGGAAATGAACAAAATCTTCGCAATGAACTGAATTTAGGTCTAAAAACAACTGCTAATTCTTCCGTTGCAGGTTCTGTGAAGAGTGATCAAGGAGCAGGACTTTCTGGTGTAACAGTTGAATTACACGACGTACAAGGAAATACAATCGCAACACAAAAAACAGATGCTAGCGGAAACTATTCTTTCCAACAAGTAGCTGAAGGTGACTACTATACAAAAGTTCTAATCCCAACAGATTACAGCTTTGTTAGTGGACAAGGTTACGGCTCCGATGGAAACAGTAATTATGTACACGCAACAGGCGACAACGCAATTACTGGCTACTCTGTAACATTGAAACAACAAGCAAATGCAAACATTAGCGGACTAATCAATACAACAACAGGCGCAGGAGTTAGCGGTCAAAATGTATCCTTATACAATGTTGACGGAACATTAGTGAAGACAGTGGCAACTGCAGCTAACGGAAGCTTCGCGTTTGGTTCTCTTCCAGCGGGAGATTATTACGTGAAAGCATCAATCCCTGGAGACTACACATTTGCTTCATCTAACGGTTTTGGTAGCGACGGTAACTCTTATTACTTGCATGTTGGCAATAACGACACAATCAATAATCTACGCCTAACATTGGCACAAGAAGCAGGTCAAATTCGCTCAACTGTTTTTGAAGACAAAAATAGGAACGGTACGCAAGAAGTTGGCGAAAGCGGTCTTTCAGGTGCAGTAGTTACACTTTATGGCACAGATGGTACTGTTGTAGCAACTGCAAGAACAAATGGCGACGGAACTTATGTATTCAAAGGTGTAACACCAAGTGATTATTATATTAAAATAACACCACCAACTGACTATGCAGTGCTTGCTAATGCTGCATTTGGTAAAGATGGCGTATCTGGTTACATCAAAGTAGATTCAAATCAAACACGTACAGACATGAACGCAGCTTTGGTGATTCCTGTTAATACTATTTGGTTAAGAGGACCATATACAGTACAAGTTGGCGATAAGAGTCAAGTATATGCTGGCGTGAAACCTGAAAATGCAACAGATCAACGCATGACGTATACCGTTGCTGACCCAAGTATTGTATCTATTGACCCTGTTACAGGTGAATTTACAGCATTGAAAGTTGGTACAACACAAGTAACAGCTAAAGCACCAGCTACAGTTCCATTGACAACAAGTATTACTGTTACAGAAGTTCCATTAGTGAAAGCAACAGGTATCACATTAGGTGCATCAAATATTTCTGCAACTGTAGGAGATAAAGGTAAAGTTGATGCAACTGTTGCACCATCAGATGCAGCTAATAAAACATTGACTTATACACCAGCAGATACTTCAATCATTAGTGTTGATGGTAACGGCAACTGGACTGCGAAGAAAGCAGGAACAACAACAATCGCTGTGAAAACAACAGATGGAAGCAACATCACAAAAACAATTACGGTAACGGTGAAAGCTGGAGACGTAGGTGTTGCAGGAGTAGTTATTGCAGGACCATATAATGTTCAAGTAGGTGAAGCAGATCAAGTAAGCGCATGGGTAACACCAGACAATGCGACACATCAAGAGCTTGTGTACTCTGTAGATGATCCATCTATCGTATCTATTGACCCTAACACAGGTAAATTCACAGGCTTGAAAGTTGGTTCAACAACTGTATATGCTAAATCACCAAGCGTTAACATTACGGTTAAAACAGTAATCAACGTAACCCCAGTGAAAGCAACAAGCATTACATTGGGAGCAACAAATATCGCAGCAAAAGTTGGAGACACAGGTAAAGTAAATGCTACAGTAGCTCCATCCAACACAGCCAATAAAACACTAACTTACACACCAGCAGATAGCTCTATTATTAGTGTCGATGCAAACGGCAACTGGACAGCGAAAAAAGCAGGAACAACAACTATCGCTGTGAAAACAACAGACGGAAGTAACATCACCAAAACAATTACAGTAACAGTGTCACCAGCTGATATAGGTGTTGGAGGAGTGTATATTTCAGGACCATATAATGTTGAAGTAGGCGGAGCAGGTCAAGTAAATGCATGGGTAACACCAGACAATGCGACACATCAAGAGCTTGTGTACTCTGTAGATGATCCGTCTATCGTATCTATTGACCCTAACACAGGTAAATTCACAGGCTTGAAAGCTGGTTCAACAACTGTATATGCTAAATCACCAAGCGTTGGCATTACGGTTAAAACAGGAATCACCGTAAACCCAGTGAAAGCAACAGACATCACATTGGGAGCAACAGATATTACAACAAAAGTTGGAGCTACAGGTAAAGTAGATGCTACAGTAGCCCCATCCAACACAGCTAATAAAACACTAACTTATACACCAGCAGATAGCTCCATTATTAGTGTCGATGCAAACGGCAACTGGACAGCGAAAAAAGAAGGAACAACAACAATCGCTGTGAAAACAACAGATGGCAGTAACATCACAAAAACAATCACAGTAAAAGTAGGCCCTGCAGTAGCCATTTCAGAAGTAATTATTTCAGGACCGTACAATGCTAAGGTAGGTGCAACGGGTCAAGTACAAGCACATGTAAATCCAACCAATGCAACGCACCAAGAGCTAGTATACACTGTCGATGACCCATCCATCGTATCGATTAACGCCAACACAGGTGCATTTACAGGCTTGAAAGAAGGATCTACAACAGTAAATGTTACATCACCAACAACTGGAATTACTGTTAAAACAACAATCAACATAGCTTCACACTTCTCAAGCATCGTTGAACAAGGTAATTTCAATGGGGACAAACCTAATGGTGGACCAGTCCAAATCTACAATGCCATTGAAGGTCTAGCTGATAAATCTAGCGTAACATTAACTTACAACGCCCTAGATGCAGAGAAAGAATCAGATCAACAAACAAACGGTCGTCGTCAAATTATGTTCTACGTAGATGGCGCACCAGCTGACTTCAATAACGACTATAGCTTCAGTATCTCTAACACAACTGTATTAAATCCAAACATCACAAACAACAATGCAGATACTAGAGCTCTAGGCCACATTGAAGTACAAGTAACAAAAGGAACATCAACAATTACTGTCAAACGTAAGAGCGACAACATGGTAGTTAAAACAATGACAGTAACCGTTCAATAAAACAGCATCACGAAAAAATTAATAAATAAAGGGGATGTGGCATTGGTAATAAGCCGATGCCGCATCTCTTTTATAAATTTTGAATAGGAGGAAAGGCGTGCTGAAAAAGAGTTTAACAGGATTAGCAATGTGGTTTCCAGTAGTTATCATGATAGCTTTACTCGTACTCACAACATGTTTGTTACCAGAATCTTGGAGTAGTAGCGATGCATTTACAATCTGGACGATGTTGGCAGTAGGCTTAGGCATGATTGTTCTCATTGTCTTACTAACATGGCTATTTACAAAATTATATCAGTGGAAGAAGGGTTACTTTTATTTAGCGCTAAGTTTACTCATTCTTGTTCCACGAATCATCTGGATTGCTTGGCTACCAACAGATGCAGTCTCAGATTATTATTACTACAACGTTATCGCCAGTTATGTTGCCGATCAAAATAGCTGGAGTGTTTTATTCGATAAAGGTATTCTATTTTACGCCCCATATTTTACACATATCCTCAATTTCTCCAATGTTCTATCGGTTGTTTACAAGCTTTTTGGAAATTCCTATTTTGTTGGGCAACTGTTTAATATTTTTCTCACCGGGCTTACTGGTGTGTTACTTTATATTACGCTTGCCAAACGGTTTTCAAGAAATGTAGCGACTAGTGCGGCACTTATTTTTGCTATCTGGCCAGCCTATTTTCTGTATAGTACGTTACTAGGTACGGAGCCACTGTTTTTATTTTTATTTGTGCTTAGCATTTATTTGTATATGAAAATTGAAGAGAATGGATTCAGTCCTTTATGGGCATTATTACTTGCATTGACGCTGATTTG
This sequence comes from Listeria booriae, assembly GCF_000766865.1. Lineage (GTDB taxonomy): Bacteria > Bacillota > Bacilli > Lactobacillales > Listeriaceae > Listeria_A > Listeria_A booriae. Next base: position 31,377 of record NZ_JNFA01000031.1, read on the forward strand.
TATGAACATGATTCGGCCTCTCGCAGCGGTTGTCTTAATAGCCTTTGTGATTACGGCGCTAATTGTGCAAAAGAATCGACGAAAAACCTTGAAAGCATATTCCATCGTAATTATCTTATTTGTGCTTTTTTCACTAGGGCAGTCAACGATTAATAGACTTGTTTACCATATCCCAACGTCGAACTCCTCGCTAGGTTACAGCTTATTTGTTGGAGCTAACGAAAAAAGCGGAGGGCAATGGGCGAAGGAAGACGCCAATCAGTTCTGGAAATTATATAATGATACATCGCTGACAAATAGTGAAGTAGATAAAGAATTGATGTCTAAAGGTATTACTAGATACAAAGATATGGCCAAAGACGGCGATCTAGTATCTCACATGAAAAACAAGTACATCCACTATTCGGATGAAAATTATGGATACAACTGGAATGTGTATAGCCAAGCTGGATTTGTTTGGTACCATTCAGATATTATTTTGATGATTTGCAATGTCTTTATGTATGTCATGTTGGCAATTAATTTTGTAGCGGCGATACTTGCGCTCATTTTACGAAAAATCCCGAGTATTTATTTGTTTACGCTATTCCAAGTAGGCTTTACTTTGTCAGGATTGCTCGTAGAAGTTCAAGGAAGATATCATATCCCGCTTATTATTGGCTACAGTGTTTTAGCTGCATGGGGATTAAACGAAATTCGAAAACTATGCCTCGCCTTTGTACCGAAGAAGAAGAAAAAACGACAAGCGATATTGACAACACCAGAAGATGTCTAAATTTGGAGCGTGGCGTTTATTTAGCGGACAATAGGAATACATGGTTTATTTAGAAAATTTATGGGAGGAGAATATATGGAGAATCGAAAAAGACGTTTGGAAGAGACGGCTTACAATTATATCTTGGCACAAATTATTAACGGGACGCTGAAACCAGGCGACTTTGTTAACCAACGCGAGCTGGCAGATACATTGAATATGAGCCGCACACCGATTAAGTCTGCCCTATCTCAATTGGCTGGAGAAGGGTACATCCGGATACTTCCTTACAACGGAACATTTGTGGCGTACAAACATGAGGCTTTCGGCAATGGAGAAGGTCGCCTGTGAGAAAACGGATCATTATTTCATGCATTATCGTACCAATTCTCATCGTACTAGCCATCGTATACGTCTATCAAATATCCGAACAACAAACCATTGCAGGTGACGCAGAGCAACAACAAACAACAAGCACCCCTGCAGAACAAAAAAGTTCAACCGATCAAACAAAAGAAAACAATGTTATGCCAAAAAGCATCACTTTTCAGCCCGGTGGTGAGAAACCTGTGGTCAATCCGATTGCCCCTGTTGGAACGGATAAAGACGGCAGAATGTATATTCCCGATGACATAACGAAAGTCTACTGGTATAAATTCGGTCCAACGCCAGGCAACAAAGGAAATGCAATTATCGCAGGCCATCGTGACTGGGGCGGCAAATTAGGTTTATTTCAGTATTTAGAAGATATTAAAATCGGAGAAAAAGTAGTTATTACCGATGCCAATGACAAAGCACAGACATTTCAAGTAGTTTCAAAAAAGGCATATTCCTATAAGAATTTCCCAACGGATCTTATGGACACGACAAAAGGGCATAAAGTCACCTTGATTTCATGTACAGGAAGATTTATTAAATCAGAAGAAAGTTATGAAAATAGGGAAGTTGTTATTTTGGAAAAGGTATAAAGTAAGGAGCCGATAATGAATATTCTTTTAGTTATATTAGCAGGAACGAGTGTCTTTTTGATCTTTGCCTATTTTTTGTACTCGAGTTTGATTTTGCTGTTGCCACCATTTAAGAATTCTAATGCCAAGGAACGCGTAAAAGATGACACGGAATTGACCTATCTCTTTTTAATTCCCTGTCTTAATGAAGAGCTTGTCATTGAAAAAACGATTAACTCAATCCTATCTTTGAAATACGATAAGAAAATGGTCGTCGTTATTGATGACGATTCAGTAGATAACACGGTTAACATTATAAAAGGTCTAAAAAATCCTAATGTCCGCATTATTGAACGGAAGAAACCAAACGCGCAGTTAGGAAAAGGCGAATCATTAAATTATGCGTACAGCAAAATTAAGCGTGCTGTATCATTGCTCAACTTAGATCCAGACAAAATTATTTTAACAGTCATTGATGGTGATGGCCGTCCAAGTACAAACTTCTTAGAAGAAGCGTCCAAATGTTTCAGTGACCCAAGTATTGGAGCAGCGCAAGCCAGAGTTCGCATTACAAATCGCGCGAAAATGCTACCGATGTTGCAAGACATTGAGTTTTATTCCACTGTTGCAGCGATTCAAAACAGTCGTGAATACACAGAAAGCGTTGGATTAGGTGGAAATGGCCAGTTTACAAGACTGTCAGCCCTATACGATTTAGGCGAAACACCATGGTCCAAATGTTTGTTAGAAGACTTTGATTTAGGATTATCGATTTTGTTAAAAGGTTGGAAAAGCAAATATTTAGGCAAAGCCATCGTGTATCAACAAGGCTTAACATCAATAAAACGGTTTATCAGACAGCGCGCCAGATGGGTGCAAGGAAATATTCAATCTATGAGCAGACTTCGAGAAATCGTGAAATCAGAAAAGTTACAAGGCATTTCGAAATTAGACATTTATTATTTTTTAGCGCAGCCGTGGATTAACTTGTTAGGAAGTTTAATTATGGTGTTCTCATGGTTCATGATTTTATTCTTCTTTCAGGCCATCGATTGGCAAGCAGGATTTAATAATAGCTTAGAAAATAGTGGTGCGATTTTAATTATTTTAGCGCTTATCTTTGGCCCAGGACTGGTCTGGTGCATTTACTATTACGAACAAAGTAAGCAAGACGCAAATGGAACATCCCTATTTCGCGCGATATTAGCCAGTATTTGTATGCCTTTATACAACATACTAACCATCCCAAGTATCTGGCTAGCCTTTTGGAAGCAAGTAACGAGAAAAGAAGGCTGGGCAAAAACCGAACGAATTAAAGAATAAAAAAATGAAGCGAGGTTATTAGGACAATGAATAAAAAAGTAATGTTATCAGGAATGGCGATTTTAGCAAGTAGTATGTTGGTTTTAGGCGGATGCGGTGCCTCAGATGATAAAGCCAAAGAAGAAAAACCGAAAACAACCGAAACGAAGACTGAAACAAAAACAGTCAAGAAAACCGATGAAAAACAACTGCTAGACTGGTCTTACTCTGGCAAAACAGGCCCTGAAAACTGGGGTTCTATCAAACCAGCCTACAAAATTAGTGACACTGGCAAAGCACAATCACCAATTAACATTAAAACAAGCGATACAACACAAGACGCCAAACTAAAAATCGATTACAAATATCAACCAACGATGTTCAAAGTAACGCGCAAAGACCAAAGCGTCCAAGCAGTCGCAGAAACAACAAAAGGCAGAGCTGACAGTAAAATGACACTAGGCGGCAAGGATTACATTCTAAAAGAAATCAACATCCACACGCCAAGCGAACACGAACTAGACGGCAAGAAATTCGACGCAGAATTACAATTAAAACACGTATCAACAGACAAGAAAACAACTATCGTGAGTGTTTTCGTGAAGTCAGGCAAAGAAAACCTAGCAATTGGTGACCTGCCTAGTCTAATCAATGATTCTAAAAACGGCAGTACAACAGACATGAAGAAAATTGTAAGTACACTAGGCTTAATACCACAAGATAGCGCGTTTTACGTATACGACGGCTCGCTAACAACACCAGCCACAACAGAAGGCGTGAAATGGGTAGTATATGAAAAACCAATTACGATGTCTAAACAACAACTTCAAGATTTAAGCAGCCAACTAAAAGGCAACAACAGACCCGTTCAAGAACAAAACAATCGCGTAGTCAGCAGTAATCAATAAAAATGTGATGGCGAAAATTTAGAAAGGAGCAGGTTTGATGAAGGAAATATGTATTTTGATACCTGTGTATAATGAGGAAGAATCGTTGCCCTTTTTATATGATAGGCTGTCACAAATAAGAGACCGATTACACCAATATGGTTTCTACTTTCTGTTTATTGATGATGGGAGTAAGGATGATACGGTTCGTGTGATTCAAGAGTTGCAAGAGCGAGACGACGCTGTTCAGTATGTCAGTTTATCCCGAAATTATGGGAAAGAAGTGGCGATGATGGCAGGCTTTGATTACACGAATGGTGACGCCGTTATACTCTTGGATGCCGACTTGCAAGATCCGCCTGAACTAATCCCACAAATGTTGAAATATTGGGAGCAAGGCTATAAAGATGTCTATGCAAAACGAGTATCCCGCGACGGAGAATCATGGTTTAAAAAATGGTCATCAAAAACCTATTATCGCTTCCTTCAAAAAATGACATCCATTGACATTCAAGAAGATACAGGTGATTTCCGTTTACTAGATAAAACATGTATCGAAGCGCTGAAACAAATGCGCGAATCACAACGCTACACAAAAGGCATGTTCAGCTGGATGGGCTTTAAGAAAAAAGAAATCCTATTCCACCGAGATGCACGAGTAGCAGGAGAAACCAAGTGGAGCTATAAAAAATTATTCGGACTCGCGATGGAAGGCCTAACTTCGCTTTCCATTGCCCCATTGCGAATCGCGACAATCATCGGAAGCTTGGCGATAGTGGCGGCTGTAGTTTTATCAGCTTATCTAGTCATTCATCTATTAGTCAGCGATGCAGGCGTGACGTCAATGCCACTAATTATCGATGCGTTGCTACTGATGGGCGGAATTCAGCTACTTTGCACGGGTCTACTCGGCGAATATGTCGGTCGTATCTTCATGGAAACAAAAGAGCGCCCACTGTATTTCGTCGAATCATCAAGCATAAAACCAAGACGTGTACTACTCAGTCAAAGCAAATTCACTGAACGCAGGAAAATATAATATTTAATAACTTTAAAAGTCGGAATGTATCATCGATATGTTCCGACTTTTTTGTTGCATTTAATACCAATTGGAAATCTTTTGTAGTAAAATAAAAGAGAAAGCACGACATCGTACCAGAAAACATAATTAAAAAAGGGGTTTTACAGATGGAAATGACATTTTGGGACAAAGTAGTGGCAGCATTTCAGTACAACGATGTGATTTGGCATAATGTTTTTTTGACGATTGTTTATATTATTATTGGTGTTGCAGTTGCGGTTTTCGTTTCTGCATGCATTGGACAGATTAGGAACCGGAAGTATGCAGCAGAAAGAGGAGGCAAGTCATCCAAAGGTTTCTTGACGGGGTTTTTGGTAGGACTTGTTATTCTTATTTTTCCCATCGGTTTGTTTTTAACGCTATCCATAGCTTTGGGGAGCGCGGGCAGTGTGGATGTAAGTGCGCAGAGCGTCTTTTATACGCATGAAGGTAAGTCTACGATGATGACGCTGACCAGTGAATTTCAAGCAAATAGTGTAGAAAATGGGATTACATCAGGCTCTTCCAAAGTTTATGCCGTGGCGATTCAACCCGAAACAGGGAAGCGAATTTGGAAGACCAAGCTTTTAAAAGGTCCCTCTCCAGGCAAAAAAATAATCGGTGTGACTAACGAAAAGACATGGATTTTTGACGGGAAAAATTTGCAAGTAATCAATAAGCAGAACGGCAAAATCATCGCAGACGAAGAAAAATTAGCAGAAATAAGTCCAACACTTAAAAATCAGTTTCCAACAAACACTGCATGGTATATATTTAAAGATAAACATGTTCTTTTTAAAGGATTGGATGGGCAAGTGTATGAGGTAGACGCGGATTCCATGAAAGGAAATGTCAAAGAAGGCGTGAATGCTAGTAATATTTTTGAATCAGGTGATTTGAACAATATCCAGAGCGCTCAAGGGCAAATTGTTGCTTCAGGTAAAAGCGATGGCAAGTATTTCGTCATGATGGGGGCAGAAGATGTTCAGGCGATACAGCGCGGATTGGAGCTAGCTGCTACATCATCAGAACGTAAATATGTGTACACGACTTCCCTCATAGACAAAGGAACTAGCACAATCGCCGATCAAACGAAAGTAGTGGACCAAGTATTTCTAAACGGCGCATTCTTGCTGACACCAGCAAACAATAACGACAAGTATACGTATAAACTAATTGAAAGCATTGCAGCACCCCCAAAAATGCCGTCATACAGCGATTATTCAGATACGCAAGCTTATTTAGACGCGCTGGAAGCTTATCAGAAAGCACTGTCCAACTATCAGGATAATGATTCGACATATAGCAATCTGATTGGTAGACTAAATGCTTGGAAGATGTCAACGCCAGTGCATATAGGTAACAATGCGACCTTTATTGTAGAACATAACGAAACAACAGAATCTGCTTCTAACATATTACTTAGCGCTGTGGATACGGATAAGAAGAAAGTTCTCTGGACCATAAATACAAAAGCTCCCTCGATTCATTTCACACATCAAGACAGTGGCAACTTAGTAGTGTCCACGAGTGGTAGTTCGGAGGCAAAAAATATGTTAAACGTGTCTTTAGAAACAGGGAAAACGACGGGGTATAATTTTCAATATAATCGTACGTTCTCGATTGAACCAAATTAAATACATCTAAAAAGCCGAGATACAGTCCTGTTTCGGTTTTTTTATGGGAAAAACAACAACAAAGACTATCTAATTATAGCCAAATCAACTATACTAGATAAAAGAGGTGAATGAAATGCCCGCAGAAAATCAAGGTGTGAATTTACTAGAGTTGCGCAAAGCTCCTAAAGCTAACGCAGAGAAACAAGGCGAAGTAGAGGATTATATCACATGGAAACGTGAAGAAAAGACATACTTCGGACGAATCGAGAAATTCCTAATCAACTCGGCAATTGTCGCGATTGATGAAGACTTGCAAAAGGAACATAAAGCTCCTGTTCGCACAGTTGTGAATTTTAAGAAATATCAGGTAGTGGAGTTAGGAGAATAATAGAGAAAAGAAGTACTATTCTCCCATCTTAAAGAAACTGTTTTATTACTTCCTGTAAAATTGTACTATCCTTTTTACTAAGGAATTGGTATAATTGTAAAAACAGGAGGGATAATATGAAGAGAAAAGCATATCGTAATTCACCGGCATTTGTCTTGTTAGCATGGGGTTCATTTTTGGCTTTCGGGACGTTAATGATTATTGGCCTAGTAACATTGAAAGAACCATTGATGGTAAAGGGATACTATCTCATGGGCTCAGTTGGCCTCATTTCATCCGCATTTACAGTAGCGAAAGTAGTACGTGATAACCAAGAAGATGAAGAACGTTACAACCAAATGTTCCGGGCTAAAGACTTGGAGCATGTTGAGAAAGTTGAAGAATAATATAATAAAAACTATACGTCACAAAAAAATCTGTCCGTGCCTCCAAACTTCAGCGTGTCGACAAATGTCTAGTTCCTAGGCAAGGACTAACCCTTCACTTCGTTCACGCTTATATTGGAACTGTAACTCGTCACACGTCGAACAGTTCCAACAAAGCGGAGCGTACTTGAGTACGAGAGCATCGGAACGGAGCTTTTAACGACGGAAATGGGCGTTTGTCGACACGCTGATATGAATAAAGCACTATCTCTAGAATATAGAGACAAGTGCTTTTTTGTTGTTCCGCAAAATATTAATCTTCACGCTCAGAATCGTTTTTCTTATCCTCAGTCTTCTTTTTTGTCGGCAAGACAATTTCTTTATCGCCAGGAAGTACAATCGTATAATCGTTCTTCTTCACGAGTTTGCCGTTGTCGAAGTCTGGGAAATCTGCTTTTTGTGCCATACTATGACCTCCATTTCTCTCCCATTATACTACAAATCGTAATTTCTTTCCTTGGAAAGCTTGTAAAAGATGCGCGTAAATGGGATAATTTTAAAGAGGAAAGTTGCCATGGAATTAAGAAATAAAGGAGCGTAAAAACCATTGAAAATAACGAAAAAACTCGCAATCTCGCAAAAAGAGTGTTTTGATACAATTATCAACTCGGTATTGCACGATGTGAAGCAAACGACAGGCAAGAAACCGCTTGTCCAAAAGCTTGAAGGCATGAAGTTCAAACGCAAAATGGCGAACGGTTCAGAGGCAATCATGATTATCACCAAATGCACTCCGCCAGAAGTCTACGAATTCCAAACAAAAACGCACGTAAACACGCACACAACACGCTACACCATTGAAAACACGAGCGAGCACACCTGCGAAGTAGTCTATGACGAAACCGTAGAAGCCAAAACCGCGATGGCTCGCTGGAACAATATTTTAGTCGGAGGCATCCTAGGCTTCACCCGCAAAAAACGCATCACCCGCACGCTAGCTGGCATCGAAGCCTACGTCATCCAACAACACAAAGAGCTAGCCGCCAAAATCGAAAAATAAAAGCCCACCCAGCTTATCAAACACCACGCAATACGCTATAATAGAAGAAACAGCCGAATTTGTTATTAAATATCCCGCCAAACCCTTCAGCGCGCCGACAAATGCTTAGATCCTAGGCAAAGTCGAGCACTGGAGCGGAGCATACTTGTGTATGAGAGCACCGGCGCGGAGACTTTAACGACGGAGATGAGCATTTGTCGGCGCGCTGAACGGAGGGGAAAGTGTGGCATATCAGGCCCTGTATCGTGTTTTCCGCCCACAAAGTTTTCAAGATGTGGTAGGACAAGAACACGTAACACGAACATTAAAAAACGCAATCGTCCAGAATAAAACATCGCATGCCTATTTGTTTTCTGGCCCTCGTGGAACTGGGAAAACAAGTGCAGCGAAAATTTTTGCAAAGGCGATTAACTGTCCGAATAGTGTGGACGGTGAACCGTGTAATGTATGCGATATTTGCACGGGAACAACAGATGGTTCGATTCCGGATGTACTAGAAATCGATGCGGCGTCCAACAACGGCGTGGAAGAAATCCGAGACATTCGCGAAAAGGTGAAATACGCGCCAACTGTTGCGAAATACAAAGTTTACATTATCGATGAGGTACATATGCTTTCGACGGGAGCCTTTAATGCGCTCTTAAAAACTTTGGAAGAACCGCCAAAGCATGTGATTTTTATTTTAGCAACGACGGAACCGCATAAGTTGCCGCTGACGATAATTTCGCGGGTGCAACGCTTTGATTTTAAACGAATTACGACGCAAGACATTATTGGGCGACTAGCGTTCATACTGGATGAGGAAAAAATCGCTTATGATGAGAAGGCGCTAGACATTGTGGCTCGCGCTGCTGAAGGCGGGATGCGGGACGCGTTAAGTTTGCTGGATCAAGTCATTTCTTATGGCACACAAGAAGTAACGGTTGCCGATGCGCTAGAAATCACTGGTTCAGTCGCTCAAGGCATGCTGACGGAACTCGTGCAAGCAGTCATTGATTCAGACGCCAAACAAGCTTTGGAGAAACTTTCAGGCTTACTTGCAGAAGGGAAAGACCCAGTTCGTCTAGTGGAAGACCTGCTCGTCTTTTTCCGCGACGTATTACTATTCCAAAAAGCGCCTGATTTGACGGATGCGATGGAACGCGCAGTTATCGACGAGGCTTTCCAAACATTAGCTACAGCCGCTGACGCCAATAAAATTTATCAGTACGTGACGATTTTAAATGATGCAGGGCAACAAATGCGTTTTTCAAATCATCCGGGAATTTATATTGAAGTGGCGCTTGTGCAGTTAATCCAAGTCGGCGGTGGCGCCACGCCAGCCACGTCAAACCAACAAGCCGTCGCACCAAGCGGGGACGTAGCGGAACTCACCAACAAAGTGGATCGCTTAGAACAAGAACTAAACGAACTGAAACGGCAAATTGCAAGTGGTGCAGTAGCCGCAAACAATGCTGGGGCGCAACAAGCCGCGCCGCGTAAGAAGCAAGCTATTTCTGGTAACAAGCAATTCAAAGCACCAGTCGGTCGAATCAACGCCGTACTAAGCGCCGCGAAAAAACAAGATTTGCAACTCATTCGCAGTTGCTGGAGTGACCTTATCTCGATGCTAATGGCGTCACAAGCCGCACTTTTAAATGAAGCTGAGCCTGTAGCTGCCTCTAATGACACTTTTGTGTTAAAATTTAAGCATGAGATTCATTGTCAAATGGCGATGGACAATCCCAATTTTGTGGACACAGTAACGAACGGTATTTCAAGGCTGACGAAGAATAATTATTCCTTCATCGGCATCCCCGAAGATCAATGGGGCGAAATCCGTGAGAACTTCCTGAAAAATGCGGACAACACAGAAGCAGAAGATGGCGGCGAAAAAGCCCCAGAACCTGCGGAAGACCCGCTCATCAGTGAGGCTGCGAAACTAGTTGGAGAAGGTTTAATTGAAATTAAAGAATAAAAACTAATCAAAAGAAAGAGGAGATTTTATAATGCGTGGAATGGGAAATATGCAAGGTATGATGAAACAAATGCAAAAAATGCAAAAGGAAATGGCGAAAGCTCAAGCTGATTTAGAAGCGTCTATGTTCACTGGAACAGCAGGTGGCGGTATGGTAACTGTTGAAATGACAGGAAAACGCACAGTCACTGATGTAGTAATCAAAGAAGAAGTAGTCGATCCTGAGGACATCGAAATGCTACAAGACCTAGTTTTGGCAGCAACAAATGATGCACTGAAACAAATCGAAGACACAACAGCTTCAACAATGGGCAAATTTACGCAAGGTATGAACTTACCAGGCATGTAATAGGAGAATAAGCGCACAGGTTCAGGATGTTCCGCGGAATCGCCTGAACCTGTCTGTTTGGTACGTTACCTCAAAGCGTTTGAAACACATAAAAGAAAGTTAAGTTTGGAGGATTTTATGCATTATCCAGAGCCGATAACTAAGCTGATGGACAGTTTTATGAAATTGCCTGGTATTGGGCCAAAGACAGCGGCTCGACTGGCTTTTTTTACGTTGGACATGAAAGAAGAAGATGTGCTTGATTTTGCGAAGGCGCTTGTGGATGCGAAGCGTAATTTAAGTTTTTGCTCCGTTTGTGGTCATATTACGGATAAAGACCCGTGCTATATTTGTTCGGATACTTCTCGTGACCGTAGTATTGTGTGTGTGGTGCAGGAAGCCAAAGATGTTATCGCGATGGAGAAAATGCGCGATTTTCACGGGCTATATCATGTGCTTCACGGAACGATTTCGCCGATGGACGGGATTGGGCCAGAAGATATTAATATTCCAGACTTGTTAAAACGACTGCAAGATGATACGATTCAAGAAGTTATTTTAGCGACAAATCCGAATGTTGAAGGGGAAGCAACGGCGATGTATATTTCCCGCTTGCTAAAACCATCAGGCATTACAGTAACGCGGATTGCACACGGTTTGCCAGTTGGTGGCGATCTAGAATATGCAGACGAAGTAACGCTTTCCAAAGCTCTAGAAGGACGGCGTGAAATTTAAAAACGAGGTGAGCAAACATGGAATCAAGAAGTAACAAAAATGCAAAAACCAAACGCCATAGAAAGCAAAAAATCGGCAAGTTGCATAAATCGTATGATACGTATTTGTTAGAATTAATGGAAGTCACACAAGAAAAATGGAACCAGCAAAAAGGCATTGTGCATAAAAGCTTTGGTTACAATCCAGAAAGCGAATACGAATTAAAGAAAGCAGAAGCAAAATATTTTTATCTTTTTCGCGAAGCAAGGCAGCGTCAATTAAGAAATTCGCCGAAATAAGGATTAGAGATTCTTTCACGAGGGTCTCTAATTTTATGGGATTTGGGGTGTGATAATGGGGAAGAAAGCGTGGATTTGGACGGGAGCTATTGTTGTTGTGCTTTTATTTATAGGGTTTCGGACGACTTTGCTTGATCCGCTAGGATTTCGGGTGAAGCATACGCTACATATAACGACGGCTGCAAAATCGGAAGATGAACCTATTGTGTTTATTCACGGGTATGATGGCTCGAATTGGACGTTTTTTACAACGACGGTTCGTTACAGTGCAACGGATTTTGGGACGCGGTCGCTGAAATTATTAGTGCGTGAGAACGGTGATATTGATGTTTCTGGCGTTTATGATAAAGCGATGAAGCGACCGATGATTCGTGTGAATTTTGAAAATCCACGATCGATTATACCGAATAACGCGACATGGTTTTCCAAAGCGATGGAATTGTTGAAAAAGGATTACGGGATTGAGGATGTGGATGTTGTCGCGCATTCTTACGGCGGCTTAACGTTCGTGAATTTTTTGCAGAAGTATAATTATAAGGCGAATTATTATCCGGAAGTAAACACGTTTACAGCTATCGGGACGCCGTTTAATGGTTCGGTTGTATCGAGCGATGGCAAGACGCCGTATGATTTAACGGCTATGGGGCCAAAGAAGGAATCGCAGTATTTCAAAGAGATGATGGCGCGTAAAGATAAGATTCCAGATAATTTGGAGATGCTGAATATTGTCGGCGATTTGGATGACGGTAGTCGAAGTGATGGCCCAGTGGCGGTCGATAGTGCGAAGAGTGCGGCATTTATTTTTAACCCAGCGAATTATCAGCAAGTTTTGTTCACGGGGCGATTTGCGCAGCATAGTTGGTTGCATGCAAATATTGGCGTGGATAGGGAGATTAAGAGCTTTATAGAAGCAAATCGATAGTAATGCTGACAAATAAAATAGTCAATACGGCTAACAAAGTATTAATCAACACAAATGTTGACGAATACCAGAAAATAGTGTAGAATAATGGAAGGCTTTGTTAATGAGCTTTCTTAATGTGTGCGGCTTTGCCACAAGGTCTTCATCCCGAGTAGGTAGTGTTGTAAGTGCTAGTTATAACGCTACCTACTTTATTTTTGTCTCGATAGCTTGCTTTATTTCGAAAGCAGGCGTATACTTAGTAAATCGTAATGATTACTATTTATAAAGAGGAGGAAAGACGATGGCTAAGAAATCAAAAATAGCAAAAGCTGCAAAGCAACGCCAACTAATTGCACAATACGCAGAGTTGCGAAGTGAGTTGAAAGCAAAAGGCGATGTTGTTGCATTGGCGAAACTACCGAAAGATTCCAACCCGATTCGCTATAAAAATCGTGATTTAATAGATGGCAGACCAAGAGCTTACATGCGTAAATTTGGCATGTCACGGATTACATTTCGAGAATATGCGCATAAAGGACAAATTCCTGGCGTGAAAAAAGCAAGCTGGTAAACAAAATGCCCCGCGTTACATGAAAATCGTAGCGCGAGGCATTTTTTATTTTACAATAATTGTTTTGAGATTTTCGTTGATGGTTTCGATTTTCTCATCGATTTGCAGTTGGGCAGCTGTGGCGTAGGCGCCTTCTAAGATTGGGACGTCGAACAGGAGAATTTCTTTGTCGGAAATGTCCATGACGGTCTCGATGTTCATTTTAGCGCTGCCAAGGTCGTAGAAGGCGTAGATATGGTCGGCTTCGTTGGTTTCAAACGCAATACTCACTTTTTCAAAACTCGTGCCGATTCCGCCTTCATCTGTGCCACCTGCATGGGTAATCGGGACGTCGCGGGCGATTTCAAGAAGGATTTGGTGAATCCCGTGCGCGACTTCTGCGGAATGAGAGATTATCACAATACCATATTTTTCGCTCATTTAGTTGACCTCCTCTCGTGCAAGTAGGGCTTGGAAAAGTAATGCAGAGGAATAGGCGCCAGGATCGAGATGGCCGATGGAACGGTCGCCAAGATAGGCAGCACGGCCTTTTGTTGCTTTTAAGTCTTTCGTTTTTTGAAGGGCGGCTTCGATAACATCGCTGGTCAATTCGTCTTGGCGCAGGGCGTGAATTACGGGTTCCCAAACATCAATCATCGTTTTTTCACCGGCATGTGATTTGCCGCGATGTTCGATTCCCGCCAGCCCAGCTTCGAGTGCTTCGATGAGTTGGGTTTCCGTTAATGTGTCGTTATCGATTGCCTTACTCATAGCCAAAAAAGCACTGCCATATAGCGGTCCAGAAGCGCCACCGACTTTGCTAAGTATCGTCATGCCAGCAGTTTTAAATGTATCTTTTACGCTTGCGGGTTCTTTTTCGGCTAGCGCTTTTTGGAGTTCGGTGAGGCCACGAGCCATGTTGATGCCATGATCTCCGTCGCCGATTGCTTGGTCTAAGTCGCTAAGTAATTGTTTGTTTTGAATGACGCGTTCACTGAAGTCTTGTAGCCATTGAACCGCCCATTTTGTATTATAAGTCATTGCCATCCCTCCTATTTCCACGCGCTAGTTACGACAGGGTAGTTCACCATATCAAGCCATTTCTCATCCGTTAATTTCAAAATTGTTAAGGATATGCCGTTCATGTCAAGGGAGGTCATGAAATCGCCAACGATCGTTTTAGCAATCGGAATCCCATGTGTCGCAATGACTTGGTGGACATCGTTTGCAAAAATATACTGCTCCATGAGTGGCGTCGCGCCCATTCCGTTAACGAGAACGACGATTTTATCTTCCGTGCCAAGTATGAGTTCCGCGTTAATCCGTGCAAAAAGTAAATTCGCGAGTTCATGCGATGTCATCACTTTTTCACGGCTTGATCCAGGTTCCCCGTGAATGCCGACGCCGACTTCGATTTCATCGTCCGGTAGCTCAAAGCCGCGATGGCCCACTTCAGGAACGGTTCCTGCCGATAGGGCTGCGCCAATGGTTTTGACGGAAGCTACCACTTTTTCACCGAGGGCTTGGAGTTCTTCCAAAGATGCTCCAGCTTCTGCGGCTGCGCCAACGATTTTATGGACAAACACGGTTCCGGCGACACCGCGTCGACCTGTTGTAAACGAGCTGTCCTCCACGGCGATATCGTCATTCACAAGAACGGATGCGACGCGAATATCTTCTGCTTCGGCAAGTTCCGCCGCCATTTCAAAATTCATCACGTCACCAGTGTAATTTTTCACGATTAGAAGTACGCCTTTTCCTTTATCTGCGGCTTTAATTCCTTCCAAAATTTGATCTGGCGTCGGGGATGTAAAGACGTCACCACAAACTGCTGCGCTAAGCATTCCTTTGCCAACATAGCCTGCATGTGCGGGTTCATGACCAGAGCCGCCACCGCTTACTAGTCCAACTTTTCCGGGGCGTTTATCGTTTCTGGCAATGACGCGCGTGCCTTCCACACGATACACCAAATCGCTATGCGTTTTGACTAGGCCTTCCACCATTTGTTCTACAGCTTGATCCACTTCATTTAGAATCTTTTTCATTTTTGCTGTCTCCTCCTTGGTTTTAGTTACTACTATATAAATTTCCCTGATGGTAGCAGATTAAACGTTTGTGATACAATAGATAGTGAAGTTTGGAGGGATAAAGCATGCAAAAACGAATGCCGATTGTGGAGAGCTTGCAGCATCATGTTGGAAATACGTCTTTACATGTTCCAGGACATAAAAATGGTGTATTATTTCCCGGGAAATATCGAGAAGTGTTGCAACACGATCTCACGGAAGTTTCAGGATTAGACGATTTGCATCATCCAGAAGGCGCCATATTGGAGGCAGAGCAATTATTAGCAGCTTGTTATAACGCGGATTATAGCTATCTATTAGTGAACGGGTCTACCGTCGGAAATTTAGCGATGATTTTAGGAACTTGTAAACGTGGCGATACGGTCATTGTGACGCGAGATTGCCACAAGTCGGTGATGCATGCGCTAGATTTGGCAGGCGTTCACGCGATTTATTTGGCGACACAAAAAGAAGTTCAGACGGGGACGGCGAACGTTATCACGGGGGCATTATTGCGCGAAGCTTTGCGATTAGAGCCAGTTCGTGCGGTCATTTTTACTTATCCGAGTTATTACGGGTTTGACTATGATTTGGTGTCATGTATCGCCGTATGTCGAGAATTTGGCACGCTCGTACTTGTCGACGAAGCGCACGGTGCCCATTTTCAAGCGAACGCGTCTTTATTTCCAAAGTCAGCAATCGAACTCGGCGCCGATGTTGTCGTTCATTCCGCACACAAAACATTGCCAGCATTGACGATGGGGTCCTATTTACATATACCAAAATGGCACGAAGAACTAGCCGAAATCCCGCGCTACCTTCAAATATTGCAATCAAGCAGCCCGTCCTACCTCATCATGGCGTCCCTTGATTACGCGCGCCATTACGTGGCAAATTACAGCGCACAAGACATCGAAGCCTTCCAAGCAATGCGCACCGACTGGCTACAATGGCTACACCAAAACAAACTCACCGTCATCACACCAGCCGACCCACTGAAAATCATCGTTCGCAAAACTGGTCTATCAGGATTCACATTACAAAAAATCTTCGAACAAGCCGGCTACTTCCCAGAACTTGCAGACGCAACCAATGTCCTACTCACATTACCACTCATCAAAAACGGCATGACATTCCCAGCACCAACCACATCACTAAACTGGGAAAACAGCCATTTTGACGAGCCAAAAACAACACACACCATCGAAATCCCACCAATCACTAGAATTCCAGCAACAAACAACCGACCAAGCCGCTTCGAAGCACTCGAATTTACCGTCGGAAAAACAGCAGCAGAAATGGTAATCCCGTATCCACCAGGAATCCCGATTCTCTTAATCGGCGAACAAATCACAGAACAGCACATCGAAACGCTCCAGTCAGTCAAACAACACCACTACCAAGGCGGCGAAAAACTTCACGAAAACAAACTTAAAATTTTCATATAAACATAGGCGTTTTACTTCAGTTCATGGTATGCTTAGAACTAAGAAAACGAATAAGGATGGTAACAAAAAATGAACGGTATTTTTATCACGTTAGAAGGTCCAGACGGATCAGGAAAAACAACGGTCAGCACGCGACTAGCAGAGCGCTTAGAAGAAGCAGGAATCCAGTTTGTCAAAACGCGTGAACCTGGTGGTAGCAAAATTTCAGACGTCGTTCGGGACATTTTCTTAAACGACCTAGACAGCAGAATGGACGCGAAAACCGAGGCGCTCTTAATTGCAGGTGCGAGACGCCAACATGTCGTGGAACTTATCCGCCCAGCACTCGCCGAAGGAAAACTAGTTTTATGCGATCGATTTATCGATAGTTCACTGGCCTACCAAGGCGTTGGACGTGATATTGGCATTGACGAAGTTTTGAAAATTAATCAGTTCGCCGTAGAAACCACGATGCCAGATGTCACATTTTATTTAGACGTTCCAGCAGACGTTGGTTTGGCGCGAATCGCTGCAAATAAAGGGCGCGAGGTCAATCGACTTGATATGGAAGATGTCACATTCCACAGCAAAGTACAAGCCGGCTACGAAACCGTTCGCGATATGTTCCCAGAACGCATTGAAATCATTGATGCCACGAGAACAGTAGAGGAAATCGTCGCGGATATTTTTGACCGAATCCAAGCGAAACTAAGCTGACAAAAGGTGTTACATACGCCAAAACAGTGAGGTTTTATTAGTAAAGCTTTTGTAGAATTTCTGATATAATAAAGAAAAAACTTATGTAAAGGGATGAAAGACATGAAACTTATTTTTGCGATTGTCCAAGATCAAGACAGTAACCGCCTATCCGATGCCTTAACGGACGCCAATTTTCGCGCGACAAAGCTAGCATCAACAGGAGGATTTTTAAAAGCAGGGAACACGACTTTTATTATTGGTGTGGAAGACAAACAAGTAGATCAAGCGCTTGATATTATCCGCAACAACTGCAAAGCTCGCGAACAAATCATGAGCCCAGCAGCATCCCTTGGCGTAACGGTAGATACTTATGTGCCGTACCCAATCGAAGTTCAAGTTGGCGGTGCAACGGTGTTTGTAATGCCAGTTGATCAGTTCCAACAATTTTGACTGAAGATCTGAGGAAGCTGGATTCGAAGGCGCTAAGCATAAACAAATGCAAGCATCTAAGACTAAACTTCCTTTAAATTTCAGAACTTCAATAAAAACGAAGAACTACTTCAAAACATAGCGTATCAGAACCAACACCCAATCACAAACTAAATAAAAGCCAAAGCTACTCGGTCGGGGTTACGACGGATGGCTTTGGCTTTTTTCCTGTAATCAAGTGGATTGCATTGCTAAAATCAGATGATAAATGTTATCCCAATCTTTTGTCGTAGGATGTCGAGATGTGTTGTATGTCTGGCAATCGAAATTTTCCGATGTTTCTTTATAATTCTTCACAATTAAGTCCACACCAAGACTGTTGGCAAGTTCATTTGTAATATGTTTATTATAGCTAAACGTTACCTCCGTATTCCCACCCATAAAATTCTCCACAAACATGTGCAAGTAGTTCAAGTAAGCCGTTTTTCCATCAAATGAGAACAGGATATGCGGCATGCTGTTAACATCTTTATTCTTAGCATACAACGTAAACATAGTTAGATTTACACACACATCTTCGGCATACTTAATTTTTTTGAAATCGGCTATTTCGCTAGCAGAGATCGCAGCCATCCATTTTTTAAACATCGGATAATGCATCGTCTTCACAAACTGATTCACCTCAAAAAAGTTCTTTTGAAAGAGAGGCGTTAGTTGCGTTAACAATAAGATATTTCTAATATAAAAAATAAAAATATAAAGTGTTGCGTCACTAGGTTTAGCAAGGTTTTCTTTAGCAAAAAAATCATTGACAAACAGATGAAGATCCTTAGTCAAAAATGGGTACAAGCGCTCTTCAATTGGCCCAGCTACACCTTCTCTATACATATAATTATCCAGAAGTAACATATCTAAAAAAACAGTTTCATCAACGGGAATATCTGTTGTAGACGTAGTTATCAATATCTCGTGCGCAAGTTTCTCAATATATTTGTAGGTTAAGGACTGCTGCTGTTTCACTTTGACCTCATCAGGAATTGTAATATAATGCTCGTGTTCAATGCGCTTATTTACAATCATAGTCCAGTAAAGAATACTTCGGTGTTGAAGAGATACACTAATATCCGTATTTTGTATAAAAAAATCATAATTCGCTTGGAAAATATCAAACAACTCTTGCCCAGGACGATACTTTGGCGAAATATCATTCGTACTATAGAAGAAATAGAAGTAAAAATAACGAATGTCTACTTCCTCACCTTCAATTTTAACTGGCGTAAGAGAAAGTGTTAGATTGAAATCTTTTAGAATATTTTTAAGACTAGAAAGATAACGGTATAAAGCCGAGGATGATAAAAATAAGTCGTCTGCCCACTCATCTATAGTTAAGTAAATCTCTTCATACATATTTTGGATAATAACGAAAAGTGGCGACTGCTCTGATATATCGAGTAAAAGATCATCAATTAATGCAGTATTTTCAATTTCATATCCAACTGCTTTGTGTTGGACAACGAATTCCTTATCGATATTCCCTATTTCAGCTATATCTCGTTCTAGTGTACGAACAGATACATCAAATTCAATGGCTATTTCCTCCAAGGCTATAGGATACGGTGATTGCATAATCCTTTCAACTAAATGGATTTGACGCCGTATTTTCTTATCAGCTATGATGCTTAGACTAAAATTGTTCATCAATATCTCACTCCCTTAATCATAGAATTGTGTCGAAAAAATCGACAAAATAAAATAGCGAACTAACAAATACCACTATATAATCTAAGTATACCTAAAGAGATAGCTGGTGAACAGATGAAAAGTAAGGCATTTAACAAAATTCAAAGAAAAGTCACAAGATCTATATGCTAATGTTCAAATAGAGAATTATGTGACAATAAATTGATGAGATACTTAGTATTAGGAGGTGATAAGCGTGCTGTTAAAGGATTTGTATTCACACGAAATCATCGAGAAAGAATTTAATACAGAAAAATTATATAGAATGCTTTTAGATAATGATTTTTTTGAAGTAAAGAGGCAGGAAGTTATTTTGAAAAAAGGTGAATTTGTTGAATTGGAAAAAGGTAGTATTGATTACGTCTATTACATCAGTGATGGAGTTGCTGCTATTAATATAGGAGACCAAGTAATCGATTTTCGAGGACCAGCTGATTTTTTTGGTTTAGTAGATAGCACTTCTGTTCAAGGGGCTAAATTTAGCCTCAATCCTTTGAATGAAATAACAATGTCAAGATTTGAAAAAAATGAAGTCATGGCGAAAATTATGAGTTTACAAGATGGTTATCTGTACCACTATACTTGTATGTTAGATAGGTATCGCATGTATGAGAATAGGATTATTGTTAACGATGCGACAGATGAAAAACGTACATTACTAGAGTTAAGGGAGATTGGAAGTAAGTTTGGGAAAGATGAGGTGCAAAAAGATAAGATTGTAGTACCGGGCTTTTTCACGAGGAAGTTGATTGCTAACTATCTTGGAATAAGCAGAACTAAGTTGAGTGATATACTGTTAAAATTAAGGCATGAAGGACTGGTCACAGTGGATAGTAAGAGACAAATATTAGTTTGTCTGAAGTAGATTTGAATAGTTGAGATTGAGTATATTCCTAGCTTATTAACTACACAAAAGGTAATATGTTAACGAAAAATTCATAGCATTTATGTATAGATGTTCAGAAAGAGAACAATACATTGATTTAAAGGTGAGATAATAATAAAAGAACGTTGATAAAAGAAAGTTCACAATACTAATTAATATATTATTAAATCGGAATATTCGGTCTTTAAGGTGGTGGTGTAGTAAGAGTATAGTTTATGCATGTAGAGAATGAGAGTGTAACGAAAATGATGAGTTAGGATGTATAAGAGTATCGTTTAAGCCAAGTGAACAACTGATTTTATTACAAAATAAAAAAGCATTAATACAAGTTCAAAAATAGTAAATAAAAAATGAGAGTAGGAATAATTACAAATGAAAAAAACAATTAGTACTTTAGCAGTAACAGCAATTATTAGTTCGAGTGTGTTAACACCCTATAGTATGTATACACCAAATGTAGCAGCTACAGAAGTAATCGCACCAACAAATTTAGTAGATAATCCAAATTTGATTAGTTCAGATATCACTATAAATCCTAATAACGATAAGCAACTTTTTAGTTGGAATAGTTGGTATGGATATTCTAAACTCAAAATAGAAGGTAATTACGCAATAAGTAGTATTGATGGTAGGAAGTCTAAAATTTATGATGATCACCGAATTGCACTTGATTTTAAAGCAGGGCAAAATGATACCTTGGGACAAACGATTTCTACAGAAATTGGTAAAGAATACACCTTTGGCTTAAAATTTAAAGTCCCAAAATATATGGATAGAACGATTAAGCTAAAGGCTGGAAAAAATTCCATGGTTGCTTTTCAGGAGTCTGGGGTTGGGGAAGCCGTAGATATCCTAAGATACGTAACTTTTACTGCAACTGAATCTGAGACACGGGTTTATATCGAGATAACTGGTCCAGCAACTACTCAACACGATATGTTCTTCTATGATATAAGTGCTGCTAAATCTGCCAAGCAGGTAGCGGCAGACAAAAAAGTAGTTTCAGATAAAGCGGAAGCAAGTGTAAAAGCCTTATTCAACAACAATGATGTTAAAGGAACGATCAAAGACGCAACAAACCAAAAAGCAATAGATGACGCTAGAACATTAGTAAACGCAGTAACAGACGCAACAAAGAAAGCAGAATTAGAAAAGAATTTAAAAGAAGCACAAGAGCAATTAGATGCCCGTAATGTAGCAGAGGCAGCGGAAAAAGCGCGTCAAGAAGCAGCGGATGCAAGCGTGAAAAATCTATTCAACAACAATGATGTTAACGGAACAATCAAAGATGCAACAAACCAAACAGCAATAGATGACGCGAAAAAATTAGTAGATGCAGTAACAGACGCAACAAAGAAAGCAGAATTAGAAAAGAATTTAAAAGAAGCACAAGAGCAATTAGATGCCCGTAATGTAGCAGAGGCAGCGGAAAAAGCGCGTCAAGAAGCAGCTGACGCAAGCGTGAAAAATCTATTCAACAACAATGATGTTAACGGAACAATCAAAGACACAACAAATCAAAAAGCAATAGATGACGCGAAAAAATTAGTAGATGCAGTAACAGACCCAACAAAGAAAGCAGAATTAGAAAACATTCTAAAAGAAGCACAAGACCAATTAGACGCCCGTAATGCAGTAGCAGCTGAAAAAGCTCGCGAAGAAGCGGCAGAAAAAGCAGTTAACGAGCTATTTATAAACGACACACCAGCAAGTAATACTTTGAAAAACACAACAGATCAAAAAGCTATTGACGATGCTAAAAACCTAGTAAATGCTATACAAGATGAGACGAAAAAAGCAGAACTACTAGAGAAATTAGACAAAGCCCAAGATCTATTAAACGAAAAAAATGCTGAAAAAGCACGTCAAGAAGCAGCAGAAGCAGGTTTGAAAGATCTATTCAACGGCAATGATGTGAATGGGAAAATCAAAGATACAACAAATCAAGAAGCTATTGATAAAGTACAAGACCTAATCAACAAAGTAACAGATCCAACAATCAAAGCAGATTTACAGAAGGATCTAGATCGTGCCCAAGAATTACTAGACGCTAAAATTGCAGAAGAATTGCAAGCAGAGGATCAAGGTCAACAACTAATCGCTAACTTCCTTGTAAATCAATTATTCCAAGATAATGATCCTGCAACAGATGAAATTAAAGACATCACAAATCAATTAGCAATTGACACAGCACAATCACAAATTGACCTTGTCAAAGTTAGCACGGTAAGAGATAGCCTACAAAAAACACTAGATCGCGCGCAAGAACTACTAGATGCAAGAAATAAAGCCGCAGAAAAAGCAGCCGAAAAAGCGAGTGAAGAAGCAG
Organism: Listeria booriae; assembly: GCF_000766865.1. Taxonomy (GTDB): domain Bacteria; phylum Bacillota; class Bacilli; order Lactobacillales; family Listeriaceae; genus Listeria_A; species Listeria_A booriae. The sequence continues at coordinate 54,087 of NZ_JNFA01000031.1, forward strand.
CGAAAAAAGCAGTCGACGAATTGTTCCAAGGTAACAACCCATCAACAGGTGTTATTAAAGAAACAACAGACCAAGGCGCAATTGATGCAGCACAAGATCTAATCAACAAAGTAACCGATCCAACAATCAAAAAGGACCTACAAAAAGAACTAGACAAAGCACAAGACTTACTAGCAGAAAAGGTAGCCTCAGAGAAAGCCGAAAAAGCACGTGAAGAAGCAGCGAAAAACGCAGTTGACGAATTGTTCCAAGGTAACAACCCATCAACAGGTATTATCAAAGAAACAACGGACCAAAGCGTAATTGATGCAGCACAAGATCTAATCAACAAAGTAACCGATCCAACAATCAAAAAGGACCTACAAAAAGAACTAGACAAAGCACAAGACTTACTAGCAGAAAAGGTAGCCTCAGAGAAAGCCGAAAAAGCACGTGAAGAAGCAGCGAAAAACGCAGTTGACGAATTGTTCCAAGGTAACAACCCATCAACAGGTATTATCAAAGAAACAACGGACCAAAGCGTAATTGATGCAGCACAAGATCTAATCAACAAAGTAACCGATCCAACAATCAAAAAGGACCTACAAAAAGAACTAGACAAAGCACAAGATTTACTCGATATTAAAAATGGTCCAACTTCACCAGAATTTATCGCAGCACAAGAAGCGATTCAAGACTTATTGACAACACTAGTCAACTTTGGTCAAAAAACAGATGTTTATGGTGCAGTGAAGCTTGACACAACACAAGCCAAAGTTTATGAAGCACAAGATAAATTAGATCTAGTACCAGATAAGGTAGTTGAAAAAGCTGAATTAGTAGCACAACTTAAAAAAGCGCAAGACCTATTAATCGCACGTAACAATGAACAAATTGGTAATCGCGTGGTCAATGGTAATTTTGATAATGCTTTAAATGGTTGGAAAACATGGATTGGTACAGGCTCAAGCGCTCCAACAGTAGTTGCTAAAGATGGCGTTGTAAATAATGCAGTCAAACTTGCTTCTAACTCAAGTATTGAACAAACAATCCAAGGCTTAAAACCAAATACAAATTACGTCCTAACATTCTACGGTAAAGTAGACGATAAAACCTTCCTATCTGCGGGTATTAAAAACCACGGTGGTACACAGCAAAGTATCCGTGTGACAAGTGCGGATTATAGTAAAGGCCAAATCGCTTTCACAACAGGAGCTAATGCTAAATCAGCTACTTTCTTCTTATTGAAAAGCGCCGGATCTGGAAATGGTTTCGCAGACTTTGTTATTGCAAAAGCAGATAATGGCGAAGATCTAATTCCAGAAGTAATAGAAGCAACGAACACAGTTGACAAGTTGTTTACCAATCTATCAGTTATTGGCGTGAATGATAGCGCAGCAACACTTTACAAAAATGGTGCACTAAAAATAACAACAAAACAAGCAGAAATTGATGCAGCAAAAGCAATCGTAGACGCAATGAAAGATAGCTATGAATCAAAAGCTGACTTACTAGCGACATTGAAAACAGCGCAAGATCTTTGGGACATCCGCAGTGCAGCAGACACAGGCAACTTAGTGAAAAATGGCGAATTCGACAATGGAATCGCTAACTGGAAGCCATGGAATAACGCAACTTCAACACCACCAACAACAACACAAGAGAACGGCAACAATATCTTGAAACTTGCAACAGGCTCAAGTACAGAACAAATCATCACTGGTTTACAGCCAAATACAACTTATACGCTTGAAGTTTACGGTAAAGTTGACAACAACGGTTATGTAAGTGTCGGCGTCAAAAACTATGGTGGAGCACAAAAAACTGCACGTATTAGTGGTGCAGACTACGCAAAAGCAAGTGTAACTATCCGTACTGGTGCAACAAACAAAACAGCAACAATTTTCATGATGAAAGGCGCTGGAACAGGTTCTGGTTATATCGATGACGTAAGATTTCAAGACTCAACACCAGAAGGAGAACGCCCAGAAGTTATTGCAGCAACAGAAGCATTGGCAGGTCTATTCACAGCACAAACAACTGTCAGCACAACACATTTAACACCTGTATTAAGCGACAATGGTGCTATCAAAATGACAACAACAGATGCAGATTTAGCAGCGGCAGCAGAAAAAGTAGCAGCAGTACCAGCTGACTTAGCAGCGAAAGCCACTTTAGATGCAGAACTAGCACGTGCAACAACATTATTTGAAAACTTAAAAGCTTCTCAAACAGACAACTTAGCAAAAAACAGCCAATTCGATAACAACTTAACAAGCTGGAAAACGTGGAAAGCAGCTACAGCATCAACACCAGTTGTCGTAACAGAAAACGGTAATAAAGTACTGAAACTAGAAGGTAATTCTAGTGTAGAACAAACAATTACTGGCTTACTACCAAACACAACATATACAGTTTCTGCATACGGTAAAGTAGAAGAAGGAGCTCGTTTAGCAGTAGGTGTTAAATCGTTTGGCGGTTCACAAACTAATGCATACGTGACATCTTCAGACTACGCACAAGGAACCTTAACGTTCACAACAGGGGCAACAAACACTAGCGCGATCATTTTCTTAAGTCAAGGATCAGCAAATGGAATTGCTTACGCTGACCTTGTAGTTGCAAAATAATTTTCTAATCGAGGTAAAAGATATGCTAGTCAAAATCTAGCATATCTTTACCTTATTAATGACTAAATGAACTTCATTGATTTTTGTCGAAAATGCCGACAAAAATCGAATGGTGGGTTTAGGCGTAGTATTATATGATATAAGTAGAGCAAGAGATAATAAGGAAAAGTAACATCAGGAACTATAAAATTCCCGTAATCAAGGAACGGAAAATAGTTCTAAAGAAAAGAAAGGACGGAGACAATGGAGTATGAAATTAGATACGATCAAGTAAAACCTAAGAAAAAATCCACGATGTTCCAATGCACAAAACGAATATTTGATTTCGTTTTCGCGATAACATTGCTAGTCATTACATCACCGATTATACTCATGACCATTTGTGCCGTGAAATTAGAATCTTCCGGACAAATTATCTATAGACAACGCAGAGTTGGGCATCAAGGCAATGAATTCACGATTTACAAAATTAGGTCTATGGAAGAAAGCGCTGAAGCGAGTGGTGCCAAGTGGGCTGAAAAGAATGACCCACGAATTACGAAAGTCGGCCGCTTTATTCGGAAGACGCGAATTGACGAACTCCCTCAACTATGGAATGTAATAAAAGGCGAAATGAGCATGATTGGCCCCCGCCCAGAACGACCGATGTTCACGAAAGAATTCCAAACACTTCACCCCGACTTTATCCAACGCTTAGCTGTCAAACCAGGACTTACCGGTTGGGCACAAGTTAACGGAGGTTACGATATTACCCCAAGAGAAAAATTGAAATACGATTTGGAGTACATTGATTCCATGTCTGTCAAAAATGAAGCGCGCATACTATACAAGACGGTCCAAGTGATCTTTAGTGGTAGCGGTGCAAGATGAGGAGAAAAGAATGAAAAGAATTATATCAATAATCGCAATTTTGGCAATTTCGACTGTAGCTTGCTCCAATCAAGAAAAAGACTATAGTCCAATCACATCTTGGAAAAATGAGGACGTAGAAGTAAGCAAGCAAGAATTCGTAGAGTTAACAAAAGGTAACAACGCGCTAGAATTTAAGAATGGTAAGGTCGTGATTCACGATAAAGACGCTGTTGTTAAAAGCAACGCGGGCGACGTGACAACCTACTTCGTACAAAATGCCTATATCCCGATTATAGATGCTAAAGAAATAATCAAAAAAGATGACTGGACAAAAGAAGAATTGCTCACAAAATACGCAGGTGCTGCACAGAACATTGATGTAAATGCAAAGGAAAATACGATAGAAGCCTTCTTTATCACTGGTCCCCGTGGCTATGGTGAACTGCGCGTGACTTTTGATGGTGGTAAGTTGAAGTCGATGACAAATACTTTTCAAGAATAGGTGAATGATAGATGAGAACAAAAGAAATGTTGAATGAGAATCTATTTTTCCAGGAACAAATGGCGCATATTAGAACGACGATTGAGCTCTCTGGACAACGCGACACGCAAGCAATAAGTGTAACATCTTCGCTATCTAGTGAAGGAAAGAGTTCGATTGCGATTGGGATAGCAAGAAGTTTTGCGGAGGCAGGTAAGAAAGTATTGCTGATTGATAGTGATTTTAGACGACCCTCGGTACACAAAAAATTAGGATTATCGAACGCGGTCGGATTTTGCGACGTGTTGAAAGAGGATTATACCTTGACAGAATGCATGAAGGATATTGGTGTGCAAGGCTTAGACATCTTGACGAGTGGCTTAGTAGAAGATTCACCTAGCATATTGTTTGACGCAACGACGCTAAAGAAATTCATTTTGGAAGTGAAAAAAGAGTATGACTTGGTGATTATTGATACGCCGCCAGTACTACTCGTGCCAGAAGTGAAAACTATCTTGAACCACAGTGATGCCACGCTACTTGTTGTGAAATATGATGAAGTGCGAAAAGAAGAAGTAGAACGAACGTATAGAGTATTGAATCAAGTATCGGCAACATGCCTTGGGATTGTATTTAATCGTGTCAAAGTGAAAGTCAAAGATCGATACCGTTATTATTACTAAAGCGCGGGATAGGAGAATAAATTGGTTGATTATAAAAGTGATATAACATGTGATTATAATAACAATATCTCCCCTCGCCATTCTAAGAAACAGATATTTTTCCTCACGTTGATGATGCTTTTCCTCAGTATTGGGAGTCAGTTTAATGTACAAATTGGTTTGGCGTTTAAGCCTTACATGCTACTATTTCTGGTTTTAATGATTTACTACACTCCGAAAATGACAATTTCTAAACTCTTGTTTTGTGAAGTGGCGTTTATCGGATACTATGTGTACTACGATTTGCGCGGCGTGATTACTGCTTATCCAGCTGCTTCACTTCGAGCGATTGGTGCCACATTTATCTTGATTGTCTTTTACTTCTTTTGCCGGTATTGGCTGAATCGAATAAGGTGGAGGGACATTGAGTGGGCGATTATCATATCTGGCTTTGTTTTTAACATCTTGAGCTTTGCTTATTATGTGATGGGGCTTGTGAATTTGGGCTTCAACATGCATGGCAACGGGATTCGTGAGATGGGTGTGATGATTGATCGGAATTTTGCGAGGTTGCTGGGGTTGACGAATGATCCGAATATCTTCGTTTTTATCAACATGTTATTCATCGCTTACTTTTTAACGCATCGAGAAAAATGGTGGAACTTACTTGGCGGATTTATCGCGATATTATGTGTAATGCTGACGCTATCGCGTGGTGCTATTATCTCGCTAGTCATCGTGTTGGTGCTGTGCTTACTTGTCGGCAGTTGGAAATCAAAATTGCTGATGATTCTAGGGTCGGTTGGATTTTTCCTACTTGCAAATTTCTTCTTTGATCAGTTCATGGAAGTATCGTTGTGGGAGTTAATGGTCGAGCGATTTGGAACGGTGGGCGAAGATGGTGGTAGTGGCAGGTTTGATATTTGGACAGACGGATTCGCGTATTTTATGGATAAACCGCTGTTTGGGATAGGGTCCTTCAACTTTCAAGCATATCATTCTTTTGAAGCTGGAAAAGCAATTTTCATGCATAACTCCTTTTTGGAAATTTTGGTAGAAACAGGAATTGTCGGGATGATGCTTTATGTAACGGCGATTGTCGCGATTCTGTGGGCACTGATAAAAGCGGCTTTAGTGGATAGGGAACAATGGTGGTTAGTGATTGCCTTGATTGGTTATTTATCCATGATGACGTCCTTATCACTGATACTGAACGAAATATTTTTCTTCTTCTTTGTACTGGTTGCGAGGAGTTTGAAGGAAAAGGAAGCAAATATAGAACGACGTAAAGGTTGGAGAACATGAAACGAGAAGTATCCTTAGTAAATATAGTTAACATCATTCGTAAAAAGGCAATCATTGCGCTTGTCGTTGCGATTATGGTGACGTGTCTTGTGGGTGTTGCGAGTTATCAATTTATGGCACCGAAATATGATGCCTCTGTACAACTGCTCATTAATCCAAAAGAAACAGAAGGGCAAACCGGTAATTATCGTAGCTCAGATTCCAACACACAGTTGGTGAACACATACAACGTTATTTTGCGGAGTAAAGTGATTTTAGCAGATGTTATCGAGCGTTTGGACCTTCAAACGAGTGTTGGTGGATTGCGTGAAATGATCAGTGTACAAAATGAGAAAGAGTCGAAAGTTATATCGATTCATGTCGAACAAGAAGATCCAGAGATGGCGAGGGCTATTGCGGAGACGCTGGCCTTATCGATGGAAAAAGAAGTACCGAAGTTGATGAATATTGATAACGTAAATATTTTATCAGACGCAGAATTAAGCGGTAATTTAACAACATCACAGATTCGAATTTATATGATATTAGCTTTTGTCATGGCGTTAACGTTAAGCCTAGCTGGTTTTGTAATTCGAGAATCTCTGAAAAATACTTTTAAAACGGTAAAAGATTTTGAAGACGTGACGAGTTTGCCAATCATAGTAACAATTCCAGAGATATAAGAGGGGTGAAAACGGAAGATGGCAATACAAAAATATGAAAAGCAATTGGAAGTACTGAATGATTTGTTTTTGTCGACGCAAGAAGCGATTGATCAATTGGGCGTTTCAAAACAATGCTTTCATTCGCTCGTAGCACGTGGGAAAATCCAGAAAATAAGGAAGGGCTCAGCGGTACTGTATTATGCGGATGAAATTAACGAACGCAAGCATCAACAACCTTCGCTGCGCCAAAAATATCGCCCATTTCAAGAAGGATAGGTGTTTCATGAGTCAAGTATATCAAGAAAATTTAGTTAGTGTTATTATGCCGACATACAATAGTAGCTCGGTTTTGGAAGCCAGTATTGCAAGCATTCAAAAGCAAGGATATCAGAACTGGGAATTGCTCGTGGTGGATGATTGTTCGAAAGATGGGACACAGGAAATATTACGGCAGTTAGCGAAACGAGATATGCGGATTAGACCGTTTTTTCAGACGGAAAATCGTGGTTCTGGTTTTGCGAGAAATGAAGGCTTAAGTAAGGCGCGTGGACGGTTTGTAGCATTTTTAGACAGTGATGATTTATGGCATCCGGATAAGTTGGAGGAGCAATTGGCATTCATGAAGACGCACGGTTACGGTTTTACTTTTACGGCGTATCATGTGTTTGAAGAACAGCCAACAGCGATTAAGCGAACGGTACGTGTGCCGAGGAAAATAAACTATCAACAATTGCTGAAAAACACGATTATCGGTTGTTTGACGGTCATGATTGATCGAGAAAAAGTTGGTGATTTCCGAATGCCGTTGCTGCGAGCGCGTCAAGATACGGCGACATGGTTATCGATTTTGAAAGAACAGGATTATGCATATGGTTTGACGGAGCCACTCGCATATTACCGGGTGAGCGCGACGTCATTATCAAGTAATAAATGGAGAATGCTCAAAAAAAATTGGCAGATGTATCGAGAATGCGAAGGATTGAACATCGTGTATGCGAGTTATGTTTTCAGCTGTTACGTGTGCAATGCCTTATGGAAAAGGAGACGACAAATAGGATGAAAATAGCAGTTGCAGGTGTAGGTTATGTAGGCTTGGTTTCCGCAGTGGGCTTTGCTAATCATGGGCATACGGTCACAGCGGTGGATTTAGATGCGATGAAAATTACAGGGCTTACGGCGGGAATTTCACCGATTTTTGAGCCAGGTTTGGAAGAGTTGTTGCAGGAACAATTGGAAGCTGGACGGATTCATTTTACGACGGATGGCGCCAGTGCTTATGCAGATGCAGACGCGATAGTAATTGGCGTTGGAACACCAGAAAACGAAGACGGATCGGCGAATTTATCCGCAGTATATCAAGTCGCGCGTGAAATTGGTGCGAGCATCCAAAAAGATTGCCTCGTTATTGTGAAGTCCACGGTGCCAGTTGGGACGAATGACAAAATTGAAGCAGTTGTACGTGGTGCATTGCGAAGCGCGGTGGATGTGGATATTGTTTCGAACCCGGAATTTTTAGCACAAGGAACCGCGGTGCACGATACATTGCACGGTTCGCGAATTGTGGTGGGAAGCGAGACGCCAAAAGCAGATGCCAAAATGCGTGAAATCTATGCGGAATATGGCCAGCCAATCATTTCTGTCTCTCGCAAAAGCGCGGAACTCGTCAAATACGCCAGTAATGATTTCCTAGCTCTCAAAATCTCATTCGTGAATGAAATTGCGAACTTGTGTGACATTTTGGGTGCAGATATCGAGGAAGTCACAGAAGGAATGGGTTATGACGAACGAATTGGAAAAAGTTTCTTGCGTGCTGGTATAGGATACGGCGGATCGTGTTTTCCAAAAGATACAAAAGCACTTCACTGGCTCGCGGAAGATCATGGTTTTATCTTACGCACCATCGAAGCTGCTATCAAAATTAACGAAAAGCAAAAATATGCGTTACTTCATAAATTACGCAAAGAGATGCCGAATCTAGCAGGGAAGAAAATCGCAGTGCTAGGCCTCACATTCAAACCAAACACCGATGATTTACGCGAAGCTCCGTCGATACCGAACCTGCGAATTTTACAACAAGAAGGCGCGATTATTCAAGCATACGATCCGATCGCGATGGCGCAAACAGCGAAAGAACTCGGCGATGCATCGATTATGAAGGATTCCATCGAAGCGGCATTAGAAGGTGCAGACGCGTGCTTGATATTCACCGAATGGGACACAATTCGTGCTATCACGCCCGATACCTTCCGAAAATGGATGGCGAATCCGCTCGTACTAGACGGTCGTAACTGTTTTAACAAAAATGAGATGGAAGCATCCGGCATCGCGTACAAATCTATTGGCCGTCCGCTAACCAAAGTAGGGCAGCTACAATGAATCAGCACCCAAAAATATCAGTGATTGTCGCAACACTCGGTAATCGCGGTATTGAACTTAAACGGATGTTGGAAACACTGGAAAATCAGACGTACAAACATTTTGAGGTAATCCTCGTTTTGCAGCAGGAACAAGATACATGGAGTGAGATATTAGCAGGATATAAGTTGACGACGCAGGTTGTGATGATGTCAGGACGCGGACTTTCTAAAGCGCGGAACATCGGGCTAGCACACGCAACCGGAGATATCGTGACATTCGGCGATGATGACTGCTGGTATGAACGCGAGACATTTCGACAAGTGGTCGCCTCCTTTCAAACAGGCAAAGACGTTATTAGTCTCAACATGTACGACCCAGACCGTCAAAAATTCGGTCGAGTACAGCGTATCCAAACACCAAAATTCCTAACGAAACGCGAGCTCATGAGCCGTTCTTCGATTGAAATTTTTGTGAAACGAGGATGTTTAGAGAATAACGAGGCAGGGCCAGAAATTCGTTTTGATGAATTATTTGGACTGGGAGCTACTTACATTTCTGGAGAGGAAAATATTTTCTTATCCGACTTATTCCGACAAGGATACGTCACTTATTTTCACCCAGAATCGCTCGTCTATCATGCCGTGCAACCACGAATCACCAGACTTACAAAAACTCAAATGTTGAGTAAAGGCCCGCTATTCAAAAGAATGTACAGCGCACCAACAGCCTTTCTACTTGTATCACTATTTTATTTTAAAAAGAAGCAAAAAAAAATATTTCGGGAGGTCCTGAAAGAAACGTGGACCTATCAACCAAGAGGAGAGCGTTAACGTGTATCAATGGATTTATAAGCAGGGCGTCAAACGCCGAAACCCACTTTTACCAGCAGCAGAAAGTTTTTTACAAGAAACAGATACGTGGACACGAGCAGAACTAGAGGAATATCAGTTAGAGAAATTGCAAGAACTTGTACATTGGGCCTATGAAAACTCCGCATATTACAAAAAACTGTTCGATGAGACTGGTGTTCACCCCGACGATATTCGAGAATTAAATGACCTCCAAATCATTCCCCCAATCACAAAAAAGATCTTATTAGCAGAAAATGAAGCGATTCATGCGACGGCGAGTTTTGAGCGTTTAATCTTTTCAGAAACATCCGGAAGTACGGGTTCTCCACTCACCTTTCACCGAAATCTAGAGTGGGATGCGAGACACCGCGCCGCAATTCACCGCGGTTATGATTGGTATGGCATTAAACCTTGGCATCGGAACGGCTATTTTTGGGGCTATAACCTCGATGTGAAGAAGCATTGGAAATTAAAAATGATGGACAAATTGGTGAACCGATTCCGCATCTTTTCCTATGAAACAGATGAAATCAACGCCTTCATTAAAAAATTAAAAAAAGCCGATTATCTAGAAGGTTATTCCTCGATGATCTATCATATCGCACAAAAAATCGAACGAGAAGACCTGCCAATACGAGCTAATTTAAAAATGATCAAAGGTACATCCGAGAAAATTTTTGACTCATACCAACCAACTGTAGAAAAAGTATTTGGACGCAAAATTATTAGCGAGTACGGCGCAACAGAAACAGGAATTATCGCGTTTGAATGTCCGGATGGAAACATGCACATGACAATGGAAAACGTGATTGTAGAAGTGATTGACGGAGAAATTTATGTGACGAATCTGTTTTCTAAATCATTTCCGATTATCCGCTATGCACTAGGCGACTACGTCGAATTAGACACAGAAACCAAGTGTTCTTGCGGACGCGAGCATACCATTGTGAAATCTGTCATTGGACGTATCGGTAAAGAAATTCTAGGTGAACAAGAAACGTATCCGAGTTTCATCTTTTATTACATTTTCAAAAATATTGTGATGGATGGAGGAGAAGCAATCGGTTATCAAGTGTTACAACATGAGAAAGGGCATCTTGAGTTCCGCCTGGAGCCTCATCTGAGTGACCATACACGAAGACGTTTAGAAACTGAAATCGTGAAATATTTTGCAACAGACATGACTTATGAGATAAGCGAAGGAGCCACATTCTATCGTGATGGTGGAAAGCTAAAAGACTTTGTTTCGTTCATAGAAACAGTGTAGGAAAGGAGCACATCATGACAGCCGCAAAAGTATCAATTATTATTCCGATTTATAACATTGAAAAATATGTGGAGCGGTGCCTGGATTCAATTCTAGCACAGAGCTATCAAAACTTTGAGGTGCTCGCTGTAGATGACGGTTCGACGGATCAGAGTGGGGTGCTAGTGAAACGATACGCCGACCAAGATAAGCGTGTTTCAATCATCAAAAAGCCCAATGGAGGACAAGCGAGTGCGAGAAATTTAGCGCTGAGCCAAGCAAAAGGTGACTACATTTTGATGATTGACGGTGATGATTATATTTTGCCCAATCTGCTTGAAAAATGTATCTCCGAACTCACAAAAGGCGCTGATATCGTCGTATTCGATTATCTGGCGCTGGATAAGAAGCAACAGCAGCATTACGTAAGCGTTGGAAGTTCGCCAATCACAGCAGGCACCGCACCATGGAACAAAATGTATGCTGCACATCTATGGCAAAACACCGTGTTCCCAGAAGGCTATTGGTATGAAGATTTAGGCGTGGTACCGTTCTTACTTTTGAAATCTAAACAAACTTGCAAAATCAACGAAGCATTCTACGTATACGATCAATCCCGAGAAGATTCCCAGACAAATACGATAAACCTGACGCGCTATCTCGATATTCTAGTGGTTCTTAATTACTTAAAACAGCAAGTCGAAACATTGCCAGAAGCGCATAAAGATACGATTTCTAGTATGTACTTGGAGCAGTTAGGTTACGTGATGACATTAAATAAAAGCCAGAACATCCAAAATAAAAAAGACCGACACGCGTTTCTGGGAAAAATGCAGCAGGAACTAGAAATAGCATGCCCAAACTGGTACAGCATCACACATAAACCAGAAAATACAAAATTGAAAATGATGCGTCGAATGGCAATAAAGGCGTATTTTAATGGCCACTTCTTGTTAGGTGACATCCTTTATATATGGCCGAAAAAATTAAAAGAGATTGGAGCTAGAGAATGAAATTAATCATGAACTTCTTGCTTGCCTTATTTCGTCTATTCCCAGTGAAAAATATCATGCTGTTCGAAAGTATGTCTGGATTTCAAGATAACTCAAAAGCGCTTTTTGAAGAGATGATAGTACAGAAGATAAACGAGAAATATAAAATGATTTGGTTTGTAGCCGATCCAGATATGATGGAAAACAAAGGCTATCCGAATGTCCGATTTATGAAAAAAACAGGTGTAACAAGAAAATCATTGCGTTACCTCTACTACAACTGCGTCGCGAAATACTGTTTTTATACACATGAAGTACTAGGATATCGCACAGACGACAAACAAATCCGCTTTTTCCTCACACATGGCACACCTTTAAAGGATAGTCGTGGATGCTTCGGTCCAACAGAAAATCACACATACATTTTATCTACATCCGATTTTGCAGCAGAATTACGTGCGACATCATTGCTTGGCGGTACCGATAAAATGCAAGTGTTAGGTTTTCCGCGCAACGACAAAATGTTTCGAGAAGACACAGGTACAAAAGAATTTCTCGCCCAGTATGAATACAAGAAACTGATTGTCTGGTTGCCAACCTTCAAGCATATTCATAACAGCGACCGCGTTGATTTTGCGACAGACAGCGATCATGATATATCCCTGATGAGCCCAGAATTTTTCAAAATGTTAAATGAAAAGCTAGCCATGACAGACACCTTACTAATCATCAAATTCCATCCAAATCAAGATCTCCGCTTCGTTTCTTTTTACGATTTATCACACATCGTAACGCTATCCAACCAGGAAATGTTGCAAGGAGGTATCGATTTATACGCCTTACTTGGAAAGTCTGACGCATTAATCACAGATTTCTCCTCGGTCTATTTTGACTACTTGCTTCTGAATAAACCTATTGGCTTTGAACTGGGGGATATGAGTAACTACAGAACAGGGCGCGGCTTTCTCGTTGATGAACCACTAGATTATATGCCCGGTAACAAAATTCATGACGAAGCCTTATTTCTGCAATTTATAGATCAAACCGCGCGAAACGAAGATAATTACGTCATCGAACGCGCTAAGTTATGCGTAAAAATGAATCATTATCACGATAACAAATCCGCAAAACGAATCCTGGAATTTTTAGAATTGGAAGGTGCAAACGTATGAAAAAATATAAATTAGGCTATACATCGGGTGTTTTCGATCTTTTCCACATTGGTCATCTCAACATTTTAAAAAAAGCGAAAGAGCATTGTGACCATCTAATCGTTGCTGTGAGCACAGACGAACTCGTTCAAAGCTATAAAAACAAAACACCAGTTATCCCACATGTTGAACGAATGGAAATCGTAAAATCAATCACGTTTGTCGATGAGGTCGTGGCACAAACGAACCGCGATAAAGTAGCTGCGATGGAAAAACATCAATTTGATGTCATGTTTGTTGGTTCCGATTGGAAAGGCAATGCATTATTCAACGAAACCGAACGAATTTTTAACGAAAATGGTGTCGATGTTGTCTATTTCCCTTACACGAGCAACACGTCCTCAACCCTGTTAACCCAAGTTCTCACTAAAATAGCACAACCAAATTAAAAAATGGAGATGAGCCAAAATACATGAGTAGTAAATATAAAAAATTATTTCAAAATACAGTCCTCTTCTCAATTGGGAGTATGGGGAGCAAGCTTATCAGTTTACTGCTCGTCGTGGTTTTTACCCACCACTTGAATCCACAGGAATATGGTGAAGTTGAACTCATATCTGTCATTATTAATCTCTGTTTACCATTTGTGACCCTTTCGATTTATGATGCTGTTCTAAGATTTGTGATGAAAGACAATGAGAATAAAGGTAGCGTCCTAATGAATGGGCTTATGATATGTGTAGTAGTTGGAATTCTTTTCATAACAGGAAGTATCATCGGAATTATCTTTTTCGGATTAGGAATGAATACACTTGTGATTGCAGCGATTATTTTTGCCCAGTCAATTAACCTGGTGTTTGCACAATATGCACGCGGAACAGGGCGAATTAAGCTTTATGTCGTCAATGGATTACTCACAGCTATTCTAATTTTCAGCATCGTTAGCGTCTTGCTTGTTTACTTCCACATTGGCATCATGGGTTATTTCATTGGGATGGTGATTGCCTTCTCCGTCAGTAACGTCATATTGTTTTGTTTCAGCGGAAAAGTTGCAGAGACACTTGTAAAAGCGCCTTGGGATCGTGATTTAATGAAACGGATGTTGCTCTATAGCTTGCCACTTATCCCGAATACGCTTATGTTTTGGGTGATGGACACCTCCGATCGCCTGTTGATTCAATCTTTCCTTGGACTTGCTGCAAATGGCTATTACGCTGTTGCTAATAAAATTCCAGTCATTCTAAATACACTCAGTTCCATCTTTATGCAGGCATGGCAATTAACCGCGATTGAAGAAGGCGAGCAAAAAGACCGTGATCGTTTTTATTCCAGTGTATTTAACGCACTTGCCTCCTTCATGATTATCGTCAGCGCACTTATCCTTTCCATTTTAAAATGGGGATTTGGCATCGGACTAGGTAGCGAATTTTACGAAGCGTGGAGGTTCGTTCCAATCCAGCTATTTGCTGTCATTTTCGCAAGTTTCTCCTCTTTTATCGGAGTTATCTACGCAGTGCAAATGCGCACCAAGCAAGTATTCACAACATCTTTCGTTGGCGCAGCACTCAACCTCTTGCTCAACCTCTTGCTTATTCCCCGAATGGGACTATACGGCGCAGCGATTGCCACAACAATCAGCTTTCTCTCCGTCTGGATTGCGCGCTTACTACAAACAAGAAAATATGTCAAAATACGTATCAAATTCCTAACTCTTGTCCCAGCATTAGCAGTACTCGCAGCTCAAGCCATGTTCCTATACCAAACAAAAGTACCAAATTTACTTACAAACATATTAGCCGTAAGCACGATACTCCTAATTAACCTCCGAAATATCCAATTTATGATTCGAAATTTATTAACAAAAAAACGAAGAAAGAGTGATATAGCATGATTTTAGAAACAGTTTTAGTTACAGGTGGCGCAGGTTTTATTGGAGGGCATTTAGTCGAACGATTACTGGAAAAATATCATGTCGTCGTGATGGATAACTTAAGCACAGGAAAAATATCCAATTTACCACAGCATCCACAGTTAGACTTTTTATTTGGTGATGTGAGCAAAGAAAAAGACGTCGCGCGCGTTTTCGAGTTGTATACTTTCACATACGTGTACCATTTAGCCGCCATAGCAAGCGTTGCGGCATCCATCGAGAATCCATTAGGAACTCATCAAACCAATATGGACGGGACCATACATCTGTTAAACGCCTCTAAAAAACAAGCCAATACCATGAGAAAATTTGTTTTCGCATCTTCAGCCGCAGTCTATGGTAGCGAACCAACCCTTCCGAAACGAGAGACTTCCGCCATCGCACCAATCACACCATACGGTATCGATAAATTAGCTTCTGAAAGCTATGTCATCTCGTACAGCCATTTATTTGGCCTTAAAACAAGTGCGGCGCGCTTTTTCAACGTTTACGGACCAAGACAAAATCCAGAATCACCGTATTCAGGAGTCCTTTCCATTTTGACTAATTGCATCCAGAAAGTGGTAGCAGGAGACGAAAAAGTAGCATTCACGCTATACGGCGATGGCTCGCAAGTCCGTGATTTTGTGTATGTAGATGATATTGTAAATGGATTGATATTGCTGGCAGAATCAGCAGAAAGCCAATCCGAAGTATTTAATATCGCCTCCGATGAAAACCACACATTGCTTGAAGTTATTGCTATGTATGAAGAGATTGTAGGTAAAAAACTCCCATTAAAGTATAAAAATGCAAGAGCAGGAGATATTCACCAATCCTACGCTGATATCAGTAAAATAAAAACAATAGGATATAAGGCAACGAACACACTAAAAATGGGCTTGAGTAAGTATAACCAGCATGAAATGGAACAAGCTCAGCAATCTATTGGTATTTCATAATTTAGTACTAAACAAAATCAACCTCCAGTATAGAGCCTAGTTTCATTATTTCATATAAGATTTGATTATCGTTTGTTTGGTGCTCCAGCTTTAGTTGGAGCACCGATTGCGCCGATGTTTTTAACTACTTGACCATGTTGGTTAATAATTTGTAAATGCATGGTTGCATCTTTTGAACCGCGAGGCAGTAATGTTTAGAGTTGTAAATACTTTAGAGAAATCAGGTAGTGCTGGATATAATGTTCTTGATATTGTCGTGTACATACAAATTTGGTTACTATGGATGAAGTTTTTAGCTATTTACGATCTACCATGATTTTTTCTTCATCAAAACAGATAAAAAAACAAAAAGCATGCTACTCGTAGTCCCGCCATTGGGAAAACAAGTAGTATGCTTTTATGCTCAACCTTTCTTATCCGACAACAACAACGCGAGCCGCAACTTCAGCGAAAAATCCGCATGCGTAATCGGATGATCGAGCAGCGCCGCACATTTCGCAATCCGATACTTCACCGTATTCCGATGAATATAAAGCTGTTTCGCCGTCTCCGTAATCTCGCACTGACAACTCAAGTACACTTGCAACGTCCGCCGCAACTCTTGGTGTGTCTCCGATTGCGGATAGGCCAGTGTCTTAAGCGTAAACAAACAGAAATGCTGAATCTGCTCCACTGGAATAAACTGCATCAATTCCATAATCCCTTTCGACTCATAAAAATGCACAAACGAATGATAATGATCCTTCTCACTTTGCCGATACGTATCCACAGCTTCCATATACGAATAATGAATCGACGCCGTCTCATACACCTCATTACCCGCCGCAAATGAAATCGAAATCGGGAATAGCCGGTCAAGCGATGTTTGAATCGCCACTAATTTTGCCTTCAAATCTGCCTCATATTGTTGCAACAAAATAATAAACTTATCTTCCGTCGGATGTGGGAATATCAACGCATTCTCGAAATTCCGATGCAATTCCCGCTCCAACCACTCATATGTCAACGAATAAACTTCCTCTTGCAACGTCGCATTTTTCAAAGCCATCGAACTCTCGTCAATACCAGCAACCAAGCACCGATAGTAATCCGAGGGCAGCAACCCATAACTTTTCCCATAGTCTAGCAAGTTCCGCGTGTATTCCGCGTTATCCTCACCTTTTTGCAACAACTTCGTGAAAAATTTACCGCGCAACGTCCGATTACTCTCCGCCAACTTCTGATTTTTATAAATCGTAAACGAAATAATCGTGTTCGCTTGCTCAATCGCGAGCTGAGAGTAAGGGTACGGAATCTGATCCGCCTTCAAAATAACCAAGAAATACGGATAATACGTCGTTACTTTCACCGGGAAAACCGAAATGAGTAGCGAATCATTGTCTAATAAAAACGTCAACTCCGTCGCCAGCTCAGGCGTCTTTTTCAATCGATCCTGAATCTCATCCAATTTCGCAGCATAACCCGCCTGCTTAAAATGTTGCGTACTTGCCACGACCTCCAAAAACGGATTCACTAGCAAAACAGGCCGCTTCAAAATCCCGCCCAAATTCTGAATCAAAGACTGTAGTGAGGCGCCCTTAATCATCATTTTCGAAAACTTCTGCTGAATATCAATCGCATAATGGAACTTCTCCGTTTGATGATCCCAAATATAAGACAACAACTGGTGCGAAATCGTTCCTAGCGTCACCGTCAGCGGAATCCGCAAAATAGGAAACCCTAACCGATTCGCCGTCTCAATCACCATCGGATCTAACTTATCAATAAACCGACCAAGCTTTATACCAAGCCCAGCAGCAGGTAAACGATGCAAGTCTTCAATCAATTTGCACAACGCTTCTGGATCATTTTGAAAAGCCATCGCCGTTGTTAACAAAAACGTGTTTTTAGGTAAATAAGCGACAACATCTGGCGTCTCTGAAATCTCAATCGTATCGACCACATTATCTAAATTCGCAGCCTCATTTATCACTTCAATATTAGAAAACCTTGGCGTCAGTAGTAGTTCGGACATTGTTGTCATTTTAAAACCCCCTCATTTTACAGATGAACAACGTGGTTGCGCTTACTTTCTATCCTCATTGTACTATACAAAAGCCCCGTTTGTCGTTAGAAATTTTTGGCTACTATGGACAAAACATAACTGTCTTTTCGTGCTATCTAGCTAATGTTTCCGATTTCAAAATATTTTAAAATATAGGTAGAGCATAGCTATTAAGGCGGTCGGTCACTGGAGAGTGTGTGCATTTTCAAAACAGTTGTGAATTAGTGTACATAATACGGCTGACCGCTCTTTTCGAATCAGAGATAACTTAAGGAGGAACTAAAGATGGTAAAAGAACTACAAGCTTCCATTCGGACAATTATGACCCCAGGGCCCGTTGAGGCGGAGCCACGCGTATTACGAGCAATGAGTACACCGATTCTAGGACAATATGATCCGGAATTTTTTGCGTTAATGCAAGACGTTACCGACCTGCTAAAAATGCCATTCCAAACAGATAATGAATGGGCGTTAGCCGTTGATGGAACAGCGCGCGCAGGACTAGAAGCAGCGGTTTGCGGCATTATCGAACACGGTGACAAAGTACTCGTTCCCGCTTTTGGCCGTTTTGGCTATTTAATGGCAGAACTTGCCCAGCGTGCCGGTGCCCAAGTGAAAATAATCGAACAAGAGTGGGGCACCATTTTTGATCCAAAAACAGTCATTGACGAAATAAAAGCATACAATCCAAAAATGCTAATCATGGTGCACGGCGAAACATCGACAGGCCAAATGCAAGACCTGAAAGAAATCGGCTTATTCTGTAAAGAAAACGACGTGCTGTTCATGGTTGATGCCGTAGCTACATTCACAGGCGCAGACTTCCAAACAGATGCGTGGGGCGTAGATATCGCCGTAGCCGGAACCCAGAAATGTCTGAGCGTCCCAACCGGTATGGCACCAGTCACATACAACGATAAAGTAGAAAAAATCCTAGCATCTCGCTACCAAGTAGAATTAGGCCTAACAAAAGACGTTCGAAATGACCGCTTCATTTCAAGTAACTACCTTGACCTTAGCCAAATTCAACAATACTGGGGACCAAAACATATCAACCACCATACAGAAATGACATCGATGATTTACGCACTACGCGAAGGTTTGCGCATCGTCCACGAAGAAGGCTTAGAAAACCGCTTCGCTCGCCACCGCAAACATGAGAAAGCAATGATGACAGGCTTGAACGCGATGGGCTTAACCCTATTCGGCGACATGTCCAGCAAAATGCCAACCGTGACATGCGTAAACATCCCAGAAGGACTAGACGGAGAAGCTGTTCGCGCAACGCTATTACATCACTACGGCGTTGAAATCGCAAGCTCATTCGGTTCACTAGCCGGCAAGATTTGGCGTATCGGCAACATGGGCTTTAGCAGCCGCAAAGAAAACGTCCTACACACACTAAACGCACTAGAGGCTTCGATCACATTCCACGGCGGCAAAATCGCAAAAGGCGAAGCAGCACAAGCGGCGTTGAAATTTTATAACGAGAATTAATAACGAAAGAAAATCCCCGTTCTGATGTAGAGTGGGGATTTTTGTGTGGCGATGTATCTTTTACTTTCATTTTAAAAACCAGAAGCCACATCACCATGGCCTCTGGTTTTTAGTCTAATGCGTCTAATAACAGCATCAATATAATAAAACACATACCCGCAATCAAAACAATTTTAAACGGAGATACTTGTTTAGAAGTAGGTTTTTCTGGCGGAGCCTCCGTTTGCGTTGGTGCAACGACTGGTTTTTGTATCACCGGCGCTTGTTCGCGTTTCGGTTCGGTGATGTCTCCGTGCACGTATTGCGCGATGATATCAGCTGGCTGGCCTAATAATGCAATCGCCTCGGCTTCACTCACGCCATTCTCCAAACTAACAGCAATATGCTCGTCTAAATCGTTGATAATGCTTTCTCGTTCCTCAACTGGCAGTGAGCGCAGTCCGTGTTGCAATGTCTCCAAGAATTCGCTTCTATTCATGCGGTTTTATCTCCTTTCGTAATGCTTCGATACTCGCTGTGAATTCGTCCCATTCCTTCAATGTTTCCTTTAAAAAAACGCGACCTTGATGCGTAATGTGATAATACTTACGTTGCGGTCCATTCGGCGATTCCACCGTATACGTCGCACAATATCCGTCTTTCACAAGCCGACGCAAAAGCGGATACAACGTACTTTCGGTAATCGGTATATGTTTTTTTATTTGCTGCGTCAAATCATACCCATAAAAATCATCTGTCTGCAAAATAAAAAGCACACACATATCTAGCGCACCTTTTCGAAACTGCGTCGTTACGCTCATATCTGGCCTCCAATAAACGTTATTTCTAACCTAAGTATAGCAATTTTAGCCCCTCACAGCAATAAAAAAAGAGATTGGTGCATAACCCAAATAAATCGGCGACAAGCGCTCGCATTCAAAAAGTTTGGCGGACTTCCGGTTCTCACATACCCAAGTATGCTCCGCTTCCGGCTTCCACCAAACTTCCTGAATACAAACGCTTTCGCTCGATTTGTGTATAGCAGAGAACACGTCTTACCCGAGAAATAGACCCGTGGTGTTCTGCTTATTTTGTGCGAACTTAGCTATATATCAGGCTTTTTTTTAACTCCTTATTGAACGGTTTCTTTCGCATTTTGAAGAACAAACGCGCCTTCGTGTGTATCGCGAACACCGTTTTCTTTGTCGTAAATCACCGAACCACGTAGGATTGTTGTTACGACTTGTGCGCCAATGGTGCGTCCGATATATGGGCTGACTTTGTGACGGTATTCTAGGTCTTCAGCAGCCAATGTGTATGGCGCATTTGGTTGGATTAGCGCGAAGTCGGCGTCTTTGCCAATCGCGATATGTCCTTTGTTGTTTAGTTGATACAGATCAGCCGGATTAGAGGCGATAAGTTTTGCGAATTGTGTCAATGTCATGCCGCGTTTTTGTACGGCTTCGTCGAACATGATGTCCACGTTATTTTGAAGTCCTGCAATGCCGCCCCAAGCTGTGAAGGCATTACCGATTTTCATATCTGGAGGACAAGGGGAGTGATCGGATGTTACGAAATCGATTTCACCGGCGAACAATTTCTCCCAAAGACGTTCTTGATTCGCTTTATCGCGTAATGGTGGTGCGCATTTTGCTGTTGTACCAATGCTTTCGAACTGCTCTTCGTCGATTGCGAAGTAGTGAGTACAAGATTCACATGTCACTTTTTGGCCTTCGTTGCGGGCGCGGGTTACTTCTTCTACGCCTTCTGGAGTGCTTAAGTGACAAATGTGGATTTGGCAACCTGCGATTTTAGCAAGGTAAATGGCGCGACGCACGGCTTCTACTTCTGTGAAAACAGGGCGTGATGCCACGTAATCTTTAGCCGATGTTTTGCCTTCTGCTTGTGCGACTTTGCCTAATTCATCGCAGATTAACGCATTTTCGGCATGGATTGCTAAAATTTTGTTCATTTTGGCGATTTTTTGCATGCCAGCGAAGAAGGAATAGTCGTCAACGTTACGGAAGTCATTGTCTACGCCGTCAAAGCCACACGTTGCTAAGAAGCATTTGTAAGCTGCAACGCCATCTTCGTTTAGTTCGTGAAGTCGGTCTAAGTTATGCGGAACGAGCCCACCAAAAAGTGCTACATCGACGCTAAGTTTGCCTTTTGCAGCATCAAATTTCAATTGTAACGATTCGCGGTCAATCGTTGCTGGAAGCTGGTTTAACGGCATTTCGATGAATGACGTCACGCCACCTTTTGCAGCTGCTTTTGTACCTGTTTCATAGCCTTCCCATTCTGTACGACCGGGTTCGGAGATATGCACATGCGCGTCAACCATACCTGGAGATACGACAAGACCACTTGCATCAATGACTTCTTTTGCTTCGCCAAGATCTGCGCCGATTGCCACAATTTTGCCGTTTGTTACTGCTACGTCTGTCACTACTGCCTCTGTGTCCAAAATTACTTGTCCGTTTTTGATAATTAAATCATAACTCATTTTTCCTTCAACTCCTATTTTTTTAAATATTAACTTCTGTTTCTAATTTTTCGGTTGTGTCTTCGTAAAATGAGGGATTTTTCTTGCGGTGCAGGGAGGCGAAGAACGCATAAGCGCCGAAAGCGACAATGACACCGACAAACCAAGATAGTCTGGAAACTGGTTCTAGCACTGGGATGAACTTACCGCTTAGCGATACGATAACCGCCACAATCGTGACAACAAAAGCCAGTGAATTAAAGCCGTTTTTATAGTACGAAAATTGTCCGGGTTCTGTGTAAAGGCTATCCAAATTAATATTGCGCTTCATAATGATAAAGTAATGCGCCAACATCACGCCGATAACAGGTCCTAAAATACCGCCAATAATATCGAGGAACAAATAAATACTTGCTTGGTTTTCCATCAGTTTCCAAGGGCAAATAAGAACACTAATAATACTTGCAATCATAACGCCATGTTTATACGTCAATTTTTTCGGGAAAATCGCGGCAATCTGATAACCCGCTGGAATAATGTTCCCTGTGGCATTCGTCGAAATCGTCGTCATCAAAATAACCAATACTGCAAAAATCGAAGCAAACAAGCTATCCCATTTCTGCACGATATCAAGCACGTTCCAAGTTTCTGTACCGTAATGAATGCTTGCGCCAGCCAAAATACAAACACTAGCTACAGCGAACAATACGTAAGCAACGGCAAGTCCGAACGTTTGTCCAGTTGCTTGTGCTTTGAAGCTTTTCGCGTTTTGGGTGAAGTCAGAAGCACTAACCGCTGGAGCCGCCCAAACAGCAACAACCGCGTTAATTACGACTAGGAATAAGAACAACGAATTCCCGCCAGTCTGCACATTCGCCGGCACATAATGAACGATATTGCCGAATCCAGCCAAGTAAATTGCCCAGATCGCCATTCCACCAAAAACGATGTAAATACAAGGATTTAGAATCGCGGTAAACTTATTTAAAACACCGCCACCGCCAAATCCAATAGCAACGTTGACCGCCCAGAAAATCAAGAAGGCGATAAGTCCAGGAATCGTAATCCCTAAAATACTAACGCCGCCGCCAATTTCCAAGAAACCAGGCCAAATTTTGCCGATTAGAATTAAGAAAGCGAGCGATCCAGCGTAACATTGTAAGCCGAACCACATAATTGCGGCGACACATCCCCGTAAGATGCCTGGGAAAAGTGCGCCCCGAACCCCGTAAGAAGCCCGTAAGATCATTGCAAATGGTACGCCGTACTTAGAACCAGCCGCTCCATTTAGGACCATTACCGCTGCAATAATGAAAGCACTAACAACAATGGCCGCCATAATACTCACCGTTGATAATCCGAGAATTAGAAATCCACCAACCGCGACGTAGTTTGGAACGTTATGTACAGAACCCATCCACAATGTGAAATAGTTAAACGTACCCCATGTCCGTTTTTCCTCTGTTTTCGGTAGCAGGTCATCACTGTACCCGCGAGACCGATACTTCTCTAGCTGCGCGTCATCCATACCATCACTTCCTCTTTGTATTTTACGAGTAAGCGCTTTAATTTTATGTGAAAAAGAAAACGCTTCCCTTTTTGCCTTTTAAATATAGCATGCCGTGAAATGGATTTCCTTAGGCGTTTTACATAAACTTTAGAAATAGTTTGTCTGTTTCGAACAAAGTGAAAAAGGGCACAAACAGAAGGCGTTAACAGTAGGGTAATCGGACAATTAATGCTAGAATGAAAGGGAGTGAAAAAGCCGTTCGAAAATAGGAGCGTGAAAACAGTGGCTAATTATATTAACGAGAAACGTCGCGAAATTGACTTTGATCCATATACATTGCCCATCATCGCTTTACCAGAAGTTATTGCGACCTCTTTTAAACCAATCGGCAAAAATCCAATTATGATTCGGATTGCCGATAAAGATAAAACATTCGCACCTCTTCAAGACCCTGGTAAATATCAAGGCGTGCTAGAAGTGCATTTCAATGACATTAACGAAGAAGACGATTATTGGGGGCTCAGTAAGAAGGAGTCTGACGAAATGGTCCTTTTTAATAAAAAACATGCCGAGATGATTCATGATTTTGTAGACCAGTTTTCAGAAATAAGTCAGATTGTCGTGCATTGTAACGCTGGTGTGAGTAGAAGTAGTGCCGTGGCAATGCAGTTGGCGGAATACACGAATGACCTTGATACGTACGCCAAATTACGCGAAATAAAGCGCTATATTCCAAACACGCGTGTGCTAGCAATTATGCGCGGCGAAGAATTTTAACCATTTTTTTAGCAAAATTAGCGCCACAACCTTGCCCGTCATGTTATAATGTAGAGAAATGATTGGAGGGGTTTTTTCGTGGGACGACAAGCAGATTTGCTATCGATGCAACCAATCGCGATGCAGCTATTCACCAAAAGCATTACAACGGACCGACTAGCACATGGTTATTTGTTAGAAGGCGGGCGCGGAACTGGGAAGAAACGTACAGCGAAATGGCTGGCTCAAACACGTTTTTGCCTAGAGAAAAGCGACGATGAACTGGCTTGTGGTACATGTAATAACTGTTTGCGAATTGAAAGCGACAACCACCCCGATGTTCATTGGCTAGAACCAGACGGTAATAGTATCAAAATCGATCAAGTACGAGAATTGAAGCAAGAGCTGGCCAAGCGCGGTATGGAATCGGATCGTAAAGTTCTGATTATCGATAGCGCGGATAAGATGACGGTTCAATCTGCCAATTCCTTACTTAAATTTATAGAAGAACCAGACGGAGGGATGTTGATTTTATTTTTGACAGCCAATCCGCAGCAAATTTTGCCAACAATCCAATCGCGCTTGCAGCCGGTGAGCTTTCGGGCTTTGCCGTTTGATGCTTTTGTGAATGATTTGATGGCGCAAGGAATTTCGGAACAGAAGGCACGCGTACTAGCGAGTGTTGCAGGAAATACGGAACAGGCGCTCATTTGGAATGAAGATGAGTGGTTTGGCGAGGCGCGCAATGTGACGGTGAAGCTTTATGAAGGCTTGCATCATCAAGGTGTTGATCCGATTTTGCTCATTCAAGAAGCGTGGATGCCAGTTTTTAAGGACAAGTCACAGCTACATCTTGGCTTGGAACTGTTGATATTACTTTATCGCGACCGTTTGCATTTATCGTTAAACGAGGATTACAAGCCGATTTGCATGGAGCAAGAACAGTTACTAAAGCAAGGCATATTGCGGAAATCATTGACTGATACAACCGCTGAGATGGAATGTATTCTAGATGCTAAGCGCAAACTAGATTCCAATATGAATACCCAACTATTGATGGAACAACTCGTATTGAAAATTCAAGGGAGGTAGTCCAATTGCCAAAAATCGTAGGCGTTCGTTTTAAAGAAGCCGGTAAAATATATTATTTTTCGCCTGAGAAACTCACGATTAAAGAGGGTCAAGGCGTTATTGTTGAAAATGCACAAGGCATTGAATTTGGAAAAGCAGTCATTGCACCACGCGATGTAGACGAAGAAGATGTTGTATTACCTCTAAAACGTGTAATTCGTGTAGCGACAGACGCTGATTATAAATGTGTGGAAGAAAATGCAGCATCATGTCAGCGCGCGTTTTTATTGTGTGATGAGAAGATTCATGAACACAAAATCGAGATGAATTTAGTTGATGTCGATTATACATTTGATCGCAACAAAATCATCTTTTACTTTACAGCAGAAGGACGCGTCGATTTCCGTGAACTCGTGAAGGACTTGGCGTCAATCTTCCGGACGCGAATCGAGTTACGCCAAATCGGTGTGCGCGATGAAGCCAAACTGCTTGGCGGTGTTGGTCCATGTGGCCGGATGCTTTGCTGTTCGACATTTTTAGGCGATTTTGAACCAGTATCTATTAAGATGGCGAAAGATCAGAACTTGTCGCTTAATCCGACGAAGATTTCTGGACTTTGCGGTCGTTTAATGTGTTGCTTGAAATATGAGAATGATGAATACGAAGCGGCGAAAAAAGAGATGCCGGATGTTGGTCAAAGCGTTGTGACACCAGATGGTAAAGCACGCGTTGTCGGCATTAATCTACTGAGCCGTCTTATGCAAGTGAGACTACCAGATCAAGAAGCGGTTATTGAATACGCATTAGAAGAATTACGTCCTTTCAATGCTTTTTCAAAAACACCAGCGAAGTCTTGAGGTGACAAACCATGGACAAAAAAGCACTTTTCGATACAGTCAGCAATATGGAAGAACAAATCGGTGAGTTATACCAACAACTTGGTGATTTAAAACACAATTTAGGCGAGATTTTAGAAGAAAACAACCGTCTGAATTTAGAAAATGAACACTTGCGTCGCCGCTTAGAAGAGCTGGACGGAAATGAACATGTCAGCAAAGTCCCAGCCGAACAAGCGCTTGGTGCAATGGCGCCAGCCCGTAAAGAAGCGATGCGACAAATGATTGAAGTTGGCGAAGGTTACGATAATCTAGTCAAACTATATAAAGAAGGCTTCCACATTTGCAACGTCCATTTTGGAAGTCCACGCGGAAACGACGAAGATTGCCTTTTCTGCATGTCGTTATTAAATAAAAAATAAACAGCGGCTTTCTCATTTTTGTGGGAGAGCCTTTTTATTAAGAGAGGTTTAGAATATGTTAGTTGGAGACGAGCGATTAGATCATTTATTGGCAGAAGGCCTGCGGATTATCCAGAGCCCATCCGTGTTTTCCTTTTCACTTGATGCGGTGCTACTGGCACGATTCGCCTACATTCCGTATCAAAAAGGTCCCATCATCGATTTATGTAGTGGAAACGGGATTATTCCGTTATTGATTAGTTCGCGCACAAAAGCGCCAATCATCGGTGTGGAGATTCAAGAACGACTCGCAGATATGGCGCGCCGGAGCGTAGCGTACAATGATTTAACTGCCCAAATTGAAATTTTGCAATATGATTTGCGGGATGTTGTGCCGGTGCTTGGCAGAGAGAAGAACAGCTTTGTAATGTGTAATCCGCCGTATTTCGCGCTCGATACAACGGCGATAAAAAATGAAAACGAGCATTTGCGAATTGCCCGTCATGAAGTGCATTGCACGTTGCGTGATTGCATTCAAGTATCCGCGAAACTGTTGAAGCAAGGCGGAAAAGCAAGCTTCGTTCACCGTCCCGAACGCTTGCTTGAAATCATTGATATTATGCGTGAATATGGACTGGAACCGAAACGCATCCAATTTGTACATCCACGTGTGGAACGCGAGGCTAATACCATTTTGATAGAAGGTGTGAAGGGCGGCAAACCGGGCATCAAATACTTGCCACCAACTATCGTCCAAAACGAAGATGGCGAGTATTCTAAACAAGTGAGGGAGCTGCTTTATGGCAAAGAGTGACGCACATTATTTCTATGTATTGCAATGTAAAGACGGTTCTTATTATGGCGGTTATACGACGGATGTAGCGCGCCGCGAAGCCGAACATAACGCGGGAATCCGTTGCAAATACACCCGAAACAGACGTCCCGTGCACGTCATCCATTCCGAATGTTTCGCGACACGTTCGGAGGCCACCAAAGCCGAAGCCGCCTTCAAGAAATTACCACGTGCGAAAAAAGACAGCTATCTACAAGAAAATAAGGAGTGAAAACCCAATGAAAAGCCAGAAAAGTTTTGCCGAAACAGAGAATGGCCAAGGCCTGTTATATCTAGTTCCAACGCCAATCGGCAACCTCGAAGACATCACGATGCGCGCCATTCGTATTTTGCAAGAAGTGGATTTAATTGCCGCTGAGGACACGCGTAACACCATTAAGCTACTCAATCATTTCGAGATACATACAAAAATGGTCAGCTATCACGAACATAACAAAACAACCCGTCAAGACGAGCTCATCGAAAAACTACAAACCGGCACAACAATCGCCGTCGTAAGTGACGCTGGCATGCCTTGTATTTCCGACCCAGGTTATGAACTAGTTGGCGCTGCCATCGAAGCAGGCATCACAGTTGTTCCTTTACCAGGAGCCAACGCCGCATTGACCGCCCTTATCGCATCAGGTCTAACACCACAACCGTTCTATTTCTATGGCTTTCTGCCACGCAGCAACAAAGACCGCGAAGAAGCGCTGAACAAACTAGCGTGCCGTGAAGAAACATGGATCATCTACGAATCGCCACACCGCCTAAAAGAAGTTTTAAAAGCGATGGTAAAAACGCTAGGAACGACTCGCAAAATCGTCTTATGCCGCGAATTAACCAAGAAATATGAAGAATTTTTACGAGGAACGGTAGAAGAAGCGCTAGAATGGGCAAAAGAAACCGAAATAAGGGGTGAATTTTGCATCATTGTGGAAGGAAATGAAGAAGCGCCAAATGAGGACGAAGAAATTTGGTGGGAAAGTATCACAATCAAGGAGCACGTCGAACAGGTGATGGAAGCAGAAAACCTGTCCTCCAAAGAAGCCATCAAGCAAGTCATGAAAACCCGCCAACTTCCAAAACGTGAAGTATACCAAGCATATCACGAGCTATAATTGGGAATACAGAAGTAAAGGAGGAATTTCTAATGACAAACTTACCAAACATCGGCAAACCAGCTACAAACGCACTACAAAACATCGGTGTAACAATGCTGGAGCAAGTCGCAGCAATGGATGAGCCAACATTACTAAAAATTCATGGAGTCGGTCCAAAAGCTATTAAGATTTTGCGGGAAGCATTGACAGAACAGGGAATGGGGTTCCAATCAGATGAATCCTTATCGAAAGATTTCGCAGTTATTTGTGATTTTGAATGTGAGAATGCTCCGAAAAAACGGATGATTCGTGACTATTTGATAGCAAGTGCTACTGCAAACCAAGCTGATTTGGAGGCAGTGCTAGAGGAAGACTTTGTTTGGACGGTTCCAGGTGAATTTCAAATAGAAGGGCGTCAAGAATTCATTAAAGAACTCGCAGCGCATGCTCAGCCGATTAGTACGCTTGAGATTCAGTCGTTGTTAACTCATGGCAAAGGTGGGTCGGCACATGGGACTGTTACGGATAAACGTGGGAAGAAGGTTTATTTTTCGGATATTTTTGTGTTTAGGAGTAGTGGGAAGGATGCGAAGATATCTGGGTTGACGTCTTTTGTGGTGATTGAGGATTAGGGGGATTGATTCATCGCTGCGCTTTGTAGGAACTGGAGCGAAATTTGATGGGTTTTCTTTTAAGGATAAGTGTGTTTTTATTTATACATCGTGCTTGGCGAAGAGAACGGGGAGGATTAACCCATCGCTGCGCTCACGCTTATATTTGGGTTCTAACGAAGCAGAGTACGCTTCGTAAGAACCCAAACAAAAAAGCATCCTATTTGAGGCTAGCACGCTTTCAAATAGGATACTTTCTTTAGTTGTAGGCTTAGATATCATCGCCGAATTGACGACGGATGTCAGCTACTAATTTCTCAGCACCATCACGGCTAAGTGTTAATTTACCGTCAACAACTTGTTTGTTTTGATCGGAAAATTCACCAGTGATGTCACAAAGGTTGCTAGCTGTATATTTCTTTAGAATAATTTCATCTTCATTGATATAAATTTCTAAAGCATCTTTCACAGCAACGCCTAGGTTACGACGAATTTCAACTGGGATTACAATACGTCCTAGTTCGTCAATTTTTCTTACCATACCTGTAGATTTCATTTTCTTACCTCCTATCTATGTGGTCTACTATATATAATACCAAGAATTTCCTAGGAAAGCTAGACGAAAATAGCAATTAATACAAAAAAAATCATATTTCTTAAGAAAATGCGCTACAAATGGCTATATTATGCGATTCCTGAAACAAAAGTTGCGCAATTGCCAACTTTCATTCTTTGTTAGATTTTGCACAATAATATTTTTTTGGGCACATAGTATTTTGTTTTGGCGATAAAATGATATAATAGAAGGTAATTGTGAATTTAACACCGGAAAACAGAAATTTCGGCGGAGGAATGGGAGAGGATTAGTTTGCCAAAAGAGAATAATACATTTTATCTTACAACGCCAATTTATTATCCAAGTGGAAAGGCGCATATCGGACACGCATATACAACGGTTGCAGGGGATGCGATGGCGCGTTATAAACGTCTGCGTGGATTCGATGTGTTCTATTTAACTGGAACGGACGAGCACGGCCAAAAAATTCAGCAAAAAGCGGAGGAGCAAAATGTATCACCGCAAAGCTATGTAGATGACATCGCTGCTGGGTTTAAAGAGCTTTGGGAGAAGCTTGAGATTTCGAATACGGATTTTATTCGTACAACGGAGCCGCGTCATAAAGATGGTGTTGCGAAAATTTTCCAAAAGTTATTGGATCAAGGCGATATATACTTAGGTCAATATGAGGGCTGGTATTCTGTTTCTGATGAGGAATATTTCACGGAAACACAATTAGAAGAAGTTTATCGTGATGAAAATGGTAAAGTCATTGGCGGGAAAGCGCCGAGCGGGAATGAAGTGGAGCTAGTGAAAGAAGAGTCGTATTTCTTCCGTATGAGCAAATACGCAGACCGTTTATTGGCTTATTATAACGACAATCCAGAATTTATCTTACCAGAATCACGCAAAAACGAAATGATTAACAATTTCATCAAACCGGGTCTAGAAGATTTAGCCGTTTCCCGAACTACTTTTGATTGGGGAATTAAAGTGCCTGGCGATGCAAAACATGTTGTTTACGTATGGATTGACGCGTTGTCCAACTACATTACAGCACTTGGCTATGGTTCGGATGATGAGACGAACTTCAACAAATACTGGCCAGCAGACGTTCAAATTATCGGAAAAGAAATTGTCCGCTTCCATACGATTTATTGGCCAATCATTTTGATGGCACTAGATTTGCCATTACCGAAGAAAATTTTCGGACACGGCTGGATTCTAATGAAAGACGGCAAAATGTCGAAATCAAAAGGAAACGTCGTAGATCCATATATGTTAATCGACCGCTACGGCTTAGATGCTGTACGTTATTACTTACTGCGCGAAGTTCCATTCGGCTCAGACGGCTTATTCACGCCAGAAGACTTTGTGGACCGCGTAAACTATGACTTGGCAAATGACCTTGGCAACTTATTAAATCGGACAGTGGCGATGATAAATAAATACTTTGACGGCGAAATTCCAGCGTATCAAGGCCATGTAACACCTTTTGATGCGGAGTTAGAGACTTTTAAAGACAATGTATTAAAAGAATACGAAACCAATATCGAAACAATGCAATTTTCAGTAGTGCTGTCTCAACTTTGGACTTTAGTAAGCCGTACAAATAAATATATCGACGAAACAGCGCCATGGGTATTGGCCAAAGAAGATGACAAACGCGACGAATTAGCGAGCGTTATGACCCACTTAGCAGAGAATTTGCGTATTATTGCGGTTATGTTAAAACCATTCTTGACACAATGTCCAGAAGGCATTTTTACACAGCTTGGTGTAGAGGACGAGTCGCTAAAAGACTGGGCGTCGATCTCAGGCTACGGCAAAATCCCAACCGGCACAAAAGTAGTCGCAAAAGGAACACCGATTTTCCCACGCTTAGACGCGGCGGAAGAAGTAGCGTACATTCAAGAACAAATGAAAGCAACCGCACCGGCTCCAGCAGCTGAACCAGAACCAACCGTAGTGGCGCTAGAAACACCAGAAATCGGCATCGAGGATTTCGACAAAATCGATCTTCGCGTCGGTGAAGTAAAGCAAGTCGAGAAAGTAAAAAAAGCCGACAAACTATTATGCTTCCAATTAGACCTTGGTGAAGGCAAACTCCGCCAAGTATTATCAGGAATTGCCGAATTCTACGAACCAGAAGAATTAATCGGCAAAAAAGTCATAGTGGTTTCTAATCTAAAACCAGTCAAACTTCGCGGACTTATGAGCGAAGGCATGATTCTATCCGGCGAAAAAGCCGGCGAACTGCGCATCATCGAAGCAAGTGACGCTTTGCCAAACGGTGCAAAAGTAAAATAAACAATAAAAGGCAGTTCCGAACTCGGGAACTGTCTTTTCATACAAGTAAAATCCGACTTTCTACTATAGTAAAAAGCAACGATTAATCCCCAAAATAAAATTATGTGCTATTATATAGAAGAAAGTTGCATAAAAATAAAGAAATGAGGGGTAAAAATGCTTTTTGATACGCATGTACACTTAAATGACGACGCGTTTAACGACGATTTAGAAGAAGTCATCGCGCGCGCTAAAGAAAATGACGTAACACGAATGGCCGTTGTTGGCTTTAACGAAGAAACCATTAATCGAGCACTCGAGCTCGCAGAACAATATGATTTTATTTATTTAATCGTTGGTTGGCATCCGACAGACGCGATTACATTTACACCAGAAAAGCTAGAATGGCTAAGAGAACTAGCATCGCATCCTAAAGTCGTGGCGCTTGGCGAAATGGGCTTAGATTATCATTGGGATACCTCGCCAAAAGAAACACAATTTGAAGTCTTCCGCCAGCAAATCCGCCTTGCAAAAGAAGTAAATCTTCCAATTGTTATCCATAACCGCGAAGCAACAGAAGACGTTGTCCGCATTTTACAAGAAGAAAACGCAGCAGAAGTTGGTGGAATCATGCACTGTTTTGGCGAAACTGTCGAAGTGATGCAAGCCTGTCTTGACATGAATTTCTACATCTCATTCGGCGGAACAGTCACTTTTAAAAACGCAAAATTACCAAAAATTGCAGCAGAAATGGCGCCGTTAGACCGTATTTTGATCGAAACAGATGCCCCATATCTTGCGCCGCACCCAAATCGAGGGAAGCGAAATGAGCCGGGTTACGTCAAGCTTGTTGCCGATAAGCTCGCAGAATTAAAAGAACTGAAATATGAGGAAATCGCCTACCACACCACAGAAAATGCAAAAAGGCTCTTCCGGATAGAGTGATTTCTGTAACACGTTTGTAACAATAAGCGAACTCTGTAACGGAATCTTAAGCAAGGTTTGCCAAAAGTTAAAGAAATCTTTAAGAACCCGCTATATTATGCCTACGACCAGAGACTGAATGCTTTGAAACATTTTTGACATATTAGACATAGAATGTAATGAAAGAGTTTTACAATGGCTTGGTAGCAACGTTTAGGCATGTTTGTTTGGTCTAGACATTTCGATTCCTTAATTCGTTGACAGTTCTTTCGTCCCCCGTATATAATCACAACAGAACTAGAAAGGGGAGAAATACATGACCATGGAAACTAGCAGTAACGCAAGCCAGAAATCAAAATGGCGTTTACCAATTATGATTGGCGCGTTTGTTATTGTCATAGCTTTGGTTTTTTATTTCGTTTTCGAGGGAACTAAAAACGATATCACCATTGTAAAAGCAGGCGAGGTTACAAAAGTAAGCACACATGCTAAAACAGTAGCTGAGGTACTAAACGATGAAGGTGTCAAAGTTGGAAAACATGATGAACTATCTGTTTCCAAAGACGCAGCATTAAAAGATGGAATGAAAATTACTTACGTTCCAGCTAAACAAATCACAATTAACGACGAAGGTAAAGAAGTAAACGTGTGGACAACAAAAAACACCGTTGCTGAAGTACTGAAGGACGAAAATATTACAACACGTCCACAAGATGCTCTAAACGTAGCGCTAGATGCCAAAGTTGCTAAAAACATGGAAGTTAAAATCGACCGTGCAGTAGCTTTAGCAATCCAAAATGGTGCTAAAAAAGAGACAACTTGGACTACAAAAGATACAGTTGCAGACCTATTAGCAGAAAAGAACATCAAATTAGACGCACATGACAAAGTATTGCCAGCAAAAACGGCGAAACTTGCAAACAATATGACGGTTGTTGTTACATACGTGGACAAGAAAACCGACGAAAAGAAATCGCAAGTTGCTTACAAAACAGTTGTTAAAGAAGACGATAACTTAGCAGCAGGCGTTGAGAAAGTAGTACAAGAAGGAAAAGCAGGCGAAAAAGTAGCCAAATACGATGTTGTCCTTGAAAATGGGAAAGAAAAACAACGTAAACTACTTGCCGAAGAAGTAACTGCAAAACCAGAAGATAAAATCGTTGTTCGCGGTACAAAAGAGAAAGTCGTTGCAACACCAGTTAGCAATAGCACTTCTTCTTCTAAAAAAGCAACAACATCTTCTAAATCTTCATCATCAAACAGTAATGCGACACAAGTAAGCAGCAAACCATCTGGCGGTCAAACGATCAAGATGGAATCTACTGCCTACTCAGGTGGCGGTACTACTGCAACAGGTATTAACTTAACAGCAAACCCAGGCCTAAAAGTAGTTGCCGTTGATCCAAGCGTTATTCCACTAGGCTCTAGAGTCTACGTTGAAGGCTACGGAGAAGCAATTGCTGGTGACACTGGCGGAGCTATTAAAGGAAATATCGTTGACGTATACTTCCCGAATGAAAGCCAATGCTATTCATGGGGACGCCGTACTGTGAACGTAACAATTTTAAACTAAGTTAAATCAAGGAAGCAGGTCACTAGCCCAACATGCGGCGGTTTTCTGCTTCTTTTTTATGTTCAGCTTTTTTAGAATGTATGGTATGATAGAAAGACTATGAAAAAAAGGAGCGCTAGAGATGGAGAAGCCAGTGATTCACGAGGTCATCGTTGTTGAGGGACGGGATGACACAACAGCCATACATCGCGCGGTAGAAGCAGATACCATCGAAACAAATGGCTCAGCGCTATCCGAGATGACAATCGAGCAAATTCGCCATGCAAAAGAAAAACGCGGCGTTATCATATTAACCGACCCAGATTTCCCTGGTGAGAAAATTAGAAAGCAAATCGATGCAGCAGTTCCTGGTTGCCATCACGCGTTCATCAAACGTAGCGATGCCTTACCGAAATATGGTCGTGGTCTGGGCGTTGAACATGCCACACCTGACGTTATCCGCGAAGCACTGCAGCATTTCCACACGAGCGATGATCGCATCACAACAAGCGAAATTTCCTACGAACGCCTTGTTAATCTTGGTTTGATGGGCGGTTCAGGCGCTAAAGCGAAACGACAAAAGTTAGGAGAAATCCTTAAAATAGGTTATACCAATGGCAAACAACTGCAAGCACGACTACGCATGTTTGGCATTACCAATGAACAATTTGAAGCCGCATGGGGCCTCATAATGCAGGAGGAAGCGAATGAATAAAGATATAGCGACACCCGGTCGTACGAAGGAAATCCTAAAGAAATACGACTTTCTATTTAAGAAAAGCCTAGGTCAGAACTTTTTAATTGATAGCAATATTTTGCGACGGATTACGGAGACGGCGGAGCTGGATAAGGACACAGATGTTATCGAAATCGGGCCAGGAATCGGCGCGTTAACGGAGCATTTGGCGCGGACGTCCAAGCGCGTATTGGCATTCGAAATCGATCAGCGTTTGATGTCTATTTTGCCAGACACATTGGCAGCCTATGATAACGTGGAAATCGTGAACGAAGACATTTTGAAAGTAGATGTTGGGGAAATGATTGCAACGAAGCTTCCGAATCGCGAGCAGCCTGTGAAAGTCGTTGCCAATTTACCGTATTACGTGACGACACCGATTATTTTGCAACTACTCCACGAAGACCTACCTGTTTCTAGCATGACATTTATGCTACAAAAAGAAGTAGCAGACCGCATCTCCGCAAAACCAGGTACGAAAGCATACGGCAGTTTATCCATCGCCATCCAGTATTACATGGAAGCTGAGCTGTCCTTTATCGTTCCAAAAACGGTCTTCATGCCACAACCAAATGTAGACTCGGCGATTATTCACTTGAAGCGGCGTCAAGAACCACCAGCAGAAGTGAACAACATCGACTTCTTTTTCGACATCACACGATCTTCCTTCGCGCAAAGACGTAAGACGTTATGGAACAATCTCGTGAACCGTTTCCCTGAATTAAAGGCAAAAAAAGAGACGCTAGAGCCCGCGCTTGCCGAACTTGGCATTGACGTAAAACGCCGCGGTGAGACGCTTACAATCCCTGAATTTGCGATTTTAAGTAATTTTCTTGACGATTTCATGAGAAAATGAAGAAAAATTGCTTAAAAAGTAATCATAGAGGTTGACACGAAGGCGTTTCGCTGTTAAAATATTTGTTTATTGATTTTTAGGCCTCATTATGCTATACTGGTATTTAGTGAGGTGGAAAATAAATGTCAAAAACTATTGCAAGCATCAAACAAAATCTTGAATCCAGACTTGGAACAAGACTAACTTTGAAAGCTAACGGCGGACGTAAGAAAACAATCGAGCGTTGCGGTGTATTAGCCGAAACTTATCCATCTGTTTTCGTCGTTGAGTTAGATCAAGACGAGAACAATTTTGAAAGAGTATCTTATAGTTATACAGACATTTTAACAGACACTGTAGAATTAGACTTTACTGATGATGTAAGTAAAGAGTTAGCACTTTAATCACTAATATCTCAAGACCAGTTCGCATGCGGGCTGGTTTTTTGATGCGCCGAGTTCATGCGAGAAGCTTAGCGTATACATTTCTAGTACATATTTAGGTAGCGATGTGGTAGAATAAACAAAGAGAAAATAAATGGTTGAACGATATGGTTCTATAGAAAGGCTGTAGAAACGATGAAAATAAATGTGAAAGCACCTGCGAAGATTAATTTATCATTGGATGCATTGTACAAAAGAAAAGACAATTATCACGAACTCGAAATGGTAATGACAACAATTGACTTAGCGGATCGTCTGCAGCTTGTTTTACTCGAAAAGGACTGCATCAAACTCGACGTAAAAGCGCACTTCATTCCAGATGATAAACGCAATTTGGTATATCAAGCCGCAGCGCTTTTGAAAGAACGATTTCAGATAAAACAAGGCGTAGCGATAACGCTCGACAAGAGTATCCCTGTAGCAGCGGGTCTTGCGGGTGGAAGTAGTGATGCGGCGGCAGCCCTTAAAGGCTTGAACCAACTGTGGGATTTGAACTTGTCGCTGGAAGAATTGGCGGATCTCGGCGCAGAACTTGGCTCGGATATCCCGTTTTGTCTATACGGCGGAACAGCGCTTGCTACAGGACGCGGCGAAATAATCGAACCATTACCAATGATGCCGAATTGTTGGATTGTGCTTGCCAAGCCATCGATTAGCGTCTCCACACCTGGCGTATACCGCGATTTAAAAGTTGGCGAAGTAAAGCACCCGAACACGAAAGGGATGGTACAAGCCATTCAAGATGGTAGTTTTGAAGGGATTTGCGATAATATCGGGAATGTTTTGGAAACGGTCACGCTTGTGAAACACCCCGAAGTAAAGCGGATCAAGGAGAAGATGCTGGAATTCGGCGCAGATACGGCTTTAATGAGCGGTAGCGGCCCAACAGTGTTCGCCCTTGTCAAACAATACTCACGAGCGAAACGCGTCTATAACGGCTTGCGTGGCTTTTGTGAGGAAGTGTACTTAGTAAGACCATGGCAAGAAGAAAGATAATATAAAAGTAAATTCACGAAGGAGTCGGTAATGATGAAAGTGATTTTTAATGCGGATGATTTTGGTTTATCTAAAGGTGTTGTCTATGGAATTCTAGAAGCGTACAAACATGGTGTCGTGAAATCAACGACGATGCTTGCGAATTCCCCTGCTTTTGATTTAGGTGTAGAAGTGGCGAAAGAAAATCCAGGACTCGATATTGGCGCCCATTTAACGCTAACATTCGGTAGCCCGATTTTAAAAGACGTGCCTACATTAACAGCGCCATCTGGTAAGTTCCTAGCACAAGATGTTTTGCGTGCTTCAGGCGACAAGCTTGATTTTGATGAAGTAGAACGTGAATTCACCGCGCAAATTGAAAAAATTCTAGGGGCTGGTCTTTCCATCTCACATTTTGACACGCATCATTTAATCGAACCAATCGTGCTTCCTGTTATTCAAAAATTAGCAAAGAAATACGGCGTCGGTATGCGTCGGTCTGTACACGATGCAGATTATACTGGCATTCCAACAACGGATCGTTTTGCAGACGAGTTTTACGCAGAAGGTATTAACGCAGAAGTTGTTAAACAAGTCATTACCAAACATAAAGACGATACGAAAACATTAGAGTTCATGTGTCATCCAGCTTTCATTGACGAAACATTGTTATCTCTAAGTTCGTATTCTGATTATCGCATTAAAGAGCTGACATTCCTTACATCAGATGAGGTAGTAGAAGCCTTGCAATCAGTTGGCGCAGAAGTAGCTAGCTTTAAAGAGGTTATGAAATAAAGCGATTCAAACCAAGCCGCGCATGAATAAATAGTTTATCGCTATCTTTTCCAGCCAAAAATCTTTATAATAGACTTAAACACGTACAAAAAAAGGGAATCATGTTATATTGTTTGGAAAAGCATCTTTAAAAAGAGGAGAAGAAGTGCAATGAAAATTCGGCGTAGCGAACGTTTAATTGATATGACACAGTTTTTGCTAAGTCATCCACGTAAATTAGTCCCATTAACGTTATTTGCAGAACGTTATGGTTCAGCGAAATCGTCTATTAGTGAGGATTTAGTTATTATAAAGAAAACATTTGAAGATAGAGGCATCGGTACGCTTGAGACAGTTCCAGGCGCTGCTGGTGGCGTGAAATACATTTCGATTGCGGATAACGCAGATGTGCTAGATTTTGTTCAAACGCTTTGTAATCGCATCGCTGAGCCTAATCGTCTTTTGCCTGGTGGTTATTTGTATTTATCTGACTTACTAGGGGAACCAGTGACGCTCAGCCATATCGGCAAAATTTTAGCGACGAAGTTCAATAAACAACCAATCGATGCTATCATGACTGTGGCGACGAAAGGCATTCCGATTGCCCAAGCTGTGGCAGAACATCTGAATGTCCCATTTGTTATCGTTCGTCGTGACAGCAAAGTAACAGAAGGTTCGACGGTAAGCATCAATTATGTCTCTGGTTCCAGCAAACGAATCGAGAAAATGGAGCTTTCCAAACGCAGCCTGCCAGAAGGTTCGAATGTGGTCATTGTCGATGACTTCATGAAAGCCGGCGGAACCATTAACGGCATGAAGAACTTGCTTGAGGAGTTCAATGCGAACCTAGTTGGCATCGGCGTCCTTGTCGAATCAGAATACGCCGAAGAACGCCTTGTAGACGATTACATTTCTTTAGTCAAAATCAAGAATGTCAACGTTAAAGAAAAACAAATTCAAGTCGTCGAAGGCAATTATTTTCAATACCCAAGTGAATAAAATAGAAACTGGAATCCATGAGTAGCAATTGCGATGCGCTCTACGGGTTTCAGTTTTTTTATGAATAGATTATGAATGAATAAATAAGACTTCCGTATGACTGGTTTTATTTTGATTTGTGCTACAATAAGAACTTATAGAAAGGAAGCGAACAGTTTAGTTAGTGAAGTTTTTTTGTTTGCGGACTTTTTGTATGATTGGTTACCTACATAATAAGGCAACTAACACATTATTACTGAATTTGGAAGGGGCAATACACATGAAGAAGTGGGTTAAATGGTTGATTGCGATCGTTATCATTGCAGTCATTGTCGTTGGAGCAGTCCTATTTTTGGGCAATAAATCGGGTTCTGACACGGCAGCAACGAAAGATCTTGTAACAACGAAAGTGAAACAAGGCGATTTAAAAATTAACGCGACAGCAACAGGCGCAATTGTTCCACAAGATCAAAAAGCACCTGATTATGATGAGTTAGAACTACAAGTACAAATGGACGAGCTTGACGTTCCGAATGTAAAGAAAGATCAAGAAGCAAAAATCTCAGTAACTGCACTACCAGACAAGACGTTCATCGGTAAAGTTAAAGAAATTGCTGAACAAGGAACAGTGATGAACGGCGTATCTTCATTCTTAGTAACAATTTCTATCGATGACACAACTGGTTTGAAATCTGGCATGACAGCCGACGCTTCCATTCTTGTAAAAGAAAAGACAGACGCGTTATACGTTCCAGTCGAAGCTGTACAAAAAAATGACGACGATAAATATTACGTACTCGTTCCTAAAAAAGGCAAGAACAACACAACAAAAGAAGTAAAACAATACGTAACAATT
The DNA here is from genome assembly GCF_000766865.1 of Listeria booriae. Taxonomy (GTDB): domain Bacteria; phylum Bacillota; class Bacilli; order Lactobacillales; family Listeriaceae; genus Listeria_A; species Listeria_A booriae. The sequence continues at coordinate 94,152 of NZ_JNFA01000031.1, forward strand.
GGACTTCATAATGAGGACAACATGGAAATCACCAAAGGTCTAGAAAAAGGCGATGAAGTTATCCTACCAACGAAAACAACGTCGTCACAACCAGGATTTTAATGCCTAGACGAAACAAGGAGGTGAATAGCATGACGAGTCCACTTATAGATATGAGAAACTTAACGAAAACATATACACTTGGCGGTGAAACATTTAAAGCACTTGATAATGTGACATTAGCCGTTGAACAGGGCGAATTTTTAGCGATTGTTGGTCCGTCTGGTTCTGGTAAGTCAACCTTGATGAACATGATTGGTTGTTTAGACGTTCCAGATTCTGGCGAGTATCACTTGGACGGTGTCGATGTGGCAACGCTAAATGATAACAAACTATCCGCTATTCGCAATAAGAAAATCGGTTTTATTTTTCAACAGTTCAACTTACTGACGAAACTTTCTGCTTTTGAGAACGTCGAACTGCCGCTGATTTATGGCGGGATGAGCGTCTCAAAACGAGAAGAAATCGCATTAGATTGTTTAAATAAAGTAGGCTTGCTAGAGAAGAAACGGAATTTACCAACGCAATTGTCAGGTGGTCAACAACAACGTGTTGCTATCGCTCGGGCGCTTGCGGCGAATCCACAAATTCTACTAGCCGATGAACCGACTGGCGCGCTCGATTCCAAAACAGGAAAAGAAGTCATGTCGATTTTGCAAGAATTGAATCGTGCTGGAAATACAATCGTGATGATTACGCATGATTTGGATATTGCAAATTACGGAACACGAACAATCCGCATCCAAGACGGTCAACTTTTTCATGAGGGGGTTAAACAATGATCCTTCAAAGTATGAAGATGGCTTGGAAACAGCTAAAAACAAGTAAAATGAGATCGTTCCTAACCATGCTAGGCATCATTATCGGGGTTTCTTCGGTAATTCTACTAGTATCACTAGGAAAAGGCGTGACGGAGCAAGTAAACAGCCAGATGGGCGACCTAGGCTCTAACCTAATCACTGTCATGAACAGCTCCACAAATCCAAACGACAAATTCACCTACGATGATGTCATGAAATACAAAAATATCGATGGCGTTAAAAGCGTATCACCAGAAATTTCAGGCCAAGTCAAAGCTACGTATGATTACAAATCCAAAGACCTGAAAGTAGTTGGAACAAACGAGCAATATAAAGACGCCCGTGGCTTGAAATTAGATAACGGTCGGTTCCTGCTTCCCATTGACGTAGAATACGGACAAAAAGTAGCCGTAATCGGACCAAACGTAGCAAGCGATTTATTCGGCTTCTCCAATCCAATCGGGGAATACGTCCGAATTGATGGCATGCCGTATAAAGTTGTCGGAGTTCTTGAGGAAAAAGGAAATTCGATGATGGGCTCAAGCGACGATCAAATTTTCATCCCCTTATCTGCAGCCCAGCGTATGTTAAAAGACACCAACGTTCGAACTTTGTACGTGGAAACAGATACAGCAGATGATGTGGACCGTGTAGTCAATACATTAGAATCACGACTTTCGATTCAATTCGATTATACAGCTTCGGATTCATCAAGCGGCGAAACAGCCCCATATCAAGTTATTAACCAACAAGAGATTTTAAGTGCCTTCAATACGATCAGTTCAACATTAACGACAGCATTAGGCGCTATCGCAGGAATCTCCCTTGTCGTTGGTGGCATTGGAATCATGAATATTATGTTGGTTTCCGTATCCGAACGAACAAGAGAAATTGGTATCCGTAAAGCATTAGGTGCGAAGAAACGCGATATTTTGACACAATTCCTAATAGAATCTATCGTTATAAGTGTTGTAGGTGGCCTGATAGGTATTGCTATCGGTGTATCCGGCGCACTCGCGTTTAGCTCTTTTGCAGGAATAGCATCCGGAATTGCAGCAAGCACAATTATAGGCGCATTCCTATTCTCCATGTTAATTGGTGTTATTTTTGGAATTATGCCAGCGAATAAAGCTTCAAAATTACGTCCAATTGATGCATTACGATCTGAATAACGGCTTTAAAAAAGAGGATTTTCTTACATAAATCCTCTTTTTTTATTATTTAGGCACAAAAAAATGATAAAAAAGTGTGACGTTTTTGTCTAAAAGGCTTTAAAATAGGGATAAAATACTCTGTCATATATTTTTAATCTCTTTGTTACAATTACGATAAAAATAATGACGAAATCACTCTATTTATCTGAATTAACTAGCTTCGGAAACAATGAAACCTATTGATATAACTAATTTTTAAAGTAAAGTTTTCTCTCTGTTTTATTTGTCATAATAGCGCTCGATTTCCCAATAAATTAAAAAAACAGTGTGCAAAAATACCAGTAAAAAACATCACAATAGCCCATTTTAGTATACAAAAATAGATATAATATTTATCGTCAAACAATATAAAACAGTTCTTTTTAGCGATTGAAATTATGTTTGTAAATGAGCAAAAGCATTGTAACAGCAAGTATTGCGAGTATATTTAAGACGCCTGTTTAACGATAGTATACAATAATAAATATGTTAAAAACAATTCGTTTTTGTCAATAAAAAAGTACATAGAAAACCAATTTTTATATGCGAAGTCACAAAGTTGTCAAATTTAGCTTTTTTTATTATGATGTTGTTAGAGAAAAATTCTGGGCTTTCCTTTTTGGGAACAAGGAGCGTTACTTCTTGTATGGGAGAAATGTCAGTAGAACAATTCTCTAGTGTTATCTTTATGATGTTGCGTGTGCACTGATTCAACAAGTAGCATGTCAACAAGAGCTAAGGTGGTGAAGAAAATGGAAATTACAGATGTGAGATTACGTCGAGTTGAGACTGATGGAAGAATGAAAGCTATTTCTTCAATTACGATTGATGGCGAATTCGTAGTACATGATATTCGCGTGATTGATGGTAATGACGGATTATTTGTGGCAATGCCAAGTAAGCGTACTCCAGATGGAGAGTTTCGCGATATTGCGCACCCAATTAATTCAGATACTCGTGCTAAAATTCAGGACGCTGTTCTAGCTGCTTATGCAGAGGCTGATGAAGTTGTCAGTGAAAGCGCTGAGGCACCAGCTGAAGCAGAAGAAGGAAATGAAGAATAAACACTACTTTTTATAGGCCTGGGTAAAGCTTGTTGTGATGTAGAGGGCTTAAAGGGAAACCGTGTTTGTCCCAGTAACAAGATGAAAAACCCCAAGATTCTATGAGAAGACAAAAAAATGGGATAAGGAGTGACTAATAATGCAGGTAACTGATGTGAGATTACGTCGTGTAGAAACTGATGGAAGAATGAGAGCAATTGCTTCTATAACTTTGGATGAGGAGTTCGTTGTTCACGATATTCGTGTAATTGACGGAAACAATGGTTTATTCGTTGCAATGCCAAGTAAACGTGGCGTTGACGGTGAATTCCGTGACATCGCTCACCCAATCAATTCTGACACTCGTGGAAAAATCCAAGAAGTAGTGCTAGCTGAATACGTTCGCGTAGGCGAAGAAGAAGCAAGCGCAGTTTCAGAAGATGTTGCAGTGGAAGAAGAAGTAACAGCTGAATAATATAAAATATTTCAACAACCAGCCATGCGCTGGTTGTTTTTGTTTGAAGACAGATCTTAAGCGATGTAAATCGGCGGCAAGCGTTCGTATTTCATGCGTTTGGCGGACTTCCGGTTCTCACATACGGGGGTATGCTCCGCTTCCGGCTTCCACCAAACGCATGAAATACAAACGCTTTCGCTCGATTTGTTTAAAGCATAATGTACGTCTTACCTGATGTGAGTGGTATGGCGCTCTCCGGATTTGTTTTACGGTTAATCGGAGTAAAACATTTAATAAAAGCAAGATTAATTAAAGCGAAACCCATGTTTTCTTACATATTCTAAACGTCCGAAAAAACCTTCCGATTCTGTCGTTAATTGTTGATTAGGCATTATTCACCAAAACGTTATTTTTTAAATTCTAATGTAATTTCTTACTCGGTCTATTTACACCTTGAAAAAAAGCTGTATTTACGGTATTATTCATTATGAAGAATAGTGGATATTGGAGGGTCTTGTCAATGATGAATAGATATGCAATCGTTTTAGCGGCTGGGCAAGGTACAAGAATGAAATCGAAGCTTTACAAAGTGTTGCATCCCGTATGTGGAAAACCTATGGTGGAGCACGTAGTTGATCAAATTAGTCAACTTCAACCTGAGGAAATTGTAACGATTGTTGGGCATGGCGCCGAAGCAGTACAGACCCATTTGAAAGATCGAAGCACGTTTGCAGTACAAGAAGAACAACTTGGAACGGCTCACGCTGTATTGCAAGCCAAAATCGCTTTAGGTGATAAAGATGGCTTGACGCTTGTTGTGTGCGGTGATACGCCGCTTATTCAAGGACATACGATGGAAGCCTTGATGAAATACCATCACGAGAAACGCGCAAAAGCAACGATTTTGACAACAGTTTTAGATAATCCAACAGGTTACGGACGAATTATCCGTGATGACCTTGGAATCGTTGAAAAAATCGTGGAGCAAAAAGACGCTTCTGAGAAAGAACAACGCGTCAATGAAATCAACACGGGAACATATTGCTTTGATAATTTAGCCTTGTTCGAAGCTCTAGAGAAAGTTTCCAATGAAAATGCGCAAGGTGAATATTATTTGCCAGACGTTATCAAAATCTTGAAAGACGAAGACGAAGTTGTTGCGGCTTATCGTATGGAGAATGCTAAAGAATCTCTAGGCGTTAACGATCGCGTAGCTTTGGCGGAAGCACAAGAAATTATGCGTCACCGTATTAATGAAAAACATATGCGTAATGGCGTAACATTGATTGATCCTGCAAACACTTATATTGATGTAGATGTAGAAATCGGTCAAGATACAATCATTGGACCAAATGTCTCCATTCACGGTAAGACGGTTATTGGCGATGATTGCGAAATTACAGGAGCGAGCTTGCTTGATAATGCGATCCTTGGCGAACGCGTCAAAGTAAGACACTCATCAATTTATGACAGCAAAGTAGGCGATGACGTACAAGTCGGGCCTTATTCACACTTACGCCCTGAATCAGAAATCAGCGAAGGCGTTAAAATTGGTAACTTTGTCGAAACGAAAAAAGCAACCATCGGCAAAAACTCTAAGATTCCGCATTTCATCTACATGGGTGACGCGGAAATCGGCGAAAACGTCAATATTGGTTGCGGCTCTATCGCAGTCAACTACGACGGCAAAAATAAAGCCAAAACGATTATCGGCGACGATGTATTCATCGGCTGTAATTCCAACTTAGTAGCACCAGTCAAAATTGGCGACAAAGCATTTGTAGCAGCAGGTTCAACGATTACAAAAGACGTTCCAGAAGGCGCACTAGCCATTTCTCGCGTAAAACAAGAAAACAAAGAAGGTTACGCGAAACGACTTAACTTTGGTAAATAGAAAGATTAATTTTTAATCTTTTGTATATTGGGGATTTCACTCGAAGTCCCCACCAACTAACATCTTGGTAATTAAAAAAATTATATAAAATCTATGTGGAGGCTGATTATGTCTAACGATTATTTTGATCCAAAGTTGAAAATTTTCTCTTTAAATTCTAACAAAGCTTTAGCGGCTGAGGTTGCTGAAGTGGCGGGGATTTCATTAGGGAAGTCCAGTGTGACCCATTTTAGTGATGGTGAAATTCAGATTAATATTGAAGAAAGTATCCGTGGTTGTCACGTGTATGTTGTACAGTCCACTGGTTTTCCTGTTAACCAAAATCTGATGGAACTTTTGATCATGATTGATGCACTTAAGAGAGCTTCAGCAAAAACGATTAACATTGTGATGCCGTATTATGGTTATGCACGTCAAGATCGTAAAGCGCGTAGCCGTGAGCCAATCACTGCGAAATTAGTAGCAAACTTGATTGAAAAAGCTGGCGCTACACGCATGATTACGCTTGATCTTCATGCGCCGCAAATTCAAGGATTTTTCGATATTCCAATCGATCACTTGAATGCTGTTCGCTTGTTGTCTAACTACTTTAGCTCACACCATATTGATGAGGATTTAGTTGTTGTATCTCCTGATCACGGTGGTGTAACTAGAGCGCGTAAAATGGCGGATCGTTTGAAAGCACCAATCGCTATTATTGATAAACGTCGCCCACGTCCAAATGTGGCGGAAGTAATGAATATCGTTGGTAATGTAGATGGTAAAGTGGCTATTTTGATTGACGATATTATTGATACGGCAGGAACAATAACGCTTGCTGCTAATGCTTTAATTGAAAGTGGAGCAACAAAGGTGTATGCATGTTGTTCACATCCCGTTCTTTCCGGACCGGCAATTGAGCGCATCAACAATTCTCCAATCGAGAAACTAATCGTTACGAACTCACTTGTATTACCAGAAGATAAATGGATCGACAAAATTGAGCAATTATCTGTAGGACCGTTACTTGGCGAAGCAATCGTTCGCGTACACAAGAATGAATCTGTCAGCCCATTGTTTGATTAATAATAGGGAACAAATAACACAGACGCCTTTTTCGCGCCTGTGTTATTTGTTTGGACTGGAACTTTTCCTATCATCAAAATGTATGGTATAATGGGGAATATGGCGCTCTATCAATCAATAAAGCGCTTATGTGAGAAATAAAGCATTTAAATATCTCATAAGATAAGCATTTTTCAGTAACAACGTACGGGTTATTTCTCTAAATAAAATATGTGAGCATCGCAAATACGCGATTTTTAAATGGGAGGACTGGATGAGATGGCGGAGAAAAAAATATTAGTTGTAGACGATGAGAAACCGATAGCAGATATTGTGAAATTTAATTTGAATAAAGAGGGCTTTGATGTATATTGCGCGTACGACGGTGACGAGGCGATTGAGTTGGTTGAAGAGATTCAGCCGGATTTGATTTTGCTGGATATTATGTTGCCAGGACGCGATGGTATTGAAGTATGTCGTGAAGTCCGTAAGAAATATGATATGCCGATTATTATGGTTACTGCGAAAGATTCGGAAATCGACAAAGTGCTCGGTTTGGAATTGGGTGCGGATGATTATGTGACGAAACCGTTTAGTAATCGTGAATTGATTGCGCGTGTGAAAGCTAATTTGCGTCGCCATAGTACGACGGGAAGCACAGCTGCGGAGGAAGAAGAAAATAGTGAACTAGAAATCGGCTCGCTAATTATTCATCCGGACGCATACGTGGCTTCTAAACGTGGTGAGACGATTGAATTAACGCATCGTGAGTTTGAGTTGCTACATTACCTAGCGAAGCATATGGGCCAAGTGATGACGCGTGAGCATTTATTGCAAACGGTTTGGGGCTATGATTATTTTGGTGATGTGCGTACGGTCGATGTGACGGTTCGCCGTTTACGTGAGAAGATTGAAGACAATCCAAGTCATCCAGCATGGCTTGTGACACGACGGGGAGTAGGCTATTATTTGCGTAACCCTGAACAGGAGTAGAAGAAGATTATGCGGAGAATGAAGTTTTTTCAATCGGTTCAATTTCGGTTTGTCATGATTTATTTATTGCTTATTTTAGTAGCGATGCAAGTCATCGGCGCTTATTTTGTGCGGGAATTGCAGGACCAGTTGGAGAAGAACTTTAAGACAGCAATTACAAATAGTGTGAATTTGTTGGAATATAATGTTCGTGAGGAAATGTTGAAGTATACGAATGATGACCAGACGAAGCTTGAGAGCAATATCCAGAGTATGTTGCTCGACTTCGTTCGTGGTAGCAATGATTTTGAAGAAGTCCTCGTGGTGGATAACAAGATGAAAATCATTGGTACGTCGGATGTGGATAATCAAGGTATCGTTGGACAAGTCTCGACGAACAAGATGATAAAAAATACGATAAATAGCGGCAATGGCGAAAATAAAATCTTCATGGGGAAAAATCCAAAACGGCAAATTTGGGTGGACGTTTCTCCGATTACTTCAAAAGGAGAGGTTATTGGCGCCATCTATTTGGCTACCGATATTGAGTCGGTGTATGAGCAAGTGGACAGTATAACGAGTATCTTTATTACCGGGACTTTGCTTGCGATGGTGATTACGGCGATTCTTGGTATACTGCTGTCGCGAACGATTACCAAACCAATTACGGACATGAAACGGCAAGCTTTTGCAATGGCACGCGGGAATTATACGCGAAAAGTAAAAGTTTACGGGATGGATGAAATTGGGCAGCTCGCGGAATCGTTTAATGCGCTCACGAAACGAGTGCAGGAGGCCCAAGCCATGACGGAAGGGGAACGGCGTAAGTTGTCGTCGGTACTTTCTTACATGACGGATGGCGTGATTGCGACGGATCGACGTGGGAAGGTTATTTTGATTAATACGCCTGCGGAGAAGATGCTGAAAGTGCCGCATGAGAGTGCGAACGGGAAGCCGATTATTGATGTGCTAGACGTTGCGGACGAGTATTCTTTTGATGATTTGATGGAGCTTGATGAGCCGCTAACAATGGATCGCAGTACGTTTGAAGAACCGTATGTGTTGCGGGCGAACTTGTCGGTCATCCAACGCGAAACTGGTTTTGTGAACGGGATTATTGCCGTTTTACATGATATTACCGATCAGGAAAAAGTAGATCAAGAACGCCGTGACTTTGTATCGAACGTGTCACATGAATTGCGGACGCCGCTTACAAGTATGCACAGTTATTTGGAGGCGCTAAGTGATGGTGCTTGGCGTGATGAAGAAATTGCGCCGCGGTTCTTAGAAGTAACGCAGAGTGAGACGGAGCGTATGATTCGGCTTGTGAATGATCTTTTGAAACTGTCACGCATGGATAGTGGTCGCACGAATTTGGAGAAGAATTTTGTGAATTTTAATGACTTCTTTAATCATATTATTGATCGATTTGAGATGATGAAGAAAGACGGGATTACGTTTAAACGGCATTTCACGCGTGAACCGGTGATTATTGAAATTGATGAAGATAAGATTATGCAAGTGATGGATAACATTATCTCGAATGCGAATAAATATTCACCAGATGGTGGACGGATTACGTTCTATTTACGCAAACGTGAGGATGAAATTGAAGTAAGTATTAGTGATGAAGGTATGGGAATTCCTGAGGAGGATTTGACGAAAGTATTTGATCGATTCTTCCGGGTGGATAAAGCGAGATCGCGTGAAATGGGCGGAACGGGTCTTGGTTTAGCGATTGCACGTGACGTGATTAAGGCGCACGGTGGCGAAATTTGGGCCGAGCGTAATCGTGGCAAAGGAACAACCATCTCGTTTACACTACCGTACAATGATTTACCGGAGGATGATTGGGAATGAAGGGGACAAGTATAAGAGGTATTATTTTGACCGTCCTTGTAGTTATTAGTGTCTTCTTAAGCTACAGCCTCTGGAAAGTACAGCCCGATTATGAAGTGATTGATAACGAGACTGTGAAAAAAGAACAGATTGCAAAACTGCGCCAGCCAGAGCAAGTGTTTAGGCCAACGGTTGTGTATTATAATCAGGCGGAAAAGCATTATACGACGCAAAATTTGGCGATGATTAATGCTTTAGTGAAGGCTGGAACGACATTTGATTTTTCGGAATTGATTCGGACGGATAAAATGAATGCGAGTTATCAAGGGATGGTGCATCAAGATAATTCTATCGAACTCGTATTCCCGAACGCCGTGCCGCTTTCGGTTTACAGCCAAGTGTTTCCTTTGAAGGGTGATAATTTTGATTTGAATTCGTTTAATCGGATTACATTTAATTTGAATAAGTCGGAGAATGGGTTGTTCTCGGTTTATTTCGGAAATGATTCGAATGAGCAGATTTATCAAGGGTCGATTCAGCAAGAACAAGTAGATGTTTTGAAGAATATTATGAAAGAGCAGAAGTCTGAGCTTGCCGAGATGGACACGATTTTCAAGAATAAGCAGTATCTTTTCTTGAGTGATAAACCGGTGAAATTGAAGCAGCAGCAGTATGTGATTGAAACGATTGATATCGGTTTGTTCAAAAATGCGTTGTTTGGTGATGGAAACAAAGTGAAGGGGCAGGATAATTCCTTTACGAATGGTTCGAGTTCGATGACGGTGAATCCTGAGGAGAAAGTGCTCACGTATGTGGACCCGGCGCAAGAACGCAGGGATACGTCGCAACTCAGCAGCTCGATGAAGTCGGAACAAATTCAATCTAGTTTTAATTTTATTAATGATCATTGGGGTTGGACGGGGAATTATTATTATTCGGGGTATTCCGCGGATAGTTCGACCACGGCGTTTTCGTTGTTTGTGCAAGGGTTGCCTGTGTTTAATAGTGATGGCATGGCGCAGATTCTTGTTTCGGAAGGGACGGAGAGCGTGTATAAGTATCAGCGCCCGTTCTTTAAGTTAGGAGCGCAAATTACGACGGAATCCAAAGAAGTGACGCTACCTAGTTCGGCGAGTGTGTACAGAGATTTGATTAAGACGGTGGACGCAGACGATATTCAGATGATTATTCCGGGTTACGTGATGCGTTATGAGCAAAGCAATACGAGTTATAATAACCGCATTATTGAGCTGATGCCAGCATGGTTCTATAAATACAATGGCACGTGGACTCCTGTGAAGGGAGGCGAATCGTAATGGATTGGAAAAAGACCGAGACAATTTTTATTATCGCGTTTTTGATTTTGGATATTTTCCTGTTGGTGTTGTTCATTGATTCGCGCATGGCCTCGTCGCCGACACCACTCGTTAGCCAGACGTTGGAAGAGAAGCTGAAATCAGAGAACATTACGTATGGCAAAATTCCGTCAGACGCAGAAAAAGGCTCGTATTTATCGACAGAACCGCTTGCCTTTACGCAAAAAGACATTAACAATTTGAAGGGACAGAAAATCACGTTGCAAAATGCAAATCAGCGTATTTTCTCGTTTTTGCAAAAGCCAGTGAAGATTGATCCGGATAAGTATGGTGCGGATTTGGCGCCGTTTTTGAAGAGCGATGTGTTTAAAGGGGATAAATATACGTACTGGAGTTACGATAAAGATAAAATGCAAATGACATTCAACCAAAAAATTGATTCGCGTCCTGTGTTGTTTAATACGGATGGGCAAATTGTTTTTACATTGAATAAAGATAATGAGGTTGTGTCTTATATGCAGACGATGTTGGGCGATACGCAAGTGTTCGATAAGCAGGATGATGTTATTTCTGGTACGGACGCGCTTGAAGTGTTGCATCAGCATGGGGATTTAAAGCAAAATAGTAAAATCATCAATACGACATTAGGCTATTATAATTTAGTAAGTTTGCCTAGTTCGGATGTTTATTTGCCAGTTTGGGCTTTTGAAGTGGAGCATGAGAAGCAAACGACGTATTTCCTTGTAAACGGTCTGGAAGGATCGGTTATTAATACGAATGATACGCAAGCTGTGCCTTCGGAGGAAGCGAAATAAGAGAAAGGGAGGGTTTTGTCGAGCCGGCAAGACTGCTCCTTTTTTCGTGCATTTGTGAATTTTTAGTTGTACAATGGGATTATGGAATTTTTAAGGAGGCGCAAAAGATGTTTGCAAAGGAAGTAAAGACTGCGAGCCAGACGGATGAGCTTCGTTTTAGTATATTAGCGAGTGGAAGCTCGGGTAATGCGACGCTTATTGAAACGGCGAATCAGACGATTTTAGTCGATTGTGGTTTAAGCGGAAAGAAAATTGAGAATTTATTTGGTGAAGTCGGGCGTAGTATGACGGATGTTGACGCGATTTTAGTGACGCATGAACATGTCGATCATATTAAAGGACTTGGTGTGCTGGCGCGTCGTTATGAAGTGCCGATTTATGCGAATGCCAAGACGTGGGCTGCAATGGAACCTTCCATCGGCGAAATTAATAGTGCGCAAAAATTCCAATTCGATATGGAGACGGTGAAATCATTCGGTAGTTTGCAAGTAGAATCATTTGGTGTATCCCATGATGCTGCTGAACCGATGTTTTATATATTCCACAGTGGGAAAAAGAAGTTTGTCATGATTACCGATACAGGATACGTCAGTGATCGTATGAAAGGGCATATTGCCAATGCAGATGCGTATCTTTTTGAAAGTAACCACGATGTCGGTATGCTTCGTATGGGACGCTATCCGTGGAATGTAAAGCGCCGTATTTTGGGCGATGAAGGTCACGTTTCAAATGAAGACGCAGGAATTGCGATGAGCGAAGTAATTGGCGATGCAACGAAGCGTATTTATTTGGGACATTTAAGTAAAGATAACAACATGAAGGATTTAGCGCGCATGTCTGTTTCCCAAACATTAGCCGGCGAAGGTATCATTGTTGGCGAACAAATTGAGCTTTTTGACACCGATCCCGAAATTCCAACGCCGATTTTTTCAATTTAATGCCTTTTATAGCAGAAAATTTAAGAAAATTTCATGGTTTTTTCATAATTAGGGTATAGAATAACTATATGGAAATGTCTATCAATTGGAAAGGGATGAATTATGTATGGATGAGAAAAACAAAGATTTAGAAACGCAAGCAAAGGAGCCGGCAAGTGGGGCGTCTCCTGAGAAATTACCAGAATCACAATCCTACACACGATCAGAGCCAAATGGGGATGCGGCGGTACATAATCCTGAAACCGCAAGCACCAAAGATATACCAGTAGAAGCAGTGCATTCGGCGGAAGGCGTAACTCCAGAAGGCGAACCTTTTGCAACTGCGACAAAAGAAGAGGCGGAAGCGAGCTCAACACATGCCTTTTTTGATGAAGCAGCAAGTGAACCAGCAAGACCAGCCACACAAGCGAGTGGTAATAACGGCACTGTTCCACCGGTCCCTCCAACGCGTGCGGGCGGCGGCAATTTAAGCGGGAACAATGGTGGTGGCGGTGAACCACCGAAAAAAGACGGCAAAAAGAAAACAATATGGGGCGCCTTTTTAGCCGGAATTCTTGGTGTACTCATCGGAGCGTTAATCGTGCTAGGCTTCTCTTGGGGCGCGTTACACGATGATAACAATAATGATGCCACATCAACAACAAGCAACACAGGAACAACGAAGAAAGTCACTGTCGAAAATACAACAGGTACAACTCAGGCACTTGAGAAAGTACAAGATGCGGTTGTCAGCGTATTGAATTACCAAGCGGGAACATCTATCGCAACTGGTGACACGACAGAAGACGAAGCATCATCTGGTTCAGGTGTTGTTTATAAGAAGAGCAATGGCAAAGCATATGTTGTAACGAATAACCACGTCGTTGAAGGCGCGAATAAATTAGAAGTAACATTCTCAAGCGGCAAAAAGGCCGAAGCGAAATTAGTTGGAACTGACAAATGGAATGACTTAGCTGTCCTTGAGATTAGCGATAAATACGTAACAAAAGTAGCGGAATTTGGTAATTCAGATGCTGTTAAAGTCGGTGAAATTGCGATTGCGATTGGTAGCCCACTGGGTACAGAATTTGCTGGCTCGGTAACACAAGGTATCGTTTCAGGTGTTAACCGTACTGTCCCTGTAGATACAAATGGTGACGGCACAGAAGACTGGGAAGCAGAAGTTATTCAAACCGATGCGGCAATTAACCCTGGTAACAGTGGCGGAGCGCTAGTCAATATCGAAGGTCAAGTCATTGGTATTAACTCGATGAAAATCTCAACGGAAAACGTAGAAGGTATCGGTTTTGCCATTCCAAGTAATACAGTCGTGCCGATTATCGATCAACTTGAGAAAAATGGTGAAGTAGAACGTCCTTCACTTGGCGTAACATTGCGTGATGTTGATACGATTCCTGAAGTGCAACAACAACAAGTCTTGAAATTGCCATCTGGCGTTGATTACGGTGCGATGGTGCAACAAGTTGTTGCTGGCTCAGCGGCTGACAAAGCTGGCTTGAAAGAGTATGACGTTATCGTTGAAATGAACGGCAAAAAAGTAACAAACTCAATGACATTGCGTCAAATCTTGTACGCTAATGATGTGAAGATTGGCGATAAGATGGAAGTGAAATATTACCGTGAAGGCAAGAAAGAAACGACAACGGTAACACTTACTGCCGCATCATCCACCAATCAATAATACAAGTAGAAACACGATTCCTTGATTTTGGAATCGTGTTTTTTCGTGCGTATTTAGCTGATTTCATAACCTGCTGTGACTAGTGTTTCTGTGGCCAATGCTAAATCAGATTGCTTCATCAGTATGTAGTCTGTATTGTAAGTCGAGATGGCGAAGATGCTGATTTCTTTTTCGGCGAGCGGTGTTGTGATTTTGTTTAAAATGCCTGTAAGTGAGAAGTCGAGGATGCCTTCGATTTTGAGTAAGAACCAGTCGGGCTCTGCGGCTTCTGCTTGCGCTGCGTTGATGATGTTTGTCGGGGCCACGATGGAGCATTCTTCGGGTGTGTAGGTGATGCTAGTAAATTGGGATTCGCCTTGTAGTGATGCGGGCATTGGAAAATTTGGTGGGAATTTTGCGATGGTGTAGTTGGTTTTGTCGATTTGTAGTTTCATTTGGAACGCCTCCTTGTTGTTAGCGTATCATGAATGGAAACGGTTTGCAAAAAGCTTTGACAGACTTGGTTTCTGATGGTAAAGTTAGATGGAGATAATAATTCTATCTGGTAGAGTAATTTGAGGGGTGATTTTAATTCGTAGCGATATTTTAAGAGGGCATGTGGACTCGATTATTTTGCGGATTTTGGCGGATGGGGATTCATATGGGTATGAAATCTCGAAGCAAATAAGTGAACGAACGGGTGACCGGTTTCAAATTAAAGAGGCAACGCTTTACGCGGTTTTTCAGCGGTTGGAGAAGAAGACGCTGATTGAGTCTTATTTTGGGGAAAGATCTCATGGTGGGAAGCGCAAGTATTATATGATTACAAGTCTTGGCCGGGCTTATTTAAGCGAGATGGCACGGGAATGGCGAGAGATAAAAGAAATTATGAACATTTTTTTGGAGGAGATTGATTAGTGGGCAGAATAACAGAATTTATAGAAAAGCTATTTGAAAATGTTCCGGAAAGCGAGCAGGCGGCGCAAGTCAAAGAAGAAATTACGTATAATTTAGAGGAAAAAGTAGCAGACTTGATGGAGGAAGGTAAATCCGAGGAGGATGCGGTGAACAAAGCGATTATCGAGTTTGGTGATATGGATGAAATCATTGCTGAATTAGAAGTGGCAAAACCGAATACGAAAAAACGACGGGCCTTGGCGAAAGTGAATTTAGGGTTTTCGATTTGGGGTTCGGCGTTGCTCATTATTTTGTTTATCGTGGTGAATGTAATGTATTCGCCGGACGTATTATGGTGTATTTTTCCGATTTTCGCGGTGCTTTGGTGGCCGCTTTCGATGTTTTATTTTTGGTATCGACGCAAAGCAGAGGACAAATAAAAAATCTCCTGAGCAGTGGTTGTATGACGCTGGTTCAGGAGATTTTTGCGTTTAATTTGCGGTAGGTGAGGCTTGAGATGATAATGCTGAATTCGTAAAGCAGGATGAGTGGGAGTGTCACGAGCAGGTGGGAGAGTAGTTCTGGCGGTGTGATGAGGCCTGCGATGACGAGCAAGATGAAGTAGGCATATTTACGAAAACAGCGCATGATGTCTGGGTTGATGAGGCCTAGGCGGGTTAGGAATGCGACGAGTAGTGGCATTTGGAATAACGCGCCGAATGGTAGTATCGTTTGAAGCATGAACTGGAAGTAGGTTGTTAGGCCAATCGTGTTTTGAACGCCTAGTTGTTCGCCGAATTGGAGCATGAACGTTAGGACGAACGGGAAAACAACGAAATACGAGAAGGCGACACCGATTAGAAATAGTACGCAAATGATTGGTATGTAACGCAATGTCGCTTGTTGTTCGTTGCGATAAAGCCCTGGTTTGACAAAGGCCCAGAGTTGATAAAGTGCAAATGGGGCGATGAGAACGAGGGCGATAACGAATGCGAACTGCATGTAAATCGAGAAAGCATCGGTGACTTTAAAAACGTTCATTGTAATTGTAACGGGCATTTCATCCGTTTGTAAAAATAAAATAAGAGGCTTAGCGACAAGCATACCAATAATAAAGCTTACAAAAAAGGCGATGAAAACGAAAATAAGCCTTGCGCGTAATTCTTGCAAATGCTTCGTGAGTGGCATGGAACGGTCCGTCATTTAGTGATTTCCTTGTCTTCTTTTACTGGTTCGGCAGGTTGTTCTTTCGTGTCATCCATCATGCCTTTTGTGGCGTTTTTAAATTCGCGCAATGTGTCGCCAGCTGCTCGTCCGAGTTCTGGTAATTTTTTTGGTCCGAAAATAACAAGGGCAGCGCCGACGATGAGTACGATACTTGCAGGTCCTAGTGCCATTTTTATGTACCTCCTTTTGATTAATTAGGAATGATTCTCATTATCAATTGATTGTACGTCTGATTTCAAAAATTGTCAACGGTTTTCTATTTTGGATTGACTTTTTGGATGTGTAGATATATGATAATGATAATCATTTTCAATTGTGAAAGGGATGGTGTTTTGAAAGGGCGAATTTGGAGGAGCTTGTTGCTGTTGATTTTTGTCATAGTGCTTTTTCCAAAGGGCGTGATGGCGGCGGAGAAACCGGATATTTCGGAAGCTGAGAAGGCAGTGAAGCCGACGATGGTTGCGCTTGATAAGGCGGATTTTGACCAGGCGAGAGTGGCTTTTCAGGGCGGGAAATTGTGGTGGACGCGCAATAAGCAGGATGTGAAAGGGAAGTCGTATGATTTGGCGCAGCAGATGGATCGGCAGGTGGCGGTCGTGTCACTTGGCATTTTGAATGGTGAGGCGAAAACGGCGACGGATGGTTTGCAAGTTTTTCAAGGGTTGTTGCGGGATTATCGGGATGGAACGTACACGGATAATGACGGGAACACGAAAATTACGCTTGCTAGTTATATTAAGAAGTTAGGTGAAACGCGGCAGCTCGTGGAGAATAAAGATTGGGGCGCGGCGGATCAGCAAGTGCAGGATTTGCAGAAACAGTGGCTTTCGGTGGAAGGCGATGTGGTGAGTCAGTCCCAAGTTGCGTATGACAATATGGAGCGCGATTTAATGCTATTGGCGGCTTATGTGCAAGATCCGACAAAGCAAGAGCGAACTGCGGATGTGCTTGATGGCATGGAGGATACGCTAAAACCGTTTGCGAATGTTACATATACTTGGTTTGATGCGGCGCTAATTCCGTTTCGTGAAGGTTTGGAGGCGCTTTTGATTGTGGCGACTTTACTAACATTTGCGAAGCGTGCTAAAACTCCGAATGCGCGGAAGTGGATTGTTGGCGGGACGGCGGCTGGTTTAATGGTGAGTCTTGTTCTGGGCTTAATTGTAGCAGTTTGGCTTTCGACGCTTGCTTTTGGGAAGAATAATACGTTGATAAATGGCTGGACTGGCGTGATTGCGAGCTTGATGATGCTCTATGTGAGTTATTGGCTACATAGCAATTCAGATATGGCAAAATGGAATAACTACATGGCAACAAAGAGCGACCAAGCCATTTCGAACGGAAAAATGATTTCGTTTGCTGTGTTGGCATTTTTGGCGATTATGCGAGAAGGCTTGGAGACGGTAATTTTCTTGATTGGGATGGTCGGGCGGATGTCCACGGCGGAACTGATTACGGGAATTCTTGTGGGACTCGGCGTGCTTTGTATTATTGCTGTCGTGATGCTGAAATTTAGTGTGCATTTGCCGCTGAAGCCATTTTTCATGATTTCTAGTGCTATCGTGTTTTATCTTTGTTTTAAATTTATGGGGTCGGGGATTCATAGTTTGCAACTGGCAGGCGTGATTCCAGCGACTGTGCAGGATTATTTGCCATCGATTCCAGCGCTTAGCATTTACCCATCGTGGTACAGTTTGTTGCCACAGCTTATTTTTGTACTGGTGGCGGTTGTTATTTTAGTAAGATCTGCTTTAAAAAAACGGGCTATGAAACAGTTAGTCGATAAGGGAGTAAACGGATGAGAAAAATAGGTATGTTATGTATGTCGGTATTGGCTGCGGTGTTGGTACTTGCGGCTTGTAATTCGAATGATGGAGCGAGTGACACGAAGGCGGACGCGAAAAAGGAACAAACGGATAGCAAACAAGCGACTGCGGTGAAAAAAGATGTGAAGCAAATGCAAGACGAGTTGGCTACGGTGGAAAAAGATATTGCTGCGAAAAATGATGCAGATGTAAAAAATAGTGCTGCGGCAATGCATAAACATTGGTTGGCTTTTGAGAACAATGTGCGTGATTTGTACCCGTTATTGTACACGGATGTGGAGAAATATGAGACGCCGATTTTCTATATGTCTAAGCGTGATAAGCTGGACTATGCGGAACTAGCAACGAATGCAGCTAGTTTGAAAACGTCACTTGAGGCAGTAGCGAGCGCGAAGGAAACGAAAGCGAAGACGTCAGAAGTTTTGGATAAGGCAGTGGATAATTATTCAAAATATGTAGTGGAACAGACGGCTGCATTTGTTGGGGATACGAAGATTTTCGCGGATGCTGTGAAGGCAGGCGATACGGCAAAAGCGAAGGAATATTATTCGAAGGCACGCGTTTATTATGAGCGTATTGAACCGATTGCGGAGAGTTTTGGCGATTTAGATCCGAAGCTTGATGCGCGGATTAATGATGTGGATGATCAGACGGAATGGACTGGTTTCCACCGTATTGAAAAGGCATTATGGCAAGATAATTTGCTAGCTGGGATGGATAAATATGCAGATCAGTTGGTGACGGATAGTTTGGCATTGCAAGCGGAAGTTGGGAAGTTGAAATTGGAGCCTAAGCCGATGGTGGCTGGTGCGATGGAGCTTTTGAATGAGGCGGCGACAACGAAGATTACTGGAGAAGAGGAAGCGTATTCGCATACGGATTTAGTGGATTTGGCGGCGAATGTGGAAGGGTCGAAAGTGGTTTACCAAGCGATTATTCCGGCGCTGAATGCGAATGATAAGGATTTGACGCAACAAATTGATGATGCTTTTGTGAAAATGGAAGACACGCTGGAGAAGTATAATACGGACGGGAATTATGTGTCGTATGATAAGTTGACGCCGGAGCAAATTCGCGAGATTAGTAATCAGTTGAGTCATTTGTCGGAATTGATGGCACAGACGGGGAAAATCTTTTAATAAACGGAGCTGAAAAGGCAGATGAGGGATAAAAAGGAAGGTCAGACGGAACCGCTGAAAAAGGACGGGATGACGCGACGGGAAATGTTGAAGTTATCGGCTGTGGCTGGGACGGGAATCGCGATTGGCGCTACTGGTCTTGGCAGTATTTTGAGCGTGGTGGACCAGGTGGATAAGGCGCTGGACAAAGATACGGCGCAAGCTGATGATGGTGTGCCGTTTTATGGGAAGACGCAGGCGGGAATCATTACGGAGCAACAAACGTATTGCTATTTGGCGAGTTTTGATTTGGAGACGGAGAGTAAGACGGATGTGATTGCGCTTTTTAAGACGTGGACGCGATTTGCGGACTTGACTACGAGCGGTGGTGCGCTAGCGGATGCGGATAATGACATGTTGCCGCCGAACGATACGGGTGAAGCAGAAGGGCTTGGCACGGGTAATTTGACGGTAACGATTGGTTACGGCGCAAGCTTTTTTGAGAAAAATGGCAAAGACCGGTTTGGCGTCAAAGCGAAGATGCCGCGACATCTTGTAGCAGTGCCACACATGGCGCATGACAGTTTAAACGCAGCGTATTGTGATGGCGATATTTGCTTGCAAGTTTGCGCAGACGATCAGCAAGTCGCTTTTCACGGGATTCGTAATTTTATCCGTCTGGCTACTGGAACTGCCGCGGTTCGTTGGCTCGAGGAAGGTTTCATTCGTTCGGCAGATGGCGAAACACCGCGGAATCTGTTTGGTTTTAAAGATGGTACAGCAAACACAGATCACGCCTCCAAGCAAGGTTTTGCAGACGTTGTTTGGAGTGCGACCGATGAACCAACTTGGATGAAAAACGGCTCCTATCTTGGCTACCGCAAAATCCAAATGTTACTCGAAGTTTGGGACCGCTCGTCATTGATGGACCAAGAAGATACATTCGGCAGACATAAAAAAACAGGCGCACCGTATGGCAAAAAGAAAGAATTCGATAAAGTGAATCCTGCCAAAATGCCAACCGATGCCCATGTCCGTCTCGCCAAGGATACAAAACAACAAATGCACCGTCGCGCGTATTCCTACACGTCAGGCGTTGATGCCAAAACAGGCCGTCTAGAAGCTGGCCTCCTATTCATCTGCTTCACTCAAAATCCCGAAACGCAATACTTACCAATGTTGCGTGTTATGGGTAAAATGGATAAGCTAAACGAGTACACCGTCCCAATCGGCAATGCACTGTTCGCGTGTCAAGGTGGTTTGCAAGTTGGTGAATATTTTGGACAGAAGTTATTAATGTAATTTATTATCTATTTGAGGGTGTACAAACCAAATAATCTGTGTTACAATATACCTAATAAAACTCCGCACACCTCTCATAAATTCTCCGGAATTTATGATGTGGAACAGGCGGGGTCGTTTTTTTATAGGGGAGAGTGCCTGATGCTAAAAATAGATAAACCAGCAACTACTTATAAAGAACAAATCAAGATTTTGAAACGAAAGAGATGAGACTGGCATGAACCTACATGGTACGCCAATCTCATCTCTTTTTTAGTTATTTCAACCCGGAAACATTGAAGCCTTTCAAAATATATTTCTGGAACATCATGAAAATTAGTATAATCGGGATGACCATAAATGTGGAACCAGCCATTTGTAGCGCGTAGTTGCTCGCATACTGGCCTTTCAATAAGGAAAGCCCGACCGATAGCGTATAGTATTTCTCGTCGTTCGCAATAATCAGTGGCCATAAGAAGGAGTTCCAACCAGCGATGAATGTCAGAATACCTTGAACTGCCAGAACGGGGCGCGAAATTGGTAAAATGATTTTCCAAAAAATGAAGAATTCACTGGCGCCATCGAGTCTTGCGGCTTCCATTAATTCATCCGGAATGGTTGACATGAACTGGCGGAATAAGAAAATCCCGAATGCGCCAACGAGGCCTGGCAAAATAATACCTGTCATCGTGTTTGTTAAGTGGAACATGTTCAGAATTAAATAGACCGGAATCATTGTCACTTGCCCAGGAATCATCATCGTAGCTAGTACTAAATAAAATAATTGATTCTTCCCACGAAACCGAAATTTAGCGAAGCCATAACCGGCCATAGCGTTTAGGAATAAACCGATAAAAGAGAATAACACGATGACTAACGTATTGCGTAAATATACACCGAAATTCATTTCTATAAATAGGTTTTTAAAGTTATCCCAGGTAAACGTTTCGGGCCAGATAGTTGGCGGGATTTGCAAGATTTCAGCATCCGTTTTGACAGAGGAGAGGACCATCCAGATGAACGGTAGAATCATGAAGAATCCGCCGACTGCCAAGATGATGCCGACAAGCCATTTTGCGCCACGCGATTTGTTTGCATATTGGTTCATATTTTTCACTCCTCCTACATTTGGGTATCGTCGTGACGATTTTGAATTTTAAACTGAATAATGGTGATAATGATAATCGCGATGAACAGGATAAACGAGCCGGCAGCGGCGTAACCGAACTTGCTAAGTTGAAAACCGTTTCGATAGATGAAAAGTGCGACCGAAGTTGTGCTATCAAGTGGGCCACCCTGCGTCATGACAAACGGTTCTTCGAAGAATTGTAACCAGCCAATCATCGTTGTAACTGTTACAAAGAAAATCGCAAAACGAAGCAGAGGTACGGTCACATTCGTCAGCTGCTTCCAACGATTCGCGCCATCGAGTTGAGCGGCTTCGTAATATTCACGGGGAATACCTTGAAGCGCTGCTAGGAAAATAATCATATTAACCCCAATCGCGCGCCATAAAGCAAGCAAAATCAAGGACAGTTTCGCAATTGTTGGGTCTTGCAACCAAGGAACGGGCGGCAAGTCAAGTAGCGATAACAGGTAGTTAAACAGACCGAATTGCGGATTGTATAAATAGCTCCAAACAACAGCAACCGCAACGACATTCGTAATCGAAGGTGTATAAAATATCAATCGGAAAAACTGGAAAATCTTCGCTTGGCTAAAATTAATCATAAGCGCGATTCCAAGCGAACAAATAATAACTAGCGGCACACCGATAATAACGTAAAATAGCGTATTGCCTATCGATTTTAGAAATATAGGGTCTGCTAATACGTTTTTATAGTTCTCAAAGCCGACAAAATTGATTTTTGACCAGTCAGCTAGTCCAACTAAGTTAATATCGGTGAAACTAATGACAAATGCAATCACAATGGGGAAAAGTGAAAATAGCAAAAGTAATAATAATGCAGGTGAAATGAATATATACGGTGTTCGTTGATCAAAAAAGCGACGCAATGTTTCAACCTCCTTAGACTATGTAGTTGGGGCAATGACAGCTATGCCATCGTTGCCCCAATCTCAGTTATTGTTTTAGAATCGTTTTTACTTCGTCGTTGAATGTATTCATCTGATCTTGAACATCCGCACCGCCACGGTAAATTTGTTCGAAGTTTTTCAAGTAAGACTGGGCGATTTCTTCAAATTCTGGGATGAGTGGCATTGGTTCTGCGTTATTCATTTGTTCGCCGAAGACTTTGTAGAACTGATCGTCTTTTAATGTTGGGTCGTTCCATGCTTCTTTACCAGTTGGCAAGGAATTCGTCAGCTTCATCCATTTCAGTTGTGTTTCTGGTTTACTCATATATTGCAGGAATTTCCCTGCGTCACCTTTATTTTTACTATGTTTGAAGATGGTAAGGTTTGCGCCTCCGAGGCTTGATAAGTTATTATCTTTAGCAGGAAGTACAGCAGTTGCCCACTTGCCATCGATGTCTTGCACGGTATCTTTCACGGATTTAACCATCCAAGGTCCGCTGATGAACATTGGAATCATGGCGTCCCCACCGAATGTTTGAGAAACATCAAGACCAAGATCGTCTTTAGGCGCAGAACCGTTTTGGAAAAAACTATTTAAGTAAGAAACTGCGTCAACGAATGGCTTTTTATTGAAAACAGGTTTATTAGCATCGTCGAAAAGTGGTGAATCGTTTTGACGACCGAACATGAAACCGAGACTTTGTTCTTTGCCGTCGATGTTAATGCCGTACATATTGTCACCACGTTTTGCTAGTTTTTGCGCTACTTCTGATAGTTCGTCCCATGTTTTTGGTGCATGGTCATAGCCAGCTTTTTTCAACACATCGGTGCGATAGAATAGGACGCGAGTGTCTGCGTACCAAGGAATTGCGTATGTTTTGTCGTTAAATTGCGTTGTTTTTATAGAACCGTCATAGAAGTTTTTTGGATCTAGTTCGGGGTATTTTTCAACATAGGAAGATAGGTCTTCCAAGGCATCTGCGGCTACGAATTCAGGCATCCAGGTTGTTCCCATTTGAATAACATCGGGACCTGATTTGGAAGCAACGGCTGTGAGTAATTTATCGTGCGCGTTCGCCCAAGGAATTGCTTGAATTTTAACTTTAATACCTGTATCTTTCTCGAAATCTTTTGCAAGTGTTGGTAATTGTTTGGCTTCATCTCCCATTGCCCAAACGTTTAGAACCTTTGTATCTGCTGCATCATCTGAGTTTCCGCATCCTGCGAGTGCCGTGCCAAGTACGATTACGAATGTTAACAACAACAAACTCCATTTTTTCTTCATTCTTTGTTCTCCTCCAACTTTTTATTTTGATAGATGGTGTTGCAAAATGACTCTTGTTTATAGAAACGTTTCGATGAAGCTATTATAAAACAATATGTAATCGGTTACAAGTGATAAATATAAAAATATGACGGATTTCAGGGTCATTTTTATTGCTATTTATGGAAGAAGAATTTCGAAAAAAATTTAAATTTCTTTCGAAAAAGCGACTTTTGAATACTTAAATTGCTTTTTTAGTAGAAAATTGTTTGACGGTGAAAAAGAAAACGCTTATACTATTGGTATGATTTGATAGAAACGTTTCGAAATAGTCGATTAGGATGTGTATTATGAAAAGAGCTGGATTAGAGGCCATATTGGCAGATATGACGATTTCTGAGAAAGTAGGTCAACTTTTACAATTGGCGCCAATGTTTTATAAAGGGACGTTGACGGAAGGGGAAATTACGGGGCCGATGGCGGAAATGGGAATTACGCAGGAGGTTTCGGAACGGGCGGGTTCGGTTTTAGGATCTGCGACTGCTGCTGAAATGATGGCGATTCAAGAGGAGTATTTGAAAACAAGTCGGCTTGGGATTCCGCTTATTTTTATGGCGGATGTGGTGCATGGATATAAGACGATTTTTCCGATTCCGCTGGCGATTGGAGCGACTTGGGATGTGGCGCTGGCTGAAAGGATGGCAGATATTTCGGCGAGAGAAGCTACTGCTGCGGGGCTTCAGGTGACGTTTTCGCCGATGGTTGATTTGGTGCGCGACCCGAGATGGGGACGGGTGATGGAATCGACGGGGGAGGATTCGTATTTGAATAGTGAGATGGCGGCGAGCTTTGTGCGTGGGTATCAAGGGGATGCTACGAAATTAGCGGAAAACCATGAGAAAATTGCGGCTTGTGTGAAGCACTTTGCGGCGTATGGTGCGGCGGAGGCTGGACGGGAGTACAATACGGTGGATATGTCGATGCGCGAGTTGTATCAGCATTACTTACCGGCGTATGAGGCGGCGATTCAGGCTGGTTCGAAGTTGGTGATGACGGCGTTTAATGTGGTGGACGGTGTGCCAGCGACGGGAAATGAGTGGTTGATGCGCGATGTCTTGCGGAAGGAGATGCGTTTTGACGGCGTGTTGATTTCGGATTGGGGTGCGGTGAAGGAGATTGTGAACCACGGGACAGCGGGAAATGCTGCGGAGGCGGCGGAACAGTCGTTGCGGGCTAGTGTGGATATTGAAATGATGACGACGTGTTATTTGGAAAACTTGGAGGCGCTCATTGCGGACGGGACGGTTGCTGTGGGGTTGCTGGATGAAGCTGTGATGCGAATTTTGGAATTGAAAAATGATATGGGCTTGTTTGAAGATCCGTATCGTGGTTTGAAAACGAATCCTGAACGGCAAAAAGTGATTTTATCGGCGGAACATCGTGCGGCGGCTCGTGAGATTGCGGCGGATTCGATGGTATTGTTGAAAAATGAGCATGCGGTGTTGCCGCTTGCGACGGAGAAAAGGGTAGCGCTTGTTGGCCCATTAGCGAAGACGCAAGATGTGTTGGGTGCTTGGTCTTGGCTTGGTGATACGCGGGATGCAGTTTCTGTGGAGGACGGTATGTTTGCACAGTTTGATACGGTGGATGTAGCGGGAGCCGCGAGTACGGAACATATAACAGAAGCTGAAATTGCGGAAATGGTGCGTGTGGCGCAAAATGCTGATGTGATTGTTTTAGCGCTAGGCGAGGCGTCCAACCGTAGCGGGGAAGCGAACAGTATTGCGACGATTCGTTTGCCGGAGGCGCAGTATAGCATGATTGATGCTCTTCATAAAATCGGTAAGCCAGTCGTGACGGTACTTTTTAATGGCCGTCCGCTTGATTTACACGGCTTACTAGAGAAAAGTGATGCCTTGCTTGAGGCTTGGTTCCCAGGTACGGAGGCTGGAAACGCGGTGGCGGATATTTTGAGTGGTAAAGTCAACCCAAACGGCAAACTGCCAATGTCTTTCCCATATACGACGGGGCAAATTCCAGTGTACTATAATCATTTGAGTACGGGACGCCCAGCAGATGCAGCGGATGCGCAGGAACACTATGTATCGCATTATCTGGACATTCCAAATCAGCCATTATTCGATTTTGGTTTTGGCCTCAGTTACACGACGTTTGACTATCGTCATTTGACGCTATCCAGCGATACAATTTCTATAAACCAGCCTTTAAATATCTCTGTAACGGTTAAAAATACAGGAAACATAGCAGGAAAAGAAACAGTGATGCTTTATATTCAAGATTTGGTTGGTAAAGTGAGCCGACCACGCAAAGAATTAAAGCGTTTTGAAAAAATAATGTTGGCACCGAATGAGAGCCAGACGGTCACTTTTCAAATTACCGAAGAAGATTTGCGTTATTACAAGCCAAATCTTGATTTTTCAAGTGATCCAGGTGATTTTAAAATAACGATTGGTACGCATTTAGAAGCGAAATTTTGTCTTGTTTAAAATCGAGTAAGAAATAGACATTTGGCTGTAAAATAGTGCATAATAAAGAAAAGCAGACAAGGAGCGGATCGCAGTGGTTGGGATTAAAGATATAGCAAAAAAAGCGGGTGTCTCGATTTCCACTGTTTCTTATGCGTTAAACGGCAGCCCTAAAGTAACAGACGCAACTAGAAAACGAATTGTGGCAATCGCGGATGAACTGAACTACATTCCGAATATGGCAGCACGGACGCTAAAAACAAGGGAAACAAAAATTGTTGGTATTTATTTGGCTAATTATAGCGGTATATTTTACGGACAATTGTTACATGGATTAACAGATACATTGCTTAGTAAAGGATATGAATTAATCGTTTGTAGTGGCAAGAAGGCGCACCGATTTTTACCAGAACGAATGATTGATGGTGCGATTATTTTGGATATGGGCTTTGCAACGGATGAACTGTTGGGCTACGCAGAACGCGGACATAAAATTGTCGTGTTAGATCGCGAAATAGCGCACCCGAACATCAGACAAGTCCTACTGGATAACAAAGCTGGTGCAACGCTTGCTATCGATTATTTAAAAACCGGTTTTTCAGGACGATTTTATTTAGTAACAGGTCCGGAAAATACGTATGATAGCGAAGAACGTTTGAAGGCGGCGCTTTCTGAGCTGGAAAGATTTCGCGACGAGGAAGTTATTGTGATTCCAGGCGATTTTTCTAAAGCTACAGGGGAAAAAGCTGCGCAGCAAATCGAGCAAGAATGGGACGGCAAGCCGGTCGCTGTTTTTGCGCTCAATGATGAAATGGCGATTGGTATGTATAATTATTTTGCCAAAACAAAACTACAAATTGGTCGCGATGTGAAACTGGTCGGGTTTGATAACACAGAAGTTGGTCAATATTTGCAACCACGTTTAGCGACAATTGAGTATTCGAAATATAAATGGGGCGCCGTGGCCGCAGAAAAGCTGTTGAAGTTGCTAGAAGGTGAACAAGTGGCGGATGAGATTATTTATACGTCATTAATACCGAGTAATTAATCTGAGAAAGAGGTATAACCCATATATCGCATTGTTGAGGCTGTTCAAAGGCACTGTATTGCAGCCTCAACATGTTTAAGCGTTTGCGAGTAGATGTTCTATTTTACATGATGCTAGGAGAACAAAAAGAATGACAATTGTAAAGTCTATAATGCTGAATAATGAACTAGTAGCTAGGTTGCCGCAAAGTTTGGATATACTGGAGAATCAGGAGTTTTATGTTTTGAAGGAAGCTAGAATAATTCGTCTGATACCAAGAAGTGTTAATTTGTATAAAGATGCAGAATAAGGGGCATATTATCAAGGAGATGCCTTTGCATAAGCGAATTTAACGGAGGCATTGAACTTTATCGATGTCTTTTTTATTGTGTACTTTTTTCTCCGTTTCATCCCGCTTAGATAGGGGTACATAACTATTATTAACGATCCGCATAAGCCAATTTGCTCGATAAATTCGAATCGAATGCAAGGAGGTTCTTTTTTATGAAAAAGATGATGTTTGTGTTGCTTTTTTTACTGGCGATTACGATATTGCCTGGGAAACCACATGCAGCAAGTCAAATGCAGATCATGAATGAACTTACGAAGCAAACGGAGTCATTTGCCCTGACGAATGACGCGGCGGTTAACAGTAGTAATTTTGGGGAAATATTAAAAATCGCAAATAGCAATAAAGTAGCTGCAAATAAGATTATTACGGTGCCAAAAGGTAATTTTCCGATAAAAGATACGGTTCAGATTCCAGCAGGTGTTACGCTCAAAGGCCAGAGCCAAGCGATGATGCCGCTTTTTTATATGGTGCCGAATCGACTGGTGGCAATGATGACGATGGCGTCGGGTGCTCGGGTTGAAAATGTTATCTTGGATGGTAAAAATCCAGTGAAGACAGTATCGCAGAATCATAACGGTATATCTATCAAGGGTACAAGTCCCGCGAATCGAATTCAGAATGTGGTTATTCGCAATATCCAAATTCGAAATTTTGCGGGTAATGGTATTTATTTGAAATATACGAATAATATTAGTATAACAGGGGCGATGCCTACGCAAATGACAATCGATCGCATTGGTTATGCGGGAATTGCAGGATATTCGGCGAACAATACGACGATTCGGAGCAATCGAATTCAAAATATCGGCGTTCCGGATGAGAAATTAGCCTATAATATTGCATTAACTTCACTATATAATGAAAAATTAGGCCCAGCTACACAAAATACTATCAATCCAGCGAGCAATGGTGCCAAAATAGAGGATAATCTTATTTTGAATAACGCCGTGTGGGAAGGCATCGATACGCATCATGGGTCGAATATGATGATTCAGAGAAATGTTGTTCTAAACGTAAAAAATGCAATATTAGCAATTTCTATTACATTATCCAATAATCAAGGAACAGTTAGCCCGCCTAAAAATATTACAATCCAGTTCAATCGAATTAATAATCAGGCCGACTACACGAGGCTAAAGATTGCCAAGCTACCACAATATAAGACAGTTCGCGGTATCGTCATCGCTGGCGCCAAATTAACGCGCAACCGAGATGCTGTATATGCGACAGGTATAAAAGTAATCGGAAATCATATTGAAAATGTCCAAGCAACTAGCAGTAATAATGGCGCTATCACAATCCAAGAAACACAAGGGGCCCAAGTTACAAGCAATCAAATCCAGCTCGAATACACGAACCCAAACGAAAAAATCTACAGCAAAATTAGCAAAACAAACAACAATGCCATCGCTATTATTCGTAATAATAAACAGTTCCAAGTCAAATATAATCTAATCGGAAAAGTCTACACAGGAAATCGCACCACAGTAGCAATTTCATTCCGCGGCCCGCAAAATAATGGCGAACCGAACAACGCAAAAACACAAAATGTCACTGCGAATAAAGTCGTTTTCTATCGCAACTATCAAAATATTACCTTGCAAAATATCAAATCAGGCGGTAAAATTGGCTGGCTACTAGTTAAAACAATCTCAGATAATAACGGTATTCATGTAAGAAAAACCAATAAATATTAAAAACAAGGATGCGCATTGATTTTCGACCAATGCGCATCCTTGTTTTCGTGATTATTCTTCGTCTTTTTTAGATTTCCTGCCTAGCAAGAATACAAAGAGAAGTATCAATAGAGCCAGTAGTGAGCCTAGCAGAATGTAAAGCCACGTATAATCTTTCTCGATTTCTACTGCTTTATCATTGAAGCTATCTGCATCTTTCCCTGAAATGGTGAAATACTCTGTCCAACGCCACACTTGCTCGCCGGATCTCGCGACCATTTCCATTCTGTACGTTCCAGCTTTAAACGCTTGGTTATTCCAACTAACTGGGAAATTAAAATTAGAATTTGGCGCCATCCGCAGGTTGTCTTCGAAATTTTCATGTAAAACGGATGTTCCATCTTTCTTAAAAACTTTTGCATCTACTTCTAAGTCTTTTAAAATAGTGGCTTCCGTGTTTTGTAAATTGGCGGTTACGACATTTCTGTAATTGATTTGCGTTGGAGTAATGTCGTTTAATTGAAGATCAGCTTTTACACCTGTATCATTTTGTCTTAGCATCAGGCCGATAATGTAGGCATATTTATTTTCGATTTGGATTGTTTTTGCGTCATCTGTATTTGTTTTCTCGGTTTTTTCTTGGAAGTGAATGCCGCCTAGAATGGTGTCGTCGAACGTTTCATTAGGCATTTTGATGGTGATGGGGTATTCTTTGCTGCTATTTGGAGCGAGCACGACTTCGGAAGCAGAGTCTGTGAGATTGGAAATCGGATGTATCAATGTTTTGTCCAGCTTAGGGTCGGTTTGGCTATAGTCGATAATGCCATTATCATTCGTGACAGCAGTGTTTACAGACGCCAAAACGGTGATTTCATCGTCGGTCTGATTCGTCATCGTGACCGTAATTGTTTGCTCCATCCCAGGTGACATTTTTAAGTCAAAATAGGTTTTTGTTTTATCCATTTGGTTCTCTGGCAAGTTAGCACTTACTGAGAAATTCATTTCCGAAGCATCGGTTGTTACGGGGAAAATAAATGCGGAAGCAAGCAGGGGTATGATTAAAAGTAAAGCGATGAGTTTTTTCATATAGAAATTCCTCCTAAGTAATGGGGTTTGTTAAAAGGTTTACAATCTAATTGTAGCGCATCACAACGCGGATTTAGACTTATTATCATAAACTCTTTGTATGTAGAAAAAAATGATTGCATAAAAAAATCGTGTTCTAGAAAATCCAAATGCAGATTTTAGAACACGATTTCTCTATTTTAGGCGTAATCGCCAGGTTTGGTTTTACTTTTTACAGAGACGCCGAAATCTGTGTAGATGCGTTCTGTCAGTTTGTTACCTTTTGCTTCGGCGATATGATGGGCGAGGATTTGGAATGGGATAGCGAGCAAGTATGGTGCTTTCCATTCGTCAATCACGTCTGGTAGTGCTAATGTTCGTGGGTTGGTGCTGTCGCCAAATTTTACTGTGTACGTGTACGCGGTATGTTTTTCTTCGTAGGCTCTTAGGAGTTCGAGTCGTTCTTTGACGATGCTTTCGGTTTCCAAGAAGAAAATGCGGTGCTCAGGGTTCACTTCTAAGTAAGGACCGTGCATGAACGCTTCTAGGTCAAGGCCTTGTGATGGGACGCGGATCGTTTCTTGAAATTTCGTTTCGATTTCTTTGCAAGTGCCGACTGCTGGGCCATAGCCAATTGCTGTAAAACGTGGTGCGGCGATGAATTCTCTTTCGAATTGTTCAAAAAAGGTTTCGGTCTGTGCAATGACTGTTGGAATCGCCTTTGTTGCAGCGCGGAACATTGCTAACTCAGCGGTTTCTTGTTCGGCGGAAATGTAGCCGGTTTGTTTGCCGTAATGAAGTGCTGTGAGCATCAATGTTAAAACGGTTGCTGTGAAGCCTTTTGTCACGTAACCGACGCGTTCCTGCCCGCAGCCAATATCGACTGTGTCATCGGCTAATTGTGCGAGTTCGCTTTCCATTTTGCCAGTGAAGCTGAGTGTTGGAATGTCGTTAGTTTTGCGAATATGGTCGATAGCTTCGATGGTGCTGGTGCTTTCACCGCTTTGTGATACGCCGATAACTAAATCAGTATGTGGTGATATTTTTTCGTAATAGCGGTAGTTGAACGGTTCTTCTACTGTGATGCGCAAGTCCGCGACGTGTTCCATATAGTATTTGGCGCTTTTAATGGCGTTGAGGCTTGAGCCAGTTGCTAATACGAGCCATTCTTTACCGGTTAATTTTGCTGGTAAATTGGTTGGGTACTGCTCTAGAATCGCATTTGCCATGCTTTCTTGTTCTAAAATATAGGTCATCATCGTTGGTTTCAAATTAATTTCCTCCTTCAAGGTTTAGCGCTTCTGCTGGTTGTTCTTTTTGCGCCTTCTGCTCCATGGCGTAAACGCGGTTAGAAGCGATGACGAACGGTAGATAAATCAATGTTCCGACCACAATAATGACTAATTGTAAAATGGAACCGCGAATGTCGCCGCCTGTTGCTAAGTAGCCAGAAATAAGTGGTGGCGTTACCCAAGGCGTCAGGATATACGTATGCGAAACCCATCCGATTGATGTTGCAAAATAAGCCAATGTTGTTGAGAATAGTGGTGCAATAACTAACGGAATACCGTAAATCGGGTTGAAAACTACTGGTAAACCGAACATTAATGGTTCACTAACGTTGAAAATACTTGGAATCAAGCCAAATTTTGTTACCATTCGGTGGTCTGGTCGTTTGGAAGCGATGAAGATTGCAATAACCAAGCAGATAATAGTTCCGCCGCCGCCCATGTATACGTATGCATCTAGGAATGGCTGTGTCACGATGTTTGGCAGTTCTTTTCCAGCGTTAAGTGCATCGATATTTTGTTGTAGGGAAGTTAGTAAGACAGGTCCAGAGATTGCGCCAAGTACGAAGGCACCGTGGATACCGAATACCCATAAGAATCCAGCAAGGAAAACGTACAGCAGAATCCCAGGTAGTGTTTGGAAACCGCCGACTAATGGTGTTTGTAGTACTTTTACGATAATGTCTGGAATGCTCATATTAACAATGGATACGACACTGAATTCGATAATTGCTAAAATAGTCAGAACTAAGAACGAAGGAATCAAGATGTTAAATGACTTCGCAATAGCTGGCGGAACACTTTCAGGCATTGAAATTTTTAACCGCTTACTTTGTGAAAATTTGCAAAGTAATGTTGTGCTTATTAATGCGGCGATGATGGCTAAGAACATCCCAGTTGGGCTTGTCATGCTTTGCGTTAGGACACCGCTTGCTTCAAAGGATTTACCGGCTGTGCTAGTCACGGGTACGCTTGCTGGAATTAAAACAACGTAAGCAGCCACCGCGATGACACCTTCCACGCGACCTTCCATCCCATAAGATTTTGCTAAAAAGTTACCGATAAGAAAAGCGGCCATTAATGCCATAATACCGAGCGTACCGTTGTAAATCTGCGTTCCGATACCTAGAAAATGCTCTACATTCGGAATACCTTTAAATAAACCGCTTTTTGGGTCGAGCAATACATTGTTGACGAGTAAGAAGAAGGCCGCGATAATCGTGATTGGAATCATGGCGGCAAAAGCATCGCGGATTGCCATAATGTGTTTCTGGTTAGAGATTTTCTGGGCAAAGATGGATAGACTTTCGATAAAACGACTGGACAAACTTGTTTCTGAACTCATGTTTTTTCCTCCTCAATAATGGGTTTATTTCAATAGATCGGCGACAATAGCTAGCCATTTCCCGGCATTGCCGACCCAAACTTCCTTATATGTTGCGTTGTTGAACTGTGGCCAATATGGCTGGTCTTCGTTGCGGAATGTTTGGACACCGACAGGAATTTCGCCAACCATTTCCCCATTTAAAACACTGTATTGTTGCGCATAATTATCACCTTCACCATACATCATCGACTGGCCGAACGGGTTTTTACCGACAATCCATTCTAGTTGGCCTTCTGCAATTTTAAGAAGTTTTTCATCATTCAAAATTGTTCCTGCGATCGAACAGGCTTTTCCTGCAGAGAGGAGAATCGCGTTATTGCCGCGGAATGAGAACCAAATCGGGAATTTGCGAAGCGCGATGTCTTGGTTGATTGGAATGCCTTCTTTGTATTGCAGTTGGTATTCTTCACGCGCGCGTTCGTCTACTAACAAATGCTGTAACTCAAAACTGGCGTCGTCTAAATACTCGTCTTTATGATAAAATCCTGCTGGAATTAGCGGATATGGCGCAACGAAAGGCATGATTTGTTTTATATAATTGCCGTAAAGTTCGACTGCTTGGTACCATTTGGCGTAAGATTCGTGATTTGGCAAGGCAATCATAGCTTGTTCTAGCGCTAATAAATAGAGATGTTCGCGCGCTTGATGATTGAAATGCTGGATGATTTTGCGTTCTTTATTACGATAGAAAAATCCTGCGTAAGTCGTGCCGTTATCGCCAGTAATACCGTCTTGCTCTTGGCAGGCAAGCATGTTCTCAAGGAACGTTGTGAGATGTGCTTCGTATTTGCTGTCTTGCGTGATTTGATAAAGCATAGCCGCTGAAAACGCCGCTGTGGCATAATACAAACTTTCCGATGTTTGATACGTATGCTCCCAGAAAATCGGTTTTTGGTGAATGCCATGTTTAGTCATTTCGGCAAGTGCAAAATCGAAATCTTCCACTGCGATTTGTTTTAACGTGCGCTTCAAAGCATCATTCGTCGTGATTCGGGCGTGAATATAAGCTTCGATACCGGCACAATAAAAATTCTCATAAGCTTGGTTGTGAACGCGGGCTTCTGCATCATCCATGCCGCCAATAAGTCCATCCGTCCAGCGTGACATACCAGCGCTCGTTGCACGATAACCATCACCAAAACGGGTTTTTAAAAGGAAATCTGCGCCCCATTCGCCTTCTTCAACCAAACGACCGTATAGGAGAGGATTGTTTTTTTGTGTAGCTGCCGCTTCATAAAGGGCCATCGTCACTTCTGCCGTTTGAATAAGCTGTTGCGAAACATCTCCTGCATCATGCCATCCGCCGTTGAAAGAAAGTATTTTCCCATCATGCTCGGCAACAATATCCGCATGACAAGTCGCATGTTTGCCAGGAATCGGATACCCGCAACGCTCACAAAAGATGAAATTTAGCGACTTCCAAATCGAAGTGGTCCATTGCACATCCATATCACCAATCGGAAAAGCACGCGTCTTTATATCACCAATTTGCAAATAATAAGATCCAACTTCTTTAAAATTCGAAAAGTCCAATACCGCAAAAACGCCAAGTTCTGTTTCCAAACGAGAAGCAACTCCTGCAAAAACGGGCGACTTTGTTTTCGCATCTAATAATTCAAAGGGCATCTCGATAAACGCTTCATCGGCAAAAGCCGTTTTTGCTGTTTCTTCGCCATATCCGTTGTGCGCATAGCTCAAAACATTTTTGTTCGGGAGCCAACCTTTCGTGTTTTCAGGCGTTTCAATCGCTTCTAGATGTATCGAACGAACGCGTAGGGCGATGTTGTCTTTGGAAAGCTTTTCAGGGCCTTGTAAATAATAGCTGATTGATAACTCGGTAATCGCGTCGCGCGGCAGATCTGCGATTTCAATGATAACATCGTTCCATTCATCGCTGATCAAGTTCACACCATGCACGCCTTCTCGATTATAAATATCCGGAACTTTCAACAAACCATCGTTCTTAAACTGAATCGTGATATACGCATTACTCAACCCTTCAAACTCTGGAAAAACTTCTAGGCGTACGCGGTTAAACGTCGTCCAATCTTGGCGATCCATCGTTTGCACCGCATAGACACTTCCAAAATTACAATAATCACCGTCATCAGGCGCGCCTTCTGGCCAATGAGGCATAGTGACGGGAGACGAGAGGCGAAGCTGGTTGTCCGCGGTACGCTCCAACTTACCAACACCGCGATGATGAAATTCACTTGGCGTATCGGCATCCATCAAGGTTTTAGAAGTGAAGACTTCTTTTTGCTTTAGGCGGGTTTCTAGTGCTTTGTCTGTCGGAACTTCAAGTGGTCGGTGGAGATAAGAAGAAGCGAGTAACTTCTCTTCGAATGATTTTGGCATTATTTTTTCCTCCTTAAGTGATTGGAATGGCAAGGGCGGTCTGTCCGATGAACGAAGCACCGATTAGGCCGACTTCTTTGCTGGAAACGCTAGTTCGAACGATTCCTTTAGTGACAAAACGGACGGTGTTTGGCTGCATGTGGCTTTGAACGAGTTGCCAAAAATAATCGTTTTGTGTCACGCCACCACCGAAAACAACGCATTCAGGATCTGTTGTGCGGACTAGATTCATAGTCATCGCAGCGAGACTTTTTGCGGCATAGTGGGTAATGGTTTCAGCTAA
This sequence comes from Listeria booriae, assembly GCF_000766865.1. Taxonomy (GTDB): domain Bacteria; phylum Bacillota; class Bacilli; order Lactobacillales; family Listeriaceae; genus Listeria_A; species Listeria_A booriae. Next base: position 129,735 of record NZ_JNFA01000031.1, read on the forward strand.
CTGGTCGCGCTGTATTGCTGCTTCGAAAATTGTGTCGGCAGGGATGCGTTCGCCTGTTTGCACGGGAAGCGTGGTTTCTGGATGGTCGGCGGCTTTTGCATACGCTTGTTCGCTAAGCCCGAGTCCTGAAGCCACCCGTTCGACGCAACCGGTACGTCCGCAACCGCATGGGACCTCACTTTCGAGATCTACTACCATATGACCAATCTCGCCAGCATTAAAATGTCCGCCCGTAATGAGCTTGCCGTCTGTCATTGTTCCAGCTGCAATTCCTGTGCCAACATTGATATAGATAAAGTCGCTAGTCTCTTTGCCCACACCGAGCTTTGCTTCCGCGGTCGTAGCGGCTGCAACATCGTTTTCAATTGCAACAGGAACATGAAGAACATCTGCTAAAATACTGGCAAGTGGGGTAGGATCAGATTTTCCAGGTTCAATCTCCAGCCAAATGCCATTTTTTGCGTCCACTCGACCGACAACACCGACGCCAGCTGCGGTAATAGTTTGTAGATCAATACCGACCGTTTCTTGATAGTCGCGCAGAGCTTCTAGTAATGTTGCGACCACGGCTTGTTGGTCCGTGGTATCGCTAGCGTAGCTTTTAGCGTGCAAAACTCGACCTGCCATATCTACTTCACCAATTAAAATCTTTGTACCGCCGATGTCGATACCGAGAATAGATGTTTTGGTTGTCATTATTGTTCACCTCGTCTTAATTTGGTAACGTTACCAAATTTATTTCTAGTTTGTTATCGCTTTCAACAATAGAATATCCCATTAAATAAAAAAAGTCAACATTTATTTGGGAACGTTACCAAAAAAAACTTGTATCGTGTATCGAAATAATGTAGACTAGAGTTATCAATCCAAAAGGATGGAGATTTATGAAAGAGAAAATAACAATTCAAGAAATTGCAAAGCTTAGCGGGGTCTCTGTTTCTACGGTATCACGAGTGCTAAACAATAGTCCATCTGTTTCTAAAGAAAAAAGGAAACGCATTCAAGATGTGATTGATAAGCACCAGTATACGCCTAGTGTGTTTGCACGCGGCATGATTCATCGACAAACTAAAAATATTGGTGTTATTTTGCCGGATATTTCGAATCCGTATTTCGTGTCATTAGTTGCGGAAATTCAAAAATGTGCCTTGGAGCAATTTTATTCTACGATTGTTTTTAACACATTGCTTGCCGGGCCAGAAAGTGACAAGACGAAACATCATTTGACGGAAGAGGATTATTTGCGGATTGTTTTAGAGAAGCAAGTGGACGGTGTTCTTGTTCTTGGTGGCGAGATCGATAAGGAAGTTTTGTCCGAGTCTTACGTTACCGCTTTGAACCAACTGCATAAACAAGTTCCTGTGCTCGTTATCGGGAGCAAACGCGAAGAACTGGACTGTCTCTTTGTAGAACGCGACCTGAAAAAAGGAGTCACGACGCTAGTTACGCATTTGACGGCTTTAGGACATCGCGATATCGGTTTTATCGGCGGGGAACAAGGGGTCAAAATTACAACATCGCGTGTGGACGCTTTTCGCAGTGCGTTAAGTAATTTCTCGCATCCGGTTCGAAATGAGTGGATCGAGTTGACGGATTATTATGTGCCTGCGGGTTATGAAGCGTTGATGCGGCTTGTTGAGCGCTCACCAGAAGATTTGCCGACAGCTCTGGTTGCGATTAATGATAGTGTTGCGATTGGCGCGATTCGGGCGATGAAAGACAAGGGAATTCGCTGCCCAGAAGATATCGCGATTGTGAGCTGCGATCAGTTTTTAAATAGTGATTTTCAGATTCCGCGGTTGACGACGATCGATCAGCACAATGAATACTTGGGCAAAATCGCTGTCCTGCAATTAATTACCGCGATGAATGGCGAATATGAACCAACTGTTATCAAGCATCAGCCGGAGCTTATAGTTCGAGAATCTTGCGGTGCTACTAAATAAAAGAGGAGTTTATGATAGTGGAAAAATACTTAATTTGCACAGATATAGATGGAACGCTCATAACGAAAGACCAACAAGTGCCTCCAAAAACGTTGGCATTACTGCAAGAACTCATCGCACAAGGACATCATTTCGCTGTTTCTACGGGAAGAATGTTTCAAAGCGCGAACAAATTCGCAAAAATGGTCGATGAAAAAGGTAGCGTCATTTGTTCGAATGGCTCGATTGTGAATGTGGAAGGAGAAGTCTTGTTTCGAGATGGCTTAAGCCCAGCTAGTATTCTTGCCGTTTTTGAAATATGTGTGGCTCATGAAATGCCATTGTTCTTTTTCTCGGAGAATACGGTTTTTTACACGATGAGACCGCCTGCGTATATTGCCGATGAGGCGGAACAAGGCCGAGTGAACGGCACAACATTGGTTCATTTAGAGTCTAAAGAAGATGTGATATGCCATCAGGCTGCTATTATTAACGCGATTACGATTGAAGAAGAAGTTCCAGAGAAGTTGGAAACGGTTCGGAAGGCGCTTCAAGAGGTGGAAGGCGTTAGAACATTGTCTTCCCATTTCAATAATATTGAAATTTTGCCAGCAGGTGTGGATAAAGAGCATGCTGTGGAGCGGTTGCGGCAACATTTAGATGTGAAGCTTGAGCATGTCATTACATTTGGAGACGGCGAAAACGATTTGCAAATGCTTCGTTATGCGGGCATGGGAGTTGCGATGGGAAATGCTGCTGATTTTGTGAAGGAGCACGCTTCTTATGTTACAGCCTCGAATGAAGAAGAAGGCATTTATGAATTTTTAAAAGCACATATTTGTTAAATGAGAAATAGATTTCCTGATAGCGACGGGAAGTCTGTTTTTTTTATGTAGAAGGGTATTACGTGTGGCTCGCATAGGGAAGGGGGTTCGCGACTATCGAGCCACAACTGTAAGGGGGATTTTGAGAAAGTGGAAATGTTAAGGTGTTTACGAATTTATTGTATCGCATGAAAGGGCGAAACTATGAATATTATCATAAAATTTTTCTGGGTGGAAAATAATGATTGTGAGATTTAATATGTGTTAAGAATTTTTTAATATCCAGCTTATTTGGAATTTATATCTAGAAGATATGATTGGGTTAGTAATAATTTCGAATGAAAAGGAGATTTTAAAATGACACAATCAAAAAAAGTTTTATCTACGTTGCTAGTTGCGACAACGATTATTGCGGGGGTGGCTCCACAGGTTGCGCCAGTTGGTGTAGTGGCGGCGGAACAAGGTGTGAATGCCGTGGCAGAAATTACGGAAGTGCGGGTTTTGAACGCAATGACTTTGCAAATTAAGTTTGACGGGACATTGCCGGCAGCGGATGTTGCGGATGCGAATTTGGATGCGATTAAAGGACATTTCCAGTTCAGTAATGGATTGCAAATTGTGAATGTGCCGCGTTTGAAGTCGGGGTCGACGAATACGTATATTGTGCCTGTGACGGTGCAAACGCCGGGGACGCCTTACACGTTAAGTTATAAAGGTGGCGCGACGCAAAATTTCACTGGTAGTGGGGATAAGTTAACGATTCGTGATACGAGACAGGTTGAGGCGGATACGTTTGAATTAGAGTCGTTCCAAGCGGACGGCGTGGTGGATTATGCGAATATTATTGCGGCTTATGCTGGCGGACGTGGGGACCAAGCGTTTGTGGTGGACGATGAGAATCGTGATGCGAATGGGACGCAGTTTCAAGTGATTTCGTCATTGCGGGATCGGAGCGTGACGGTGACTGGTAGTAATGGTGACACGTATACGGCGAACTATGTACCATTTACGCAAGCATCGGATCGTCGTCAAGCGCCAAAATTCCGACTGCCTGCTGGAAAGACGCTCGTTCCGGGTGTGACGTATACGGTGTCGTCGAATTGGACGGATATTCGGAATGCAACTTTTACAGCGCGTGCGATGGAGCGTTTGAACATTGCTTCGGCGGAATTTGTGGATGCGACGTCGTTTAAATTAACGCTAGATGCTGATCCTGGAATGGACTTGTTGGCTGGACGCAGTGTCGTTTTGAAAGGATCGGATGGTAGTGAGTTGACGGCGAATTATCGTTATTCTTCACGCCAAGGTGCGACGGGAACGTTTGATGTGACTGGTGGGACTTTGAATGAGAACATTTCCTACGAGATTTTACCGCAAAATAGTTGGGCGAAACCGACGAGCGTGACGCTTGGTGATGCAAAACAAGCAGCGTACAAAATTGAATCATTAAATGCGATGACACTACAAATTACTTTCCCTGAAGCATTGCCTGCTAATGAAGTTGCAGATAGCAATTTAGATGCCATTAAATCTAATTTTGTTTTTAGTAACGGTTTGAGTATCGTGAATGTGCCGCGTTTAAAATCGGGATCTAAGAGCACGTATATTGTGCCTGTGACGGTGCAAAAACCTGGGCAGACGTATACGCTAAGCTATAAAGGTGCAGCTGCCGAAACATTTGTAGGAAGCGATAAGAAAATCAATATTCGTGATTCTAAGCAAGTGACGAACGACACGTTTGAATTAGAGTCATTCCAAGCGGATGGCGTAGTGGATTATGCGAATATTATCGCTGCTTATGCTGGCGGGCGTGGGGATCAGGCTTTCATTATAGATGATGAGAATCGCGATGCGAATGGGAAACAATATCAAGTTATTTCTTCTTTACGCGACCGCAGTGTGACATTGACAGGTAGCAACGGCGATGTCATCAAGGCGAATTATGTGCCATTCACACAAGCTTCCGACCGTCGCCAAGCACCGAAATTCCGCCTCCCTGTGGGTGAAAAACTACAACCTGGCGTAACATATACTGTAACATCAGATTGGGCAACTGTTGCCAATGCTAGTTTTACAGCTAAAGAAATAGCACCGTTAGTCATTTCTAAGGCAACACCAGTAGACGCGAAATCTTTCGAGTTAACATTAGATGCTGATCCGACAATGGACTTGTTTGCTGGGCGCCAAGTCGAACTTCAAGGTTCAGATGGGACGAAACTTACAGCGCAATATCGTTATTCTTCACGACAAGGCGCGACAGGCATTTTTGACCTTGTAAGTGGCGAGATTAATGCCGATGTTGTATACACGATTGTGCCGCTAAACGACTGGGCTACAGCAAATAAAATTATGTTAGGTGAAGCTAAAACAGCACCAACCCCAGAAGAAAAGCCAGATGGTGAAAAAGCACCGAGCGTAACTCCAGAAAAACCAAGTGTGTCAGATACAAATACTAATAAGGCCAAACCAAGCGTTTCAGTTAAAACATCGACAGACAAACCAAAAGCTAGCCAATCAACCAGTCAAAAAGATTTGCCGAAAACAGGAGATAAGACACCTATCGTTCCAGTGGCCGCAGGATTAGGTGCGATTATTGCAGGAACATATCTGCTAATGAAACGTAAATTATTCAAATAAATGAAGTATATAGTGAGGTTGAAATCCAACTAATTATTTGCTATAATGAATACGAAAAGAAGGTCGTGTTGACGCACGACCTTCCAGTCAGAGCCGTCTGGGACGGTAGCTGAATAATAACAAGTTAAGAGATAACCGTTACTTTGGGCTAAAGTAGGAACGGTTATCTCTTTTTGTCTTTGTCTCGATCAATATAAAGAACTAGCATTGCAAAAGAAATTGCTAATGTCAGTGCTTCGTATATGCTCATCTGCTGTTCCTTTCTAGGAGCGACAAAAAGAAGATACATTGGCATCACCCCTTCGTAATGGATTAGCCTCCGTCCCAAAACTTCTCTTCATCCATTATAACAAATAAAATCATTGATGTGTATATATTTTACAAAAAAGTCTAATATCCTCCAAAATGAGCAATTAAGGGGTTAAAAAGAGCCGCTAGCTGATATAACAATCAAATAGCGGCTTATATTATTTATTATGGTAGTAAAGGAATGTTTTGCGTGATTTGTTGAATTGGACTGTTAGAGTCGAATGTGTATGCGCCAACTAAGCGAAGTCCTTGCAATGCTGGTGGAACAACGCCTGTATAAACTGGGCTGTATCCGTTTGTTCCATCGATACCAATGTAAATTGTTTTATTAAATGCTAACTTATCTAATGTAAATTTAGTAGTTAATGAAGATGTTGTTACCGATTGAATGACATTACCAAAAGCGTCATATGCTGTAACCGTTGTTGCTTTACCAAACTCTAGTAAGTCTTTTTTACCGTTCTTATTCTTATCTACAAACAAGTCACCAGTAATTACTGGAAGTTTGCGGATACCGAATTGGAAGTCGTTTGTTTTTGTGAATTTCAAAGCTGTTAAGTCATAGGAGTTACCCCAGATATCTACTTTTGCGAAGCGCATAGATGGGATGTTATTTAGTACGTTAACGATTGATTTTGCTTGTCCTAGTGCTGTGTTTACGGATGTTCCCGTTTCTTCACCAAGATATTTGTCTACGTCTACTTGTTCTACCGCATTAATTGCTTTTGGTAGGAATGCTGCTAGTGCTTTGATGTAGTCGTTATTCGGTGTTGTTGAGATATCGCCAGTGTTTAGCAATTCAGGATTATCTAAAATTCCTTGAATGTCACCGCCAGAGATGATGTCGATAAGCGCTGTTACTTTGTTTAAGTTACCAAGTAAGTCGCCGATTGTTAGGTTAAATGGTGAACGAATCATAACGTATAGGCCTGGATCGACATTAGGCATTGTAATTGCCGCGTTACTAGCACTTGTTCTGAACAAAATAGCATCTTCAATGTCTAAACTTCCGCCAAGTGCGCCAAGAATTTTAGAATTTAAGTCAAGATTAGCCAGACGGCCACTTGAAATTAGTTCTTGTGTTTTCTCTAAGTTGATGAAAATCATTGTTTTGCCGTTTATGATGGACTCGTTGCTGTCTTTAACGCCATTACCATTCAAATCTTCAAAAGTTGTCATCGTTAGGTTTGTGGTTTTCTTTGTTGCTAAATCAGCCCAAGTGACGATGTTTACAGTATTAATAGAAACAGCGACAATCCCAGGAATTTGTTTTCCGGCTGCATCTTTAGCAGAGTTAGCTTGGACAACTGGTTTTGTGGTTGTTTCTGTTCCGTATTTCAGGAAGTAGTTTCCTTTTACTAGTTTCGTGAAATTGTAAACACCTACTGCATTTGTTTTTGCTGTTGCGACAACGTTTGTACCTGCTTGTGCATCAGCTAAAGTTTTGTGAAGTGTTACTGTCATGTTGCTAAGTGGTAAATCTAGGTTGTGTAATTCCATAATGCCGTTACCATTTGTGTCTGCGTAAACTGTTCCAGAAACCGTGTAGATAGCTGGATTCAGAATACTTGCGTTTGCTGCTGGTGCGAAAGATGCGAAAAGAATAGCAAAAATCATCGCAAAAACAGCGACTTGCTTGTTAAAAAAACGTTTCATTGTATTTCCCCCTTTTATTAAGTTATACATTTAGTCTATAGCCGTGGTTGATAAAAGGCAATGGGGGTAGAAAAGCGGACTTTTTCTTGAGCTAACGTATATGAATTTGTTGTAAAAAGTGTTTTTGATAACTTTTTGGAGTTAATTTGTTTTTAAATAAGCCGATTATGAAATATAAAACGTTTAATGTTAATTTAACAGATAATTTTGAGTGGAATAATAATACGTACTTTCACTTCTTCAATTACGAGAATGAGGAAAACGGATGCAATCTATCATGCAATTTAAAGTAAAAGATTCATAAATATTTCACATCTTGCCTTTGTGGTGAGATATTATACGAAATTAGCTTTCCTTACCTCAATAAAAGTTACAATTGATAATTTATTTTAATTCCTATCAAATATGTCATCGCTCCTGTGACATTTCATTTGTTTTTTTAGAAAGCGTTCTCATCTATAATGAAATTTGTACAGGAAAAGGCTAGCGCTAACAAAATAGAGCTTGGAGTGAATAGAATGGAAATTATGACTATGAATAGTATTAATGTGAATGTAAAAGGAACAACGAAACCAGAAGTTTTGCGAGAGTTTGCGGATATGGCATTTGCGAATGGGAAGGTGTCGGATGCTGCTGGATTTTATCAGGATCTTTGTTTGCGGGAAGAGGAGTCAACAACGGGATTTGGTGGCGGTATTGCGATTCCACATGCAAAATCGGCTTTTGTAAATGAAGTTGGTGTTTTTGTGGGACGTGGGGAAAATGAAGTGGAGTGGGACGCGTTAGATGGCGCGCCAGTGCATTGCTGGATTTGCTTGCTTGTGCCTGAAACTGGTGGACAAGAGCATTTGCGTTTGTTATCGCAATTAAGCCGTAAGTTGATGGACCCAGAGTTCGTCGCGAAGTTAAAAGAGGGATCAGAGCAAGACATTTTAACATTAGTTCAAGGCGTTATTTCATAAAAAGGGAGCGAAAAAAATTGGCAGGTTTAAATATTGTTGCAATTACAAACTGTCCAGCGGGGATTGCCCACACGTATATGGTTGCAGAAGCACTAGAACGAAAAGCAGTTTCGCTTGGATACACGATTAAAGTAGAAACACAGGGCGCGAGTGGTGTTGAAAATCATTTAACACCAGCGGAAATTAAAGCGGCAGATTACGTTATTTTAGCGTTAGGACGGACAATTAGTGAGGAAGATCGGTTCCGTTTTGCCAATAAAAAAGTGGTGGAACTTAAGGTTTCCGAGGCTTTGAAGCAAATTGAAACGATTTATGATGATTTAGAAGGAAAAGCGACTGTTTTTACAGCGGAAAACAATATTAAAATGGGAAAACAAGAAGTACCAACTGGTAGCGTCATGAGTCATTTGATGGCGGGAGTTTCTGCGGCATTGCCATTCGTTATTGGTGGTGGGTTGCTAGTTGCTATCGCGAATATGTTAGTGCAATTCGGTATGCCGTACGTGGATATGGCGAATGGTGACCCTTCATTTACCTGGGTTGTAGAAACGATCGGTTATCTAGGATTCAAGTTTATGATTCCGATTATGGGTGCCTATATTGCGAGCTCGATAGGGGATAAACCTGCGTTTGCTCCGGCCTTTTTAGTGACGTATTTAGCGAATGATAATACGATGCTCGGCACAGAGTCGGGCGCTGGTTTCCTAGGCGCTGTTGTACTTGGTTTAGCGATCGGTTATTTCGTGAAATACTTCCGAAAAGTCAAACTGGGCAAGGCGTTACAACCGTTACTTGGTTCAATGTTAATTCCGTTTGTGACGTTGTTTGTGTTTGGTATTTTGACATATTACGTGCTTGGTCCTGTGATGGGCGGCATGATGGACGGCATGTTGCATTTCTTGAACACGATTCCAACAGAAATGAAATTAGCAGCGGCGTTCTTAGTTGGCGCAATGTTGGCATTTGACATGGGCGGACCGGTGAATAAAACGGCTTGGTTCTTCTGTTTCTCACTGCTCGACAAAGGAATTTATGATTGGTACGCGATCGTTGGGGTTGTAGCGTTAATGCCTCCAATGGCAGCGGGAATTTCGACATTTATTGCTCCAAAATTATTTACAAAACAAGAAAAAGGCGCGGCAATCAGTTCGATTATCGTTGGTTCGACAGTAGCAACAGAGCCTGCGATTCCATATGCGCTTGCGGCACCATTCCCAATGATTACGGCGAACACGCTTAGTGGTGGTATTGCAGGGATGTTGACAATTATGTTTGGCGTGCAGCGACTAGCACCGGGGATTGGTATTTTTGATCCGTTGATTGGTTTAATGTCGCCGTGGTACTGGTTCTATCTCGTATTAGCATTTGGCTTGGCGCTTAATATTTTCTTGATTATCGTTTTGAAAACTTGGTGGATAAAACGGAAAGAGGCGAAACAAAAAAATGGAAACGAATTTACTGAAACAACTGGTGATGGCATCGGGGACTAGTGGTGACGAGCAAGAAATCCGCGAAATCCTATATAAAGAATTAGTAAGTCATGCGGATGAAATTACGTTCGATGGTTTGGGTAGTTTCATTGCGCGTAAAGGCTCGCGTGGCCCGAAAGTCGCGATTATTGGGCATATGGATGAGGTTGGTTTTATTGTGAAACACATTTCGCAAGACGGCTTTATTTCGTTTGATACGGTCGGTTCGTGGTGGAATCAGAGCATGTTGAACCATCGTGTGGAAATTAGGACGCAGACTGGAAAAGTGGCTGGGATTATTGGCTCTATTGCGCCTCATGCGCTGAGTGAAGCGGATAAGGCGCGTCCGATGGAACATGATGCGATGTTTATTGATATTGGTGCGGACTCTGCGGAAATGGTGGCGGAGATGGGAGTTGCGGTTGGTGACTTTGTTTGTCCAGAGCCGAATTTCACGAATTTGACGCCAGATCGTATTCTTGGCAAGGCGCTGGATAATCGTGCGGGCTGTGCGCTTGTTGCCGAGCTTTTCAAACGCTGTGACAATGACGAAATCACGCTGTACGCCGTGGCTACTGTGCAAGAGGAAGTCGGACTTCGCGGTGCGCAAACGTCAGCCGAGGCAATTAAACCGGATATCGCGATTGTTGTCGACACGATGGTGGCTGGGGATACGCCGGGATTCGATACGATAAAATTTCCGCTAAAACTCGGTGCCGGCGCGGCTCTTGCCATTTTTGACAAACGCTACATTCCGCATCAAAAGTTAAAACAAAGTCTGGTTGATACGGCAAAATTGATTGGCGAACCGCTTCAATTTTGCACGATGAAGACGGGGGCTACGGATGGTGGTCGTTATAATGTGATGGGAGGCGGGCGTCCGGTTGTGGCGTTCTGCTTGCCGACACGGTATTTACACGCCAATTCTTCGATGATTTCCAAAGCCGATTATGATAGTTTGGCAACATTGATTGGGCAGTTTTTGACGGAATATAATGCACAGAAACATGAAACGATTTGTAAGTATATCTAATGGAAGGCTCGGCGGACGCGCTGGGCTTTTTCAAGAAGAGGGTGCACAGGATGGGAAATTATGATTTTAATAAAGTAATCGATCGCAAAAATACATATTGTACGCAGTGGGACTATATTCAGGACCGTTTCGGTGTGGCGGATTTATTGCCGTTCTCGATTTCAGATACGGAGTTCCAAGCGCCGACGCCGGTTCTTACGGCGGTTCAAGAACGGGTAGCACACGGGGTTTTTGGCTATTCGCGCTGGAACCATGATGCTTTTAAAAGTAGTGTGACGAACTGGTATGCCAAACGTTTTCAAGCGGATTTTGATTCGGAGTGGGTGCTGTATAGCCCGACGGTTTGCTATTCGATTTCGGTATTATTGCGTCTGAAAAGTGCCGAACAAGATAAGGTTGTTGTTTTTTCACCGATGTACGATGCTTTTTATGACTTGATTCGGGAAAATAACCGAGAGCTAGTCGAAAATGAGCTTTTATGGGATAATGGGGAGTATTGCATTGATTTTGAACGCTTGGAAGAGCAGTTGCGGGATGCGAGCATTTTCTTGTTAACAAATCCGCATAATCCGACGGGGCGGGTCTTTAAAAAATGGGAATTAGAGCGTATTATTGCTATTTGTGCGCAGTATCATGTTTTTCTAATTTCTGACGATATTCATATGGACATTGTGTATGGCGATGCGAAATATTTGCCGATTCTGGATGTTGCGACAGATCCACAAAACATGTGTATTTGTAGTTCTGCGAGTAAGACGATGAACACGCCGGGGCTTATTGGCTCATATTTGCTTGTTCCCGATGCAACGTTACGGGCGGCGTTTTTGAAACAATTGAAACAGCGCGATGCCTTATCTTCTGTTAGTATTTTAGGCATGTACGCAACAATGGCTGGCTACAACGAAAGCGCGGATTACGTCGACGAACTCGTAGCCCATTTAGAAGGAAATATGCACTATATCAAAACCTATTTTGACGAAAAAATTCCTGAAATTAAGTTTCGCATCCCGGAAGGAACGTACTTGGCATGGCTGGATATTTCCGCGCTCGGCGTGAGCAAAGAGGCTCTGCAAGAAGCCCTTATACATGTCGGAAAAGTAGCAGTGATGCCAGGTGAAACTTACGGCGGCAAAGGATTTTTGCGTTTAAATATCGCCTGTTCGCGAACGAAACTTATAGACGGCTTAGAACGGATGGACAAAGCAATCCAAACATTGAGGAGGTAAAAGTGATGCTAAATCAGCGGCAAGTACAAATCATGGAACATCTAGAACATAGCAAAGCAAGCGGTTTGGAACTCGCAAAAATCACGGGGACCTCTAAAAGAACTGTTTTGCGCGATATTTCTCAAATAAATTACCTTCTTGGTGAAACGGGTGAGGTGATATCGAATCCATTAGGCGGCTATCAGCTTCATATTCGCGACAAGCAAGCCTATATGAATTTGTTGCATCAGTCTATGTATGATGACGAACTTATTTTGCTTGAACTATTATGTCATGATTTCAGAACACTGGATGATTTAGCAGCCACTTTATACGTATCCAAACCAACATTATCTGAAAAAATCGTGTTTTTACGTAGTCACTACGCCAATCGTCTGGCGATTAAATCCAAGCCGAACTACGGTCATTACTTAGACGAAACAATTATGCGAAAATTAATTTTGTTAGCGAACTTAATTGATAAAAATCCAGCCTTCTTTTGCAATCGCTTGGGCATCGAGATGGCGGATTACAACGCGCTTTTACAAACCGTGCGGGCAAGCGAGATTAGCGAGTATTATCCCAACATTCATTCGGCGCATTTTGTGAGTTTACTTTTGGCTGCGCAAGTGTTGGGGGATGAAACAGGAGAAGTCGCGTCATTTTTCCGTGTATTTGAGATCGGCGAGGAAGCTTGCGCGTTATTGACGGCATTCACTTCTACGCAAAAACAAAAAGATGCACTGGTGACGTTAGAACAAGTACAGCAAATGCTACAACAGCTCGCGGAACATTATAATGCTTCTGTGTACGATTTGGAATTAGTGGAGCAATTGACCGCACATTTGAAGCGAAGCATCGCGTACCCCATTATTTTACACGACCGGAAACTGCATAATATCGCGAACATTAAAGCGGTCTATCCGCTAGCTTTTGATTTGAGCATTGCTTTTGTAGCACGTGCCAACGAACAATTTGGCATGGAACTTTATGATATTGACTTGATTGGGCTTTATTTTTCGTGTGCGATGGAACGGATGAAACAGCCAGCTTCGAAGGTGTTACTTTTCTCCGACCAGTACGCGGTGGCTAGTATCAACAAGCAGATGATCGAAAAAGAACTGCCGGCAATCGAACTTATTTTAGTCATGCACCGTCAAGAATTGAAGTCCGCGCTAGAACAACACGACATCAAGCTCATCCTAAACAACGCGCCATTCCAAGAAGTAAATAGCGATGTCACGCAAATCTCAATCAAACAAGTGATTACCAAGGCCGAACTCCAAACAATCCAAGACACGCTAGAAAAAATCGACGTGCATAAAAATATTAAAACGTATTTCCCTGAAGCGCTGGCAATGAGTTATCAAAATAAGCCAACCGATAATTGGGATGCGGTTATTGCGGGGATTTGCATACAGCTTGAGGCGAATGGGACGCTCAGTGAGGAAGAAGCAGTCAAAATTAAAGAACGGGAGCAAAAAGGCGATAATCTTGTCATTAACCACCTCGCCGTTCCGCATTGTACGACCCAGCGAAACCAAGCATTTTTTGCGGTATTTGTGCATTTGATTCATCCAGTAGAAGTGGATGGCACGTTGGTGCAGAACGTTTTAGTAGCTTGTGTGAATCCGAATGTTAGCACGGAATTGAAAGTTTTTAGTTATTTGTATTATGTGTTGAATGAGCATGAGGAAGAAGTGATTCTTGGCATCGAAGACTACGCGTCGTTTATTGCATGTATTGAGAAATAGCGTGAAGAGATGAAAAGGCTTGAAAAGCAAAGGGATACTTTGTTTTCAAGCCTTTATTTATGCTATTTGCCGAATAGGACAGTAAATGATTTACCGTTTTTGGCGGAGGTGTTGACTTGGATTCGCCAGTTCTTTCCGGATGTTGTGACGGTAGCTTCTGCAGGTTTGCTTTTTAGTTTATGACCGGCGAGTTTTGGTACGAGGAAGATGGTGCTTTTTTGTTCCATGGTTGGATCGGATAGGGTTACTTTTTCTGTTTTAGCTGTTTTGCGAACCATGATAGCGCCACGGGTTTGGCCGATGTAGCCATTGACGGTGCCGGGATTGCGGAATGTGCCGATCCAAAGGTTCTGGGTTTTGTCGAAGACGGCTTGTTGGTTTAGGTTGTTCGCGCGAATTTCGATGTCGATTTTTTTGCTGTAGGCTTCGGTTGCTTTTTGATTTTTGCCTGGTAGGATGATGTAGCTATAACTTTTATTGGTTGGCTTTTTGCCGTGTGAAATGGTGATACCTGCGTAATTGGCGCTTGTTAATGCTGATTTATTACGTGTGTTGATCGTATTCCAATCGCCAGTTCGGGTCTTTTTGTAGGCGGTTATCGTTGTGGCATTTGGGAAGACGTAGCCGATATTTTGCACAAGTGTGAGACCGTTTAGGTGTGCCCATTTTGTTTTTGCAATCGTTTTTGTTTGGCCAAGATTTAAGGTTTGACCATTAACGACGAAGGTGTTGCGGGCTGTATTTGTTAGTTGGCGGTTTTCCACGATGGTCTCGGTGTTTAGATTTTCTTTGGAAGAAATACCAGCGCCTAACGCGACAATTCGGTTATTTAGGAAAAACCATGATTTGCGGGCTTCTAAACTGCTTCCAGTGACGTTTTTCATGCTGTAGTGCATTGTTGCCGCGCCGTTTGTGCCATCCGAAACACCACCAGACCAAGCTTGTGGGTTGAGGTATTTGGCGTTGTCTACAGTGATAGGTCGTGTTTTATGATCGGTTGTTGTGCCTGCGAGACTTGTCATATCAACAGTTCCGTAGTATTCGCCTTCGAATGCGTTGTCGCCGTTGTATAAGTAAAGAGCGCCAGTTCCGGTGTAAAAGCCTAGTTTATTCGCACCAGTAATGCTTTCAAAGGCAGAGGCTTTCTTCGAGAACATGCTAATTCCTGCTACATAGCTTGGCTTTCTATCAATCATTTGACTAGCGTAACTCATCATTTTGTTTTGTGTGGGGCTTGGATAGGCGTTACTGATATTTTTGTTTTGTAGTAAGGTTTGGAAGGTTTGAGCTTGTGCTACGGTTAATGATTTATAGAAGTCAGCGCGCAATGAGGCGTTAGCAATGGATGATTTTGTTAAGATGGCGTATTTTTTACGATAGGCTGGATTTGAATTTTTTTGGCTGACAGTGAACATGTCGTAGAGAAGACCATTGCCAACTTGTTCGCTAGTAGTAGCTTTTAAGGTAACGCCACGACCACGAGTCATATCTAATGGCTCGTTTTTGTAAAGCACTGGGGAGTAGGTTGTATCAAGGTATTTAAACATCATTGGAAGCGAGCGAAAAGTTCCTAATGTCGATGTGCCGTTAAATATTTGATAAAAATCGGCGCTTCTGGCCAGAATATCAGCACCGTATCCAGTTGTGTACGGCGTATTTGTATGCTGAATAAAGGTACCATCTTCATAAAAACCATCACCGCTCGTAACGGGTACATAGACTCTTTTCAAAATATCATTGCCGAGCGTGATTTTGCTTTGATTGTTACCCAAAACACCGCTCATAATAATGACAAAGGCTTTGTTCACCCGATTTGCACCAGTTCCTAAATAACGATCTGTAGCGGCTTTTGCAGGATTGAAGCGGTTCACGCCTTTTAAGTAATTTTGTAGCTGGGCATCGGTTAGATCTGTTTTCATTAAAGTTAGTGTATTGACTAGGGAGCCTGGAGTAGCAATTTGCCAGTCATACCAGTTTCCGTAATTGTCAACGGTTTTTTCATTGTAGGCTTTGGTGTAAAACCAATTCAATGCGTACAAAATATTTTGTTTAATAGTCGGACTATGGTAATATATAGAATTCGGTGTTTGGTATAATGTCGCCATTTTTTCGATATTGAGAGCTGTCATTGTAAGTTGTGTGGAGTTTGTTTTCCAAGAAGTAATGTTAGAGAAAATATAGTTTTTACTAGGGTTTGTATTTAGTCTACTGAGCACATTTTGTTTTAAATCGTTTTCTTTTTCGGTAAGCGTTAGTTTTAAAGCGGTATTCGATTTTGGAAAGGCTTTTCCTGTCAATGCTGTTTTCCAATTATTAATCGACGTATTTCGCTCTGCAATGGTTTGCGCAGATACATGGCCAAGGCTAACAACGACAAGCAAAAAGGACAGTAAAAGGGCAACCAGATATTTTTTCAAAATTTTCACACTCCATTCGTCACATTTTAGACACATTTATGTATTTTAAAGTCGTATATTTTACATATTACCTCAAAATTTGTGTGAAAAACGGCACGATATGGTAAAAATAATTTTTTTAAACGCGAAAAAAAGATGAAACATCGCAATCTAATGCGACATTCCATCCATATTTTAGAAAGTTAATGTTTTACATAAAAACCCTGTTTGTATCTCCGATTAGTTCATTTATTTTACTTTACCGAGATCCATTATTATTTTGATTGCAAACAATAGAATAATGAGTGGTAAGAAAACGCCAGATATATTGCTAGTAGCAAGACTGTTTGCTGCGGATAAGAGCATGAAAACACTTAGCGCGAAGTACAGCATTTTAGGCACGACAATATTTTTGCGTAGTTTCGAATAGTTATTAAATAGTAACAATGAGAAGATGGCGAACAATACGAAGGACGCAGACATGACGATTTTGGCAGTGAGCATTGCTTGGGTAGCAACGTCCGAGAGTCCTTTTGTCGATAATTGGAATAGGTAGAACACGCCAAGCACTGTAAACAATGCGTATAGCGCGCAAATAATGGCGATTGTCAAAGTCATCCAACGCGGGTTTGCGAGTTGTTTATCGACCGTTTTTTCATCCAGTTGATTTTCCATATTTATAGTAGCTCCTTCAAAAAAGATTTGCTTCTATAAATGTAACATAAATTTATAAAGAATGCATGTGATGCTTCGCACGAAAGAAGTACATCGATAAAGGCCACCAAACCACCGCGAAAATCGGATAAATCGCCCAAATCACACTCGGTGAAAACGCCCAGTTCATGCCAATCATAAAAGCACTAACCCAAATGCTAGCCTGAACGGAGTAGGCAAAAAAGCTTCCTTTACGCGCATGGTACAGCGACAAAGGCCACCAACCAACCGCAAAAATAATCGCGATAACCCAAGGCGCATCCGGTGAAAAAGCAATATTTAGCAAGGCATAATAAAGACTTGTCACAACAGCACCAATAATAGCAACCGTCATCGTATACGCTCTTTTTCCAAGCATTGTGAAGACAGGCCAGAACACAAGCGGATACGCCGCATAAAGCACCCAGAGCACATCAGGCGTTTCCCGCAAATTAATAACCGTGAGCAAAATAAGAAAAACAAGACTTGTAAACCATGCAAACTGTTTCAAATTTTGGCGATATACGAAATACATGGATAACGGCCATAATAACAAGGCAATACAAGGATAAATGCTCCAATCAAGCGTTGGCGTTAAAAAGAAATTGAGTGCCACTAAGAAAAACATGCAGATGGCGCTCCCGACGATTGAAAAACTGACTAAACCTCTCAATTCATAGCCCTCCCTTGCAAGCGAAGGCATCTAAAGTACATAGCAAGCGGCCACCAAACGACACCAAAAGCAGGGAAGATGACCCAAAGCACGTTAGGCGTGTAGTAAACATTGATAAAAAGTAGCAGGCCAATGATGAGCGCTGCGCCGATTAAAGAAAATTGGAAATGCGTCCAAGCAAGATAAGATTTCGGTATTTTCACCCGATATTCGGACAATTCCTCACGCAAATCCGTTAAGTCACCAAGCTCGACAATAGCCTTATTGATAGCATCTTCTTCGGATTTCCCTTGTGCCATCAGTACATCGACCTTATCTTCCAAGCTCTGCAAAATTTCTTCTTTCATAAGTAAACTTTCTTCGGTGACCGGAATATCATTAAAAAGTTGGTCGATATGTTTTTTTATAGTTATCATTTTCAAAACCTCCAAAATATTCAAAATGTAACTGCGCGCACAGTGTTCTATCTGATAGAGTAATAATAACATGGATTACTCTATGTGTCAAAGTAATGTTTGAATTTGTGGATGTATGTGATAAATCGGCGGCAAGCGTTCGCATTCCAAGAGTTTGGCGGACTTCCGGTTCTCACATACACAAGTATGCTCCGCTTCCGGCTTCCACCAAACTCTTGGAATACAAACGCTTTCGCTCGATTTGAGTAAAGCCAAATGTACATCTCACCCAATATAGAATTAAATAGATTTAGAGATGAATTCTTAAGGAAGGTAAGTATAAAAAAGTAATCTGATTTCCCATGTCACAAAACTTCTTAAAACTCTAATATTTTGGTAATAGTTTGTTCATTTTTTAGGGGTAAAGTAAGTCTATAAGATATCAGTTCGGGGAAAGAGGTTATGATTATGTGGCGGAGAATTGCTTTATTTGGAGGATGTTTATTTTTAGCGGTTGCGGTTTTTGGATCTATCAAGGCATATTCGGCGAAGGTCAAAGATGCTGATCTATCTAAAACAACGCCGATTTTATTAGTGCATGGGACGCACGGCACGGCAAATTCATTTAACGGCATGATTTCACGAATTATTGCTACATACGGCCAATCTTCTGACAAAGTTATCATTACTGTCAAAAAAGATGGCACGCTAGTGTACGACGGGACGCTGAGCGATAAATCCAAGAATCCATTTATCCAAGTCGTGTTTGAAAACAATGATGCGCCGATAGCTCAAGAGGCAAAATGGGTTGATGCGGTGATTAAGGACATTCAGAACAAATACAACGTGACGCAATTCGATGCGATTGGTCACTCCAACGGTGGTTTGGCACTCACAACCTATGCGGAAAAATTAGCGGATGACGCAGCGCCAGTGATGGAGAAATTAGTCGTGATTGGGACGCCGTTTAATGATTTGGATGAGGAAGATAACGCGGCGACGGCTGATTTTATTGATGTGGCGAATCGGACGGAAGCACTGCAAGATTACATTGCCAACAACGGAAATTTAGATTCCAAATTGCAAGTCCTTTCGATTGCGGGAGACTTGGATGATAATCAGGTTTCAGACGGTGTCGTTCCCGTTCAGAGCGCCTTGTCCTCACGACTTATTTTTGCAAATCAAGTGGCATCATATAGTGAAAAAATTGTGACAGGAAGTAATGCGCAACATAGTGATTTACATGAAAATACGACGGTAGACGCGATTGTCGCTAGTTTTATTTATTAAACGATCATTTATGGTCGTTTTTTAATGCATTGTGATACTAAACCAAACCTTGCGAATACACGCGAAAACAGCTATAATTTGGATAAGACGTAATGAAATTTTGAAAAGAGGTTTTTGAAGAATGGACAAAAGCTCGATTTACGGGTTGACGTTGGCGCAGCTTGGCGATTGGTTTGAAGAGAAGGGCGAGAAGAAATTCCGCGCAACGCAAGTGTGGGACTGGCTCTACGTGAAGCGTGTCACTGAATTTTCGCAAATGACGAATTTAAACAAAGCATGTGTGGATATGCTGGATGAACATTTCACGATGCACACATTGAATGAACAAATTAAACAAGAATCGAAAGATGGAACGACGAAATATTTATTCCAACTTTCGGATGGCAACTTAATTGAGACAGTTATGATGACGCATTCTTACGGGCTTAGTGTTTGTGTAACGACACAGGTCGGCTGCAACATCGGCTGTACTTTTTGTGCGAGTGGGCTTTTGAAGAAGCAACGTGATTTGAATGCTGGCGAAATTGTCGAGCAAATTATGAACGTGCAACATCATTTGGATTCGAAAGGAAATGGCGATCGTGTAAGTCATATCGTGGTGATGGGAATCGGCGAGCCGTTTGACAACTATGATAATGTGATTGATTTCCTTCATGTGGTGAACGATCAGAAAGGTCTAGGCATTGGTGCACGCCATATCACGGTTTCAACAAGTGGTCTTGCACCGCGCATTATTGATTTTGCAAATGAAGATATTCGCGTCAATTTGGCGGTATCGTTACATGCGCCGAACAACGATTTACGTACGCGTATCATGCGCATTAATAAGACATATCCACTTGAGAAATTGATGGAAGCGGTCGAATATTACTTGGAGAAAACGAATCGCCGTATCACATACGAGTACATCATGCTAAAAGACGTCAACGATCACAAACAAGAAGCGTTGGAGCTGGCGGCTTTAATCGGTGAGAAACGCCACCTTGCATGGGTGAACTTGATTCCGTATAATCCAGTAGATGAGCATGACCAATACCAACGTAGCGACACGGCAGTCATTGACGCGTTCTACGAAACATTGAAACGCAAAGGCATTAACTGCGTGGTACGTCGCGAGCATGGAACAGACATCGACGCAGCATGTGGTCAATTACGTAGTAAACAAATCAAGAAGAAGGGCGTTCGTGAAAGAATGCGTGAAAAAGCAGAAGCGGAAGCAAAACAAGCAGCCGCTGAGTGAGAGTGAAATATGGGAAGGGTTCGCATCTGATTGCGGACTTTTTCTACATAGATGAGGGGTCGAGAAGATGAAGGCATTGGTTTTTAATGAGTTTGGCAGTTCAGATGTGTTGCAGTATGCAGAAATTGCGGATGCTGTTGCAGGACCAGGAGAAATTTTGCTTAGTACGACGGCAATTGGACTTAATTTTGCGGATATTTATCGACGGAAAGGGAACTATCATTTAGTGGGGGACGCGCCGTATGTACTTGGGTATGAAGGTGCGGGAGTCGTTGTTGGGCTTGGCGAAGGCGTGACGGATTTTGTACTCGGTGAGCGTGTGGCGTTTGTGGACGTTCCGCTTGCGAATGCTGAACTTGTGGCAGTTCCTGTGAACAAGGCGATTCCGATTCCAGACGGCATTCACGACGAGATTGCGGCTTCGGTGCTATTACAAGGACTGACGGCGAGCTATTTGGCGAAAGATAGTTACGCGATTCGTTATGGCGATGTGGCGCTAGTTCACGCCGTTGCTGGTGGCGTCGGTCAAATGTTGACGCAAATTATTACGTCACTTGGCGGCACTGTCATCGGCCTCACATCTACAGAAGAGAAAGCTGAAGTAGCGCGGAAACTCGGCGCGGAAGAAGTTTTGCTATACAGTGACAATTGGGCTGAAAAACTAGCTGGAAAAATCGATGTGGCTTATGACTCGGTCGGCTCCACATTGATGGAAAGTTTTCAAGCTGTTCGTGATAAGGGCGCTGTCGTGTTTTACGGCATGTCAGGTGGAGATCCAGTGTCGGTAGACCCACGCATGCTAATGGACACTTCCAAAACGTTGACAGGCGGCGATTTATGGAGCTTCCTAACAAGCAAAGAAGAACGCATCAAACGCTCTAAAGCTTTATTCGACATGATTATCGCAGGCAAAATCACCGTAAACCAACCACGCAAATTCCCATTATCTAAAGGGAAAGAAGCACACGATTTATTAGAAAGCAGAAAAAGTACCGGCAAAATATTGTTAATACCATAAGAAAAAGCGAGCACAAATCCAGTTGGTGATTTGTACTCGCTTTTTCTTATGCTCGGCGTTCTAAAATCATGTCCAGCTGAGCAAAATCGGTCGATGAAGGCGGAATATTCCAAAGTAAGCCATCTGCCTCAATATCTGGCTGCTCATAAAACGGAAAGTCACTAATAATCAAATCAATATGTGACTTTGGAGCATGCACTTCCTTCTCCTCACAAATAACGAGCTGGTCTTCCGAATATTTTCTACGAATTTCGCCACGCAAATATTCTTCCCACAAATACCCGTTTTCAGAAATGACTTTCACATGAAGCGCATCGAAATCCGCTTTTTGTTTAATAAAGATACTATAAATTTCAACAAGCCGATTCACAATCAAAGGAAGGTTTGGACGAATAAATCGATAATCAGGATGGTTTGCATATTTACTTAACGTTTTACGAATCTGGTCACGTAGTGTGACTTCTTCTGCTGACATTTTTTGAGGGGGAAGTTCGGGTAAAATATTAGCTTTATCAATGAATGAAAAGCGAGCGAGGAAATCGACAGTCTCACGAACAGCAAGATCCGTATCGTCAATATGAAAATCATTTAAAAGTTCTACCAACTCCTGGGCAAGCTTGTACTTTGGTAAAAAAGCTTCAGGATTAGTTTTAGCGCGGATGCTCAAAAATAGCCCACTCGTATGTGTGAAATGACTCCAAAACATAGTAATAGCAATAAAATAACGCTCACAAGAACTTAACGTATTACCAAAAATATTTTCTAAAAGCGTGTAATCTATCGTGCGTCCTTCTGGCTGAGAATGAAGAATTTCTGTCCAAATAGCGATATCTTTAGCTGGAAGCGAGAAGTCATGCCCTTGCTTAGCTCGAGTCAATGAAACAGCAATAGAAATCGCATATTTAATTCTTGATGATAACGAAAAATGAATATGATAAAAAGCCTCCGCTTGCGAAATAAAAGTATCAATAATTTCATAAGGTATATCTGGAAATGGCCATTCCGTGTAGGGGTAAGATTTACTGTAGATTTGGTAGTAGAAAAAGCGAAGATTGATTTCAGGTCCTTTAATGGTTAAAGGGCTAGTTTCTAAAACAAGATTACTTTCGGCCAGATAGGTATCGATTTTGCGAACACGACGATAAATTGTAGGGAGGCTAACAAAATGTTCTTTTGCCCAATCTGCTAAATGTATGGCTTTCTCCTCAAAAGCATCTTTTGCTAGCGAATAAAGATACGAATTACTCACGACAAGCGCGTAAAGATAAGCAAAATTTACATGTTCACCAACATCAAGGCGGATATTTTTAGTATCATCCTCATAAACGTGGGCGACGTTCTTATCAAACAGTTCTTGGAGAGAAATAATATCAGTTTCTAGCGTTCTTGTAGAGCAATGAAGTAGATTTGCAAGTTCTTTCTTTTGATAGTTTTGGTCAGTTTTAAATAAAGTGTGTAGTAATCTTAGTTTGCGATACTCCGATGCGACGATCAAATTTTTCAAACGGACACGCTCCTAACTCTTTATTTACAATGGCACAGGGACAACGCTTGGAAACACAAAGTAACGCCATGCCTATTGTAGGCCCGGCGTTATCGTGGTGTAAAAAAACATTGTGATTAACCAAACAAAAAATATTAACTTTGTAAACTATACCACAAAGTTAGCATCTTGTCATTAATTTCTAATCAAAAAATAAATAATAAGACAATAGGTAGCGTAATAATGCTCAGGACGGTGCTAATAAATGTTGTGCTGGAAACAAGGTCGGGTTTCGTATTGAATTGAACCGCCAGAAGTGTTGTATTCGCAGCAGTTGGCATGGCCGCAAGCAAAATCATAATTTGTTTTGTCATTGTATCGACAGGAAGAATCAGCGTAAACAAAACCGCGATAAGAGGTGAAATCGCAAGTCGTAAAATAAGGGACATCGACACTTTCGGAATATCAATGCGGCGAAACGAAATCACCGCGAGCTGCATCCCAAGCACGATCATAATCGTCGGAATCGCCGCATCTCCAACGAGTTTCACACAGGTCATCACGCCAGCTGGAATCGGCATATGTACAAGTTGTAGCAAAATCCCAAGCAACGCCCCGTAAGCAACAGGCATTCGCACAACGCGTTGCCATACGATTTTCATACTCGCATTCTGTGCACTTCCCCTAGCCGCAAAAAAGACCCCAATGGTACTCATCGCAAGCTGTTGCAACACCATCAAAATAACCGCAATATCAAGCCCTGCCGCACCAAAAATCAGCAAAACAACAGGTGTCCCATAATTCCCATTATTCATAAAAGCAGAAGCTAGAATCATCGCGCACGCATCTTGAATATCATAATTCATCACTTTCGCAATCACATAAACAATCGCAATAATCGACAAACAAAGCCCGACTACAAAAATAAATAAGTATAAATAGTCCATCGTCAACGCATTCGTATAAAACGTGTTAAACGCCAAAAACGGTGACATCAAGTAAAGCGTCAACTTCGATAAATTCGGAATATCGAACTTCAACGTTTTCTGCCCAATAAATCCAATCGCAAAAATACCGAAAATCGGCAACAAAATCAAAACAAACTCCATCCAAATTCCTCTTTTCCATAGTAGAAAAACCTTTTTTACTATCTTAGCATAAAACGTCAAATAAAAAAGCAACACATCGCAAGTTTTTCACCGGATGTGTTGCTCGAATCTTATTTAGCTACTGTTTTCTTCCCTTTAGGACGAATATCTTTCACGAATAGGCTTAGAATCAAGCCGACAACCGCGAAGGCTACGGCAACGATGAACGCTGCTTTCATACCGTCAAGGTTTGCTGTTAATGCTTGGCTTTGGAATGCTTGTGGATCAGTCATCGCCAAAGCTTTTCCAGGCATGTTGTTTTTCGTTACGTTACTTAGGACTGTAATTAGGATCGCTGTACCGATTGAACCGGCAACTTGGCGAATCGTGTTGTTGACCGCAGTACCGTGACTCATCATGTTCAGTGGCAACGAGTTCATACCAGCTGTTGACATCGGCATCATAACCATTGAAATACCGAAGAAACGCACAGCGTAGAAGACGATAATGTACATAGTCGACGTGTCCTTCGTTAAGAACATGAACGGAATTGTACCGGCCACAAGTAAAGTCATACCTACAATCGCAAGTAATTTCGGACCAATTCTATCAAAAATAATACCGGTAATCGGGCTCATAACACCCATCACGATGGCACCTGGCAGTAGTAACAGACCAGAATGTAGCGCCGAATCGCCGAGAATATTTTGAATGTAAAGTGGTAACACGATTTCTGCACCAATCATTGACATCATCACGATTGCACTAATAATAGTGGAAAGCGTGAAAACTGGTGATTTGAAAACGCGAAGTTCGAGCATTGGTTTTTCCATTTTAAGTTGGCGCCAAATGAATAGGATTAAGCCAACAACGCCGACTGCGAACATCGTAAGCACAAGGCCGTCTGTCCAACCGTCTGTACCCGCACTACTAAAGCCGTAAAGCAAGGCACCAAAGCCGATTGTCGAAAGCGCGATAGAAAGAATATCGATTTTCGGATTCGTCAGTTCGACTACTTTTCTCATTGCGAAAAGGGCGAAGATAATATCAATAACGGCGATTGGAAGCAAAATGATGAAAAGCATGTGCCAATCATAGCTATCAACAATCCATCCTGATAAAGTTGGCCCAATAGCTGGCGCAAAAGCGATAACTAACCCGACCATACCCATTGCCGCACCACGTCGATCTGGCGGGAAGATAAGTAAGAAAATGGTTTGCATAAGAGGCATCAAAATTCCGGCCCCAGCGGCTTGGACAATACGCCCAATAAGTAACCAAGTAAAGCTATCAGAAAAAGCTGAAATAGCAGTACCGATTGTGAAGACAATCATTGCGGTTAAGAATAATGTTTTAGAGTTGATTTTGCCAATAAGCATGGCGGTGATCGGAATCATAATCCCGTTCATAAGTAGGAACGCGGTCGTTAACCATTGTCCTGTAGATGCTGTAATATCTAGATCTTTCATGATGTGAGGCAAAGCTGTTGATAAAATGGTTTGGTTTAAGATAGCGACGAATGCCCCCACAAGCATCACTGTCATTAATAGCATTCGATTGTACGGCTTACCGTGGATATCCACCGGCTTTTCCGCATGAGTCGTTTGTGTCATGTGTTTAGTCTCCTTTTGCTTTAAGTAATTAGTTAACTTAATTAACTATTTGATTATATGGCAAATGGAAGGAAGAGTCAATCAAAAACTTTGCAAAATGAAGAAAAAATTTTTAAGATATCTGGAAATAAAAAAATACGGCCAAATCAGGGGAGATTTGAAACCGCATTCGTATTCTAACGACCATCGCCATATTGCCAATTACGAATCGCGTCATCTTCGTCAAAGGAAACGAGAACATCGACGACATGAGGGACTTGGAGGATACTTTCTTCGAGACGATCTTTAATATCATCGACTTCGGCAAGTGTGAGCGCTGGATTAAGCTCGACCTCCACATCGACATGGTAAAAGTCGCCTTCTTTTAAAACTTTAATGACTTGAATATCTTGCACATCAGGATCACTCATAACAAGCTGACCAATCTGAACTTGCATACCTTCATCAGATTCGCCAATCGCGCCGGCCGCATTATCAAGAAATACTTTTCCGACGACGATAAACATCATAATCCCGATAAGCGCCGAGGCAATACCTTCTGCTTGGTGATATGGCGTGTAATGCGAAATAATAATTGCAATCATCGCTAACAATCCGCCACCTGTAGCCACCGAATCTTCGAGGAAAACGAGGCGAGTTGCCGCTTTTGCTTTTCCAAAATTCGCGATACTATCTTTGAAAAGGTTCAAACCATGCGATTCAAGGCCAACATCGTGTGTGATTTCGCGCATTGCTTTGACAAGAACGAAGCTTTCCAGAATCGTACAGACCGCAAGCACCACTAAGTTAATCACAAAACCAGTAGATTCCGTCGGATGGAAAATGTGTGAAATACCTTCCTTGATCGTCTCAAAAGCCATGATACCAACGACCAGAACAGCGCCGAGAAGTACGAGATTAACAACACGGCCAAAACCATTCGGAAAGCGCTTTGTCGGGCGTTTTTTACTAAGTGCCGAACCAACGAAAACGAAAAATTGGTTGGCTGCATCACCGAGACTGTGTAGCGTTTCAGCAAACAT
This sequence comes from Listeria booriae, assembly GCF_000766865.1. Lineage (GTDB taxonomy): Bacteria > Bacillota > Bacilli > Lactobacillales > Listeriaceae > Listeria_A > Listeria_A booriae. Next base: position 156,420 of record NZ_JNFA01000031.1, read on the forward strand.
CGCGACATTTCCGGTAAAAATGTAGGTCGCGCCTTTAATGACGGAAACGAGAACGTTCACGATTGCCGCGGTGAGTGCGGATTTGTTACCTTCTTTAAGTAGTTGAAATAGTTCTTTCAAATTCGGGTTCCTTCTTTCTTAATTAAAATGGATCAAAATAGTCATACGTTGTGACGCCGCCATTAATTGGTTTACTAATGCGGGTTAACTCATTGACAATTTTTTTAGCATCGGCACCGAAAACTGGGAGTGGCTGGTAGTTATTTTCGTTCAGACTACCATCAGAATTCTCGTAAGTTGGCACGATGGAGATGCTTTTCAATGTGATTTGATTATTTTCTTCGGTAAAACGTAAACGGAACATCGATGTCATGCGTGAAAGCAATGTCGGATCAGCACCGAACGCGAAGTCTCCCATGCTGTAAACGATGTATTTACCATTGTATTTTTCAACGCTTTCTAGGCGATGCGGATGGGAACCCATAATGATATCAGCGCCTGCATCAATGATTGCATGACCGAACTGGGTTTGGTAATCCACTGGTGTTTCATGGTATTCGACGCCCCAGTGCATATTTACAATGACTAGCGTATCATCTTTTTTATACTTTTTGACATCGGCTTCGATTTGGGCGAGATAGCTTGGTGACTGCTGGCTCGAACGGCAATCGTAGCCTAGGAAAACGGTTTTGATACCACCGATTTTAGTGATGAGCGGCATATCTTTATTGAAAACAGGAATATCATTATCTTTAAAAGCTTTCAACGTATCGTCATAGCCAACTTGGAAGTAGTCCATCGTGTGATTATTCGCGAGATTTGCGGCTTCGACGCCACTTGCCGGTAGGAAGGCCACATGCGCTGGATCACTCTTAATCCGCCACATTTTCACCTCGGCTTTTGTCGCTGTTGTAAAAGCACTTTCGGCATTGATAACAGTGTAGTCATCAGATTTGAACCACGGCAGGCAGTTTTGATAGACGTAGGTGTCCGTGCCGTTGTTCTTCTTGAAAACATTGTCAAATTTAAGATGTTCGGGTGTTTCAGGATAGGTGCCAAAAGAATTATCGCCAACCATCGTGAGGGTGATGACGCCTTTTTGTTTTAAGCCTTGTTCATAATTGGCAGCTGCCGCGTAGAACCATTGATATTGCGTGGTTTTCGTGATGTCGGGTAATTGCTTTTCGGTCGCGATGAATGCAGGGTACACTTTGCCGAGCGCTTTCTTGTCGGCTTTGCCTGATTTGTAGTCTTGGAGCGTTTGAAGGCAGGCGGTGACTTGTTGGATGTAGTCGCTGTTTTTATTTTTGGTGTGTTTGAATTGTTTTGTAGCGCTTAGAAGTTGGGTTAATTGCTTTTGTGATTTGGTATCTCCGCCGGAATTTGCGATGGCTTGTAGTGTTTTTTGCGTTTGGGCTGAGATTTGTTTGACGTCAGCGGTTGTCGGATTTTTCTGGGATGGGGGTTGTGATTGTGTTTGTTTTTCCATAGTGTGGACGGTGAAAAGAATGCCAATTGCGAAAATTAGGATGATGCTGCTTGCGATAATGAGTTTGGACTTTTTCATGGGGTTTATTCCTTTCTGATGCAGATGTGTTTGCTATAGATATTATAATATAAAATGGGTGGGATGACTATATGGGAGTGATGGTGGTGGGTGATGTTTGGGCTGGTCGATTGTGGCATCTAGCTTTGAGAGGTTGAACGGGCTCTTTTGTTGTGGTTCTTATGAAGCGTAGTTTGCTGAGTTAGAACCTCAATATGCAGTCGAATGAAATGAGACTGCCTTCCTTTGTGGGTTATGGCGGTGGGCGATGTTTGGGCATGGCGGGTTTGGCGTCGCGCGTGGTGGCTAGCTTCAAGAGCCAGCTCCTCGAAGTTTTCACAGCCTCCATAAAAATCAAGGGAGGATTTTTACTACGCCTGCTCCAAACTTTTTCGGAGCTAAGCGGGCTCTTTTGTTGTGGTTCTTATGAAGCGTAGTGTGCTGAGTTAGAACCTCAATATGCAGTCGAATGAAATGAGACTGCCTTCCTTTGTGGGTTATGGCGGTGGGCGATGTTTGGGCATGGCGGGTTTGGCGTCGCGCGTGGTGGCTAGCTTCAAGAGCCAGCTCCTCGAAGTTTTCACAGCCTCCATAAAAATCAAGGGAGGATTTTTACTACGCCTGCTCCAAACTTTTTCGGAGCTAAGCGGGCTCTTTTGTTGTGGTTCTTATGAAGCGTAGTGTGCTGAGTTAGAACCTCAATATGCAGTCGAATGAAATGAGACTGCCTTCCTTTGTGGGTTATGGCGGTGGGCGATGTTTGGGCATGGCGAGTTTGGCGTCGCGCGTGGTGTCTAGCTTCGAGAGCCAGCTCCTCGAAGTTTTCACAGCCTCCATAAAAATCAAGAGAGGATTTTTATTGCGCCTGCTCCAAACTTTTTCGGAGCTAGACGGGCTCTCTCAGCTTTTCGTTTTTGTCTAGCTTCAAGAGCCAGCTCCTCGAAGTTTTCACAGCCTCCATAAAAATCAAGAGAGGATTTTTATTGCGCCTGCTCCAAACTTTTTCGGAGCTAGACGGGCTCTCTCAGCTTTTCGTTTTTGTCTAGCTTCGAGAGCCAGCTCCTCGAAGTTTTCACAGCCTCCATAAAAATCAAGGGAGGATTTTTATTGCGCCTGCTCCAAACTTTTTCGGAGCTGAACGGGCTCTCTCAGCTTTTCGTGTTATACTTAAAATAAAACAATAGTTATGAGGTTGAGTTATGAAATTTGGTAATATTAGTTCGGATATTGAGAAGGCGTTGGCTGGGTTGGGGTATAAGGAGGCGACGGAGGTGCAGCGGGAGGTTGTGCCGCTGGTTTTGCAGGAGCGGGATGTGGTTGTGAAGGCGCAGACGGGTAGCGGGAAGACTGCGTCGTTTGCGATTCCGATTTGTGAGCTTGTGGAGTGGGGCGAGAATAAGCCGCAAGCTTTGGTTTTGGAGCCGACGCGGGAATTGGCGGCGCAGGTGAAGGCTGATTTTACGAATATTGGGCGTTTTAAGCGGATTAAGGCTACGGCGATTTTCGGGAAGTCTCCTTTTGCGAAACAGAAGTTGGAGCTGAAGCAGAAGAGCCACGTGGTTGTTGGCACGCCTGGGCGGACGCTCGATCATATCGAAAAAGGAACGCTAAGCCTTGAAAAAGTGCGGTATTTGGTCATTGATGAGGCGGATGAAATGCTGAACATGGGCTTTATCGAACAAGTGGAGGCGATTATTCAAGCCTTACCGAAAAACCGCGTGACGATGTTGTTCTCAGCGACATTACCGACAGACATTGCCGTGCTTAGTGAAAAATATATGAAAACACCGCAACACGTTGAAATCACGGCAACTGGCCTGACTACGGCGGACATTTCGCACGAAAAAGTAATTGTCAAAGAAGATGCAAAAATGTTGGCGTTACGCAATACATTGATTGTGCAAAATCCTGATAGTGCGATTATTTTTTGCAGAACACAAGAACGCGTGGACGATGCGTATACACAATTGCGCAGAATGGGCTATCCAGCTGAGAAAATCCACGGTGGCTTGACACAAGAAGATCGTTTTGGCGTGATGAATGATTTTAAACGCGGACAATTCCGCTTCTTAGTAGCAACAGATGTGGCGGCGCGCGGGATTGATATTGAAAATATTTCGCTGGTGGTAAATTACGATGTGCCGCTAGAAAAAGAGAGCTATGTGCACCGGACTGGGCGGACAGGAAGAGCTGGTCGCAGTGGAAAGGCGATTACGTTTGTGACGCCGAATGAAGACCGTTTTATAGCCGAAATCGAGGCATATATTGGATTTGAAATCCCGCAAGTTGATCTGCCGAGTGAGGCGATTGTTGCCGCACGAAAACCTGCGTTTGATGAGAAAATGGATGAGGCGCCAGTCGTGAAGAAGGATAAGAGCGCGGCGCTTAGTAAAGATATTATGAAATTGTATTTTAACGGCGGGAAAAAGAAGAAGTTACGCGCTGTGGATTTCGTAGGGACAATTGCGAAATTAGATGGCGTGAGCGCAGATGATATTGGGATTATTACAATTGAGGATAATGTGTCATTTGTGGAGATTTTGAATGGAAAAGGCACGCTTGTGTTGAAGGCGATGCAGGAGACGACGGTGAAAGGGAAGAAGTTGAAGGTGAGCAAAGCAAGGAGATAACAAAAAGATGCCTAGTCAGCGCGATTAGGCATCTTTTTTCTGAAGTTTGTGAACGGCTGGGAGGTTCGCTGGTGACCAAGTTAGGTCGGACAATTCACCAAGTGGCAGCCATTTCATTGCTTGATGAACATGTAGCGCAGGTGTACCATGAACTAAATCACAAAGAAAACAAGTGAGGTGGACATTGGCAAAATCGTACGCATAGGTGGTTTGGCTAAATTCTTTCCTCACATAAATGAGACAGCCAATTTCCTCCTGAACCTCTCGAATAAGCGCATTTTCGGGTGTTTCGCCAGGCTCTATTTTACCACCAGGAAATTCCCAATCTGAGCCATTAATCGCCGAATCGAGGCGTTGGACACAGAGTATTTTATTTTCGTTTTGAATAATAGCTGCGACGACGTGGAGTGTTGTTGGCATTTGGAGCCTCCTTTTTTATTTTAATCATATCATACTATTCTCAGAACAGAATAAAAATGACAAAATGACATAGTTAGAGGTAAAAAATAGCCAAATAAGCTATAATAAGAATAGTAGAAATTTACTAACAAGGTGGATTGAGATAGAGATGGACGAATATTATTCAGAGAAAAATAGTGAGAATGCGGATGAAGTTCGTGAACCTGTTGCTGAATACGTTGTTGACAAGCAGCCGCAGCAACTAAGTTTGGAATTTCCAGAAGAAAAAATGGGCGAGTATTGGGATGATACAGCATTAAATAAGACAGGCTTTGAGGAAACTAAATTAATTTATAATGAGGCGGAACAGCTTTTAGACGTTTTGAAAAAAGAATTGTCAACCTGTTCTAGTTTTGATATCGTTGTTAGTTTCATACGAACTTCTGGATTAAGTTTGCTTGTGAGTACGTTAGATCAGTTACAACAAGCAGGAATTAAAGGTAGGGTTATAACAACTACATACTTAAATATTACAGAGCCGAGTGCCATGGAGACACTTTTGCAGTACCCTAATATTGAGACAAGAATTTATCAGCCTCAAAGTAGTCTAGACAGCTTTCATGCTAAATCATATATGTTTTACCGAAATAATGGAGCCGATTCAATCATTTTAGGTTCTTCTAACATTTCAAAAGCAGCACTGAAAAACGGAGAAGAGTGGAATTTGCGCACATACGAGAAAGATTCGGACAGTGTTGTGAAAACGGGGCAATCGAGATTTGAGCACCTTTGGAATCATGATAATATTGCTTACTTAGACGAAACTTATGTGAGTGATTACAAGGAGTATTGCCGAATCAAAGATGGGAAGTCAACATTTAAAGCGAGCTTCACTAATTCTCAAACACTGGATTCAACAGAGTTAAAACCGAATTCAATGCAAGATGAGGCATTAATCAATATACAAGAATCGATGAGAAATGGTCACACTAGAGCACTTGCGATTGCGGCAACAGGAACCGGAAAAACTTATCTGGCTGCGTTTGCTGCTAAAGATATTGGCGCGAGTTCCGTGCTTTTTATCGCTCACCGAATAGAACTTTTAGAAAGTGCTCATAGGACATTCCGCAATGTGTTTGATGATAATCTCAATTCATTTTCTTATTATAAATCAGGAAAAAAAGAATTGGCTAAGTTTACATTTGCATCGATGCAAACACTTGCTAAAGATTTAGAAGATATTCCAATGGATCACTTTGATTTTATTATCATTGATGAGTTTCATCGCGCAGCGGCCCCGCAGTACGAAGGATTGATTGCTCATTTTCAGCCTAGATTTCTATTAGGATTAACTGCGACGCCTGAACGAACTGATAAAGTGAACATATATGAAATAGCAGAGAATAACGTGGTCTCTAACATACGTTTAGAAGAAGCGCTAGAAAGAGAGTTATTAGCACCTTTCCATTACTTTGGTATTTCAGATCATACGCTGTCAGAACTAAACATGGCTTTTAATAGCGAGCGCGAATTAGTTATACAACTAAACACGAATAGACGGGTAGACCTGATTTTAAAAAATATGAAGAAATATCAATATAGTGGCGATACGCTACACGGTTTAGGTTTTTGCGTCAACAAAGAGCATGCAAAATTTATGAGCGAACAGTTTAATCGAGAAGGTATAAAAAGTGTCTGCCTCACGGATGAAGACAAGGGTGAAAAAAGAGTAGAGATGATAAAACGACTTCGCGATGTAAATGATGATTTGCAGTTTATTTTTACTGTGGATATTTTTAATGAAGGCATCGATATTCCTGAATTGAATCTGATTTTATTTTTACGGCCTACTGAATCGGCTATTGTTTTTACACAACAACTTGGGCGTGGATTACGAAAATCAGCGAACAAAGAATATGTAACGGTACTCGATTTTGTTGCTAATCACAGGAAGAGTTATCTAATTCCAGTAGCTTTAATGGGTGATAGGGAACAAGGATATATCGATAAAAATAAAATACGGTATATGGTGCATAGTAACTTTAAGGAGTTAAATGCTAATTTGCATATAGATTTGTCACCGATTGTAAAAGAAGAGATATTGCGAACATTAGATACGACAAAGTTTAATACGGCGGATAATATTAGGGCGATGTTCCAGGATTTTGATAAAGTAGTAAAGCAAAGTACAGGAAGTAATCGGACAGTACAGATACTTGATTTTGTTAAATTTGAGAACGCACCAAAAATTAGACAATTATTATCTGGAACAACGTATAAAAATATTCATACCATCAAACAAAAAACGGAACTAGCTGATACTATCGATACAGTGATTTTTGAAAACAAAGAATTAACAAAGCTATTTAATAGTATTTCAAGCCTTATTCCAATTCGTAAATTTTATGATTATATAGCCTTAGTTCTGCTTTTAAAAGATGGTAAAGTGAATTTAGAGAGCGTGCAAAAGTATGTTGAATATGTATTTTCGATAACAATGCCAGAGCAGGAAATGGCCTCGATCGGATTTGCAATTACAAGATTAACCAACAATAAAGCGTTAAATCAGAGTTCTCAAGATGATGAAGGAACTATTCATTTAGATCCAAAACTAGCTGCATTATTAGCTGGTGATGCTTTCAAGAGTTTATTAAACGGTTATCTGGACTACGGTATACGCAGCTATGAGCAAGAATTTGGTAAAGAAATTTTTCTTCATGATGAAAAGTTACATCTTTATAAAAAATATAGAAAGGAAGATGTGGCAGTTTTTGAGGGATTTGGTGGCGATTTATCAACATGGAATCGAGAAGGTGTGCAATTTTATAATAATTGTTTTTACCTGTTTGTTAATATGGAGAAAGAGGATATTGCGGAGCATTTAGAGTATAACGATTTCTTTATTGACCACAACAAATTCCATTGGCAATCACAAAATAATACAAACCATACATCATCTCGCGGAGAAAAATTTATTAATCATCAAGAACTAGGAATTCGAGTGAAATTATTTGTTAGAAAAAAGGCCAAGGAAGATGGTGTAACAGAGCCGTTTATCTATTTGGGAGAAGTGGATTATGTTAGTAGTCATGGTGACTCTCCTATGAATGTAACTTGGCGCTTTCATAAAACGATACCACAACAATTATATGGTGAGTTGACATACTAAAAGCTTGAATCATATTTTGATGAGTAAACACACTCTGAAAAGATATGATTCAAGCTTCTTTATTTTTGTGAGAAGGTCATTTGTTGCAACTTCTGTACAGCTGGAATATCAGCCGGAGCCCATGTTAGGGAATCTAATTCAGAAGGTAGTAACCATTGGATAGCATGATGTTCTAACAGTTTTGGTTCACCGTGGATTAGGTGGCATAGGAATGTCGTAAGATGAACGATACCAAAGTCGTATTCATAAACAGTATGTTCTACTTGCTCACCGATAGATACTTCGCAATCCATTTCTTCTTGAATTTCTCGTATCAAAGCATTTTGAGGGGTCTCATTAGCTTCGATTTTTCCACCTGGAAATTCCCATTGCAAAGCTAAAGAGGAGCTTGAAGACCTTTGTGCACACAGGATTTTTTCGTTTTGAACGATAACAGCACCAACAACATGAATATCTTTTTTCATTTAACAGCCTCCTAAATTTCGCAGTTCTTCTAATCATAATATAAAAGGTGTGATTTTTCAAAGGAGGCATTACAAACTAAATACAGTTAACTTGTTAGGTCATGATTTAGTGATGCAGAAACTGAAATAATTTTAACAATTCACTGTGCTGTGACGCCAGATATAATGACACATAATTCATGTAATCCAAAATTTATATTTTCAGTTGTTCTAATATCTGAAAATGATTCGGCTATATACATTGGTTTTTCACGAGTGCAACTGTTTTAAATGACTTAGCATGATTACACAATCTCACCATAAAGCAAATATTAACCAAGCCAATAGACGTAGTACCATTTGCCAGCGAATCACACATAGGTTAAAATGGTATAATCAAGGAGATATACGAAATTATGATCCAATGATTACACAGAAAATCCAACTAGAAAGGAAGCAACGCCATGTCAAAGAAAATTCAATTACCAAGCGGGCGTCTATCAGAACATGCCAAAGAAATCGGCAGTAGTGCCAATAACATATCGTTTGATTTGCGGCCTAATATGTCTTATTCGACGAGTTCTGCACGTCAACTAGTACAAAGCAGTATGGACGCGGGAAATATGATTAAAGCGATGCCAGAAGCCTTTAATAAGGATGTGCAAAATCTAAAAAATGTCGAGCAGGCATTTGTTGCCTCAGAGAAAAAGATGGCGGACATGTGGAGTAAAGCGCTTCATTTAGACAAATAAAATAACTTTAGGAGTGAAAAGAAGGGATGAAACAGCAGGAAGATGCCGTAAGAAAGAGTATAGAGAAACAACGGGAGTTAGAAGAAGTAGAACGCGAGTTTAGGCAATTAAAACGCCAACAAGAAGATTTGCTCATACGAATTGGGAGTGCATGGCGAGGCAACCTTTCGGAGAACAAATTAGGCGTGATCGCATTAGATTTAAATCAAGAACAACGCATGACCCAAAAGCGCCTGTATAACTTAGATGACCAACTACAAGCCGAACACAAACAGGCAAAAGCCGACGTCGAACGAGTGAAAGAGGCGAAAGCAGATGCCACGCATTGATATTAGCGAAGTACGTTATTTTGTCGACCAATTTTTAAGCGAGTCTCAAAAATTGAAGGAAGCTCTGTCAAACTATCGAAAAGCAGTTGCAAAAATTGTAGCAGATAATGAAATCAAAGGTGACATCGCAGACAGTGCGAAAGACTACTACCAAACGGTTCACTATCCCATTGTGGACACAACAAAAGCATGTATGACGGATGCCGAAGAAATTTTAAAAAAGTATATCACGGATTTTCATAATCAAGTGGACCCATCGATGAATGCGAGAATCGATTCCGATGAATTACAAGCGCTACAAGGCGAGATAAGAAAGTGCCAAAACCGTTATGAAGACTTGTTAGTAAAAATGAAATCAATGGCGGGTGGTTCTTCGTTAGGACAACAAATCGGGATGCAGTTAGGCATGCAAACAGCAATGGGACAATTACAACATGAAATGCAGATTATAGAACGTTATTTAGATTTTGATATGAGCCACCAAAATGTGATGGAGGATGTGCTGACGAAGCTGTATCAAGTAAAGCAAGGGTTAGCAGAAATTCAAAGCAGTAAAGCATTTAATACTGTCAGTCATACCTTCCACACAAAAGCGCTACATATGGGCTGGCTAGATGGTTTGGTGGCAGAGAAAAAGCCGAAGCAATATAACTTTGATGACTATACAAAAACATTGGAAGGAAACTATTGGATACTGAGTAAGAATGGCATAACCGATGAAGAAAGTGCGAACGCCACCATTGCCTATAACGATGCGTTAAAAGATGGTACAATTAAAATGGCAGACGAAGAGTCTGGTGACTTCATGACCGATTATATGGTTGCTGCTGCCAAAGGTGTCAATTTGCTGAATCCAGAAGAACCATTAACCAAAATGCAAAGCTTCTCTATTATTGCAGGAGTCATGACAGGCATGGTTGCCTTCAAAGGTCGTGGCATGGTATATAAAAAAAGTAATATCAGCAAAGTAGAGTCTGAGCTGAAAATTAAAGAATATGGCGAACCAATTGTTATTAAAAAATCCATTAATTCTGGGTTAGTTAGAAGTTATATTAAGGATGTAGAACAGAGAACGAGCCGTAAGTTGGCTAAAATTCAAATAGATGCTCTAAAGGATGCATTGCGAACAAAAGAGTATACAAAGTTGAATCCAGCGGAAACAAATAAACACAGATTGGCTTTCAAACAAGTAAAAAATAAACTTATCGTAGAGTGGGAGCAGAAAACTAATCAAACATGGCCACGATATTCTGAAGAAATATTATCTGCTAAATCTGGTAGAGTTATACGTAAAACAGGAGAGCCATACGACGCGCATCATCTTATCGAAAATACATTTGGTGGCGAACATGAGTGGTGGAATATGCATCCAGCAAAATTCCCAGACGAGCATCAAGCGGGTATTCATGGAACTGGTTCACCTGCAAAAGAGTTATTTAAAGGAGTGAAAAAATAATGCAATTTAAATTTGTGACTAATAATCCTGAAAACAGTTTTTATCCATTGAATCTACAAGATATTGAACAAGTAGAAAAGGAATTAGGCTTAACTTTCCCAAATGAATTAAGACAGTTCTATTTAGAAATAGGCTATGGTTTTTTCAAAGGTTCAGAGTATCAAATAAATAGATTAATGGACCCAGAGTCAGTGAGAGATTTTAGGTTGAGAATAGACGATTATGAGTTTTATCCAGACATAGAAATTTTTGATGAGGTAGAAGAAGATAAATTAGTCTTTTTTGAAGGCGATGAGAGTACAACAATTTTAATAGGCCTCGGAGAAGGGGAAACAAGTCCGATTTATTTGTTTGATACGTTGATAGCCAATTCTCTTAAAGAGTTTTTGGAAAAAATAATGGAAGACGACCTGTACTATATGAAATGAATCACTAGGATTTTCTGATGATGAATCGTAAAAATAAGTTTTAGGGTGTTTCCTCGAGCGCTGCTAAAAAGGAGTAGATTTAATCGAAAAAAATAAATGATGATTTATTTGGCGAAATCGAATTTGATATGTATTGGAGTGGAAAAACCTCAATCACAATGTTTGGAAAAAAACGTGAAGTTATTCTAAGTATCGATGGGGAAGAAGATGCTAATTTTTCACCAAT